>JAXHLH010000010.1:0-19941 GCA_034522415.1 Woeseiaceae bacterium
GCGACCTTGCATATGCACCATTGGATACGACTTTGAAGGGAGCGTGATAGATTGCGATCCCGGCAAAAGCATCGGCACCGGGGTGGCAGACCGCAGTTTCCAGACCATAGCATTCTTGACAGTCAGTGGTTGGTTGGTTACTATGGGACTGTAGTGATATTGGGTTAGTATCTGGGAGTACTTGGTTGAGCTTGATAGTTGCGTTACGAGTTCCAAATCAGATTATTGTCGCGCAGATAAGGTCTGTCTATTACTGCTCAAAGCTCATTACGGTCTCGGTAGAAGAGGCCGGATTCGAGTGTCCACATTGTAAGGAACGCATATCTGGTCGAGAGATGGAACTTCCCCAGATCTCTGTCCCCTATTCAGCGTCTTCATATACACAAAAGCTTTTCCCTATCGCAGAGAATTTCGCTCTGGGAGTATTGAACAGATCATGAACAAAAAGAAGTATCTACTATCATATAAAGCAATTTGAGCGCAATCGACCTGCTGTGGCCGAAATGGGTCTTGTGGACATATGCGATGGGTTTACCGATTATTTGAAGACTCGGAAGCGAGTATCCTGATTATGAGGAGAATGCTCCTGACGATTGGTATCCGATCGCGTTTCACGTCAATGGTTATCAAGATGATGAGCGAGGCCGGTATTCCGGTATAACCTACGAGCTTTTAATTCGAAAAGAACGGATTGCTCACAAACGTGATATGATAGGTTGCACTGTTGGTGGAGATATGAAAGTCGTTCGGAAACTATGGGATATCGGTACGGAGAATCCGGAGCAACAGATAAAGTACGATCTCTTGTCCTCCAAATGCAGTTCAACGGCAATTTTTTCATAAATGGGCTGATTTTCGTTTTCCGAAATACAAATGGGGTTGCCAACCGTTCTCGTCACAAGGTGATCACGTCGCGTATTCGACCCCTTCCACCGACTTCAGTGGATCAACGCAAGATCGCTAATGACGCAACGGTGAAGGAGGACCATGTACAAGTCGAACTGGACAGTTGTCGAATGGCGGCACCGCCGGGTATCAAGTTGGCAGTCATAGGTATAACGGTAAACCCAATATCATCGCGTGTCATTGCCAACTTTCTGAACCCCGATAACGCCGAATATGCAGAAGGCAAATAATGCAGAAATCTGGCGGTTTCCGGTTGCTGGGAGGATCTTCGCGGTGTTCAACTCCATTATTCGGTCCGAGATCAGACTGATAAATAAAGTCATTCGACACGACGGTGGTCTGGCGGCAATGGCTGGTCTGGAACACGAGGAAGGCTCTCTAGATTACCTCGTCGATAAAGTAAGTGGTTGTCTTTATGGCCAACGATATACGAAACGTCGTTTCAGAAGGCAGCTTTCTGCGCTTACTATATAGTACATCTCACCCCTTCTTGATGGAAACAAAAGGACGGGTGTCATGTGTTGCCTCGTTTTCTTGAGGATGAACGGTTTCTCTCTGTATCGTTGCCTTCTCTCGAATCTGATGAAATCCGAGATATGGCCCTTGAGATTGCCAAGGGTCATATCTCTCTTGAGGACATTGCCTTTTGGGTGAAGCATGTGGTCGTTACGGACTCTGGTTCTTGATTCCCTTATCTAGAGGAGTTTGAGTCCGGCTATCGGAAGGGTTGGGGGCATTACGTGCTGCGGGCTTAATAATTGAGTCCGATATGGCCCCTCGCAAGCCGTCCGGCAGCCAGGCTTGATACAGTAGACATTGATATTGGAGAATCGGGAATAAGGGTCGCTACTCTTCTAGGAACCGGAAGAATCCTCTCTTGCTCGAGCCCCCTTAGCCTATCCCACCCTCTCCAGTCCCACCCCAATCCCTACCCCGGCAGCGAACGCCAAATAGTCCCGCGGATCAAAGATGCGGCCAAACAGGGGGACGCCGAAATGCTGTGTGGTGGCGCCAATGACCAGGACGACGAGCACGACAGAAGGCTCGGTGCTTGAGACGAGAGCTCTGCATTCCCCGCGACCCGTGCCCGCGCTCTCGCCAATCCTAGCTGTCCGCCACGGTCGCCACAAAGATCAGCTCTCCCGGGTAGGTCGCGCCGTAGGGGCTTTTGTCGAAGTCGCCGTACAGTGCCTCCACCGCGAAGCCGGCCCGCGCCAGGAGGTGCTCGGCCTCGAAGCGGAACAGGTAGCGCATGGGAAAGGCGTGCAGCAGCCGCTCCTCGCTGCCGTCAGGATGCGTGACGTAGTAGATCATCTCGACGTGGGTGATCTGCTTGAAGCGGTCGCGAGAGACAGTTCTGCCCCGGCGCACGACGCGTCGACCGTCGGGCAGCGTGAAGGCCGGCTCGTCCCCGATCTCCTCCCCAAGGTTGTCTGCCACGAGCAGATCAAGCGACGGAAGCGAAAGATGTAGAAGACCAGTTTGCCCAGGCACCAGGTGGCGGTGGATGGACGTCGACAGGCGAGTTGGTCCTCCACCGTGAGTAGATGCTGAAAGGGTCGAAACGGTATCGTCACCAATGAGAAGGTTTGACCCAGTCAAGAGCAGCGCATGTCGCCCTTGACCAGGCGTACGCGCGACCGAACCTCCTGCGGCTCGCGGGACAGTCGGATCGCGGCACACCGACAGCATATGCTCCGACAGATCGAAGCCGACGATCTGGATGCCGGCGCGGGCCGTGGGGATCAGTATCCGCCCCGTGCCGCAGCCGACCTCCAAGACCGGGGCCGCCGAGTGCTTGGCCGCCTCCACGTAAAAGATAAATAAAGCGTTTCTTGTTTTGGCATTATCCTTGCTTGCTTCTAACATAAACAACGCAATTTCCAGATCTCCAGAATGAGATATACGCTATGAAAAAATCAATCACAAGATCACGTCGATAGCAGCATTTTTGCTCTTCGGCATTGGTGCCGCACAGGCGGATCCTATCCTGGTCGACCCGACCTCGGATGGTTCGTCAGTTGATGTTGAAAAGGACTGCGATCTTTTTTGCAGTGTCTCCACGCAGCTGTCGGACGGACTTGATGCCGCCAGTGCATTAGTTGACGTTGGCACTGAGTGGACGTTCGACTTTTTCAATTCAGCGTCGGCGGATTAGGTGGAGGCGACTTCGCGATCGATGCAATATCGGCGTTGAATGAACCGGATGCTCTGTCTTCAGCATCCGGTAGTGGCAGTTTTTTCAGCATTCTTCGGCGTTGTCGGTGGTCGCACTCTTACGTGGGAACAGCCCGCTGATCACGATCTGATGACGGTACGTACCTGAGCGTCGCGTTCGAAAACGTTGCCGAAATAGGTATCGGTAACTCAACCACTGTGTTCCGCAACCGTTGGCCAGGCGGCGAGCTGCAAGGTCCGAGCCGTTGCCGGGAGCCCGGCACGCTGGCGCTGCTGGGCCTTGGGCTGGTTGGCATCCGGGCTGGCCCGCGATTACCGTCGCCGCGCTGTCTGAAACTTCGGTTTCGAACGAAAGACTGTGAGGGGTGCTGGTTGACAGCGCCCTTTTTATTCCGGCGACTGCTGTGTAGAGCGTGAGCGCGTTGGCCGTGGGATTACTGCCAGGCGTTTGGTCGCGGCTGGAAGCCGCTCCTACGATAAATGCTCCTGCCGATAAAATCGCTCCTGCGGTAAATCGCTCCTGCGGTAAATCGCTCCTGCGATATGAATTGTTCCGAGCGTAATACCGGTGGCCGACGGACGTGTCTCGAAGCAGCACCAGTGCGGCGAAAAATTCCAATGGCAGCACCGACGGCGTTGAGCAGCACGTCCGCCAGGCGTGCCGAAGCGGCCGGGGACCTGGGTCTGGCGCCACTCGAGGACGCCTGCCAAGCGCCGACGGTGAGCGTGAAGGCGAGCGACGAGGCGCAAGCGGCCGTGATGCGATGCCGGCGAGGGTCCAGGTCCACAGTGCGGCCGAGCAGTCGCGTAGACGACCAGGTGCATCAGTTTCTGAACCGGGGGCGGCGTCGACGGCGACCAGCCAGACGAAGCCGGTAGTCGCCGCTGCGTGCCTGGCCGGGCGTGACGGACAGGACGACGATCAGTGCGACGAAGGCCGGCCGTTATCAGCCAGCGCATTCCGACCGGAACCGTCATAGCCCTTATCGCTTCGGCTGCCGCCGAGTCTGCCGCGCCAGCGACTCGACGGCGCGGTCCGCGGCGTGGCCGTCCCACAGCGGCGGGCGCTCGCCCTTCGGCCAGTCCCCGGCGAGTACCCGGTTCAGTTCTTCATGCAGTGTTTCGGCGCGCACCAGCCGGTTGGTACCGAGCGTGACCGTCACCGGCCGCTCCGTGTTCTCGCGCAATGTCAGGCACGGAATGCCGAGGTAGGTCGTTTCTTCCTGCAGGCCGCCGGAATCGGTGATGACGGCGCCCGCGCCGGTAACGACGTTCATGAAATCGACGTAGGCCAGCGGCTCGAGCAGCGTGACGTTGTTAGCGGCCGACAGCGGGTCGTGCAGGCCGAAACTCTTCAGGCTCTTGATCGTGCGCGGATGCGCGACGAACACGACCGGCATCCGGTCCGCGATCGACTGCAACGCATCGACGATCGGTTGCAGTGTTTCGAGCGCATCGACATTCGACGGCCGGTGCAACGTCACAAGCGCGTATTCGCCCGACGTCAAGCCCGAGCCGGTCGCGCGCGTCGGACGCCTCGATACGCTCGCGCAGCATCTCGAACGAATCGATCATGATGTTGCCGATGCGGTCGATCTTGTCGGCCGGCACGCCCTCTCGTGCCAGGTTCTCGTCGGCGTCCTCCGATGGCGTCCACAGCACGTCGGCAATCGCGTCGGTAACGAGCCGGTTGATTTCCTCCGGCATGGAGCGGTCGCCGCTGCGCAGCCCGGCCTCGAGGTGCACGACCGGGATCCACAGCTTGGCGCCGACCATCGAGCACGCAGCCGTGGAATTGACATCGCCGACGACGACGATGCAGTCGGGCTTGTCCTCCAGGCAGACCTTTTCATACGCAATCATTACGCCGCCGGTCTGCTCGGCATGGCTGCCGCTGCCGACGTTCAGGTGGAAATGCGGCTTCGGCAACTGCAGGTCCCGGAAGAACACGTCCGACATGTTGACGTCGTAGTGCTGGCCGGTGTGCACGATGCGGGTCTTGCACCAGTCGGTCTTCTCCAGGGCATGGTAGAGCGGCGCGACCTTCATGAAGTTGGGGCGGGCGGCGGCGATCAGGTGAACTTTTTTCAACAGTTGTCCTCGTGCTTGCCGGGTTCGTGGGTTTCGGAAATGCGCGTAGTCTACGGCCCCGGCGGGCCGATGTCGTTGCACAGGACGGATTTTTACAACCGGCGCCGCCGGATTCGGGCCCACAATGAGATGAAGATCACGCCCGGTCGGGCGGCCGGCCCTTACAATGTCAAATTGAGCGCGAAAAACAGGGGCTTGGGGATACCCGGCGACTTAGAATAGCAATATTGATCACGTACAATCTCCGGCCCTGCACGAGGGCCTTCGCTTTCCCCGACGTAAACACATGCCCGCATGGACGCTGAATAATTTCGTACGCACGCCGCTGCTGATACTCGGCGCCGTGGAGTCGCTGATCGTCTTCTCGTCGGTGTACGTGGCGGCACTCGTTATTGCCGGCGACATTGCCACCTTCGAGCAGCGCTCCGGATCCCTGGCGCCGCGGGCGCTGATCGTGACGATTGTCATGCTCGCGAGCCTGATCGCGATGGGGCTCTACCAGTTTCACCAGCGTATCTACTATCGCGAGGCGGCCGTGCGCGTGCTGGTTGCGATTGGCTCGGGTTCGCTGGCACTGGGTGTCGTGTTTTACGGCATTCCCTCGGTCAACCTGGATCGCGAGGCCGCGCTTATCGCGATCGGCTACACGCTGGTCCTGTTGCTGATCGTCCGCCTGTATTTCGTTCACAACGTCGATGAAAATATATTCCGGCGCAAGTCGCTGATCTACGGGGCGGGTAACCGTGCACAAAGCATTTCGGACCTGCGGCGGCGCGCCGACCGGCGCGGGTTCAAGGTCGTCGGCAGGATCGTTGCCAAGGGGGACCAGCGGCTGGAAGACACCGATGCGCTCGAACTGAACGGCACGTCCATCGCCGAACTCGCGGCGGAGCGCGAAGCCGACGAGATCGTCGTGGCGATGGACGACCGGCGCGGCAACCTGCCCATTCGCGACCTGCTGGATTGCCGGCTGCAGGGCATCGAGGTCATCGACCTGCTCGAGTTTCTCGAGCGGGAGACGGGCAAGATTCGCGTCGACCTGGTCAATCCCGGCTGGCTCATTTTCTCGCCCGGTTTCCGCATGTCGCGGATCCGCAGTTTCAACAAGCGCGTGGTCGATATTCTCGCCAGTGGGCTGCTGATCCTGGTGACCTGGCCGATCGTGCTGCTGATCGCACTGGCCATCAAGATCGAGGACGGCCCGCGGGCGCCGATCTTCTATCGCCAGCGGCGCGTTGGCCGCAACAATCACCTGTTCAAACTGCTGAAGTTTCGCAGCATGCTGGTCAATGCCGAGGCGGACGGGCGTGCCGTCTGGGCGGCTAAAGACGATGATCGTGTCACTCGCGTTGGCGGATTTCTTCGCAAGATGCGCCTCGACGAGTTGCCGCAGGTATTCAACGTGCTGCGAGGGCAGATGAGCCTGGTCGGGCCGCGCCCGGAGCGGCCGGAGTTTGTCGAGAGTTTGAAGGAATCGATTCCGTGATTACGCCGAGCGCCACGTCGTGAATCCCGGTGTCACCGGCTGGGCGCAGTTGCGGTATGCGTACGGCGCGAACGAGGAAGACGCGATGGAGAAGCTGCAGTACGATCTGTACTACGTCAAGAACCAGAGCTTGATGCTGGATTTGATGATTATCCTGCAGACGGTGGAGGTGGTGCTTTGGGGTAAGAGGGGCGGAGGCCGCCTGACTCGGGGCACCGATACAAGGTCGCGAGATCACCACGTCGCTGCGCTCCTCGTGATGACGGGGTACTGCGCACCTCGGTGATGACGAGGAACTGCGCTCCTCGCGAAAGCCCCGTGTTTGCCGAGGCCGCCGCAGGCGTGCGCGTGGCACATCCTGCGTCGATCTGGCGCTGTGCAATAACGCGGGATGCTATGCTCGCCCGCTGGGGCCGTGGTCCATGCATCCGCCCCGGGGGAGGGAATCCATGACGTATCTCGGTGCGTTCGGTTATGCCGTCGTCGGGTTGTTGTACACGATCGTCAGTGTGCTGTCGGTCGTGAGCTGGCGGGGCGGGCGCATCGGGCGGTTGATGATCGCGGCCTGTGTCGTGAGTGCCGCCTGGGCCTTTACGCTGGGCGTGCAGACCGGTGCGACGCCGGTGCCGCCGCTGCTCCTCACACGGCGGAGGTATTGCATCTCGGGCCTGTGGATCGCCTTTCTCGTCAGGCTGGACGTCAAGCGCGGTGTCGACCGCAGTCTCGGGCCTCGTCTTCCAGTTCGTCTGGATCGCCATGTTGCTTGCGGGCTTCGGCATCTGGGTCGCACAACGGTTCTTCGATTCGCCCGTCAGTTTCGGCCGGGTACTGATTCCCGGCGGACTGGTACTCGCGCTCGCGGGCCTCATCCTGATCGAGCAGCTCTACCGCAACTCCACGGCCAGCGCGCGCTGGAACATCAAGACACTGGCGCTGGGCCTCGGCGGCCTGTTTGCCTACGACCTGTTCCTGTATTCGCAGGGCGTGCTGTTCGGCGGCATCGACGAGGCCGTCTGGAGCGCGCGCGGCGTCGTCAACATCCTGTTCGTACCGTTGATCGCGATCGCGGCGCGCCGCAACGAACAGTGGGACCTCGACATTTTCGTCTCGCGCCATGTCGTCTTCTACACGACGACGCTGGTGGCGGTCGGCGTCTACCTGTTGCTGATGAGTGCCGGCGGCTATGCCATCCTGCTGTACGGCGGCGACTGGGCCGGGCTGCTGCAGGTCGTGTTCTTCGTCGGGGCCGGCCTCGTGCTTGCGACGCTGCTGTTTTCCAACAAGCTGCGCGCCCGGCTCAAGGTCTTCCTGAGCAAGCACTTCTTCCGCAACAAGTACGACTACCGGGAGGAGTGGCTCAGGCTGATCGCAACGCTGGCCGAGTTCGAGGACAGCTCTACGCGCCAGATCGTTATCAAGGCACTGGCGCAGATCGTCGAGAGCCGAGCGGCGTGCTGTGGCTGCGCGACGAGACCGCGCGCGAGTCTGCGCCCGGCCTCGTCCTCCAGGCCGGACTTCGACGTGCCCGCCATCCCGCTGGACGAGCCGCTGGCGCTGTTCATCGAAAAGAACCACTGGCTGTTCGACCTGGAGGAGTACCGCCGCAACCCGGAGCTTTACGACAACGTGCCGCTGCCGGACTGGCTGGCGGGCAGCGAGACGGCCTGGCTCATCGTGCCGCTGGCCAGTCGCCATTACGTGCTCGGGCTCGTGCTGCTCGACAGGGCCGATGGTCCATTGAAGCTGAATTACGAGGACCGCGACCTGTTGAAGACGGTCGGCCATCACCTGGCCGTGCACCTGGCGCAGGAGCACTCGGACAACCTGCTGGCCGAAGCGCAGCAGTTCGAGGCCTACAATCGACTGACCGCGTTCCTGATGCACGACCTGAACAACCTCATCGCGCAGCAGTCGCTGATCGTCAAGAACGCGGAGCGGCACAAACGCAATCCCGAGTTCGTCGACGACGCGATGCAGACGATTGCGAGCTCCGTCACCCGCATGAAGCGCGTCATGACGCAGCTCGAGCGCCGCGAGGACGCGCCGAAACTGAAAAAGACGCTGCTCAAGTTCCTGATCTCGGCCGCCGCCGACCGCTGTGCCGGCCGCGCGCCCGAACCGGAGATCGACATCGGCGAATCCGACATCGAACTGGAGGTGGATGTCGACCGCTTCGTCATGGTGCTGACCCATCTCATCCGCAACGCGCAGGACGCCACGCCGGCCGAGGGCAGCGTCCGCGTTTCGGCCCGCCGCGAGAACGGTCGGGTCGAGGTGACCGTGGCGGATACCGGGGCCGGCATGACGCCCGAATTCATCCGCGACCGGCTGTTCCGGCCGTTCGACTCGACCAAGGGCAGCCAGGGCATGGGCATCGGCGTCTACCAGGCCCGGGAGTTCGCCCGCAGCCTGGGCGGCGACCTGAAGGTGCGGTCAGCGCCGGGCAAGGGCACGACGTTCGTGCTGGCGTTTCCGAAGCACGGAGTGACGTGCGCGGCGCGGCCGGCGCGCGCCGCGGCCGCGCATGGCTGGCATGGTGCAGCCGTGACCGGAACGGACCTTATACGTCGATAATCTTTACAATCAGAACATTTCGAAATCCTATGCCTGCCCTAACTTCCTGAATCAGGACAGATTACCGCGGTTGGCACTGTTCTTGCTTTTTATTGCCCATAGACACAGAAAGATGGGCCGCCGGTTCATCACAGGACGATCCGCCATGAATATCCAACCGATCGCACGACTGACCGCCGCGCTGTTTCTCCTCGGTGCGGCCTTGCCCGCGAACGCCGACCTGATCGAGAACGGCGGCTTCGAGGACCCGGAGCTGGCGAACGGCACCTGGTCGCTGTACGACGTGATCCCGGGCTGGTACCTGGTCGACGGTATCGGCGACATCGAAATCCAGAACAACGTCGCGGGCACGCCCTACGAAGGCGAGCAGTTCGTCGAACTGGACAGCACCGAGCCGTCGACGATCGGCCAGGACGTGTATACGGTCGCCGGCCACGAGTACACGCTGAGCTTCGCGTTCGCGGCGCGTCCCGGAACCAGCATTCGAGACGGACAACGTCATGCGCGTCACGTGGGGCGGCGACGAGCTGTTCAACATGGCGGCACCGGATTTCACGCCCAACTGGACCGTCTACAGCTTCGACGTGACGGCGTCCTCGGCAATGACCACGCTGACCTTTGGCGACCTGAGCGAAAACGCCCTGAACTCCTACGGCGTCTACCTCGACGACGTGCGGCTGGTGCGCAAAGTACCGGAACCCGCGACGCTGGGGCTGCTGGGCCTCGGATTGCTGGGCCTGGCACTCAGCCGGCGTCGCCACGCCTGACCCGTATCCGACACAGTCCGACCGGCAAAGCCTCGCTCCGCGAGGCTTTGTTGTTTCCGGGCCGCGCAAACGCGCGCGTTATGTCGTCATCGGCATCGTCTTGTAGAGCGTGCAGGCGCCAGTTCGAGCCTTTGCGAGCCGCCGCCGGAGCGGAATGTGCGAGCGTACGCCGCGTGCTTGTGATTGCCGTCACAGATTGCCGAATACCGACGGTGGAACCCCTGTCGGGACGGGCGGCTCGTGTAGAATCCGCCAGTTCCATGGCGCGCGGCGACGGTGCGGCGGCCGGCGGTTCGGGGCAAGGGCCCAGGGCGACGGCGGAGGGCTGATCGGTCTGGAATGCTGACCGAGGTTTTGCTGAAAAAACAACGCTTTCAGAATACAATCGCGATCGACGGATTTAAACGGATTTTCGCCATGCTGAACACCCGAGTTCGTCTCGCCCGACCCCCTGTTCTGTCGTTCACCGGGTTGTTCGCACTGCTGTTGCTGGTTGCCTGCGGGCTGAGCGCCGAGGAACGCCTCGCGCGCGGCCAGACCGCCTACACCGACGGCGAATTCCGTGCCGCGGCCATCGACGCCCGCAGCGTCCTGCAGGCCGAACCGGACAACGCCGAGGCCCGCCTGTTGCTCGGCCGTGCCGCGCTGGAGATCGGCGACCTGGGCTCGGCGGACAAGGAACTGCGGCGCGCCATCGAGCTGGGCGTCCCCAAAGGCCGTGTCGCCGTGGATCTCGGCCGGCTGCTGCTGGCCCAACAGCAGCATCAACAGCTTCTCGACGAACTGACGCCCGAGGTGCAGGCGGCCGCGGACGAGCCGGTGGTGGTCATGCGCCTGCGCGCGGAAGCGCACCTCGGTCTCGGCAACACGGTCGAGGCCCGCGAGCTGTACCAGGCGGTGCTGGCCGCCGACGACCGCGACCTGCAGGCCATGCTCGGCATCGTGTTCGACCTACCTGGCCGAAGAGCGTTACGAGCAGGCGCGCGCGACGCTCGACGAGGTGCGCGGCATCGACGCGGACTACGTGCCCGCGTGGCTGACGTCGGCCACGATGCACATGGGCATGCGCAATGCCCGGCGGGCCGAAGCCGATTTCGCGAAAGCGGCGGAACTCGCGGCAGCGCAGGGTGACGCCGACCGCGAAGCCGCGGCCGTCCGCGGCCTCGTCGAGGCGCGCCTGGCCCGCAATGACGTGGACGGCGCGGCCGACGCGCTGGAGCGGCTGGCGGCAATTGCGCCCGATGACATCCGCACGCGCTTCCTGCAGGGGCGGCTGGCCTACGTCAACCGGGACTGGGAGGCGGCCCAGGATCACCTGCAGACCGTACTGCGCGCCTCCGAGAATTTCCGGCCGGCGCAGGTCCTGCTCGGCGCCGTGCACCTGAGCCGCGGCAATCTCTCGCAGGCCGACATGTACCTGTCCGCGGCCGTCGCCGGCGTCGCCCGACAATGCGGACGCCCGCCGCCTGCTGGCCGAGACCCGCATGCGCCAGAACAACGCCGACGCGGCCTCCGCGATCCTGCAACCCCTGCTGGCCGGCGAAGCGGTGGACTCGCAATCGCTCGCGATGGCGGCGCGCGCCAACATGGCGGCCGGCGACTACGACGCGGCGACCGAGCTGCTCAAGCGCCGCGTCGACCAGGAACCGACCAATTCGGCGCTGCAACTCGACCTCGCGGCCGCCTATCTCGCCGCCGGCGACGTGGCGGCCGCGGAAGCGATCCTGGCCGCCGGGACGGACACGACCGAGGCCGACGCCTACCGGCGCGACATGCTGGGGGTGATGTCGCGCGTGCGCGCCGATGATTTCGAGGCGGCCATCGCCGCCGCACGCGCCATGATCGCCGACCACCCGGATGACGCCCGCCTGCGCAACATGCTGGGCGGCATCTACCTGGCGATGGACAACGACGATGCGGCGCGCGCCGAGTTCGACGCGGCGCTGGCTATCGAAGCCGGCAACCGCACGGCGCTGCTCAACCTGGGGCGCATGGCCGCGTCGCAAGGGGATTACGACGCCGCGCGCGGGCGTTTTTCGACCGTGCTCGACGCCGCGCCCGACGATGCGGGCGCGATGATCGCGCTGGGGATGGTCGAGGCGGCCGACGGCAACCGGGAGCGCTCGATCGAGTGGCTGGAAAAGGCCCGGGCGGCGGCCGCGGACAATGCCATGGCGCGGACGATGCTGGCGCGGCAATACCTGGCCACGGAGGATTTCGAGAACGCCGAGGCCGTGGCCACGGAAGCGGTAACGATCGCCCCGCAGTCCGCGCAAGCCCACGCCGTGCTGGGTGCCGCCCTGGAAGGCCAGGGCGATGAGCGGGGCGCGCTGGAGAGCTACCGGCGCGCGACGGAACTCGACCCGGACAACACGGCCTACTCGCTCAGCTATGCCCGGGCACAGTTACGGGCGGGGCAGCAGAGCGAGGCCGCAAGTACGCTGGAGCGGGTCGAGTCCCGTGGCGAACCGGACCTGCGGGCGTCACTGCAGATCGCGGCCATGACCGCGAGCGCCGGCGACGTCGATCGCGCTATCCGCATGGGCGAGGAGCTGATGCAGCAGTTCCCCGACAGCGAAATGCCGCACGTTCTCCTCGGCGAGATCCATTTTCGAAACGGCAATGCCACGGAGGGTGCCGCGCAATTCGAGCGCGCGCTGGACAAGCGGATGAGTGCGAGAATCGCCGGCCGCGCTTTCACGCTGCGGCGCGCCAATAACGTGGACCCGGCCGAGAGGCCGCTCGAGCGATTCCTCGAGCAGAACCCGGACAACGAAACGGCACGCCTGGCGCTGGCGCAGCACTACCAGACCAGCGGCAACGACGAGGGGCGGCCACGGAATACGAGGCGGTGCTGCGCCAAAACCCCGACAACTTCACGGCACTGAACAACCTGGCGTGGCTATACTTCACGAGCGGCGACAGCCGCGCGGAAGCGCTTGCCAGGCGTGCGTACGAGGCGGCCCCGGACAACGGGTCGGTCGCCGATACGCTGGGCTGGATACTGGTAAGCAACGGCTCGCTGGACGAGGGTGTCGACCTGCTGCGGCGCGCGGTCGAGTTGTCGGACGGCCGCGCGACCATCCGTTATCACCCTGGCGGTCGGCCTGGCCGAGTCGGGCAACACGGAGGAAGCGCGCACGATACTCGGCGAGCTCGTCGCCGGCAGCGCGGAGTTCGCCGAGCGCGGCGACGCCGAGGCTGCTGCTGGAGCGGCTGTAGCGGTCGCGGTGCCGGGAAGAACGAATGAACGTGTGGAACAGAGGTAGTTGATGAACTTTTTGACTCGAATCGCGGCTGTGCTTGCATGCGCGGCGCTGGCCGGCTGCGGCGGTGGCATGCCGACAATTTCGGCAGAGGCGGCCGCGGAGACAACCGAGCAAAGCGAATACGTCATCGGTGCCGGCGACGGGCTGAACGTGTTCGTCTGGGGACACGACGACCTGACGACCAGCGTGCAGGTTCGCCCGGATGGCGCCATCTCTACGCCACTGGTCGAGGACCTGCAGGCCGCCGGCCAGACGCCGACGCAGCTGGCGCGCTCCATCGAGGAGGTGCTGTCGGAATACGTGCGCTCGCCGACCGTCACCGTCATCGTGCAGAGCTTCGTCGGCGAGTTCGAGCGCCAGGTACGCGTGGTCGGCCAGGCGGCCGAGCCGCAATCCCTGAACTATCGTGAAGGCATGACACTCCTCGACGTCATGATCCAGGTCGGCGGCCTGTCCGAGTTCGCCTCCGGCAACCGGGCGCAAGGTCGTGCGCGAGGTGGACGGCGAAAAAGTCAGCATCCGCGTGCGCGCTGCAGGACCTTGCTGAATGACGGGGATATCGAACAGAACATTCGTATGATGCCGGGGGATGTGTTGATTATTCCGGAGTCGTTCTTTTGAAGACCGTCATTGCGAGGCGGCGTAGCCGCGCGCCGTCGTTGCGAGGCGGCGCAGCCGCCGTGGCAACCTCGCACGCCGTTGGCAGAGGCGGTATCGCGAACCAGATCTGCCACGGCAGCCTGTGGCTGGCATCCGCGAGTGTCGCGCAGCGTCGCCTGCGGCTCCTCGCGATGACAGGTATAACGTAAATGGACCAACAACGCGCAACCAACTCCGTCCTCCAGGACATGCTGACCATGGTCTTCACCCATGCCCGCGGCATGTGGCGTTTTCGCTGGCTGGCGATGGGCCTCGCGTGGCTGATCTGCGGCGTCGGCTGGTTCTTCGTCTACTCGATGCCCGACGTCTACGAAGCCGACGCGCGCGTCTACGTCGACACCGACAGCGTCGTGCGCAAGCTGTTGCAGAACATCGCCGTGTCGAACGACGTCATGTCCGAAGTCAACGTCGTCACGCGCGAAATGCTGAGCCGGCCCAATGTTGCCGAGGTCGCGCGCGCCACGGACCTGGACCTCAAGGTCGAAACGCCGCAGCAATTCGAGAACCTCGTGACGTCGCTGCAGCGCCAGATCAGCGTTGCCGGCTCGCGCGACCAGGTGTTCACGATCTCGTTCCAGCATCCCGAGCGCGCCAAGGCCGAGCGCGTCGTGCAGTCGCTGGTCGATACCTTCGTCGAACGCTCGCTCGGCGCCGACCGCACGGATTCCGTCCGCGCGCAGTCGTTCCTGGAGCGCCAGATCGCCGAGTACGAACAACGCCTGACCGACGCCGAGGACAAGCTGGCGCAGTTCAAGCGCGACAACCTGCAGTTCATGCCGGACCAGCGCGGCGACTACTTCGGCAAGCTGCAGTCGGCGCAGGCCGCGCTCGGTGACACGCGCCAGCGCCTGCGCGTTGCCGAGGAGCGCAAGGAGGAACTGCAGCGGCAGATCGAAGGGGAGGAGCCGGTCTTCGGCATCATGCCGTCGACGGTCGGGGGCGGCGGCGAAAGCGGCGGCAGCGGATTCGCGTCCTCGAGAATCCGCCAGCTCGAATCGGAACTCGAAGTCCTGCGCCTGCAGTACACGGACAAGCACCCGCGCATCGGCCAGATCCTGGCAACGATCGAAATGCTGAAGGAGCAGCAGGCCGCCGAACGCGCCGAACAGCCGGACCGCCCCGCGCAGCCGTCGTCGACCAACCCGCTGGACCTGAACCCCGTCTACCAGAACATGCGCATCCAGCTCAGCAACATCGAGGTCGAAATCGCCGAGCTGCGCGCCGAGGAGCGGCAACAGGCCGCCGAAGTCGCGACGCTGCGCCGCCAGGTCGACACGATCCCGCAGGTCGAGGCCGAACTGAACCGCTTAAACCGCGACTACGACATCGTCAAGGGCAAATACGAGCAGCTCGTGCAGCAGCTCGAGACCGCGAACATCGGCGACAGCATGGCGCAGAGCATTGACGAAGTGCAGTTCCGCATCATCGAACCGCCGTACGCCGATGCCAATCCCGCCGGCCCGAACCGCCCGCTGTTCCTGAGTGCCGTGCTCGTGTTCGCGCTCGGCGCCGGCGGCGCGCTCGCGTTCCTGCTGAACCAGCTCAAGCCGGTGTTCATCGGCAAGCGCTCGGTGACGGAGGTGACCGGCCTGCCGGTGCTGACGTCCGTGAGTCTGCTGCAGACCAACGCCCAAATGGCAGCCGCGCGCCGCAATACGCAGCTGCTGATGGGCGGCGCATTGGTGCTCGGTGACAGTGCACGTTCTGATTACCGTTTTCGCAGGCCCGGGATCGGAACTCCTGCGCGCCCTGCTATAGAGTCCATGACTGAATGAGCAAAATACAGAAAGCACTGCAGGCGATGCGTGCGGCGGAAAAGGATTCCAGCACCGTCACGCGCGAGAAGGCGGAGCGCTTCGTCGCCAGTTACGGACCGAACGTCGCGCCGCGCGTCAACGGCGGACTGCGCGAGCGCAAGCGCCGCTCGACGGATACCACCATCACGCCGGTGCTGCCGGAGGACTTCAAGGACCGGCCGGTCGCGAATACCGTCGAGATCGACCGCGACAAGCTGGCCGAGTCCGGCTTCTGGCCGACCGGGCCGGACGAGGAAGTCATCGCCGAGCAGTTCCGCCGCGCCAAGCGCCCGGTGATCAGTCTCGCGTTCGAAACCGGCGTGCCGACCGGCGAGAACGCGAACGTCGTCATGATGGCGAGCGCGATGCCGGGCGCCGGCAAGTCGTTCTGCTCCGTGAACCTCGCGCGCAGCATCGCACGCGAGCGCGATATCGGCGCGGTGCTGGTCGATGCCGACGTGCTGCGCTCCGGCATCAGCCGCAGCCTCGGGCTGGGGGACCGGCCGGGTTTGATGGACTACCTGCTCGATGAAAATCTCACGATCGAGGACATCCTGCTGCAGACGGATCTCGACGGCATCATCGTCGTGCCGGCGGGCCAGCGCCATTCGGAAGCGACGGAACTGTTGTCCAGCCGGCGCATGACCCAGTTCGTCAACGAACTGAGCGCGCGCTTTCGCAACCGCGTGATCCTCTGCGACACGCCGCCGATACTGGTGACGAACGAGGCACACGTGTTCGCGGCGCACGTCGGCCAGATCGTCCTGGTCATCGAGGCCCGCTACTCGACGCAGGAGTCGGTGCTGCAGGCACTGGCGTCCCTGGACCGCGACAAACCAATCAACGCAATCCTGAACAAGTCACGCACGGCCCGCGGCAGCGGCTATTACGGCGATGACTACGGCTATTACCCATTTCACGGAGACAAAGGCGATGATGCAGAAAAAGCGCACTGAACGACCCGTCGTCGCGAGGAGCGCAGCGACGTGGCGATCTCGCACGGACACTCCCTCTGCCAATCGGTGCGAGATCCCCACGGCGGCTTCGCCACCTCGCCGACGGCGCTGGCCGCCGTCGTCTTCGCCATCGTCGCCGCATCGCCCTCGCCACCCCAGCCGCCGCCGACCCCTGGCAATACGCCGTCTCCCTCGACCTCAGCGCCATCCACTCCGACAACATCTTCCTCGCCGATGAAGGCCTCGAGGAGTCCGAAACCGTCTACCAGGTCTCCCCGACAATCAACCTCACCAAGGAAAGCGAGCGCGTCAACGCCAACATCACCTACGCGCCCCAGGCCCTGTTCTACGAGGACACCACCGACGCCGACGAGGTCTACCACGTGCTCGACGCGGCCCTCAACACCGTGCTGCTGCGCGACCGCTTCTTCCTCGACTTCAGCGCCGTCAATTTCCAGATCGTCGATGCGGCCGAGAACCGCTTCCCGACCAGCAACATCCCGATTACGACGCGGCGCACTGATACCGCCATCTGGAGCGTCACGCCGCGCTGGCAGGAACGCATCGGCCCGGCGCAGATGCTGGCACAGGGCACGTTCCGGCAAACCAACTTCGACGAATTCGGCACGCTCGGTACGCTCGACAGCGACGAGAAGTCCGGCATGCTGCAGTTCAACAATCTCCATCAGAACGAGGGCGTCTCGTGGGCGCTGCGCTACCAGTACATGCGCCTCGACTACGACGGCGAGGCGCTGCCGTGGGAGTACCAGCAGGCATCGGCGGAACTCGGCTACTGGATCGGCGCCGGGTTGCGCATCTTCGGCTCAGGCGGCGTCGAGACGCCGTTCGATGCTTTCCTCGAGCCGGACATGAAAGACACGTTCTGGGAAGCGGGCTTTGCCTACAACCCGGACGAGCGCCTCGAACTCGAAATCGCCGCGGGCGAACGCAGCTTCGGCACATCGCTGCGCGGCCGGCTGGCCTACGAGATGCGCCGCGGCCGCACCGAGCTGACGTACAGCGAAAATCCGTCGACGCAGAACAACGCGCTGTCCGGCCGCCGGCCGATCCAGCAGACCGACAACCTCGACGATTTCCTGGCGCGCATCGACAACAACAACAAGTTCGTCCGCAAGCGCGCCGAATGGCTCAACTCGATCGAGCTGAACAAGACATCGATCACGCTGCGCCTGTTCAACGAGGAGCGGGAGGAAACGTTCACGCTCGAAGGCGACCCCCGCCCCGACGAGTCCTACCGCGGTGCCGCGCTGCGCATCGACTGGGACGCCGGCGCCAGGCTGTCGCTCGGCCTGACCGGCGACATTGCCGACCGTGACCGCGGCGGCAGCGAGGAAGAGCTGACGCGCTTCGGCGTCGATGCCTCGTACCGGCTGTCGCGCCGCTTCACGCTGACGGCACGCGCGCAACGCTCGGAAGCAGAATCCCAGGGCGGCGGCTTCGGTTTCCGCAACTACACCGAGAACCAGTACCAACTGATCCTGCGGACGGAGATCCTGTGACGCATGCGGCACGCACAGCCATCGCGGCGCGCGAGTCCGCCGGCACTCCCGCGGACACCGATGTAACGGCGGACTTCATCGACGAGTCCGCGGCGTTTCGCGGCAGGAACCTGCCGAACGCGATGACCGTCGACGTCGAGGACTACTTCCAGGTCTCGGCCTTCGAGCCGCACATCCCCGCGCAGCGACTGGGCCGAACATTCCGCCGCGCCTGCCGGCAGAACGTCGATCGCATCCTGCAGATCTTCGCCGACAACAATGCGACGGCAACCTTCTTCACGCTGGGCTCGGTTTGCGAGCGCATGCCCGAAGTCATTCGCCGCATCGCCGATGCCGGCCACGAGATCGCAAGCCACGGCTACGGCCACGACCGCATCTGGACGCTGACGCCGGAACAGTTCCGCGAAGACGTCACGCGAAACCCGGCGCGATCCTCGAGGACGCCTCCGGGCACGCGCGTGACGCGGCTACCGCGCACCAAGCTTCTCGATCGGCCAGGACAACCTGTGGGCGCTCGACGTGCTCGGCGAGACCGGCCACGACTACAGCTCCAGCATCTTCCCGATCAGCCACGATCACTACGGCCTGCCGTCAGCACCGCGCTTTCCGTACCGCTACGGAACGGACGGCATCGCTCGAAGTGCCGCCGACGACGATCAACCAGTTCGGCCGCAACTGGCCCTGCGCCGGCGGCGGCTATTTCCGCCTGCTGCCGATGGCGTACTCGATCGACGCGATCCGCCGCGTCTGCGAGCGCGAGCAGATGCCGGCCGTGTTCTATTTCCACCCGTGGGAGATCGACCCGGAGCAGCCGCGCGTGCCCGGCGTGCCGCTGAAAACCCGCTTCCGCCACTACGTCAACCTGTCCCGCATGGAAGCGCGGCTCGTGCGCCTGTTGCAGACGTTCCGCTGGGGCCGCATGGACACGATTTATTGCGGCAAGCAGGGGTGAGGCCGTGCAGGCCGGCCTGATCGAACCCGGGGACATGTCGGCGTGGGACGCCTACGTCGAGGCGCACGAGCAGTCGACCGCCTATCACCTGTCTGGCTGGCGCGACGTGATCGCGCGCGTATTCGGCCGCGAGACCTACTACATCGCTGCCCGGTCCGGCGACGACGCCGGCAATTGCTCGGCGTGCTGCCGCTGGTCAGCCTGAAAAGCCTGCTGTTCGGCGACTTCCTCGTCTCGATGCCGTACCTGAACTACGGCGGGGTTCTTGCCGATTCGCCGGAAAGCGCCGAGTGCCTCGTGGATTACTGCAAGTCGCTGGCCGGCGACTCGGCGTGCGGCACGTGGAGCTGCGCCACACGCAGGACACGCTTGGACCTGCCCGCGCGCACCGACCGTATTTGCATGCACCTCGACCTGCCGGACGACCCGGATACGCTGTGGCAGCAGCTCGGCTCCAAGCTGCGGGCGCGGATCGAAGCGGCCGTTGCGCGAGGGCGCGCAGAGCCGATCCGGCGGCAAGGAGCTCGTCGCGCAGTTCTACCCGATATTTGCCGAGAATGTACCGGCAATTGGGCGTACCGGTCTACCCGCGACGCTGGTTCGAGGCGATCCTGGACCGGTTCCCGGACAATGCCTCGGTCACCGTGGTCACGATGGCGGGCCAGCCCGTGGCGGCCGGTGTCGTTATTGCTTATCGCGATTCGGCCGAGATCGCGTGGGCGGCTTCCGTGCGCGAAGCGGACCGGCTGGGCGCCAACATGTACCTGTACTGGAGCCTAGCAATTG
>JAXHLH010000011.1:0-204128 GCA_034522415.1 Woeseiaceae bacterium
TGACCGGTACCGCTGCAAATCGATATGCAGTATTTGCCTCTTCGACGGGTGCCGCTGCACGTCCTTTACGATGGCGGCCTGGCTCTTCTCGCCAACCTTGACGGTCAGGACACTGGAGTAAAACGCTTCGTTGTCCATCTGCTGCAGGACCTTGTTGTGGTCGAACGCGAGCGCGCGCGGCGGACGGCCTGCGCCGTAGATGATTGCGGGAACCTTGCCCTGGTGACGCAGGCGGCGGCTCGCACCCTTGCCCTGGTCCTGGCGGATCTCCGCAATCAGGTCGAAATCCTGACTCATGGGGATACTCCGGTAACTGATTGTTTTTAAATGCCTTATCAGGCATCATAATGACGCCCGAACCGCGACCAGTCCGGGCAGGGGCGCGAATCATAGCCGATGGCCGGCGTGCCGGCAAGACGCGCCTGCCGCGTGGATTCCTAGTCGACGTAGAGGGAGCTGACCGATTCCTCGTCGCTGATGCGACGCATCGTCTCGGCCAGGAGTTCGGCCGTCGACAGCTGCCGGATCTTGGCGCAGGCCTGCGCCTCTTCGTTCAGCGGAATGGTGTCGGTGACGACGATTTCGTCTATCTGTGATTCGCTGATGCGGGACACCGCCGGGCCCGAGAGTACCGCGTGCGTGATGTAGGCAACGACACGGCGCGCACCGTGTTCCTTGAGAGCAGTGCCGGCATTGCACAGCGTGCCGGCGGTATCGACCATGTCGTCGATCAGCACGCAGACCTTGGCCCCGAACGTCGCCGATGATGTTCATCACCTCCGACTGGTTGGCCCGTGGACGACGCTTGTCGATGATTGCCAGTTCGGCGTCATCCAGTCGCTTCGCCAGCGCCCGCGCACGAACGACGCCGCCAACATCCGGCGACACGACGACCATCGGGTCGTATTTCTGTTTCCAGACGTCGCCCAGCAGCACCGGCGATGCATAGACGTTGTCAACGGCGATATCGAAAAACCCCTGGATCTGGTCGGCGTGCAGGTCGACGGTCAGCACGCGATCCACGCCGGCCGCGCCGATGAGCTTGGCCACCAGCTTGGCGGTAATCGGGACGCGTGATGCGCGCGGCCGCCGGTCCTGCCGGGCGAACCCGAAATAGGGGATAACGGCCGTGATGCGCGATGCCGAGGCACGACTGCACGCGTCGACCATGACCAGCAATTCCATCAGGTTTTCGGCGGTCGGGGGGCAGGTCGGCTGAATGATGAAGGTTTCGCGCCCGCGGATATTCTCGAGAATCTCGACGTTGATTTCGCCGTCGCTGAAGCGCCCCACCAGCGCCTTGGCCAGAGGTACGTGCAGCACCCGCGCGATATCGTTTGCCAGGTCGGGGTGGGCGTTCCCCGAAAATATCGCGGTGGCCGCCGGATCCGACCGTCACAGTCCCCTTTCGAGTATTTTGCGGCGCGGCGCCCGCGTAATCGCCGCACGAAAACTGGCTGGGGTGGCAGGATTCGAACCTGCGCATGACGGGATCAAAACCCGTTGCCTTACCACTTGGCTACACCCAGGAGTTCGGGCCGGCCCGAAGCCACGAAACGGCGTGCAGACTGGCCAGTATGACGCGCGCAATTGTGGACACGCACCACCCCGGGTGTCAACGAATCGCAACATGCTGCGCCTGCCGCGCCGTGACGGGTCCGACCGCTCTCAGTAAAAGGTCCAGCGATCGATGACCAGCCGCACGCGCGCGTCATCGCGTTCCGCGGTGAGCCGGCGTGGCATGGCCTGCCCGCCGGTGTCGCGATATTCGCCGAAGCGCACGTTCCAGCCGGCCTGCCGCAATGCACGCAGGCGATCGTCAGCGACCTCGGTGGTGGCCGGCAGGTCCGGATCCGGGACACCCAGTGCCCAGTAACGCAGGCTCGCCACCGGAATGCGCCAGCCGTAGAGGCGTTCGAGGTCACGTTCCGCGTCGTCCAGCCGGCGCACCTGCCCGTCGCCGTCGACCACCGTCATCCCGTCGCTGTCGCCGCTGATCCGCACGGTTCCGGCACCCAGCGGGCCGCTGACCCGGACATCGAAATAGTCGCGGCGCTGCTGCCAGTGCAGGTTGCCGTTGAAACCGTCGTCGCGGCCACTGACGGCCACGCGGCCGCTGAATCCCCAGTCTGCCATGGCCGTGAGAGCCTGGCGGCGTTCGGGCCAGCTGCCGAGGTCCGGCAGCCCGGCATCCGGCAACGTGACACGGCCGCCGAGCAATACCAGGCACAACAGCGCGGCCGTGCCGCGTTCAGCAGGTCTCGCCGAGAACCCGCTCACGCACGTCCTGAAGCGTCGGATGGTCCGGATCGAGCTCTTCCGCCTCTTTCATCATCGCCCGTGCTTCGTCGCAGCGGCCAAGTTCCCACAACACCTCGACGATGTGCGCGCCGATTTCGGGATCGCGGATCATGGCCCAGGCGCGCTCGAGCTCGGCCAGTGCTTCCTCGTGCTTGCCGAGCCGGAACAGCACCCAGCCGTGGCTGTCGATGATCGCGGCGCTGCCGGGCTCCTTTTTCAGCGCCTTGCGGATAAGCCGCGCGGCCTCGTCGTAATCATCGTCGTGGTACGTCAGCGTATAGCCCAGCGCGTTCAATGCCATCGCACTCTCGGGCCAGCGCTCCACAGCCTCGCGGTACGCAGCAACTGCCGCGTCGGCGCGACCAAGCCGCAACAGCACCTCCGCGCGCCCCAGGACCACGCTCTCGCTGTCCGGCCGGTACGAGGCCACACGGTCGTAGATTTCCAGCGAGCGTTCGTACTCGCCATTCGACGCCAGCAGTTGCGCCTGTGCCAGTACCATGTCGACGGCATGGTTCGGGTGCTGCTCGCCGAATCGCTGCAGGTGATCCAGAGCCTCGTCGATTTCGCCGTCCCGCGCCAGGATGCCGCTGGCCCGCCGCTGCGAGATGACGGCATGCTGGCCGCTGTTGACCTGCGTGTACAGCGCGAGCGCGCGCTCGTACTCGCTGCGGTAGTCGGCGATGCGGGCCAGGTAGTACAGCGCGTCCATCGTGTATTGCCCGCTGCTCAACAGGTCCTGGAAATCCGCGCGCGCCGCGTCCAGGTTTTCCTGGCGAAAGTTGATGATGGCCATCAGCCGCAACGCATCCGTACGGGCCGGCTGCTCCAGCAGGATCTGGTTCACCTGGCTCAATGCGTCATCGTCGCGGCCTGCGGACATGTACATGATCGCCAGTTCGAGGCGCGCCTCGGGGTCCGGGTCCGGGTCGTCGCCCACGATGCGCGCGGCGTAGTCGATCGCCTTTTCCGTACTACCCGCAAGCAGCAGCGAACGGGCATAAAGGAGGCGTGGCTTGATCCATTCCTTGTCCAGCTCCATTGCCCGCTTCGCGCGCCGGCCCGCTTCCTCGTGATCATCCGCCTGTAGCGCCATGACCCCGACCGCGTAATTCGCCGCCGCGGAGTTCGCGTGGGGCCTGGCGAGCTGGCGCATCAGCTCGAACGCATCGCCGGCATCTTCCTGTGACAGGATGGGCATCAGCGCGAGCAGGCGCTCGTCGGCCGGCTCCTTGCTGCGCTCCAGCAGCTTGCGAAAGCTGCCGCGTGCCTTCTGCAGGTCGCCGACGCGCAACTGCAACTGCGCGAGATACAGCAGGGCCTCGTCGCTGCCCTCGTCCAGTTCGGTCCAGCGCCCGGCGGCTTCCAGGGCGTCCTCGTCAAAGCCGTAGGTGTAAGCGACACGCGTCGCCTGGCGGGCCGTTTCGGCGCTGCCGCTCAGCTCCGCCGCCCGGCGGTACTCGACGGCGGCCCGCTTGTACTCGTGCCGTTGCAGCGCCAGCTCCGCAGCACGCAGGTGCTCGTCCGCCGCGTCGCGATCCGTATTGCCCGCGAAGGCCGGGACGGCACAGAATGCCAGCATTGCCAGGGCGGGGAGCAGCCGCCGCACGGGGACTGCATGCAAGGCCGCGCCGGGTTGCTGCACGGTCGATTGGTCCGTCATTCGTCGATGCCGGGACGGCGCGGCGGGGCCGGCCCTCCCGTCCTGATTTCCAGAGGTTCAGAACACAGACAAGCAACTGTGTCATCAGTTCGCTTATCATACGCACTGTTTTTCACCCGATCGCCTGCCAACCGCAATGCCCCTGAAGATCCTCGGCCTGAACCATAACACGGCACCTGTCGAAATACGTGAGCAGGTCGTCTATGCGGACGGCGAACTCTCCCCCGCGCTCGGGCAGTTGCTTGCGCTGGACGGGATCCACGAGGCCGTGGTGATGTCGACCTGCAATCGCACCGAGATTTACGTCGAGGCAACCGACGGCGGTTTCGACGCACTGGGCGACTGGCTGCGCCGCGATCGCGACCTGAACCCGCAGGCAGCGCGTTCACTGTTTGCGCTGCACGGTGACGGCGCCGTGCGCCACCTGTTCCGCGTTGCATGCGGCCTGGATTCCATGGTCCTCGGCGAGCCGCAGATTCTGGGACCGCTCAAGGACGCGTTTCGCCGCGCCGAAGAGGCCGGTGCGGCCCGGCAGTCCCTGGGCAGGGTGTTCCGGCACACGTTCTCGGTTGCCAAGAAGGTCCGCACGGGACACCGAGATCGGCGGCAGCCCGGTGTCCGTGGCGTACGCCGCGGTCAATCTCGCCAACCAGTTCTATTCCTCGTTTTCCCAGCACACCGCCCTGCTGATCGGCGCCGGCTCGACGATCCGGCTGGTCGCGCAGCACCTGCATGGCAAGGGCATAGGCCGGCTGTTCGTCGCCAATCGTGACGTGACACGTGCGCAGGACCTGGCCAGTCAGTTCGGCGGTGCTCGCCTGCCGCTGTCCGAACTCGAAGGCACGCTGCCGGAAGCCGATATCCTGATCAGTTCGACCGCCAGTCCCGAGCCGATACTCACCGCCGCCCAGATGCGCGACGCCATCCGGCGCGCGAGCGGCGGCCTGTCTTCGGCGGTCGACATTGCGGTGCCCCGCGACCTCGATCCCGCGATCGCCGATATCGCGGACGTATACCTGTACGGGATCGACGACCTCGACAAGGTTCTCGTCGAAGGACAGAGCAATCGCGGAGCAGCGTCGCTGGAGGCGCAGCGAATACTCGATGAGGAAACGCGCCGCTACCTCGAGATCGAGCGCGGCCAGCAGGTGGTGCCGCTGATTGCGGCATTGCGCGACCAGGGCGATGCACTGCGTCGCGAGGTACTGGCGCAGGCGCGCAGGCGCCTGCAGAAAGGCGCCGACAGCACAGAAGTACTCGAATATGCGACCGCGTCACTGATGAAGAAGTTGCTGCATGCGCCCAGCGTGCGCCTGCGCGAGGCCGGCGAGGATGCGGACGACGCTTTCATCGAGGCTGCTCGCAGCCTGTTCGACCTCGACGCGGACAGCCGCGACGCGGACGAAGACAAACCCGTTGCCCGCCGCCGCTGAGGCGCGACCGTGAAAGAATCGATACGCAACAACCTGGAAAACACGCGCGATCGCTTCGAGGAAGTCGCGGGACTGCTCGCCGACCCGGAAATCATCTCGAACGCCAACCGGTTTCGTGACCTGTCGCGTGAGTATGCGCGCCTCGAGCCCGTCATCGGGCTGTTCCGGCAATTCGAATTGCTCGAGCGCGACATCGAGGCTGCCGGTGAAATGTGCCGGGACGCCGATGCCGAAATCCGGCAAATGGGCGAGGACGAGCTCGCCACGCTGCAGGAACGACGGGAATCCCTCGTCACGGAACTGCAAAAGTCGCTGATCCCCCGCGATCCGCACGACGACAGCAACGTCTATCTGGAGATTCGTGCCGGGACAGGTGGCGACGAAGCCGCGCTGTTCGCCGGCGACCTGTTTCGCATGTATTGCACGCTACGCCGAGAGCAGCGCGACTGGGCAGCTGGAGATCCTGAGTGAACGCGCGAAGGCGAGCGCGGCGGCTATCAGCGAAATCATCAGCCGCGTGAGCGGCGAAGCGGTACTACGCCACACCTCAAGTTCGAATCCGGTGCGCCATCGGGTCCAGCGCGTGCCCGAAACCGAATCGCAGGGCCGCATACACACCTCTGCCTGCACGGTCGCCGTACTGCCCGAACCGGACGAGCTCGAGGCAATCGACATCAACCCTGCCGACCTGCGCGTCGACACCTACCGCGCGTCCGGTGCGGGCGGGCAGCACATCAACAAGACGGACTCCGCCGTGCGTCAGATCCACCTGCCCGACCGGCATCGTCGTCGAATGCCAGGACGAACGATCGCAGCGCGAGACCGGGCTCGGGCCCTGTCCTTGCTGCAGGCGCGGCTTTTTGACGCCGAACGCGCACGGCGCGAGTCCACGGCCCAGGCGGAACAACGGCGGCTGCTGGTCGGCAGCGGCGACCGCTCCGAACGGATTCGCACCTACAACTTTCCGCAGGGCCGCGTTACCGACCACCGCATCAACCTGACGATTTACAGAGCTCGCGGAGATACTCGAGGGCGGCCTCGACCAGGTCATTGACCCGCTGGTGAACGAATACCAGGCCGGGCAGCTCGCGGCACTCGGCGACTGACGGGCGTCAGGACTGCAGGCGCAGGTAGTTCAGAACGTCCGAGCGCGTAATCAGACCATAAAACTCGTCGTCGTCGACAACGGCTGCGCAGGGCTGGACGTGCAGCATCGCAACGAGATTTCCTATGCTGGTATCTCGCCCGACCTGGACAAACGCCGTCTGCATGGCTTCGCGGACACGGGCATTCATCAGGTCCGGCTTGCCGAATACATAGCGGATGATGTCGTTCTCGGTCAGCACGCCGACCAGGCGATCGCTGTCCATGACCGGCAACTGCGAAAAGCCCGCGTTGCGCAGGCGATTGTGCGCCGTCGTCAACGCGTCGTCGGGGCCGACCGTGATAGTCGCACGCTCCCCGTGCGGCCGACCTACCAGGTCGCGCAGGTCGCCGAAGCGTTCACGTCGTATGAAACCCTGGCTCTTGCATCCAGAAATCGTTGTAGAGCTTCGACAGGTACTTGTTGCCTGTATCGCATGCGAGGCTAACCACGCGCTTCGGGGTGGTCTGCTCACCGCAGTACTGCAGCGCCGCCGACAGCAACGTGCCGGTGGACGACCCGGCCAGCAGGCCTTCCGTCTGCAGGAGCAGGCGCGCTGTGCGAAACGAGTCTTCGTCGCTGATGCTGTAGGCCTTCGACACCCGGGTGAAATCGGAAATGGTCGGCAGGAAGTCCTCGCCGATTCCCTCGACCAGCCAGCCGGCCTGTTTCTCGTGCACTTCGCCCGTATTGATGTAGTCCGCGAGAATCGAGCCGACGGGGTCGGCAAGCACCAGTTCGACGTCCGGTGCGTGCGCGGCAAGATAGCGGCTCAGCCCGGTGACCGTGCCACTGGACCCGACGCCGATGACGATCGCGTCGACGTCGTTCTCCATCTGCTCGAATATTTCGGGCGCCGTGGTTTGCTCGTGCGCCAGCGGATTATCGGGATTGCCGAACTGGTTGATGAAATACGCGCCTTTCTCGTCAGCAATGCTCTGGCCCAGGTCCTGGTAATACTCGGGGTGCCCCTTGGCGACATCGGAGCGGGTCAGCACAACCTCGGCGCCCATGGCGCGCAGGTTGAATATCTTCTCCTGGCTCATCTTGTCCGGCAGCACCAGGACCAGGTGGTAGCCCTTCTGGCGCGCAACCAGCGCCAGCCCCAGGCCGGTGTTGCCGGCCGTCGCCTCGACGATGGTGTCCCCCGGCTTGAGGTCCCCTCGCCGTTCGGCCTGTTCTATCATCGACAGGCCAATGCGGTCCTTGATGGACCCGGCGGGATTCAGCAGCTCGAGTTTCAGGAACAGGCGGCAGGGACCGGTGTCCGTTTTTCGTCACTTCTAGCATCGGCGTATTGCCGACCATCTCGAGAATACTGGAATAGACTTTCATCGCACGACACCGCGGCCCGGACTGGCGGCCATGGTACGCGAAGGGCTTTGTAACGGGCCAGTCCCGGCGAGACGAGCGACGTGAAGAAACAGGACGAAAGCGGCGACCGGCGAATCGGCGTGCAGCTCACCCGGGCCACGGAACGCCTTGCCGGCGTCAGCGACAGCCCACGGCTGGATGCCGAGCTGCTGCTGTCGCGCGCCATTGACATGCCGCGCAGCTTCCTGTTCGCCCACGCGGACGATGAACTCGATGACGGCGCCATCGGGCGGCTGGAACGCTCGCTCGCACGGCGACTGGATGGCGTGCCGCTTGCCTACATCAGCGGTACCCGCGAGTTCTGGTCGATGCCGTTGATGGTCAGCCCGGCAACCCTGGTGCCACGCCCGGAAACCGAAACGCTCGTGGAACAGGCACTGGGCCGGATTCCGAGGCGCGCCGCGTACCGCGTGCTGGACCTCGGCACCGGCAGCGGCGCGATCGCGCTGGCCCTGGCGCGCGAGCGACCCGCATTGCCAGGTCACGGCCACCGACGTCAGTGCCGCGGCGCTGGCGATCGCACGCGAAAACGCCCGCCAGCTCGACCTGCCCAACGTCGAGTTCATCGCCGGCAGCTGGACCGAGCCGCTGGCCGGCCGGCAGTTCGAGGTCATTGTTTCCAACCCGCCGTATGTTGCCACCGCGGACCCGGCGCTCGCGGCCCTGCGACACGAGCCGCGCGACGCGCTGGTCGCGGGTCCGGACGGGCTGGATGCGATCCGGGCGATTGCCGCGGCCAGCGTTGCCATCGCGGTGCCCGGGGCAATGCTGTTGCTGGAGCACGGCGCCAACCAGGCCAGCGCGGTTGCCGGGCTCCTGCTGCACCACGGCTGGCAGGCACCGCGCTCGGTGCCGGACCTCGCCGGACGGGCACGCGTCACCTGCGCCGTCCTGGCGTCAGCCCGCGCATGAACGTGTAATGTGTGTTAACCAGGCCGTCGGCCAATCACCGCCCGGAGCGCCATGTACCGCATAACCACACCACTCGGTGACATCGATATCGAGCTGTTCGAGGACGCCGCGCCCGTGAGTTGCGACAACTTTCGCGCCTACGCCGATGCCGGTTTTTTCGGCGACACGATTTTTCACCGCGTTATTCCGAACTTCATGATCCAGTGCGGGGGCATGACGGCGGACATGCAGCGCAAGGAAACGCGCGAACCGATCCGGAACGAGGCGGATAACGGCCAGCGCAACCTGCGGGGCACGCTCGCCATGGCGCGCACGGCGGCCGTCAACAGCGCGACGTCACAGTTTTTCATCAACCTGCGCGACAATGAATTCCTGGATCACGGCGGCCGGGACTTCGGCTACGCGGTATTCGGACGGGTCACCAGCGGCATGGACGTCGTCGATGCGATCGCGGCATTGCCGACGACCACGACCGCCGGCCACCGCGATGTGCCCGAGGAAACGGTAACCATCGGCGTGCACCGCGTCGACGACACGGGCTGACGCCGGCCGCCGGGCGGGTCAGGCCGCGTCGGCTTTCGACCTCTCGTAGCCGAGGTTCGGCGACAGCCAGCGCTCGACTTCGGTGACGTCCCAGCCCTTGCGTTCCGCGAGCGACTCGACCTGGTCGCGCCCCACCTTGCCGACCGCAAAGTAACGTGAGTCCGGGTGCGCGAAATACCAGCCGCTGACCGCGGCCGTGGGATACATCGCGTACGAATCGGGTCAGCCTGAGACCGATTTCCGCCTCGGCATCCAGTAATTCCCACAGCTTCGCTTTTTCCGTGTGATCCGGGCAGGCCGGATAGCCCGGCGCCGGGCGGATGCCCGTGTATTCTTCGGCGATCAGTGCCTCGTTGCCGAGCGATTCGCGCGGAGCGTAACCCCAGTATTCGCGCCGGACCCGCTCATGCAGGTACTCGGCAAACGCTTCCGCCAGCCGATCGGCCAGCGCCTTCAGCATGATGCTGGAATAGTCGTCGTGTTCGGCCTCGAAACGCCGCACGTGCTCGTCGATGCCGATGCCGGCGGTGACGGCGAACCCGCCGATGTAATCGGCCTTGCCGCTGTCCAGCGGCGCAACGAAGTCGGCCAGGCAATCGTTCGTGCCGTCGCGCGGTTTGCGCTTTTGCTGGCGCACGTGACACAGCCGCATGCGCTGTTCGTGCCGCTCGTCATCAAGAATCGCAATATCGTCATCGTCGACGCAGGCTGCCGGGAAGAAGCCGAGTACGCCGCGCGCCTCCAGCCAGCGTTCCTCGATAATACGGTCCAGCATCTCGGTCGCGTCGGCATAGAGGGAACGCGCCGCCTCGCCGACGGTCTCGTCATCGAGGATCGCGGGAAACCGGCCGCGGAATTCCCAGGCGTTGAAAAACGGCATCCAGTCGATGTAGTCACGCAGCTCGGCGAGGTCGACGTTCTTCAGCACCCGCGTGCCGGTAAACGCCGGCGCCGGCGGCGTGTAGTTGTCCCAGTCGCAGCGATGCCGGTTCGCGCGCGCTTCCTCCAGCGTCAGCTCGGGACCGCGGCGGCGCTCGCCGGCATGGCGCGCGCGACGCTTCGCGTCTGCTCCGCGCACCTTCCGCACCAGCGCCTCGCGGCTGCCCTGCTCGACCAGTGACTGCGCGATGCCGACCGACCGTGACGCATCCTTGACGTAGATGACAGGGCCTTCGTAGTTCGGCTCGATCTTGACGGCCGTGTGCGCCGGTGACGTCGTCGCGCCACCGATCAGCAACGGCAGTTCGAACTTCTGCCGCTGCATCTCCGCCGCGACATTGACCATTTCGTCCAGCGACGGCGTTATCAGGCCAGACAGCCCGATGATGTTGGCACCCTCGCGGCGTGCCGTGTCGAGAATTTTCTCGCACGACACCATGACGCCGAGGTCGATGACCTCGAAGTTGTTGCACTGCAGCACGACGCCGACGATATTCTTGCCGATGTCATGAACATCACCCTTGACGGTCGCCATGACGATCTTGCCGTTCGTTTCGCGCGCGCCGCCCTTCTCCTCCTCGATGAACGGCACGAGATGCCCGACCGCCTTTTTCATGACGCGCGCCGACTTCACGACCTGCGGCAGGAACATCTTGCCGTCGCCGAACAGGTCGCCGACCACGTTCATGCCGTCCATCAGCGGTCCCTCGATGACGTCCAGCGGCCGCCGTGCGCGAGCCGGCGCGCTCCTCCGGTATCCGTCATCGACGAACTCGGTCGATGCCCTTGACCAGCGCGTGTTCGAGGCGCTTGTTGACCGGCAGCTCGCGCCACGCGAGGTCCTTCTTGTCCTGCGCGGCACCCGAAGCATCGGCCGCGATACCTGCTCGGCCAGTTCCAGCAGGCGTCTCCGTCGCGCCGTCGTCCCGGTTCAGCACCACGTCTTCCACCGCGTTGCGCAATTCGTCCGGCAGGTCCTCGTAGATCGCCAGCTGGCCGGCATTGACGATGCCCATATCGAGGCCGGCACGGATCGCGTGATACAGGAAGACCGAGTGGATCGCCTCGCGCACGGTATTGTTGCCGCGGAAGGAGAACGACACGTTGCTGACACCGCCGCTCACCAGGACGTGCGGCAGTTGCTCCTTGATTCGCCGCGTCGCTTCAATGAAATCCAGTCCGTAGCTGTTGTGTTCCTCGATGCCGGTCGCAATCGCGAAGATATTCGGGTCGAATATGATGTCCTGCGGGATCGAAACCGACCCGCTCGGTAAGGATCCGGTAGCTGCGTTCGCAGATTTCCACCTTGCGCTGAACATTGTCGGCCTGGCCCTTGTTCATCAAAGGCCATGACGACGACGGCTGCGCCGTAGCGACGGACCAGCCGCGCCTGCTGCGATAAACTTTTCCTCGCCTTCCTTCAGGCTGATCGAGTTGACGATGCTCTTGCCCTGGACGCAACGCAGTCCTGCCTCGATGACCGACCACTTGGACGAATCGATCATTACCGGCACGCGCGCGACGTCCGGCTCGGAGGCGATCGAGGTTGCAGAAGGTGACGCATCGCCTGCTCCGAGTCGAGCATGCCTTCGTCCATGTTGATGTCGATGATCTGTGCGCCGTTCTCGACCTGCTGGCGCGCGACGTCCAGCGCCGCTACGTAGTCATCGGCTTCTATCAGCCGCCGGAAGTGCGCCGACCCGGTGACGTTGGTGCGCTCGCCTACGTTGACGAACAGGTCGTCCGGTCCGATGGACACGGGTTCCAGCCCGGACAGCCGGGTGCGCTTCGGCAGCGTCGGCCGGCGACGCGGTCCGGCGGCGCCGATAATGTCGCCGAGTGCCGCGATGTGTTCGGGCGTCGTGCCGCAGCAACCGCCGACCATGTTGACCAGGCCGCTCTCGACGAACTCGCGCATGACCTCCGCCATGTCCTCGGGCGACTCGTCGTACTCGCCGAACTCGTTCGGCAAACCCGCATTCGGGTGCGCACTGACGCCGGTATCGGCGACGCGCGACAGTTCGGCGACGTACGGCCGCAGATCGGCCGCGCCCAGGGCACAGTTCAGGCCGACCATGAACGGCCGGGCGTGGCGAACGGAGTTCCAGAAAGCCTCGGTCGTCTGGCCGGACAAGGTACGCCCGGACGCGTCGGTGATCGTGCCCGAAATCATGACCGGCAGATCGACGCCGGTCGCGTCCGCGGCCCGCCGTAGCGCGAAAATCGCCGCCTTCGCGTTCAGCGTATCGAAGATCGTCTCTATCATCAGGAAGTCGACGCCGCCGTTGATCAGCGCTACGGCTGCCGATTCGTACGTCTCGGCCAGTTCAGCAAACCGAATATTGCGAAAACCCGGGTCGTTGACGTCCGGCGATATCGACGCCGTGCGGTTGGTTGGTCCGAGCACGCCGGCGACGAAGCGGGGCCGCCCGTCACGGTCCGCCGCCTCGTCGGCGCAGGCACGCGCGAGCTGGGCCGCGGCCGTGTTCAGTCGTGGCACCAGCGCCTCCATGCCGTAATCGCTCATCGACGGTGCGTTCGAATTGAACGTATTGGTTTCGATTACGTCCGCGCCGGCATCGAGGAACTGCCGGTGGATGTCGCGGATGACATCCGGGCGCGTAATCGACAGCAGGTCGTTGTTGCCCTTGAGATCACGTTGCCAGTCACGGAATTCGTCACCGCGAAACAGGTCTTCCTCGAGCTTCAGGCACTGGATCATCGTGCCCATGGCACCGTCCAGCAGCAGGATGCGGCGTTCCAGCAGCTCCTTCAGGGCGGCAATTCTGTCGGCTCTGTCCATCAATAGTCCTTTCCTTACTGAGTCAGGCCGCCGCCTGGCGCGGCCGCACGCCCATCGCGTGGCAGATGGCGAACGTCAGTTCCGCGCGATTCAACGTATAGAAGTGAAATTCGTCGATGCCTTCCGCCCGCAGCATGCGCACCTGTTCGATGGCGATGCTGGCGGCAATCATCTGGCGCGTCTCGGCATCGTCCTCCAGTCCGCGAAAGCGCTGCTGCAGCCAGTCAGGAACCGTGGCGCCACACTGCTCGGCAAAACGCTGCAGTTGTGGAAACTTCGTGATGGGCAGGATGCCCGGCACGACCTGCGAATCAATGCCCGCCGCGGCGCAGCGATCGCGAAACGCAGAAAGGGCTCGATTTCGAAGAACTGCGTAATCGCGCGCGACGCACCGGCGTCGAGTTTGCGCTTCAGGTTGTCGAGATCGAACGCGGCATCCGGCGCCTCGGGATGAACCTCCGGGTAGGCGGCCACCGAGATGTCGAAATCGCAACCCGCCTGAGGCCGGCAACGAGATCCCGATGCGTAGGCGTAGCCATCGGGACGCGGCACGTAGCGGCTCACCCCCCTGGGGACGTCGCCCCGCAGCGCGACCAGGTGACGCACGCCGATATCCCAGTAGCGCCGCGCGATGTCGTCGATCTCGCCGCGCCGCGCGCCGATGCAGGTCAGGTGCGGCGCCGCCGTCAGGTCCGTTTCGCGCATGATGCGCGCGACCGCGGCGTGGGTGCGCTCGCGTGTCGACCCGTCGGCCCCGTAGGTCACGGACACGAAGTGCGGCGCCAGCACCGACAGGCGCTGGATGGAGTCCCACATCGTGCGCTCCATCTGCTCGCTGTTCGGCGGAAAGAACTCGAAGGTAACGCGCGGCACGGTGCCCGCCTGCGTACCGTCGGTAGCCGGCATGCGGTTGTTCGTAGCCTGGGTGGCGGTCATATCTGGAATCCCCCTGTCGTGATCAGGCGGCCGCCGGGCGGCATCGTGCAGGTCGCGAACGGCCAGCAGCCAGCGCGGCGCCGTCCGCGGCGCGACCCGCGGCGGCGCAAGCCTGAGCCTGGCCGCACGGCACCACGTCGCGAGCCGTTGCTGCACGGCGTCGGCCGGTTCGTTCGCCAGGCGCAGCAGCACGAACAGCCGACCCCCGGGCGCAGCAGGCGGCCGGCCTCGGCGAGCGCCTCGCTGGGCCCTGGCCGCGTCAACCAGCACGTCGTCGACGATGATCGGCGTCGAGGGCGGCGGCGTCGAACGGCAGGCGGTACATGTCGCCCTGGCGCAGGCTGCAATTGCCGAGACCGGCCAGCAGGAGCTCGGCGCGCGCCCGGTTGCGGGCATCGGCATCGATGTCGACGCCAACCGCGCGATTGGCCCGGCTGGCCAGCAGCTTCAGCAACCGCCCCTCGCCGCAGCCGGTATCCAGCAGGTCGCCGACCGGCGCGGCGACGGTCAGGTCGAGGATCGCCCGGTGCAGCGCCCGATCCTCGGGCGTCGCGGCCGCCGTGTGCCCTTGCGCATCGATGCCCTCGCTGCGCAGCTCCCGCAGGCGCTCGGCATCGGCCGCGAACTGCGGCTCATCCGCCGGCAAGAGCGCCAGCAGCTGCCGGCGGGCGGCATCGGCACCACCGGGCGGCAGCCGGTAGTAGACGCGCTGGCCGTCCCGGAAACGTTCCAGCAGCGCCGCGTCGCAGAGCAACTTCAGCTGCTGCGACACCCGCGGCTGGCTCAGCCCGAGCACGCCGGTCAGTTCCGACACGCTGCACTCGCCGCGCTGGCACAGGGCAAGCAGCCGCAGCCGCACCGGGTCGGCGAGAGCCTTGAGGCGCGCCAGCAGACGTTCGCAACGGGCGGTTAACATAAATATATAAGAACACCCCCTATGACGACGGCGAAGCGAGCGTAGCACAGGCGTCGCGCGGGAGACTGACAGGCGCCCGTCCGGGAACGGATGCCGGCGCGCCGACGAGCGGGTATCAGGCGTCGTCGAGGTGCCGCCGCAGGGCCACGTCGACCTGGCCGGGATTGGCCCCCGCCGCCGGTTTTCTGCATGACCTCGCCAACGAGGAAGCCTGAGAATCCGGACCTTGCCGGCACGGATCGCCACCTGCGCCGGGTGCGGCCGGCGAGGACCTCCTCGACGACACGGTCGATGGCCGCCGGGTCGGCGATCGGTTCGAGCCCGGCGCGCGGCAACGATGTCGTCCGCACCGCCCTCGCCGTTCCACAGGCCCTCGAACACGTCCTTGGCGATCTTGCCGGAGATCGTACCGTCCTCGATACGCCGGATCAGCCCGCCGAGCGCGGCGGCCGACACGCGGCTGGACGCGATATCGAGGCCTGCGCGGTTGAGCGCTGCCGACAGCTCACCGGCTGACCGATGTCGCGGCCTGGGCGCGCATTGTCGTCCGCGGCGGCCGCGGTCGCCTCGAAAAAATCGGCCAGCGCGCGGCTCTGTGTCAGGACCTCGGCATCGGCGATTCGCAACCCGTATTGCTCGACGAAGCGCTGCCGCTTTGCGTCCGGCAGTTCCGGCAGCGTGGCCCGGACACTATCGACGAACTCGCGATCGAGTTGCAACCGGCAGCAGGTCCGGGTCCGGGAAAATACCGGTAGTCGTTCGCTTCCTCCTTGGTCCGCATCGAGCGCGTTTCGTCCCGCTCGGCGTCGTACAGGCGAGTCTCCTGCACGACCGTGCCGCCGTCCTCCAGCAGCTCGACCTGGCGCGCCACCTCGAAATTGATGGCTTTTTCCACGAAACGGAACGAGTTCAGGTTCTTGAGCTCCGTGCGCGTCCCCAGTTCAAGCTGGCCGCGCGGCCGCACTGACACATTGGCGTCGCAGCGGAACGAGCCCTCCTGCATGTTCCCGTCCGAAATCTCCAGATAGCGGACGATCGAGTGGATCTTGCGCATGTAGGCGACCGCCTCGCGAGCCGAGCGCAGGTCCGGCTCGGAAACGATCTCCAGCAAAGGCGTTCCGGCCCGGTTGAGATCGATGCCGGTATGGCGGTCCAGCCCTTCATGGGTGGACTTGCCGGCGTCCTCCTCGAGGTGTGCCCGGGTGATGCCGATGCGTTTTTCGGCGCCCTCGTCGTCGACGATCGTGAGCTCGCCGTGCTCGACGATCGGCAGCTCGTACTGGCTGATCTGGTAACCCTTGGGCAGATCCGGGTAGAAGTAATTTTTGCGCGCGAACACCGAGCGCGGCGCGATCGTGGCATTGACAGCCAGGCCGAAGCGGCACGCCATGCGCACGACCTCGGCGTTCAGTACCGGCAGGACGCCGGGATAGCCGAGATCGATCAGGCTCGCCTGGGTATTCGGTGGCGCGCCGTAGGCCGTGGCCGAACCGGAGAAAATCTTGCTGCGGGTCGCGAGCTGCGTGTGAATCTCCAGCCCGATGACCGTCTCCCACGCCGCGCTCACGGCCGGCCCCCCGGCCCACGCCGGTGCCAGTCGGTGTCGTCCTGGTAGCGGTGGGCGCAGTTCAGCAGCCGTTCCTCGCCGAAATGCGGACCGACGAGGTGCAGCCCCACCGGCAGGTCGTCGACGAACCCGCAGGGCACGGACAACGCCGGCAAGCCGGCGAGGTTAGCGCCGATGGTGTAGATGTCGTTCAGGTACATCGTGATCGGGTCGTCGGTCTTGTCGCCCAGCGCGAACGCGGGCGTCGGTGTCGTGGGCCCCGCGATGAGATCCACCTCCGCGAACGCGCGGCGAAAATCCTCGCTGATGAGCTGGCGTACCTTCTGTGCCTTGAGGTAATAGGCGTCGTAGTAGCCGGCGGACAGCACGTAGGTGCCGGTCATGATGCGCCGCTTCACCTCGGCGCCGAAGCCCTCGCCCCGGCTGCGGCGATAAAGGTCCGGCAGGTCGCGCGGCTCGGCGGCCCGGTGCCCGAAGCGCACGCCGTCGAAGCGCGACATGTTGGACGAGCATTCCGCCGGTGCAACGACATAATACGTGGGCACCGACAGGTCGAGATTCGGGAGGTCCACCTCCCGGACGGTGGCGCCCTGTCCCTCGAGCACGGCGATGGCGTCGCGGACCCGGGCACCGTTCTGCTCGTCCAGGCCGGCATCGAAATGCTGGCGGACGATGCCGATGCGCAAGCCGTCGAGCGGCTGCTCGAGCGCCGCCACGTAGTCCGGCACCGGCTCGTTCACCGACGTGGAGTCGCGCTCGTCGAATCCTGCCATCGCTCGTAACAGCAGCGCCGCATCGGCCGCCGAGCGGGTAATCGTGCCGGCCTGGTCAAGGCTGGACGCGAACGCGACCATGCCGTGGCGCGAGACCCGGCCATAGGTGGGCTTCAGTCCCAGCGTGCCGGTCAGCGCGGCCGGCTGGCGAATCGAGCCGCCCGTGTCCGTGCCGGCGGCCGCCGGCACCAGGCGCGCCGCCACGGCCGCCGCCGAACCGCCGGACGACCCGCCTGGCGATCGGGTCGTGTCCCACGGGTTGCGCGACCGGGCCGAAATAACTGGTTTCGTTGGACGACCCCATGGCGAATTCGTCCATGTTGGTCTTGCCCAGCGTGACCATGCCGGCCGCCGCCAGCCGTTCGACGACGGTCGCGTCGTACGGGGAGACGAACCCGGCCAGCATGCGCGAGCCGCACGTAGTGCGCACGCCACGCGTGCAGAAGATGTCCTTGTGCACCAGCGGCAGGCCGGTCAGGGGCCCGGCATCGCCGCTCGCCAGCCGCCGGTCGGCCGCGTCCGCCGCCGCCAGCGCCGCGTCCGCGGTGACCGTGATGAAGGCGTTCAGCGTTGCGTCCTGCGCCTCGATGCGCGCGAGCAGTGCCTCCGCGAGTTCGCGCGCGCTGAACTCACGGTTTTTCAGCCCCTCTGCGAGCCCGGTCAGCGTGCGCGCTGGGAGATCGTCGCCGGTCGCGGCCATCGCTACTCGAGGACCTTCGGCACCAGGTAGAGACCGTCGCGGACGGCCGGCGCATTCTGCTGCAGGCGATCCCGGTTATCGGCTTCGGTCACGACATCCGGCCGCAGGCGCTGGGTCTGGTTGAGCGGGTGGGCCATCGGCACGACATCGTCGGTCGGGGCGGCCTGCAGCTGATCCACGAAATCGACGATACGCGACAACTTGTCCACGACGTCGGCGGTCTCGTCATCGGCGAGACTGAGCCGCGCCAACATCGAGATATGCTGAACCTGGTCTTTGCTGAGCGACACCGGAGAACCTCGGAGAATGCGGTCTGCGCAGGGGCTGACGCCGCGCGGCGCAATGATACACGCCGTCTTGCTCAATGTCCTGCGCATTGTTAGATTAGCAAGTTACTCGACTCGCGGGACCCTCTCCCAGCATGCTGAAGAACATTCTAGGTTATTTCTCGAACGATTTGTCGATCGATCTCGGGACAGCCAACACGCTTATCTATTCCCGCGGCCACGGTATTGTTCTTGACGAACCCTCAGTTGTAGCGATACGCGAAGACAGCGGTCGCGGCGGGCGGGTAGTCGAGGCCGTCGGCGTCGAGGCGAAGAACATGCTGGGCAGGACGCCCGGCAACATTACCGCGATCCGGCCCCTGCAAGGACGGCGTCATCGCTGATTTCACGGTCACCGAGAAAATGCTGCAGCATTTCATTCGCAAGGCGCACGGCACGCGTTATTTCCGGCCGAGCCCGCGCGTACTCGTCTGTGTGCCGTACGGCTCGACACAGGTGGAACGGCGGGCGATTCGCGAATCGGCGGAAGGCGCCGGCGCCCGCAAGGTGCACCTGATACCCGAACCCATGGCCGCGGCAATCGGCGCCGGCATGCCGGTACACGAAGCACGCGGGTCCATGGTGCTCGATATCGGCGGCGGCACGTCGGAAGTTGCCGTCATCTCGCTGAACGGAATCGTCTACGCGGCCTCCGTACGTATCGGTGGCGATCGTTTCGATGAAGCCATCACCAACTACGTGCGCCGCAACTACGGCATCCTGATCGGTGAAGCCACGGCCGAACGCATCAAGCATGAAATCGGCTCCGCGTTTCCCGGCCAGGAAGTGAACGAGATATCGGTCAAGGGTCGCAACCTGTCCGAGGGCGTGCCGCGCAGCTTCACGCTGAACAGCAACGAAATCCTGGAGGCGCTGCAGGAGCCGCTGCAGGGTATCGTCGGCGCGGTCAAGGAAGCGCTGGAGCAGACGCCGCCCGAGCTCGGCGCCGACGTCGCGGAACGCGGCATCGTCCTTACCGGTGGCGGCGCCATGTTGCGTGAACTGGACAAGCTCCTGATGGAAGAAACCGGCCTGCCGGTCGTCATCGCCGACGACCCGCTGACCTGCGTTGCGCGTGGCGGCGGCCGTGTCATCGAACTCATCGACGAGCACGGCCCGGCCGTCTTCGGCCTGGAATAGGTGAATGGCGCGCCGCACCCCGCCCGCCGTGCAGCGACTGCATCGGGGCGGCTGACGCCGCGCGGACATCGGCACGGTGATCGCCGCGAAGCTCGCCGCGGATTGAGCTGATGGTTTCCGCACGCACCGACAACCCGCAACGATCCACCCGTACGCCGGCACTGGGCGTACGCTGGCTGTTGCTGGCCGGTCTCAGCATCCTGCTGATGATCGTCGACCATCGCCAGAATCATCTCGACGCCGTGCGCAAGGCCATCGGTGCGACGGTCTATCCGCTGCGCGTGGTCGTCGACGCACCCGTGTCGATGTGGCAATGGCTGCAGGCGACGACCGAAAGCCGCAACGACCTGCTGCTGGAGAACAGCCGTCTGCACGCGGAGCGCTTGCTGACACACGCGCGCCTGCAGCGCTACGCGGCGCTGGAGGCGGAAAACGAACGGTTGCGCGCAATGCTGGATGCAACGTCACGCGTTACCGACCGGGTGCGGGTGGCCGGCATCATGTCGGTGAGCAGCAATCCGTTTCGCCACGCCATCGTTATCGACAAAGGGCACCGCGACGACGTTTACGACGGCCAGGCCCTCATTGACGCGGATGGGGTTGTCGGACAGGTGATCGAGGCCGGCCTGCTGTCCTCGCAGGCGCTGCTGATTAGCGATCCGGATCACGCGCTGCCGGTGGAAGTCAATCGTAACGGCCTGCGCACTATCGCGTTCGGCACCGGCGAGTACGACCGGCTCGATCTGCAGTACCTGCCGAACAACGCCGATATCGAGGTCGGCGACCTGCTCGTCACGTCCGGACTGGGCGGCACGTTTCCCGCCGGCTACCCCGTCGCCGTGGTCGACTCGGTCGAGCGCCTGCCGCAGGAACCGTTCGCCCGTGTCTCGGCGCGCCCGTCGGCCGCGCTGAACCAGGTACGGGAGATCATGCTGATCTGGACCGGGCCGGACGAGGCGCCCGCGGACGAGACGGACGACAATGGATAGGCGCCGCGGCTCACGACGCCTGCCGATCGCGCTGACAATCGTCGTGGCGCTGATGCTCGCCATCGCGCCATTGCCCGAGGCCGTCGCGGCGTTCCGGCCGGACTGGGTCACGCTGACACTTATATATTGGTCGATGGCCCTGCCGCGGCATTACGGTGTCGGCAGTGCCTGGCTGATCGGGCTGATTCTCGACGTGGCGCAAGGCACGCTGCTCGGCCAGCACGCGCTGGCGCTGTCGGCGGTGGTGTTCGTGACGGTACGTTTTCACCTGCAATTCCGGGTCTTTCCACTGTCGCAGTTGACGCTGACGGTCGCCGCCCTGCTCGGCCTGTACCAGTTCATCCTGTTCTGGGTGAACGGCGTTGCCGGCATCAACGTCGAGAACGTCCGCATCTGGGGGCCCGTTATTTCGGGAACCCTGGTGTGGCCGCTGGTCTACCTGTTACTCGCCCGCGTCAATTCGCGCCGGCGGCGAACCTCCGACGGCAGTTTGCCGATCCGACCCATGGACCTGATTTCGCCCATCAAGGATCACCATTCGGAACGCCGCCTGTTCGCGAGCCGCGTGATCGTGTCCGGCATCATCGGCGTCCTGTTGCTCGGCACGGTGGTCACGCGGCTGGTCCAGCTGCAGGTATTCGACCACGAGCATTTCGCCGAACAATCTCACGGCAATCGCATCCGGATCGAAGCCGTGCCGCCGACACGCGGCCTGATCTTCGACCGCAACGGGCGCGTGCTCGCCGAAAACCTGCCTGCCTACCAGCTGGAGCTGATACCCGAGCAGGTCCGCGATCTCGAGGATACGCTGGACCGGCTGGCGGCGCTGGAGCTGATTGCGGCCGAGGACATCCCGCGCTACGTGGAGCTCGGCCGTAGCGGCCCGCGCTTCAAGCCGGTGACCCTGCGGTTCCGTCTGAGCGCCGAGGAAATCTCCGACTTCGCCGTGCAACGGCCGCGCTTCCCGGGTCGATTTCCAGCCGCGGCTGGTGCGCCATTATCCGCACGGCGACAGCGTCGCGCACGCCGTGGGCTATGTTGGCGCCATCTCGACGCGCGATCTCGAGCGCCTGGACGGGGCCGCCTACGCCGGCACCGCACACACCGGCAAGACCGGCGTCGAGTACCGCAACGAGAATCGGCTGCACGGCGTGCCCGGCCACCGCCAGGTCGTCACCAATGCCCGCGGCCGGCAGGTGCCGGCCGACTCGCGCGAGCTGTCGCAGGCGCTGATGGAAGCCGAATCGCCGACCCCCGGCCATAACCTGTACCTGAGTCTCGATCTGGAACTGCAGCAGCTCGCCAGCCGCGAACTCGAGGGACAGCGCGGCTCCATCGTCGCCATCGACCCGCAAAATGGCGAGATCCTCGCTCTCGTCAGCGCGCCCGCGTTCGATCCCAACGCATTCGCGCTCGGCATGTCCACGAGCGAGTTTCGCGCGCTGCAGTCGGACCCCGACGCAGCCGCTGTTCAATCGCGCCGTGCGCGGTACCTACCCGCCGGGCTCGACGATCAAGCCGATGCTGGCGCTCGCGGCTCTCGAAACGGGTGCGACCAACCTGACGCGCCGCACGATGTGCCGCGGCTACTACACGCTGCCGGGCAGCACACACCGCTATCGCGACTGGAAGCCGCAGGGTCACGGCGAACTGGACCTGCACAACGCGATCGCCGAGTCCTGCGACGTGTATTTCTACGAGATCAGCCGCGACATCGGGATCGATCGCATGCACGACTACCTGACGGCGTTCGGGCTGGGCAGCCGTACCGGCATCGATCTTGCCGGCGAACTGGGCGGCCTCGTGCCGTCGCGCGAATGGAAGCGCGGCGCGTTCAGCACGCGTGCGGACCAGGTCTGGTTCCCGGGCGAGACCGTCATCGCCTCGATCGGCCAGGGCTACATGCTGGCCACGCCGCTGCAACTCGCGAATGCGACGGCCGCGCTCGCCATGCGCGGACAGCGCTTCCGCCCGCACCTGGTCGCCGCGTGGGAAGATCCGCTGACCGGCGAACGCACGCCGGTCGCCCCGGAACCGGAGCCCGCCGTCGATATCGACAACGAGTTCTACTGGGACAGCGTCATCGACGCGATGAACGCCATCATGCAGGCGGAGAACGGCACGGCGCGCGCAACGGCCTCGGCGCACCGTACTCCATGGCCGGCAAAAGCGGCACGGTACAGGTCTTCTCGATCGGCCAGGAAGAAGAGTACGACGAGGAAGAAGTTGCCGAGCGCCTGCGCGATCACGCGCTGTTCATCGCGTTCGCGCCGGCCGACGCGCCGCGCATCGCGGTCGCGGTCGTGGTCGAGAACGGCAGCAGCGGCAGCCGGGTCGCCGCGCCGATCGCACGGCGTATCATGGACCAGTACCTCGGGTTTGCCGACAATGCAGTTCAGTGACACGCAGCGCCTGATCGAACGCCGCGCGGCGCCGCTCGGCGACATGGGTCGCCTGGCGCGCGGCCTGCACCTCGACGTTCCGCTGCTGGTCGGCCTGCTGCTGATCTGCGGTTTCGGACTGGTGGTCCTGTACAGCGCCGTCGGCGCCAACATGGACCTGTGGCTGTCGCAGTGCGTCCGCCTCGGCGTTGCGCTGGTGGCGCTGGTGGTCGTCGCACAGCTGCCTCCCGACCTGCTGCGTCGCTGGTCGCCCTGGGGTTACCTGCTTGGCCTGACGCTGTTGACCCTGGTGCTGTTCCTCGGCGAGGTCGGCCAGGGGGCTCAGCGCTGGCTCGACCTCGGCATCCGTTTCCAGCCGTCGGAAATCATGAAGCTCGCCGTGCCGATGATGGCCGCGTGGTTCCTCCACGACCGCAACCTGCCGCCGAGAGTCGGCCACCTGCTGGTCATCGGCATCCTGATCGCGGTGCCGGCCGCGATGATCGCGGTGCAGCCGGATCTCGGCACCGCGCTGCTCATTGCCGCGTCGGGATTCCTCGTCCTGGTGCTCGCGGGCATGTCAATGCGCCTGATCGCCGTCCTCGGATTGCTGTCGATTCCCGGCGCCATGGCACTGTGGAATTTCATGCAGGACTACCAGCGGCAGCGCGTCCTTACGCTGCTGAACCCGGACTCGGATCCGCTGGGCGCCGGCTACAACATCATCCAGTCGAAGATCGCAATCGGCTCGGGCGGCCTGTTCGGCAAGGGCTGGACCAACGGCAGCCAGGCACAGCTCGAGTTCCTGCCCGAGCGCGACACCGACTTCATCTTCGCGGTCATGGGCGAGGAGCTCGGCCTGCTGGGCGTGCTGAGCCTCCTCGGCCTGTACATGTTTGTCGTGGGCCGCGGCCTGTACATCGCAATGCAGGCACGCGATTCCTACTCGCGCTTGCTCGCGGGCAGTATCAGCCTGACGTTTTTCGTCTACGTGTTCGTCAATACGGCCATGGTGACGGGACTCGTGCCGGTCGTCGGCGTACCGCTGCCACTCGTCAGTTTCGGCGGCACGTCCATGGTGACGCTAATGACGGGGTTGGGTATCTCCATGTCCATCCATACGCGCCGGAAACTGCTGCCCCATTGATCGAAGAAATCAGGCTGGCTGACCACGGCGGTCCTGGCCACGTTCGCCCTTGCAGGCACACGCCCGGCCGCGGCAATCGATACCGACAGGACCGAGGTCCGCGAATTCATCGACGAGATGGTGGCGACGCACGATTACGATCGGGCAGTCCTGGTCCGGGCACTGGCATCCGCCGAGACGCGCGACGGTATCCTGGAGTCCATCAGCCGGCCCGCCGAGCGCACGCTGTCGTGGGGCCCGGTGCCGCGATATCTTTCTGACCGACGAACGCGTCGCCGCCGGCGCCGAGTTCTGGCGCGAGCGCGCCGGCACGCTCGAGCGAATCGGCGACGACACGGGGGTCGCTCCGGCGATGCTGGTGGGCATCATCGAGCGTCGAGACGTATTTCGGCCGCATCACCGGCAACCACCGCGTGCTCGACGCGCTGGCCACGCTGGCGTTCGACTACCCGCCCCGCGCGGCGTTTTTTCGCCGCGAACTCAGCCGAGTTCCTGCTGCTGGCCCGCGAGGAAGGCCTGGACCCCGTGACGCCGACCGGCTCCTACGCCGGCGCGATGGGCGCGCCGCAATTCATGCCCAGCAGTTTCCGCGCGTACGCCGTCGATGCCAGCGACGACGGCCGGCGGGACATCTGGAGCAACTGGGCGGACGTCATCGGCAGCGTCGCCAACTATTTCGTCGCACACGGCTGGCGCTCCGGCGCCGACGTGGCCGCGTCGGCCGAGGTCAGCGATCGCTGGGACGGCCCGGAACCGGACAACCGCCTGGAGGCCCGTGACACGGTGGCCGCGCTGCAGGACCGCGGCGTGCGCTTCGCCACGAAACTCGCGGCCCGGGGAACCCGCCGCGCTCCTCAAGCTCGACGGCGACGACGGCCACGAGTTCTGGGTGGGCTTCCATAACTTCTTCGTTATCACGCGTTACAACCGCAGCGTGCTTTACGCCCTGGCCGTACACCAGCTCGGCCAGGAAATCGCGGCGCGGGTCGCCGGCGAGGCTGCATGATGCGACTCGGGGCCGCATTGTTGCTGTTGCCGGTGCTCGCGGCCTGCGCAATGCGTCCGGCCACCGACGGCGGACCGCGGTCCGGCTCGGCGACACCGCCCGACCTGCCGGCCGATCCAACGCCGCGCCCGAGGACCGCAGCCATTACGGCAACGGCCCGGTGTACGAAGTGTTCGGCCGCCCCTACGAAGTCATGGACACGAGCTTCGGCTATCGCGAGCGCGGCGTTGCCTCCTGGTACGGCAGCAGTTCACGGCCGGCCGACGTCCAGCCGGGAACCTTACGACATGCACGCGCTCACGGCGGCCCACAAGACGTTGCCGCTGCCGACGTACGTGCGAGTCCGCAACCTGCGCAATGACCGGTCGGTCGTCGTCCGCGTTAACGATCGCGGGCCGTTCGTCGACAATCGCATCATCGACCTGTCGTATGCCGCCGCGCGCCGGCTCGATATGGTCCGGGACGGTACCAGCCTGGTCGAGGTGACGGCCATCAGCTTCGACGCTCCGCCTGCCGCCGCGGACGGGGCCCCGCCGCCCGCAGCCCGTCCGGCTGCCGCCGGCACGCCGGAAATGGCACCGCAACCGGGTCCGCTCAATGACGTGTACCTGCAGGTCGGCGCCTTCGGCGACCGGGCCAATGCCGTACGCCGGTTTCGCCTGCTGCAGGACGGCGGCATCGCGGGCGCGTTCGTGCATGAAGCGGCGGGCGACGTTCCCGCTATTTATCGCGTCCGCATCGGGCCGATCGAGGGCGGCGATCACTACGACGCCGTCGTCGCACGGCTGGAACGCCTCGGTATCGCCGAGTCCCACATCGTCACCGACTGACAAACGACGCGAAGGTGCGGCAGGCAGACTATCCGTTACAATAGGCGGCTATACCCCGTTGCCGAATGTGATCATGCCTGCCGTACTCCGCCTCCTGCTCCGCCCGACCCTGCATTTCCTCGCACTGCTGCCCACGCTGCTTTTCGCCGCGGAGCTGCCCGTTCCCGCACCGCCCGTGATCGGCGCCAAGAGCTACTACGTGATCGACAGCCGCACCGGCACCGAACTCGCGTCGCTCAATCCGGACGAACGCCTGGCCCCGGCCAGCCTGACCAAGCTGATGACAGCTTACAGCGTCTTCAAGGCGCTGGCGGACGACCAGATTCATCTCGACGACGAGATCACGGTCAGCGAAAAGGCGTGGCGAACCGGGGGATCGCGCATGTTCATCGAAGTCGGCACGCGCGTCACGGTCGAGGAACTGTTGCTCGGCATGATCATCCAGTCGGGCAACGACGCAAGCGTCGCGCTGGCCGAGTATGTCGCCGGAACCGAGGCGGTCTTCGCCGACCTCATGAACCGGCATGCCGCGGAACTGGGCATGCGGGGCAGCAACTTCGAGAACGCAACCGGCCTGCCGGGCGAGCAGCACTATTCGACCGCGCGTGACATGGCGCTACTGGCACGCGCCATCATCCAGGAATTTCCTGATTTCTACGAGTGGTATTCGGTCCGCGAATACACGTACAACGACATTACGCAACAGAACCGTAATTCACTGCTGTGGCGCGACGACAGCGTCGACGGCATGAAGACCGGCCATACCGACGATGCCGGTTACTGCCTCGTTTCGTCCGCGAAGCGCGACGACATGCGCATTATCTCGGTCGTGCTCGGCACTGCCAGTGCACGCTCGCGCATCGATGGCAGCCAGGCACTGCTCAATTACGGATTTCGTTTTTTCGAAACGAGACTTCTGTACAGCGCCGGCGAGGAAGTCGCCACAACGCGCGTCTGGAAGGCCGAGCGGGAAAACTCCGCGCTGGGTCTCGCGGAAGACCTGTACATCACGGTACCGCGTGGCAGCTACGATGACCTGGAATCTGTTCTCAATGTGCCGTCGCTGCTGATGGCGCCGGTCGCCAGGGGCCAGCCACTGGCGGAGCTCGAGGTCAGCCTGGGCGATACGCCGCTTGCAACGGCCGACTTGCGCGCACTCGCGGACAATCCGACGGGCTCGCTGTGGCAACGCATCAAGGACAGTATCCGCCTCTGGTTCGAGTAAGGGCATGACGGACGACGCACCGGCAATCGAGTTTCCGTGCGAATTTCCCATCAAGGTCATGGGTCATGACCGCCCGGCCTTCCACCGGGCCGCGCGCGAACTCGTCGAGCGGCACGCCGGTCCACTCCCGGACGGCGCGATTCGCAGCGCCACGAGCCGCAACGGCCGCTTCGTTTCGCTGACGCTGACGATCGAGGCGCAAAGCCGCCGGCAGCTGGATGCAATCTACCTCGAGCTCACCCGGCACGAGGAGATACTGGTGGCGTTGTGAGCGTGCCCGCCGCCCGCGCCATGAGCGCCCGATTGTCGGTCCGCTCGCTGGGAAGGCAGGACTACGAGCCGCTGTGGCGGCAGATGCAGCACTACACCGACACGCGCGATCGCGATACGCCCGACGAGATCTGGCTCGCGGAGCATCCGCCCGTATTCACGCTCGGACTCAATGCCGCGCGCGAGCATTTGCTGGCGCCGGGCGACATCCCGGTCGTGCAGACAGACCGTGGCGGCCAGGTCACCTACCACGGGCCCGGGCAACTGATGGTTTACCCGCTGATCGACATACGCCGGGCCGGCATCGGCGTGCGGCCGCTCGTTACGGCCCTCGAACGCGCCGTCATCGGTCTTGCCGCCGATCACGGCGTCAAGGCCACCTGCCGCCCGGACGCCCCGGGCGTCTACGTCGACGACCGCAAGCTCGCGAGTGTCGGCCTGCGCATTCGCCGCGGGGCCAGTTATCACGGCATGGCGCTCAACATCGATGCGGACCTCGAGCCGTTTGCACGCATCAATCCCTGCGGTTTCGAGGGTCTCGAGCTCGTCAACCTGCGCGAACTGGGTGTCGTTGCAAGCCGCGACGAGATTGCCGACCGCCTCGTCGACCTGTTCGTCGACGCGCTGGGTCTCGCCGGCGGTTGCAGCGTGCGCGACGCTCAGCGCGACGCATCCTGAAGCGCCGCCGTCGCCCGCGCCAGTCGGTCGGGCGTGCCGACGTCCGCCCACAGGCCGTCGTGCAACTCGCCGCTCACCCGGCCCGCGGCCGCCGCGCGTTGTAGCAGCGGCGCCAGCGGAAAACGGCCGGGCGCCAGCCCCGCGAAAAACGCGGGCCGGTAACAGGCGATACCGCTGAAGGTCAGCGCGGGGGCGTCGCCGACGACCACTCGGCCTTTCGCGAGATCGAAATCGCCCTGCACACTGCCGTCGGGTGGGCGCACCAGCACCAGGTGGGCATCCACGTCATCGGCCAGCGTCGGCGGCCGCACTGGCCAGTCGGTCACGATATCGGCGTTGATGACCCAGAACGGCGTGTCGCCCAGTACCGGCAGTGCCCGCAGGATGCCGCCGCCGGTTTCGAGCACGTGATCGTATTCCGGGCTGTACACGACATCGAGGCCGAAACGCCGGCCGTCGCCGACACGCTCGACGATCCGCTCGCCGAGCCAGCCCAGGTTGATGACAACCGTTTCCACCCCGCCGGCGGCCAGCCGCGCCAGGTGGCGCTCGAGCAGCGTGCGCCCGGCCACCTCCACAAGCGCTTTCGGACAGCGGTCGGTCAGCGGCCGCAGGCGCTCGCCGCGGCCGGCGGCCAGCAACATGACCCTCATGCGGCGGCCTCGAGACGCGGCAGGCAGCGATCGTCGAGCAACCGCCCGAGGAACGCCAGTTCGGGAAATTCACCGGCCACCGCGGTCACATAGCGCAGCGTGCGCGGTACGTCGGCAAGATAGCCGTCCTTGCCGTCCCGGTGACTGAGCCGGGCGAAGATGCCGGCCGCCTTCAGGTGCCGCTGCACACCCATCAGGTCGAACGCGCGCAGGAACGCGGCCCGGTCCAGGGCCGCGGGCAGCGCCTCGTGTCGCAGGCGAAAAAAACCGACGGCACGCGACCGCGTCTGCTCGGGCGACCAGCGGATGTAGCAGTCCTTGAGCAGCGAGACCAGGTCGTAAGTCAGCGGTCCCTCGACTGCATCCTGGAAATCGAGAATTCCGGGGTTGGCCCCGTCGCACGGCGTCAGGTTACGCGAGTGGTAGTCGCGGTGCACGAAGACCCGGGGCTGTGCCAGCGCCGCCTCGATCAGGACGTCGCACGTCCGCTGCCAGGCGTGCTCGTCGGCCGCGGAAAACTCGAGCTCGAGGTGGGTGCCGCACAGCCAGTCGCGAAACAACTGCAGTTCGCGGGCAAGCAGCGACGCATCGTAGGGCGGCAGCTTCGACTGGTAATTTCGACCCTTATGTTGCAGTATCGCCAGCGCCTGGAGCGCGTCCCTGTAGAGCCGCGGCGCTCGATGCGGCTCGCCCCGCAGCACGTCGAGATACTGCCGGTCACCAAGGTCTGTCAGCAACAGGAACCCGGCGTCGAAGTCGCTCGCAAGGACACGCGGCGCATTCAGGCCCATGTCGGCCAGCATCGCGGCAATGCGCACGAACGGCCTGCAATCCTCCTCGGGCGGCGGCGCGTCCATGGCGATCCGGCTGGCCCCGGTCGTGGTGACGCGGAAGTAGCGGCGGAAACTCGCATCGCCCGACGCTGGTTGCAGGTCGACCGGCGCCGGATTCATGACGCCGGCCAGCCAGCGGCCGAGCTGCTCGCGTCGCTCGTCACTCATCGACCGTTACCGGGGCGCGCGTTGCAGGGTTCGGGAGCCTGTGCGAAGGTAACGAATGCTCATACCGGTTAGCGTTCATCGCGCGTAACATAGCTACAGCCTGACGACAAAACGCGCATTTTTTTCGACCTGTTCGCATTCGACCCCACTTACGAAGACCGCACAACTTGTCCAGATTCACGCCCATCGCTGCCGGCGCATGCCTGCTATTGGCGCCCGTAGCCGCGCCGGCGCAATCGTCACTCGTCTGTGATCAGCGGGCAATCTCGCCACTCAGCGACGATTTCGAGCTGCAGGGCGATGATAGCGCGTCCGGCGGCGCGATCGTGCTGGAAGCCGGCCAGGTCGAGGCGACGATGCAAGACGACCGCTTGCGCGCCTCGATGTCGGGCGGCGTGCGCGTGACGCGCGGCAACAGGGTCGCAGGTGCCGAACGCGCCGTCTACGATCCCGACGAGCTGGCACTGCTGCTGGATGGCAATGTCCAGTATCGCGATCCGACGACCGAGATCATCAGCGACTCGGCAACGTTTTCTTACGCAACCGGGCAGATCGTTTTCAACGGTGCCGAATTCCAGCTCGGCCGGGGCGCGTCCCGCGGCACGGCGGCACGCGTCGAGATCTCGGAACGCGGCACGCTGGGCCTCGACGATGTCAGCTATACGACCTGCCCGCCCGGATCGAACGACTGGCTGCTGCTCGCGGGCGACATCGACCTCGACACGAATACCGGCAGCGGCTTCGCCCGCGATGTGCGGCTCCGTTTCCAGGGCGTGCCCATCCTGTACACGCCGTGGCTGTCCTTTCCGCTCGGCGATGCCCGCAAGACCGGCCTGCTCACGCCGAGATCGGCAGCACCGGCCGCAGCGGCAACGAACTGAGCATTCCCTGGTACTGGAACATCGCGCCGAACTTTGACGCGACGCTGACACCGCGCCTCCTGACCGAGCGCGGCCTGCAGTTCGGCACCGAGTTTCGCTACCTCACACCGCGCAACGAAGGCGTCGCGCAGGTCGAATACCTCGCCGATGACCAGCTGTTCGGCGATACGCGCCACCTTGCAACCTATCGCCACACGACGCTGTTCGACAACGGCTGGCGCAACCGCATCGATTTTCGCGAAACATCGGACAGCCAGTTTTTCGAGGACCTGGGCGGCAGCCTCAGTGTTTCCAGCACCACGCACCTGAATCGCGCCGTGACATTTGACTATTTTGACGACCACTGGTCATTCCTCGGGCGCGTGCAGGACTACCAGACCATCGACGATGCCATTTCGCCGACGGACGAACCGTACCGTCGCCTGCCACAGCTGCGTTTGCGCGGCTACTGGCCCCGCGAGGTGCTTGGCCTGAGCTACCGGCTGGACAGCGAACTGGTCTATTTCGACCGCGACGTCGGCGTGACCGGCTGGCGCTTCGACGCCGAACCGAAAGTCGAGCTGCCGCTGGAGCGGCCGGGCTGGTTCGTGACGCCGGCGCTCGCCATGCGCTACACGCAGTACGGGCTCGACGACACCGCCCCCCTGCAGCCGGAAAGCCCCGACCGGGCGCTGCCGATCGCGAGTCTCGACACGGGCATGATCCTCGAACGTCCCGTCGGCGACGACGGCGGCCTGATACAGACGCTGGAACCGCGCCTGCTGTACGTGCACATACCCTATCGGGAGCAATCCATGCTGCCCGTGTTCGACACGATCACGCCGGACCTGAACCTCGTGCAGCTCTATCGACCCAACCGCTTCCTCGGCACCGACCGCATCGCCGACACCGACCAGCTCAGCATCGGCGTCACCTCACGCATCCTGAATGTCAATACGGGCGAAGAGCTGGTACGCGCCACGATCGGCCAGGCACGCTACCTCGGCACCCAGGGCGTGCAGCTGCCGGGCAGAAACTTCGACCGTGGCGAGAGTTCCGACTACATCGCGGAAATGCGCTTCCTCCTGTACCGCAACCTGAATTTCGAGGTCGGCCACCAGTGGGGCACCGGCGACAACGGTACGACGCAGTCCGAAGCCCGACTCCAGTACCGGCCCGCCAGCGACCGCATCCTCAACCTGTCCTACCGTTTCCGCCGGGGCTCGCTGGAGCAGGGTGACATCTCCTGGTCGTGGCCGCTGTCGGAGCGCTGGAATTTCGTCGGCCGCTACAATTACTCGCTGCGCGACGACGAGGCGCTGGAACAATTTTTCGGGCTGGAATACGAAAGCTGCTGCTGGGGACTGCGGCTGGTCTCGCGCCGCCACATCTCCACGCGCGACGGAACTCGCGATTCGTCCATCGGTCTGCAGCTGGTACTGAAGGGCATGACCAGCGTTGGCACCAAGGCCGACAGGCTGCTTGAACGTGGTATTCTCGGCTATTCGCCCGAGATCGAATGACACGCTCGCCCCAGGCGCCGTGGAACAACCCGAACCCGTCAAAATTATGCACAGAATCAACTACCTGATTGTGTTCGCGGCCTGTCTCGCCGCGCCCGTGGCCCACTCGCAGGAGCCGTTGTCAGACAGCGGCGAGATGCTGGACGGCATCGCCGCCATCGTGAACGAGGGCGTCGTGCTGCAGAGCGAGCTGCGCGAACAGACCGAGGCCATCCGGCAACGTGCCCGCGCCGAAGACCTGCGGCTGCCGCCGACCGACGTGCTTCGCGAGCAGGTTCTCGAGCGCCTCGTCGTCGAACGTATCCAGCTGCAGCGCGCCGAGCGTTTCGGTATCCAGGTCTCCGACCAGATGGTCAACACGACGCTGGCGCGCCTGGCCGAGCAAAACGGCGTGCCCTTCGAGCGACTGCCGGAGGAACTGGCGGCCACCGGCGTCGACTACGCTGATTACCGCCGCGACGTGCGCAAGCAGCTCACTATCGAGCAACTGCGGCAGATCGACGTCATCCGGCGCATTAATGTCGCACCGCGCGAAATCCAGCAGTGCATCGCCGACATCGAGAACAATGTCGTCGGCAATTCGGAATACGACCTGTCGCATATCCTGATCTCGGTGCCGGAAAATGCCACGACCGAGCAGATCGCGGCGGCGGAGGCGCGTGCCAATGAGGTACACACGGCACTGGACGACGGCGCGGATTTCGGCGAAATGGCGGTACGTTACTCGGACAGCCAGACGAGTCTCGAAGGCGGCAACCTCGGCTGGCGCAAGGGCGATCAGTTACCAACCATCTTTTCCGATATCGTCGGCACGATGGCGGAAGGGGAATACTCCGAACCCATGCGCGCCGTGAGCGGCTTCCATATCGTCAAGATCAACAACGTGCGCGGCGTCAACCAGAAGAGCGAAATCGAGCAGATGCACATCCGCCACATTCTCGTGACGCCGAACGAGATTATCGATGATGCAACGGCGAGGCAGCAGCTCGAGGATGCCGTCGAGCGCATCGAAGGCGGCGAGAGTTTCGCCGAAGTCGCCAAGCTGCTGTCGGACGACCCGGGCTCGGCGCAGGAAGGCGGCGACATGGGCTGGAAAGGCCCGGGCACCTACGTCCCCGAGTTCGAAGAGGTCGCGCAAAACGCCGAGATCGGTGAAGTCACCGACCCGTTCCGTACCCGTTTTGGCTGGCACATCCTGGAAGTCATGGGCAAGCGCACCTACGACAACACCGAGGATCTGAAGCGAAGCAACTGCGAACAACGCGTACGCAACAGCAAGCTCGCCGACGAGACCGAGTTATGGTTACGCCGCATCCGCGACGAAGCCTACGTCGAGACTCTCATCTAGCGCCGGTTGTATATGAACGTTTGGCTTCTGTGGTCGGCAAAGGCGGGGCCCGTGCCATTCGTGACCAATCCGGACCAGCCGGCACGGTGTGTGACGCGCGATGGCTGACCGCCCGCTGGTATTGACGGCGGGCGAGCCCGCCGGCATCGGGCCCGATCTCTGCATCCTGCTGGCCCAGACAGCGCATGCCGCCGGCGTGGTCGTCATTGCGGATCCGCAATTGTTGCGCGATCGCGCGCGCCGCATGACGCTGCCGCTCCGCATCGTCGAGTACGGCGAGCCGGGGGATGCGAACGCACCCGGCGCGCTCACGGTGCTGCCGCAGGCGCTGCCGCGGCCGGATGTTCTGGGCACGCCGGACCCGGTCAATGCCGCCGCCCTGCTGGATGCATTGCGCAGCGCCGTCGACGGTTGCCGGGACGCGCGCTTTGCCGGCCTGGTCACCGGACCGCTGCAAAAAAGCGTGATCAATGAGGCCGGTATCCCGTTCAGCGGCCATACCGAGTTCCTGGCCGAACTGACCGGCGCGGCCATGCCGGTCATGCTGCTGGTCGGCGGCGGCCTGCGGGTCGCGCTGGCTACGACGCACCTGCCTCTCGCCGCGGTGCCCGCCGCGCTTACCGCAGCGCGGCTGCAAGCCGTCATCGAGGTGTTGCACGGCGACCTGCAGCGCCGCTTCGGCCTGGCCGAACCCGACATCGTCGTCTGCGGACTGAACCCGCATGCCGGCGAAGGCGGCCATCTCGGCACCGAGGAGCACGACGTCATTGCCCCGGTGCTGGCGCGCTGCCGCGAACGCGGCATGCGGTTGCGCGGCCCGCTGCCGGCCGACACCGCGTTTACGCCCGCGGCCGGCAAGCCCGACGCGGTGCTCGCGATGTACCACGACCAGGGACTGCCGGTGCTCAAGTACGCGGGCTTCGGCCACGCCGTCAACGTCACGCTGGGGCTGCCCATCGTCCGGACCTCGGTCGATCACGGCACGGCGCTGGATATCGCCGGTACCGGCAAGGCCGATGCGGGCAGCCTGGTCGCGGCGGTGGAACTCGCCGGTCGCCTGGCGGCGCGCTAGCCCGATGCACCGGCCGCGCAAGCGCTTCGGGCAGCATTTTCTGGAGGACCCGGGCGTCATCGACGCCATCGTCGGCGCCGTGGCGCCAGGCCCGGACGACCTGCTGGTCGAGATCGGTCCCGGCCAGGGCGCGATCACCGAGCCACTCGCGCGCCTTGCCGGCACGCTGCACGCCATCGAGTTCGATCGCGACCTCGCGCGCGCGTTGCGGACCCGGTTCGCGGGCCGGGACAGTGTCATCGTGCACGAGGCCGACGCCCTGTCCTTCGACTTCGCGTCGCTTGGCGAGCCGCTGCGCGTCGTCGGCAACCTGCCTTACAACATCTCGACACCGCTCCTGTTTCACCTGCTCGCGTTCGCGCCCCGGCTGGTCGACCTGCACTTCATGCTGCAGAAGGAAGTCGTCGATCGCATGGCCGCCGAGCCGGGAAGCCGCGACTACGGGCGACTCACCATCATGCTCGGGTGTCACATGCGCGTCGCGCACCTGTTCGATGTACCGCCGGAGGCATTCCGCCCGGCCCCCGCCGTGAACTCCGCGGTCGTGCGCCTCGAACCGTTGCCGGCCGGTCATTACGCGCTGGACCACCCCGATACGCTCGCCGCAATCGTCCGGCAGGCCTTCGGCCAGCGCCGCAAGACCATCCGGAATGCGCTGCGCGGCCACGCCGACGAGCAACAGCTGACGGCCGCTGGCATCGATCCGGGCTTGCGCCCGGAACAGGTACCGATCGCCGCGTGGGTCGATCTGTCGAATCGGCTCTGATATCCGCGACAAACCGGGCAGCGTGTCATGTAAAATGGAGCGCAGCACGGATAGCGGCAGCAGACCATCGGAACAGCATGAGCAGCAGCGAGCAATGTGACATCAGCATCGAAGTCACGACCGACTACGTGCACGACCAGTCGGAACCGGATGTCGGCCGGTACGTGTTCGCCTATACGATCACGATTGCCAATCACGGCGAAACGGCCGCTCGCCTCATGAGCCGCCACTGGGTGATCACCGACGCCAATGGCAAGGTCCAGGAAGTCAGCGGCGACGGTGTCGTCGGCGAACAGCCGCACCTGAATCCCGGCGAATCGTTCCGCTACTCGAGCGGCGCCGTGCTGGAGACACCGGTGGGCGCCATGCAGGGTCGCTACCTGATGCAGGCCGACAACGGCGCCGACTTCTACGCGCCGATTCCGCCCTTTACCCTGGCCGTGCCCGGCGTGTTGCACTAGCCGGACGGATCTGGTGGCGGTTTACGCGATCGGCGATCTGCAGGGTTGTTACGACCCGTTTCGGCGCCTGCTGGACAGGATTGGCTTCGAGCCCGCCGCCGACGAACTCTGGCTCGCCGGAGACCTGGTCAATCGCGGGCCGAAGTCGCTGAAAACCTTGCGTTATGTGCGCTCGCTGGGCGACAGCGTCCGTGTCGTCCTCGGCAATCACGATCTGCACCTGCTGGCACTGGCGAACGACATCGCCGTGCGCAGCGATCGCTTCGATTCGATGTGGAAAATCCTTGCGGCCGACGATGGCGATGAACTGATCGACTGGCTGCGACACCGTCCGCTGGCGCACTACGATGAAAATCTCGAGACGCTGATGGTGCATGCCGGCCTGCCGCCGCAATGGACCGCGAGGAAGGCGCTGAAGCGCGCCGCGGAGGTCGAGGGCGCGCTGCGGGAGGACGAATACGATGAATTTCTCGGTGCCATGTACGGCGACTCGCCCGACCGCTGGTCGGGCAAGCTCGAAGGCAATGACCGCCTGCGCTTTATCGTCAACTCCCTGACACGTATCCGCATGATCGACAAGCGCGGCCGCCTTGATTTCAGCCACAATGGTCCGCCGGGCACCGCGCGCAAGGGACTGCTGCCGTGGTTCGAGGCCGAGGACGCAAAATGGCACGGCACTCGCATCGTGTTCGGCCACTGGTCGGCGCTCGGCCTGGTCGTCAGGGAACGGCTGATCGGTCTCGACACCGGTTGCGTCTGGGGCCGGCGACTCACCGCGGTGCGGCTCGATAGTGCAAAGCCCGCGGTCCACGACGTCAAATGCGCCTGACAGGCACCGCCAACAGGTCCCGCCATGAGTGACCAGGACAACATACGCGCAGCGAGCGCCCCGCCGCCGGTCGGCGCGTATCCGCACGCGCGTCGCTACGGCGGCCTATTGTTCCTGTCCGGACTCGGCCCGCGCCCTGCCGACGGCGGGCCGGTGCCCGGTGTCACGCTGGCCACGGACGGCGAGGTTCTCGACTACGATTTCGAGGTGCAGGTGCACGCCGTGTTCGACAACGTGCGCCGGGTGCTGGAGAGCGCCGGCGCACCCTGGTCGAACCTGCTGGACATCACCGTCTTCCTGACCGACATTCGACGGGATTTCGCTACGTTCAATCGCCTCTATGGCGAATATTTCGACGCGGGCGGCCCCTGCCGCACGACCGTCGAAGTCAACCGCCTGCCCACGCCCATCGCCATTGAACTGAAGTGTATCGCGGCACTTGACGACTGAAACGGGAGGATCACGATGCAATCCCTGCAGGCATTCAATTTCCGGCAATGGATCGACGAGCACCGCGACCGGCTGAAGCCCCCCGTCTGCAATCAACAGGTATTCGAGGAAGACGACTTCATCGTCATGGTGGTCGGCGGTCCCAATTCGCGCAAGGACTTCCATTACGACGAGGGACCCGAGTTCTTCTACCAGCTCGAGGGCGAGATGCTGCTCAGGACTCTCCAGGACGGGGAGCGTGTCGACCTGCCGATACGGGCCGGTGAAATCCTACTGCTACCGCCTCGCGTGCCGCACTCGCCGCAGCGCTACGCCGACTCCGTCGGCCTCGTCATTGAACGCAAGCGCCTGCCGCACGAACTGGACGGATTCATGTGGTTTTGCGACGAGTGCAATCACAAGCTCTACGAGGAGTACGTTTACATCAGCGACATCGTCGGGCAACTACCGCCGATTTTCGACCGCTTCTACGGCTCGGAAGACCACCGAACCTGTGAACGATGCGGCGCCGTCATGCCGCGTCCGGGCGACTGATGCTCAAGATCGACGTTCACACGCACATCCTGCCGGAAAACTGGCCGGATCTGCGCGAGCGTTACGGCTATGGCGGCTTCGTGCAGCTGGAACACCACGGTCCCGGCTGTGCGCGCATGATGGTCGACGGCAAGCACTTCCGCGACGTCGAGGCAAACTGCTGGGACCCGGCGACGCGGCTTGCCGACTGCGACCGTTGCCAGGTCGACGTGCAGGTACTGTCGACCGTGCCGGTCATGTTCAGCTACTGGGCGAAGCCCGCCGACACACTGGATCTCAGCAAGATCCTGAACGACCACATAGCGGGGCTGGTAGACGCCAACCCGCGCCGCTTCGTCGGCCTCGGCACCGTGCCGATGCAGGATGCCGAACTCGCCATCGCCGAGCTGCAGCGCTGCCTCGCCGCCGGCCTCGCGGGCATCCAGATAGGCTCGCACGTCAACGGCTGGAACCTGGATGACGAACGCATCTTCCCGGTCCTGGAAGCGGCGGCGGACCTTGGCGCGGCCGTTTTCGTGCATCCGTGGCAAATGCTGGGCCGCGACCGGATGGGGCTCTACTGGCTGCCCTGGCTGGTGGGCATGCCGGCCGAAACCGCGCTGTCGGTCTGCTCGCTCATCTTCGGCGGCGTCTTCGAACGATTGCCTGCGCTGCGCGTCGCATTCGCGCACGGCGGCGGCGCTTTCCCGGGCCTCGTCGGCCGGCTGGAGCACGGCTTCAACGTGCGGCCGGACATCGTCGCGACCAACAACGAACGCAACCCGCGCGAATACCTCGGCCGCTTCTACGTCGATTCGCTGGTGCACGATCCCGCGATGCTGCGTTACATGATCGAGCTGATGGGCGCCGACAGCATCGTCCTCGGCAGCGACTACCCGTTTCCGCTGGGCGAGCACCATCCCGGCCGCATGATCGAATCCATGTCCCTGGACGGCAGGACCGCGGATGCCCTCCTCGCCGGCTCCGCGCTGCGCTGGCTCAACCTGCCGCGGCAGCGTTTCGAAGCGGCATGAACGACTTTACCTTCAGTCCCGACCGCGACGCGGCAGCCGCGCTGGATGCCGCCGATGTGCTGCGCGACTATCGACGCGAGTTCCGGATACCGCCCGACCCGGACGGCCGCCCGGTCGTCTACCTGTGCGGCAATTCGCTGGGCCTGCGGTCACGTCGCGCGGCACGGTATGTGCGCGAGGAGCTCGACGACTGGGCCGCACTCGGTGTCGAGGGCCATGTCCGCGCACGGCGTCCCTGGCTGGGGTACCACCGGCTGGCGACCGAAGGCCTCGCCGCGCTGTGCGGCGCCCTGCCCCGCGAAGTCGTGGCAATGAATACGCTGACCGTCAACCTGCACCTGTTGATGGCGAGTTTCTGACCGGCCGGCGGGCACGCGTCGCCGCATCCTGATCGAATCCACGGCGTTCCCGTCGGACCGGTTCGCCGCCGCCTCCCAGTTACGCTTCCACGGCTTCGACCCGGCGACCGACCTGCTGGAATGGGCACCGCGTGACGACCAGCGCCTGCATACGGACGATCTCCGCGCGCTCATCACGGAGCACGCCGATGAACTCGCCCTGCTCCTGCTGCCCGGCGTGCAGTACTACAACGGGCAGGTCCTGGATATGGCCGCGATCTGCGAGCTGGGCCGGGCCGCCGGCGCCGCCGTCGGGCTGGACCTGGCGCACGCCATCGGCAACGTCCCGCTGGCGCTGCACGACCAGGCGCCCGACTTCGCGGCGTGGTGCAGCTACAAGTACCTGAACGGCGGCCCCGGCGCCGTCGGGGGCGCGTTCGTGCACGAGCGACACCTGGGCGGCGACGCGTCGCGCACGCTGCTCGGCTGGTGGGGCAATCGCGAGGCGAGCCGCTTCGAGATGGGCAGGACATTCGAGCCCGCCGACACGGCCGAGCTCTGGCAGCAGAGCAACCCGCCCATACTGTCGCTGGCACCGGTCGTCGCATCGCTGGAGCTGTTCCTCGAGGCGGATCCGGCCGCGTTGCGCAGCAAGTCGCAACGGCTCACCGCGTACCTCGACTATCTGCTCGCCGAAAAACTGCCCGATACCGTGCGCGTCATCACGCCGGCCGACGCGCGCGGCTGCCAGCTCTCGCTTGCCCTCGCCGGCCCGGGCCTGGACGCACGCGCCGTGTTTCGCAAGCTGGCCGACCTGCACGTCGTCGCCGACTGGCGCGAGCCGGACGTCATACGCGTCGCGCCGGTGCCGTTTTAGCAACAGCTACGATGATGCTCTTCGAGTTCGTGGAGCGATTGCAGCGGGCACTGGGGTCGTGACCGGCCGCTCCATCGACATACTGGGCGCCGGCCTTTGCGGCAGCCTGCTCGCCATCATGCTGGCGCGGCGCGGCTATGCCGTCACGCTGCGCGAACGCCAGCCGGACCCGCGCCAGGGCAGCCCGTCGGGCGGCCGCTCCATCAACCTGGCGCTCGCCGCACGCGGCATTCGCGCCCTGCAATACGCCGGCGTGTTCGCGCCGGTGCGGGTCTCTGCTGATGCCCATGCGCGGCCGCATGATTCATCATCCCGGCGGCGAGACCGAGCTGCAGCCGTACGGCCTGCGCGACGACGAGCGCATCCACTCCGTGTCGCGCGCCGGGCTCAACCGCATCCTGCTGGATTACGCGGAACAGGAACACGGCGTAGCACTGCGATTCGGCCAGCAGGCCGATGCCTACGACCCGGGTACGAAGACCGTGTCGTTCCGGGACGCCGGCAGCGGCAATCGACACGCGCAAGCCGTTTCCCCGCTGATTGCCGCCGACGGCGCGGGCTCCGTCATACGGCGCGCATTCGGTGCCGACAGCCGCATCGCCCCGCGCGAGGAGCTGCTCCCGCACGGCTACAAGGAATTGACGCTGCCGGCGGGCCCGGACGGCGGATTCCAGCTCGATCCCGGCGCGTTGCGCATCTGGCCGCGCGGCGGATTCATGCTGATCGCGCTGCCGAACCCCGGTGGCGATTTCACGCTGACGCTGTTCCTGCCGAACGAGGGCGAGCCGTCCTTCGACACGCTGCATTCAGCCGCCGACGTCGATCGATTTTTCGCGGCCGAATTTGCCGACATCCGCCCGCTGCTGCCGCGAGTCGTCGAGGAATTCGCAGCCAACCCGACCGGCCTGCTCGGCACGGTTCGCTGCCGCCACTGGCACGATGGCGACCTGCTACTGATCGGCGACGCGGCGCACGCCATCGTACCGTTCCACGGTCAGGGCATGAACCTTGCCTTCGAGGACTGCCGGCTGCTGGACGAGCTGTTGGCCGGCGGCGGCGACTGGCCTGACGTATTCTCGTCGTTCGAGTCGCTGCAACGGCCCAACGCCGACGCTATCGCCGACATGGCACTGGACAACTACGTCGAGATGCGCGACCGGGTGCGCGATCCGCAGTTCGTGTTGCTGCAGCAACTCGCCTTCGAACTGGAGCGCCGCCTGCCCGACCGGTTCATTCCGCGCTACTCGATGGTGATGTTTCACGATGACATCCCCTACGCCGTTGCCCGCGAGCGTGGCACGCGCCAGCAGGCACTGTTGCGACGTATTGCCGGCGATGCCGCTGAGCTTGCCGACATTGATCTCGACGCAGCGGAACGGGCGGCCAAAAACGAGCTTCCGCCGCTCTCTCGCTGACTGCCCGCAAGTGGCCGGGCCGCTCAGCCGACGCGCCGCGCAACTCTTTCCAGTACCTCGTACGTGTGTGACGGTGCGCCTTCTTCTGTCGCCGGGCATTCCTCCAGTTCCGCGACGCGCCAGTCTTTATCGTCCAGTTCCGGGAAAAAGGCATCGCCCTCCGGCGTCGCGTGCACGCGGGTCAGGTAGATGCGGTCCGTCTGCCCCAGCAGCTGGCTGTAGATACGGCCGCCGCCGATGACCATGATCTCGGCGTCGTCTTTCGCCAGCGCGAGCGCGGCAGTCGGGGTCGCGACGACGTCGCAACCGGGTGCCTCGTACCGCGGTTGCCGGCTGATGACGATGTTGCGCCGCCCGGGCAGCGCGCGGCCGATGGACTCGTGCGTCAGGCGACCCATGACGATCGGCTTACCCATCGTCAGGCGCTTGAAACGCCTGAGATCGTCGGGCAGGCGCCAGGGCAGCTCGCCACGCAGGCCAATGACGTTGTTGGCCGCCGCCGCCACGATGATGGAGACCCGGACTGACATGGCTAGCTGTGATCTCCCGGCACGATTGTTCACGCACTGGTACACAGGCAGGATGGCGAAGGTGGGGCCCGGAGAGGCTTTTCAGGGCCGTACGCTGTGCAGGGACGCCGCGTCCGGAGCGTACAGGGACGTATTCTGCAGCGTACGGCCTGAAAAGCCCTCCCCGGGTCGCACCTTCGCTCCTGCGCTGCGGACCAATCGTGAGCAATCGTGCCGGGAGATCACAGCTAGACGGCGACCCTGGCCTTGATAGGGGCGTGCGACCGGTAGTCGCGTATCTCGAAATCCTCGTAGCGGTAGTCGAACAGGCTGTCCGGCCGGCGCCCGATGGTGAGCGTCGGCAAGGGCAGTGGTTCGCGTGCGAGTTGCTCGTCGGCCTGCTCGAGGTGATTGAGATACAGGTGGCAGTCGCCGCCGGTCCAGATGAAGTCGCCGACGTCCAGTTCCGCCTGCTCTGCCATCATGTGCGTGAGCAGCGCGTAGCTCGCGATGTTGAACGGCACACCGAGGAAGATATCGGCGCTGCGCTGGTAGAGCTGGCAGGACAGCTTGCCGTCGGCGACGTAGAACTGGAACAGGCAGTGGCACGGCGGCAATGCCATGCGTTCGAGTTCGCCCGCGTTCCAGGCGCTGACGATCAGCCGGCGTGAGTCCGGATCGGTGCGGATGCGATGCAGCACGTCGGCAACCTGGTCGACGGTGCCGCCACCGGGCTTCGGCCAGCTGCGCCACTGCACGCCGTAGATCGGACCGAGCTCGCCGTCATCGTCGGCCCACTCGTTCCAGATCGATACGCCGTTTTCCTGCAGGTAGCGGACGTTGGTATCGCCGCTCAAAAACCACAGCAGCTCGTGGATGATGGAACGCACGTGCAGCTTCTTGGTCGTCACCAGCGGAAACCCGGCGGCGAGATCGAAGCGCATCTGCTTGCCGAACAGGCTCAGCGTACCGGTGCCGGTACGGTCGCCCTTCTGCATCCCGTGTTCGCGCACTTCGCGCATGAAGTCGAGGTACTGGCGCATGTCAGGCGCTCGCCCGCTCGGTGCCGCGACCGCGATAGGCGAGCCACAGCAATACCGCGCCCAGCAGGATCATCGGCAGCGACAGGATCTGGCCCATGGTCACCCAGCTCAGCGCGAGGTAGCCGAGATGCGCGTCGGGGACACGGTAGAACTCGACGACGAAGCGGAACATGCCGTAGCCGGCAAGGAACACGCCGGAGACGGCACCGACCGGGCGCGGCTTTGCGGAGAACAGCCAGACGATCACGAACAGCACGAAGCCTTCCAGCAGCGATTCGTAGAGCTGCGACGGATGCAGCGACTGGCCGTTGACGTTGAAGCTCCATGGCACGTCGGTCGGCTTGCCCCACAGCTCGCCGTTGATGAAGTTGCCGATGCGGCCGAATCCCAGTCCCAGCGGTGCCAGCGGCGCTACGAAATCCGCGAGTTCCCAGAAGCGACGCCCGAGCTTGCGGCTGTAGAGCCACATGGCGCCCATGACGCCCGCCAGGCCGCCGTGGAAGGACATGCCGCCCTCGGTAATCTTGAAGATATAGAGCGGGTCGCTCCAGAGGTTGTCCCAGCCGTAGACGAGGCAATAGCCGAGACGGCCGCCGACGATGACGCCCAGCATGCAATAGAAGATCAGGTCGTCGACCTGCTGCGGGCGTATGGGCGACCAGGGCGCATTGGCCCGACGGCGGGCGAGCCACCACGCGAGCACGAAACCGATGACGTACATCAGGCCGTACCAGCGGACCTTGATGAAGCCGATCGAGAAAATGACGGGGTCGAAATCGGGGTACTCGAGCATCGCCGGAAGCTTGCCTGTTCGCGCGGGGCGAGTCCAGCGGCGCGCCGTGCGAATTCGGGCAGCGGCGGTACAGTCAGCGACGGTGTTGGGTTAGGCTGGGTCAATGACCGGGAAAGTGCAGCAAAACCGGCTCGCCGACGAGACGAGTCCCTACCTCCTGCAACACGCGGACAATCCCGTCGACTGGTACCCGTGGAACGAGGCGGCGCTGGAGGCGGCCCGCAAGAGCGACAAACCCGTCCTGTTGTCGATCGGCTACTCGGCCTGCCACTGGTGCCACGTCATGGCACACGAGTCGTTCGAGGACGAGGCGACGGCGAAGCTGATGAACGAGCACTTCGTCAACATCAAGGTCGACCGCGAGGAACGCCCGGACCTCGACCGGATCTACCAGACGGCACACCAGCTCCTGACGCAGCGACCGGGCGGCTGGCCGCTGACGATGTTCATCAATCCGCACGACCAGCGGCCGTTTTTCGGAGGGACGTATTTTCCGCGGGAAGCGCGTTACGGCATGCCGGCATTTTCGGAATTGCTGCAACGGGTTGCGGACTACTACGATTCCCATGGCGACGACATACGCAGGCAGGGCGAGCAGCTCAGCAACATTTTCGCGCAGCTCGACCCGCCACCGGCAGCGGATCACGTGACGCTGACCGCGGCGCCGCTGGCCGCCGCGCGCGAGAAATTCGAACAGCAGTTCGATCGCGAATTCGGCGGACTGGGCGGTGCACCGAAGTTCCCGCACCCGGCGACGCTGGCGCGGCTGCTGCGCCACTGGCGTGCCGGCGCGCACGGCGCAGAACCGGATGTCGGCGGGCTGTACCTGGTGACCCTGACGCTGAAGCGCATGGCCGACGGGGGTATCTACGACCAGCTGGGCGGCGGCTTCTGCCGCTACTCGGTGGATCGTGCGTGGCAGATTCCGCATTTCGAGAAAATGCTGTACGACAACGGTCCGCTGCTCGCCCTGTACGCCGACCTGGCGCTGGCGACAGGCGAGCCGGACTTCCGGCGTATTGCCGGCGAGACGGCGGACTGGATGCTGCGGCGCATGCGAGCAGACAACGGCGGCTTTTTCGCGAGCCTGGACGCGGATTCCGAAGGCGAAGAAGGCAGGTACTACGTCTGGACGCCGGACGAGGTGCGCGCCATCGTCAGTGCGGACGACTACGACCTGGTGGCGTGCTATTACGGCCTGGACGACGACGCCAATTTCGAGGGCCGCTGGCACCTGACGGTGCAGAAGGACCTGGAGACGCTGGCGACGGAACGAGGTGCGGACCCGGACGCACTGCGAATGGCGCTGGACCGCGCCCGTGGGCAACTTCTGGCCGCCAGGCAGCAGCGGGTACCGCCGGCGCGCGACGACAAGCAGCTGACGTCGTGGAACGGCCTGGCAATACGCGGGCTCGCCAGGGCCGCGCGGGCGCTGGAACGCGACGACCTCGTCGTCGCGGCGAGCGATGCCGTCGATTTCGTACGGGCCAACCTGTTCGTGGAAGGCCGCCTGCGCGCCAGCTACAAGGACGGCCAGGCTCGCCATGCCGCGTACCTGGACGATCACGCGTTTCTCCTGGATGCGCTCCTCGAGCTCCTGCAGTGCCGCTGGCGCACCTCGGATCTCGGTTTCGCCATCGAGCTGGCCGAGCTGATGCTCGCGCATTTCGAGGACAGCACCGACGGCGGATTCTGGTTCACGGCGGACGATCACGAGACGCTGATGCACCGGCCCAGGCAACTGGCGGACGAGGCACTGCCGTCGGGCAACGGCGTCGGCGCCTTCGCCCTGCAGCGCCTCGGTTTCCTGCTCGGCGAGACACGCTATCTCGACGCCGCCGAACGCACCCTGCGCTGCGCATGGCAGGCCATCGGCCAGTTCCCGCACGCGCACGTGAGCCTGCTTGACACGCTCGAGGAGTATCTCGAGCACACGGAGATCGTCGTCATCCGCGGCAGCGGCGCAGAGCTCGACCGCTGGCGCGACGAGACCGCGCGCGTCTATGCGCCGCGGCGACTGGTGTACGCGATTGCCGACGATGCGGCGGGACTGCCCGGCGCGCTCGCGGAGCGCGCGCCGTGGCCGGCGGAGACCGTCGCCTATCACTGCGTCGGCACGCGCTGCTCCCTGCCGCTGACCAGCCTCGAGGAACTGGCCGGCGCATTGCGGGAATCCGTGACGCCGGCGGCGCCGTCAGTAGGCAGTCAGTTCATCGCCCGCGGACGGCACGACCACGGTGTCACCGGCACCCGCAAACTGCACCGGGATCGACTGGATGCGCATGCCGACGTTGTGCAGCACCACGAAATGCAGGTGCGGACCGGTCGAGAATCCGGTGTTGCCCGAGTTGGCAATGTACTGGCCGCGTTCCACTGGCTCGCCGGCGCGCACCCGGATCGAATTCCAGTCGAGATGCGCGTAGACGGCGAAGGTACCGTCATCGTGAAGTATGCGCACCAGGTTGGCGGTCGCGCCCTCGCCGTCCGGCTTGTCGCTGTTGCTGAAATTGGTGGCAGCCACTTCGACCACGACACCACCGCGCGCGGCATGCACGTTGCTGCCGACCGGCATCACGATATCGACGGCGTGGCCGCTGTCGACGGTCGTGTGCGTACGCAGCTCCGGCCATGCCTGGGACACGCGGTGCGTCACCGCGGCCGGGAACGGCGCACGGTACGGCTCGGGTGGCCGGTGAGTCGCTTCCGGGTCGCCGAACAGCCACTGGTAGCGATAGGCGGTGCCGGCCGCCGCCGCCGGCGTGCCGACCTCGAAGGACATCAGTTCGGTGGTGCTTTGCGGCGCCAGCACCCAGTCGGCCGGTTCGCGGCGCGGGGCCACGTCCCGGCCCAGCAGCCGCAGCTGGACCGGCGCGTGCAGCGAATTGCTGGCGAGCACGGTCAACCGGCCGTTGGCCGTATGGCGCGACAGCGTGACCTGTCCCTGCCCGCCGCCACCCGGCAGTTCGCGCACCTCGACGCCGTCGCTGGTGTCCGGCTTGCGGTCGGTGTAGACCCAGGTACCGTCGGGATCGCGGTACTTGTACAGGGTATCGGCGCCGGTCAGGGCCGGCATGGCGAAAACGGCAAGCAGGCTGCAGTAACGCCCGATCTGTCTCCATGCCGTCATCGCGCGCTACCCGCGTTGCCGTCAGCCGATAGCCGACCGCTGCCAGCCTTCGGCCGTGTGACGAATTTCGTACGCCGGCCAGTACTGGTTGTCCAGCTTCAGCGTGATGACCTCGACCGCGCCGTTCCAGGTGACCGTCTTCAGCCGGACCGAGGTACGGTCGGCCTTGCCGGCGACGGCTTCGACGAACGCCTGCAGGTCCGGCGTTTCGGTGTCGTCGACGGCGACGATGCGGCGGCCCGCGTACAGGCCATAGCGCGTGGCGGGCGAGCCGTAGCTGAAGAATGCAACGTAAACGCCGCTCGGCTCGATCCCGCGCTGCACGGCCATCGCGCGATGCGGGTTCTGCACCAGGGCGCCGGCCCAGGACACGGCACGCTGCACGCCCGTGCCGTCCAGTGCCACGGTATCCACCGTCAACGTTCGCTCGGCTTCGTCCCGCCAGATCGTGACGTCGACCTGCGGCTTCTGCACCGTACGTTCCAGTTCACGAAACGTGGAAACGACCTGGCCGTCGATTGCCAGGATCATGTCGCCGTTGCGCAGTGCCTCGTCGGCCGGCGACCCGGCAACGATGCGCTGCACACTGAGGGCGCGGCGACCCTGCGGGTCGTGCTGCTCGAAGGCGGTGCAACCATTCCTCGTCAAGCCCCAGTTTGCGCGCCGCAAACAGCGGCGCGTAGCCAACCTCCGCCTCCAGCGAATAGATCGGCCGGCCGGAACGCACGACATCCACGAGTTCACTGACCAGGCTGCTGCTGATTCCGCGGCTGAATTGTGACGAATCGCTGCCCGACTGGATTGCAAAACTGGACCACGTGGCCTGGACCTCACCCTTTTTGTTGACCAGTACACCGTCGAAATCGTCCGGACCGGTAACGAGCGATATGCCCTCGATGTTGCTGTCGCGGAAGCGCATCGTGCGCGACAGCGGCAGTGTCAGGGGCTCGATCGAGGCCACCGTGCTGGCCTGGTGCGCGACCTGGTGGTCGCTCTTCAGCCCGACTGCCCAGGTGCGCTCGCCGGACTCGAGGCCGCTCGTGTCGAAGCGCGCGGCACGCACCGGCGTGTCGCCGATCAGCGCGGGGTCGTAGGACACGACGGCCAGATTGTGCAACGGGTGGATGAACTCGACCGTGCCGCGAATCTGCAGCGAGCCCGCAAACGTGATGCTGACGTCGCCCATGGCGACCGGCACCGTGTTGCGATCGACGACAACGAGCCCGCGTTGCGTGTCGACGACGAGGCCCGTGCCGTAGTAATGCCGTTCGGCAACGCCCGAGATCGTGTAAGGCAGGTCGAAGTTGACCATGACCAGCGAGTGCGAAATCACGTCGACGCGGCGATCGTCGTACGACGGGAAGCGCGTGCTGCCGGACGGCGGCGCAAAGTCCGCGGGGCCAGGCGCGAGATCGCGGCAGGGCCAGACACCGGTGTCGTCGTTGCGTGCGCAGCGGCGCGCCGGAAACCAGGTGCGATCCATTTCGATCGAGCGCACCGCGCTGTTGCGCGGGTCGTCTATCGTCCTGAAGCGCACCGTCGAACGTTCGCGGTCCGCGAGGCGCGCCAGCCGGTCTTCGAGGTCGGTGATATTCGCCACCGGCTCGCCGCCCAGCTCGGTGATAATCGCGCCGCGCGGGATGGCCGCACGCGCCAGCATGTACCCGGGGTTTGCGACGTAGACGCCTTCGATCTCGCTGTTGTAGTGACGCGCCTGCTGGTACGAGAGGTTGTTGACGATAGCGTCGCCGAACTCGAGAAATTCGTCCGGCGTGATCGCGTGCAGGTCGGTGACCGGCAGGCTCTCGACGATGCGCTGGCCGCCGCGCTCGAGTTCCAGGGTTACCGGCTCGTCGACGGCATTGTCGAGGATCGCGGCCAACGGCACGAATCCGGTGACGAGTTCGCCGTTGACACGCAGCAGGATGTCGCCCGGTTCCAGGCGCTCGTCCGCAGGGGACCCCGGGATCACCTGCTGCACGGTCAGCATGCCGGTCTGTTCCGGGTCGCGTTCCCGCACCAGCGTTTCCGTTTCCGGGCGCAGGCCGAGACGATTCAGTTCGTCGAACGTCTGCCGCACGAACGTGGTCTGCAACGTGCCGCGCGTTACCGGCGCACCCTGTTGCAGCAGTTCCAGCGCGCGCTTGATGCGATCGAGCGGCAGGAAAAAACTGCTGGCGGCCGAGTTGTTGGCACCCGCGTTCAGCGCGACGACTTCACCGTCTATACTGACGACCGGCGAGCCGGACCGAGACCGCCGGACGTTCCGGACGCGGCCTGGTAGTAGAAGGTGTTGAAGTCGTTGTATTCGCCGCGGCCGTATTTCCGCGCCCGGCGGTCGAGCCGGGCGAGAGTCCCGGCCAGGATCGACAGCTGTTCGCCGGCGTCATTGCCGACGACACGAATCTCGCGGCCGATGCCGGCGGCGCCGGGTACCAGCGGCAGCTCCGACGGCTCGATGTAGGTCAGGTCGTCGGGGTCGTAGCTGAAAAACCCGAAATCGTGCACCGGGTCCCGGTAGATCGCGGTCAGCTCCACTTCCTCGTTGTTGAGAAACACGGCTTCCGCAACCACGGGGCCGGGCGTGACGACGTGGCGATTCGTCAGGATCAGGCCGCGCCCGGCATCGACGACGAAACCGGTTGCCTGGCTCGACGAGTTCCATTCGGTGTCGAACGCGCGCGTGCTGTCGACCCGGATCGACACGACGCCGGATGAGATCTGCTCCAGCGTATTTACCCAGGCCGGCGCTTCGCTCGCGGCCTGCACCGGCAGCGCGCCCGCTACCGGGGCATCATCCTGCGGTGGTGGTGGTTTCCGAGCCGGCGCATCATCGGCGAACGCCGGCAACGCTGCCAGCAATACGCAGGCAATCAGGATTCGATTCAACATAAGGGCTCTTGCTCGGGTTGCGCGGTGCGTCCTTGCGGACCTCTTACTCTGGACTGGTTCGGCGGCACACGGTTCCCTGCTTGCAACGGCGAATCGGGAATTATGCCTGATCCGGGCGCCACGCGAGATCGAGATGACGCGCCGCCTTGACGTCGTCCAGCCGCCGGACCGGCATCGTGAAAGGTGCTTCCTTGTGGCGCCCCGGTTCCTCGTGGGCGGCAGCAACGATCGCGACCATCGCGTCGACGAAGCGATCGAGCGCTTCGCGACTCTCCGTTTCCGTGGGTTCGATGAGCAGGCATTCCGGCACCAGCAGCGGGAAATACGTGGTTGGTGCGTGAATTCCATGGTCCAGCAAAGCCTTCGCAACGTCCATTGCCGTCAGGTCCAGCGACTTTGCCTCCGTCTTCAGCGTGATGATGAACTCGTGACTGGCGCGGCGCTCGGGATACGCGAGCCGGAATCCCGCCTCGCGGAATCGGGCCTGCAGGTAATTGGCGTTCAGCGTTGCAAAGTCGGCGATGCGTCGCATGCCTTCGCGGCCGACCATGCGCATGTATACGTACGCGCGCAGCAGCACGCCCGCGTTGCCCATGAAGCCGGACAGGCGGCCGATGCTTTGCGGCAGGTCCTTTTCGGTGAGCCAATGGTAGAACGCGTCGTCGCCCTCGCCGCACCGGCCGACGACCGGCAACGGCATGAACGGCAGCAGCCGCTTGCCGACGCCGACCGCACCGGAGCCGGGCCCGCCGCCGCCGTGCGGCGTGGAAAACGTCTTGTGCAGGTTCATGTGGATGGCGTCGAATTCCATGTCGCCCGGCCGCACCTTGCCGAGGATGGCGTTCAGGTTGGCGCCGTCGTAGTACAGCAGGCCACCGGCCTCGTGCACGCATGCGCGCGACCTCGGTAATGCGCCGCTCGAATACACCGAGCGTCGACGGGTTGGTCAGCATGATGCCGGCCGTCTGCGGACCGACCGCCTCTTTCAGCGCCGCGATGTCGACGTCACCGTCGTCTCCCGTTGCCAGTTCCCGCACGGTGCAGCCGCACATCGTCGCCGTTGCCGGGTTGGTGCCGTGTGCGGCGTCCGGCACGATGATCTCGGTGCGTTCGTCATCGCCGCGTGCAACGTGGTAGGCCCGGATCATCGCGACGCCGGCCAACTCGCCCTGGGCACCGGCCATCGGCGTCAGCGACACGCCCTGCATGCCGGTTACGGCTTTCAGCATTTCCTGCAACTCGTACATGCACTCGAGGAAGCCCTGCCCGTAGCGTTCGGGCCCCAGCGGGTGCCGCGATGCAAAGCCGGGCAGCAACGCCAGCGTGTTGCAGGCCCGCGGGTTGTACTTCATCGTGCACGAACCCAGCGGGTAGAAATGCGTGTCGATGGAAAAATTGAGCTGCGAGAGCCGCGTGAAATGGCGCACGACCTGCAGCTCCGACACCTCGGGCAGCGCGGGACGGTCGTCGCGCAGGAACCCGGCCGGTATCGCGCAGTCGGCATCGCCCGCGCCTCGGCGAGGCCGTCCCGGACGCGATTTCTCGAAGATGAGTGGCTCGGTGATGTTGCTGATTCCCGGGTGCATTACTTCTCCAGCGCGGCCGGATCGACGTCGATGCCCAGTGCCTGCCAGGCCGCTTCGTAGTCCGGTTCGTCATCGATATTGTCGACGAATTCACGGTGCACGACCGTATTGTTCTCATCCAGCACGATAACCGCGCGTGCGAATATGCCCGCGAGCGGACCATCGACGATTTCGACGCCGTAATTCTCGCCGAAACCGGCATTGCGCATGGCCGACAGGCCGGTAACGCGGCTGTACCTCGTGCGCCTTCGCAAACCGCAGGAACGCGAACGGCAGGCTGCAGGAAATCATCAACAGCGCGACGTCGTCGCGGCCTTCCCCGAGCCGGTCGAAACGCGCACGGAGCGGCCCCCGGCCTCGGTGTCGATGCTCGGCAAGATATTCAGCACCTTGCGCTTGTCCAGCCAGTGGGACAGCGTGCGGTCGCCCAGGTCGGTCGCCACCAGCGACAGGTCCGGGGCCCGACTGCCGACCGTCGGCAGGTCGCCTGAAGTCTGGTAGGAGCTGTTCCTGAAAACAAATTTGTGCATGCCGTCCGGTCTCCGTTGTCGTCGACCCGCCAGAGGTCAGTTGGCAAGAACGCGCGCCAGCGCGTCGGCATAGGCTGCGACGTCCGCGTCGGTCTTCGTCTCAGTGGCGCAGACCAGCAGGCTGTCGCCGAGTTCGGGCCAGTCCCGGCCGAGATCATAGCCGCCGAGTATGCCCTCGTCGGCCAGTGCCTCGAGCACGCCGGCGGCCGGCGCCGGCAGTCGCAGCGCGGTTTCGGTGAAAACGGTGCCGGTCCAGAGGCGCCACGCCCGGCACGGCCGCGGCCAGCCTGCCGGCCAGCGCGGCAGTACGCGCGTGCGCCGTCAGCGCGATGCGCCGCAGGCCCTCGTGACCCAGCAGCGACAGGTAAATCGTCGCCGCGGTGACCATCAGGCCCTGGTCCGCGAGATGTTGCAAGGGTCGCCTGGAGCCGCGCACGCGCCGTTCACGGGCCTGCAGGGTCAGCGTGTAGCCGGGCTCGCCCTCGAGGTCGGTCGCGCGACCGACGATCCGGCCGGGCATCTGCCGGGTCAGACTTTTTCGGAGCACGCCATGAAGCCGAAGTACGGCCCGCCGGACGATAACGGCACGCCGAGCGGCTGGCCCTCGCCACAGGCGATGTCGGCACCGTCCGCGCCCCAGCGCCCTGGGGCTTTCAGCAAGGCCAGCGAGGTCGGGTTGACGACGGCGATAACCAGCGCGCCGCGCTCGTGCGCCCAGTCGGTCAACCGGTCGATCTGCTCCAGCGTGCCGACGAACGTCGGTTGCTGGATAACGACCGCCACCGGCGGCTCCTCTGCAGCCAGCGCATCGAGGTCCGTCGTGCCGCTGTCCATGGCGAGCGGCAATTGTTCGAATCGCAGGCCCTGGCTGCCGGCGATGGCTTCTGCCACCTTGCGCCAGGTGCGATTGACGCCCGCCGACAGGAGCACCCGCTGCGACTTGGCCTTGCGGTTGCCGCGCACCGCCATCAGCGCCGCCTCGGCCAGCGCCGACGCGCCGTCGTACAGTGACGCGTTGCTGGCGTAGAGGCCGGTCAGCGCCGTAATCATCGTCTGGAATTCGTAGATGGTCTGCAGGGTGCCCTGGCTGGCTTCGGCCTGGTACGGTGTGTAGGCGCTGTAGAATTCGCCGCGTGTCGCGATATCCCACACGACGCTGGGAATATGATGTTCGTAGGCGCCGGCGCCGATGAAACTGAGCGGTGTGCCGTCGCGCGCGGCGCGCGAGCGCATGAGGCGGGTAATTTCCATTTCCGACAGCGCGTCGGGCACGCCATGCAGCGCATCGATCTTCAGTTCGGCGGGAATCTCGTCGAACAGGTCCTCGATACTGTCGGCACCGATGACCTGCAGCATCTGCCGGACGTCATCGTCGGTATGCGGGATAAACGGCATCGCGTCAGTCTTCCAGTTCGTCGAGGAACGCCTGGTAGTCTTCCGGACTCATCGTATCGACCGAGTCGTCGCCCGGCTGCAGGCGAACGATCCAGCCCTCGCCGTACGGATCGGCGTTGATCTTCTCCGGTTCGTCCGCGAGTTGCTCGTTGATGGCGAGCACGGTACCGGACACCGGCGCATACACGTCGGATGCAGCCTTGACGGATTCCACGACAGCCATGTCGGCACCACTTTCCAGTTCCTGTCCCACGTCCGGCAATTCGACGAACACGAGATCGCCCAGTGACGCCTGGGCATGCTCCGTAATGCCTATCGTCACGCTGCCGTCCTCTTCCTTGCGCAGCCATTCGTGTTCCGCCGTGTACAGCAGGTCTCCTGGCAATTCGGTCATTTCATCGGCCTCCCGGTTTGCGGTGTTGGTTCTGCACCGCGCATGCGGCGCGGCATTCGAATCGTGCGAATTCTATACGTCGATGCATATCGTGCCGTTGCGCACGAACGGCAGCCTGACGAGCCTGACATCGAGAAACCTGCCGCGCAGTTCAGCCTGCGCACGGTCGTAATCGCCGGCGGGCAGCCGCGCCATCGCGATTGAACGATTGAGAGTTGGTGCGAAGCCGCCGCTCGTGATCTCGCCTTCGCCGCGACCGTCGACGATGACGCGCAGGTGATTGCGCAGTACGCCACGGCCTTCCAGCAAAAGCCCGGTGAAACGCCAGCGGGCGGGCCCATCGCGTTCCGCCGTGAGTGCCGCGCGACCCACGAAATCGCGGTCTTCCGGCGCCCAGGCGACGGTCCAGGCGAGCCCGGACGCCAGCGGCGACCAGGACGGGTCCATGTCGGTGCCATAGAGGTTCATGCCGGCCTCCAGGCGCAGCGTATCCCGCGCGCCAAGGCCGCAAGGCTGCACGCCAGCGGCGGCAAGCTCGTTCCACAGCCGGGCGGCACGGCCAGCCGGCAGCACGATCTCCCAGCCGTCCTCGCCCGTGTAGCCGGTGCGCGCCACGAACCATTCGTCGTGGGCCAGCGCATGGAACGGCTTCAGGTCCAGCGCCCCATCGCGCACGGCCGCGTCCAGCGCCGGGGCGGCCCGCTCCCGCGCAGCGGGCCCCTGCACAGCGATCATGGCCAGTTCATCGCGCTCGTGCAGCGTGACGTCGCGCCCTTGCGCGTGGCACGTCATCCAGGCGACGTCCTGCTCGCGGGTCGCCGCATTGACGACCATCCGGTAGCTCGCGTCATCGAGCCGGTACACGATCAGGTCGTCGACGATGCCGCCGTCCTCGTTGAGCATGCAGCTGTACAGCGCCTTGCCGGACGCCTGCAGCTTGGCAACGTCGTTCGCGAGCAGGTAACGGAGATAGTCGCGCGCGCCGCTGCCGGTGATATCGACCACGGTCATGTGCGACACGTCGAACATGCCTGCCTCGCGGCGAACCGCGTGGTGCTCCTCGAGCTGGGAGCCGTAGTGCAATGGCATGTCCCAGCCGCCGAAGTCGACGATGCGCGCTCCGGCGTCAACGTGCTGGTCGTACAGTGGTGTCTGCTGCCCCATGCGGTTGTCTCTGCGGCCCGGCCGGCCATGGTCATCGATAACAAAAAAGGCCATCGATATCCGCCTGCCGGCGCGTATCGATGGCCCCTCTGGTCCGATAACCTGGAGAGATCTCGGCGCGCCGGCGGCGCGCTTGCCGCCGCGCCGGGCGCCTACCCCTTCGGTGGGGCCGCTGTACGGCCTCTCTCCAGAGCTGATCAGGGTACGCGGTCCGTTTGCCTGAGCGTTTCCGGGCTAGTTGCGCCTTCGGCGCCCCGCCTGCCGGCGGAGACTCTTCCACGGGCCCTGTTGATCAGAGGGCGCATCATAGCCAACACGTCCCGCGGTTGCCAGCCGTCCCGGCGGCGGCAACAATGCGTGGACATGCAACCGGGAGTACCACCGATGCCATTATCGCGATACACCCTCTGCGTCCTGCTCGGCGCCGTCATCGTTACGGCCGCGGGGACGACGCATGCCGCGGACGCAAACACCGCCACCGTCGAGTTCCGGCAGCTGCTGGACGAGGCGTGGGAATGGCGGCTCGCCGAGGACCCGGTCCTGGCCTCGCGTCTCGGGGACCGGCGCTACAACGACCGCTGGCCGGACCTGGGCGTCGAGGCCCACGCACGCCGCCACGAACACCGACAGGCATTTCTCGCGCGGCTGCGCGCACTCGATCCCGAAGCGCTGAGCGCCGCTGACCGGCTCAACTACGACCTGTTCCGGCGCGAGCTGCAGGATGACATCGACGGCTACCGGTTCCGGAATTTCCTGATGCCGATCAACCAGCGCGGTGGCGTGCAGTCGCTGGAGTCGACGGCCGAGGGCATTCGCCTCGAAACGGTCCGCGACTACGAGGACTGGCTGGCGCGCATGGCGGCCGTGCCCGGCTACATCGAGGACACGATGGAATTGCAGGAAGCAGGCCGGCGCCAGGGCTACATGCCGCCCCGGGTCCTGATGGAACGCATCCCGGCCCAGATCGACCAGCAGCTCAGCGAAGACCCGGAGGATCAGCCCGCAGCGCCTACGGCGCCTTCCGCGACCTGCCGGACACGATACCGGACGCGGCGCAGCAGGCACTCAGGGCACGGGCACGGGACATCATCGAAGACACGATCGTCCCGGCATACCGCGACTTCAGCCGCTATTTCGAGAACCGCTACCTGCCGGCTGCCCGCGCAAGCATCGGCGCGTCGGAGCTGCCGGACGGCAAGGCATTCTACGAGTACCGCACACGCAGCTTCACGACGACGACCATGACACCCGACGAGGTGCACCGCCTCGGGCTCGAGGAAGTCCGGCGCATTCGCGGCGAAATGCAACTCGTCATCGACGAGCTGGACTTCGAGGGCAGCTTCGACGAGTTTCTGGAATTCCTGCGTACCGATCCGCAGTTCTATTACGACGACCCGGACGAACTGTTCGAGGCCTACCTGGCCGTGTGCAAGCGCATCGATCCCGAACTGGTGCGCCTGTTCGGCAAGCTGCCGCGCGTGCCGTACGGCCTGCGGCCCATACCCGACAACATCGCCCCGGACACGACGACGGCCTACTACAGCCGACCGGCCGCGGACGGCAGCCGCGCCGGCTACTATTACGTGAACCTGTACAAGCCGGAAGTGCGTCCCACGTACGAGATCGAGGTCCTGAGCGTCCACGAGGCCGTGCCGGGACATCACCTGCAGATCGCGCTGCAGATGGAACTGGGCGACATGCCGGCGTTCCGGCGCTATTCCGGCTTCACCGCCTTCACCGAGGGCTGGGGCCTTTACAGCGAGAGCCTGGGTTACGAGCTGGGCCTGTACAAGGACCCGTATTCTCGCTTCGGCGCCCTCACCTACGAAATGTGGCGCGCGGTACGCCTGGTCGTCGACACCGGCATGCACTACAAGGGCTGGAGCCGGCAGCAGGCCATCGACTTCTTCAAGGACAACGCCGCCAAGACGGAACTCGATATCATCAACGAGATCGACCGCTATATCGCGTGGCCGGGCCAGGCGCTCGCGTACAAGATCGGCCAGCTCAAGATGCTCGAGCTGCGCGAGCGCGCCGAGCAGGCACTGGGCGATCGCTTCGATATCCGCGCGTTCCACGATGAGCTCCTCGGCGGCGGCGCACTGCCGCTCGAGGTGCTGGAAACGCGCATGGACCGCTGGCTGGCCACGCAGCTCTGAGTTTACGTGCCGCGGATTGTCCCTGAACAGGCACGATCTCGAGGGCGGAGGTGTGCCCCGGGGAGGGCTTTTCAGGGCCGTGCGAGACAGGACGTCGAGCCCGGAGCGTACAGGGACGTATTTGCAGCGTCCCTGAAAAGCCCTCCCCGGGCGCGCCTTCGCCTGGCGCCGCACGAAAACGTTCAGGCGTAATCCGGCTCGGGCGCAGGAGGCGGCTGGCGCACGGGCACCTGCGTCGGCAAACTCGCGCCGCGCAAATGCGGCACGCAGAGCGGGTTTGGCGTCCCGCTCGCGATGACGATCGATGACGTCCACTCGATGCGCGAGACCGGCGCGATTCGCGATCTGGATATTGAGCCCGGGCCGCGCATTCATTTCGAGGATCAACGGGCCCAGGTCGCGGTCGATGACGATGTCGACACCGACATAGCCCAGGCCGGTTACTTCGTAACAACGCGCCGAGGATTCCAGGATGAAATCCCAGTCGGGTATCTGCAGGCCGGCAATGAGGCCGCCGGTGTCGGGATGCTCCTCGACGACTGCATTGTGCAGCACGCCATGCAACGTGCGGCCGGTCGCGATATCGACACCGGCGCCGACGGCGCCCTGGTGCAGGTTGGCCTTGCCGTCGGACCTGCGCGTCGGCAGCCGCACCATCGCCATGACCGGGTAGCCGTGGTAGACAATGATGCGGATGTCGGGGACGCCCTGGTAGCTGACGTCGGTGAACAGCGGATCGAACTGCACGCAGTATTCGACCATGGCGATGTCGGGATTGCCGCTCAGGCTGTACTGGCCGCCGACGACGTTCGACGTGTGATGCTTCAGGTCTTCCTCCGGCACCAGCAGGCCGTTCGCCAGCCGGTAGTTGTCCCGGCGGCGCCGGCTGCGCCCGGCAATGACGACGATACCGTCACCGCCACTGCCGCCGGCCGGCTTGATGACGAAACTGTCCCGCTCCGCCACGATGCGCGGCAGCTCCCGCACCTCGCCCTGGTTGTGGATCAGCCCGTAGAGTTCCGGCACGGCCATGCCCGCTTCGATTGCCAGGCGCTTGGTAATGGCCTTGTTGTCGACACGCGGATAAAAGTGCCGCGGATTGAGTGGCATGATCAGCTCGGCGTTGCGGCGGTTCAGGCCCATGACGCCGGCTGCCGCCAGTTTTCTCGCCGTTTTCAGCATGTCAGTTCGTCAGCGCCCGGAAGCGCTTGAGCTCCGTCAGCCGGTAGCCGGTGTAGCGACCCAGCAGGATCACGACGGCAAGCACGATCAGCAGCAGCTCCGGAAACGTGAAGACCAGGTGCTCGAGCCAGTCCATGCCCATCAGCAGGTAGGCCAGTAGTGCGACGATCAGGCTGCCGGTGGCGCTTTTCATCGCATCGCCCGGACCGCGCTCTTCCCAGACGACCGACATTCGCTCGATCGTCATCGCGATGATGACCATCGGGAACAATGCGACGGACAGTCCCGTTTCCATGCCCAGCTTGTGCGACACGATGCTGATCATCAGCATCAGCAATACGACGATGATCAGCACCGCGGACAATCGCGGCACCAGCAGCAGGCGCAGCCGTTCCAGCAGGAAACGAATACTGAGGCCGAGTGCGACCAGGACGGTGAACAATATGATGCCGCGCACCAGTTGGGTCTCGCGGAAGGACAGCGCAATCAGTACCGGCATGAATGTGCCGAACGTGTCGATGCCGACGACGTTGCGCATCAGCACGACGATCAGCGCGCCCAGCGGGATCATCAGGATGACGCCGTACACGGCCTGTGTCTTGATCGGCAGGCTGAACAGCGAGAAGTCGATAAGGAATGCCTGATCTTTCGCTGCGCGTTGCTCGGCAATGTCCTGCGTATCGAGGTAGTATTTCTGCACCGCGAAGTCGACCTCCGCATTGTGGCCGCCCTCGACGCTGACGAGCGGCTCGCTGCCACGCCACCAGATCAGGTAACGATCCGGCAGCGTCTCGACGCCATTCGCCGGATTGAATTGCCGCCAGCGGTCGCCATCGTGAATTTCCAGCCACGGGATGAGTTCGGCCTGGCGTTGCTGGTCGGCGAGCTGTATGCCGCGAATCATGCGCGCCGGTATGCGTGCTGCCGCCAGCACCGTGGTCATGCGCTGCACGAACTCCGCGCGCGTCTGCGCATCGGCCAGCAGCAGCTCGATGTTCGGGCCCGGTGACGGATCGTTTGCGAGACGCAGCAGCTCCGCCGTGAACGACGCGGCATCCGCGGAATGCTCGCGCACCTCCGAGACGATCACGTCGACCGCGGTCTTCAGGGGTTCGTTGATCACCGGCGGCAGCGGAAACGGCGGCGTGATATCGGACTGGTTCGCGTTCGGGTTCTCGAACACGACGATGCGGTAATACAGTGTCTGTGGCCCCTCGGCACGCCGGATGGTCCACTGCGCCTCGCGGCGAGTGCCGACATAGTTGACGCCGAATCCGTAATTCTTCGACACGGCGTAATCGTTCAGACGTTCGAATCCCGGCGTAAGGGTGGGAATCTGCAGGTTGACCTTGATGGACGCCGGGCCACTCTCGAAGCGTATGGCCGTCTCGACGATCCAGGTCGGCGTCTGCTGTTCCGCGCTGACAGGGAAGCCGAGCACCTGCCATTTGTAGAAGAACGTCAGCAGGCCCGCCACGGTGAGCAGCACCGCGAGAACCAGCACGTAACGGCGGATCATGCGAACCTGCCCGGTCGCCTTGGCTGTAGTTGTGTCAAGTAGCCCCTCCCGCAACGGCCCGGGGCGACTCTGCACAAGTCTCCCTGGCGGCGGCAGCCGCGAAATGCGCGATTCTACCGTTTACCCGGCCGGCAAGCACCGGCAAAAGCAGCGGCCGCCTACAGCCCGAGCGCCACGCGCATGGCGCGCCGCTTCAGCGGGCCGCTCCGGTCGAAAAAACGCAGGCCGGTGCCACGCAGGCCGGCAAGCCACGGGTTGTCGTGGGCGAACAGCCGGCTCAGGCCGTCGACGAAATGCAGCATCGTCGCATTGGCGCCGCGGCGCGCGCGCTCGTAGCGGCGCAGGACCGGCAGGTCGCCCGGATGCTCGCCCCCGGCCAGCGCCGCTCCCAGCACGCGGTACAGCACCTCGGCATCCGCGAGGCCGAGGTTGGCGCCCTGGCCCGCCAGCGGATGCACGGTATGAGCCGCGTCGCCGACGAGCGCGACGCCACGCTGCACGTAGCGCCGCGCATGGCCAGCCCGCAGCGGGAACGACGCCCGGCCGCCGGCAACGCTGAGCGCTCCCAGCACACCGTCACTGGCGGCGGTCAGCGCCGCCGAACAGTCGCTGTCGGACAGCGCCAGCAGATCGGCGGCGTGTGCCGGCAACGTCGACCAGACGATCGATACGCGGCCGTCCGCCAGCGGCAGCAACGCCAGCGGCCCCTCGGCCAGGAAACGCTGCCACGCCGTGTGCCGGTGCGGTCTTGCCGGCGATGCGTGCAGGACCACCGCCGACTGCGAGTAGGACCAGCCGACCACGTCTATCGCTGCCGCGTCGCGCACCGCAGACTGCGCCCCGTCCGCACCAATCAGCAGGTCGGCGGCGAGCGTGTCGCCGTTCGCGAGCGCGAGGTCGGCCCCGGCCTGCCCGGTACGCAGGTTGATGCGCTCGATGGCTGTCCCGAATCGCAGGGCCACGCCGCGGCTCTCGAGGAGCGCGTACAGGCGCTCGCACAGCAGCGAGTTCTCGACGATCAGGCCGAGTTCCGGCAACGCGACGTCGGCGGCGGAAAAGTGCAGGGACTCGGGACCGTCAGGGATGCCTGACGCGTCCCAGACGCACATGTCGCGGTACGGGCACGCGCGCGACGCACGAACGTCAGCGCCGATCCCGATCTCGTCCAGCACGCGCAACGAGCCGGCGGAGACGGCGGAGACGCGCAGGTCGACCTCGGCATCCGCGGCGTACACGGGCCGGGCGCCGGCGTCGACGACCGTCAGCGACAGCGACCGGCGCTGCGGCAATGTCGCGAGCAGGGCGGCCGTTGCCAGGCCGACCATGCCGCCGCCGGCGACAACGATGTCGAGGTCGCGCTTCATTCCAGCGGCACGCCGCGCGACAGGCGCGGCAGGCGTCCGGCGAGCCCCATCGTGTGCCGCGCGAACAGCCGGCGAACGCCGGGCACCAGGTCGAACGCCAGCATGCCGGCATCGCGCAGCAAGCCGACGCCCGGCCGGTCGCTGCCGAACAGGCGTACCAGCCCGTCGGTAAACCCGACCAGTTTGTGCTGGTCCGCGCGCCGCCAGTCTGCATAACGCGCCAGCACGGCCGCGTTGCCCGGATCCGGCGGCTCGTTCGTCCGCGCGTCGGCAATGCAATCGGCCAGCGCGGCGACATCCCGCAGCCCCAGGTTGAACCCCTGCGCGGCAACCGGGTGCAGGCCATGGGCCGCGTTGCCCACCAGCACGGCGCGGCCGCTGACCAGCCTGTGTGCCTTGCTGAGCGACAGCGGGTAGCCGGACCGCTTGCCGACGCGGGTGAAACGCCCGAGGCGCAAACCGAATGCCGCCTGCAGTGCCGCGACGAACGCCGCATCGTCGCAGTCCAGCCGCTCCCCGGCCGGATCGAGGGTCCACACGAATGCCATGCGCCGGTCCGTCAATGGCAGCAGCGCCAGCGGGCCCTGCGGCGTAAATCGTTCGAATGCCTGCTGGCGGTGCGGCTTTTCCGGTTGCAGGTTGCCGATTACCGCGTGCTGTCCGTAGTCCACTCGCCGGACACCGATGCCGAGCATGCCGCGTACCGCGGAGGCGGCACCGTCTGCAGCGACGAGTAGTGCAGCGTCGAACAGGCGTGTGATGCCGCCCGCATCGGCATGCGCGGTGACCCGGTTGCCTGCCTGTGCCAGCGACGTGATCCGGGCGGGGCAAAACAGCTCGACACCGGGTGCTTCGCGGAGCGCATCCTGCAGGACCTCGCCCAGCACCCGGTTGATCACGACGTAACCCAGCGCCTCCACGCCCTGCTCCGCCGCGTCGAGGTGCGAAAAGCCGAAGCGACCCTGGTCGGACACGTGGATGCGCGTGATCGGCGTCGCCGCCGCGCGTATGCGAGGCCAGAGTCCCAGCGCCTCGAACGTGCGCTGGCTGCTGCGCGACAGCGCGGTCGTGCGCTCGTCGAAGCTCGGCTGGTCCGCTGCCCGGCGGTCGATCGCCTCGACGACGGCCACGCGCAGGCCCAGCGGCGCTAGCGCCAGGGCAAGACTGGAACCGATCATGCCGCCCCCGGCGATGACGACATCAAAGTCCGTACGGCGCGTCATGAGGCCGCCATCAGCCGTTCGATTTCATCGGCGTCTTTCGGCAACGCCTTGCTGAGCACATCGGGTCCGTGCCGCGTCACGGCGACGTCGTCCTCGATGCGAATGCCGATGTTGCGCCAGCGCTTCGGCACCGACTGTGTATCGGGCAGGTAAATGCCGGGCTCGACCGTCGTCACCATGCCGGGTTCCAGCAGCCGCCATTCCTCACCCACCTTGTAATCGCCGACATCGTGGACGTCCATGCCGATCCAGTGTCCGGTGCGGTGCATGAAATAGTCGCGGTAGGCGCCGTCACGTATCAGGCGCGACAGCGTGCCGTCCAGCAGGCCGAGTTTTTTCAGGCCGCGCGTAATGACGCGGACCGCGGCATCGTGCGGGTCGTTCCAGTGATTGCCGGCCCGGGTTCGCTCTATGGCCGCAAGCTGCGCCTCGAGAACGATGTCGTATACCGCACGTTGTTCGGCGGAGAACCGGCCGTTTACCGGAAACGTCCGGGTCACGTCAGACGCGTAATAATCGAGCTCGCAGCCGGCATCGATGAGCACGAGGTCACCGTCCTGCAGCCTCGCTGCGTTCTCGACGTAATGGAGGATGCAGCCGTTGCCGCCGCCGCCGACAATCGGGCTGTACGAGTAACGCGCGTCGGCGCGTCGAAACTCGTGAATGAATTCCGCCTCGAGTTCGTACTCGTGCATGCCCGGCCGCACCGTGCGCATCGCCCGCTTGTGGGCCCTGCAGGTTACCCTGGCCGCACGCCGCATGGCCGAAATCTCGGCGCGACTCTTGTAAAGGCGCATATCGTGCAGCAGGTGGTCCAGCGCGACGAATTCGTGCGGCGTGTGAATGCCGGCGGAGCCGCGCGAGCGCAGCGAATTGATCCAGTCGGCAACCTGCGCGTCGAACTCCGAGTAGGCACCCATGGTGAAATAGACGCGGCCGCGCGACTCGATGATGCCGGGAAGAATGTCGTCGATATCGTCGATCGGAAACGCGTCGTCTGCGCCGTAGGTTTCGACGGCACCCTCCGGCCCGGCACGATGGCCGTCCCAGCGTTCCCTGGCACTGTCGCGCTCCCGGCAGAACAGCAGGAATTCACCGTTGTCGCGCCCCGGCGCCAGTACCGCGACGGCCTCTGGTTCGGCGAATCCGGTCAGGTAATAAAAATCGCTGTCCTGCCGGTAGCGGTATTCCACGTCGCGGCTGCGGGTACGCACCGGCGCGCCTGGCAGCAGCGCGACGCCGTCGTCACCCACCATGCGCATCAGCTGCCGGCGACGCCTGGCGAATTCGGTCTGTTTCATGGCTTTTGCAATCCGTGTATCCGTGCTGTCAGTGCAACGGGTCGACGGCACCCTGCCGGTCATCGTCAGCCGCGCGGACCGGCGCGAGTTCCTCGTAGGTCAGCTGGACCGCGACCCTGACGTATTCGACCACTTCCGCATAGGCCTTCTCGTCCGTCTCGCTGCCTTCCTCGTCATCCGCCGCGGCGCGCGTAATCTGCAGCAGGTCGCGGATCACATCGGCCAGCGGCTCTTGTCCCAGCCGCTCTCGCAACGACTCGTCACGGCGGCCCGTGACGAGTCCGTGCAGAAAGCCCTCGCACCACCCGGCCAGGGCCTCGGCGCGCGCCGCCGCGGGTGCGCCGTCATCCGGCAACAGCGGCACGAATTCCGACTGCCGCTCCACCAGCTGTCGGTAGCTGCTGCCGTACAGCGCATCCAGGAAGGACTCGCACTCGTCGCGCAAGGGATCGTCTGGCCGGACACCGTCCAGCACCTGGAGCAACCAGTCGCGCCCGGCGTCGGCGCCCTCGACGGCCAACCGGGCGCACAACAGCCCGTGCGCCTGTGCGACATCCCAGGTCGAGCCGCAACTGCCCAGCGCCGCCTGGAGTTCCTCGTAATCGATTCGCTGATCCATTGGCGGGCAATGATCCCACGGCAGGCGCCGATGCGTCACGCAATTGGCGTTTGCCGTGCGGCCGTGATCGATCTGCCCCGGCGGTTCTATATTGCCGGCATGGCCGAGGATACGAATGCAATGTTCGAACACGAGCTGAAGCGCCTGGAAAAGCGGGTCGATGCGCTGGTAAAAGTGTGCGACCAGCTGCAGGACGAGAATCGCACGCTGAAGCAGCGACAGGATACGCTGACGGCCGAACGCGCCACGCTGCTGCAAAAGAACGAGCAGGTACGGGCGCGCGTTGAAGCGATGATCGGTCGCCTCAAGGCCATGGAACAAGGTGGCTGACAATCGCCGCTGCCCGCCGCCGGCGGCAGGAAACGTATCGGGAGGATCGAAATGAGCGAAATGTACGCGCACGTCAGCGTCCGGATCCTCGAGAAGGAGTACCAGGTGTCGTGCCCGGCGAGCGAGCGCACGGACCTGCTCGATTCGGCGGAAATCCTGAATGCCAAGATGCGCGAGATTCGTGACAGCGGCAAGGTCGTCGGCCTGGACCGCATCGCCGTCATGGCCGCCCTCAACATGGCCAATGAACTGTTGCACGCGCGGGCCCGCGACCAGGAACTCGAGGGCAATGTCGGACAACGAATCCGGCTGATGGCTGATCGTGTAGAATCTGCGCTGGGCAGCAGCCAGCAACTCGATTTCTAGCGGAGGTTGATTCCGCGCACGACGGGCCCAACATCTCGTCGAAGCAGGACTGAGGTTCCTGCCCGGACAAACAGAATTGGCGCCTCCTGCGGTGTTCGATACCGACCCGGAAGCCTTTCGACCCTAAATTACCACCTCGGGGTCGTGCACTGTCGGCAGCATGTGCGCAAAACCACCACGTGTGGATAGCCTGTTGCTGCCACGGCTGACCCCACCTGTTGCTCCGGTTCGAGAGCGACGGTCGGTAACGGCACAGGCGGGAGGCGCCATCCCTTCCCGACGAGGCGCGCAACGCGCCGGGCGCGCAGGTTGCGCAAATCTGCGCAAAATTGCGCAGCGAACAGCTCGCGGGCATTCCGCAGCGGAAACGTCCATAACGCCGATCAGAACCGGTTGCCGGCACGTTGCATCCGGCGATTGCCGATGCGACGGCAAGCGTTCGGCAACGCCGCTGCATGTCTTCAAGAACTCGAAGACAAGCTCGGGAACGCTCGCTGAAGCGTCGCGCGCGTACTTTGTTTCACGCCACCGCCACTAACGTCATCTGTTGCATGCACCGCAGCCGGCACAGCTGCCGCGCAACCGGCGAAACAATAACGTCGAACCTCAGGTGAACCACTCAAGTCCTTAGTTTTAGGCATTTTTTTGCGAACTCACCTGGGGCATCGCAGCATCAATGCAGTACGCATGAGTGGACGACTTCAGCCACTGCACGTGCGTCCGCAAGCCGATATCGCAATGACGAAACGGACGATCATCGGCACCTGTTCGTGAAACTTTTCCGAATGCCTGGCACGCAGGCATGCAGTCGTAAACGCAACAGTCGTCGGCAACGCCGGAAGACACAGGCATCGCTCAACGGTTTCCGACGTGCGGCTACTGGAAAACACGGCATTTTCGTAACTGCGCGCAGTGTGATCGAGTTCACTTAACTGGCTGGATTTTTTAGTCTTGTTGTATATACTCAACGCCGGGTACCCGACACGGAGAAGTAATATGGCTACCAAAAAGAAGTCACGGAAAAAAACTTCGAAGCGGAAGACATCCGCCAAGAAGCGCAAGGTAACGAAGAAGAAACCAGCTACTCGTCGCAAGGCAACCCGTAAAAAGGTCGCCAAGCGCAAGACGAAAAAGAAAGCGAAAAAGAAAGTAGCGAAGCGGAAAACGAAGAAGAAGACCAAAAAGAAGGCCAAGAAAAAGGCCAAGCGCAAGGTGAAGAAGAAGGCTAAGAAGAAAGCGAAAAAGAAAGCCAAGAAGAAGACCAAAAAGAAGGCTAAGAAAAAAGCCAAGAAGAAGACCAAGAAAAAGGCTAAAAAGAAGGCCAAGAAAAAGGCCAAAAAGAAAGCCAAGCGCAAGGTCAAGAAGAAGTCCAAAAAGAAGGCCAGCAAGAGAAAGACCAAGCGGAAGTCACGTAAGAAGTCTTCCCGCAAGCGCTGATAACGGCGCCCAACCGGTTGCCGGTTCGCAACAGGCTGCTTGCAGTCGGGTCGGATCGGTCAACCGGGGTCTTCTTCGAGACCACGAAAAATGCCCGCGCAAGCGGGCATTTTTCATTGCGGGACGGGGTCGATGGTAATAAAAGGATTGATGGGATAAGCTCGCGGCCCAGATCAGTCCAGACGACATTCTCTGCCGGCTTCGGGGAATCCGGACGTCCGGCGCGACCGCCCTGATCTATGGATCAGAATGCCAAAAAGCTGAGCGTGGCCAAGGCTGCGCTGGAGTACGTCGATGCCGGCATCGTGCTGGGCGTCGGCACCGGGTCGACCGTCAATTGCCTGGTTGACTTCCTGCCGTCGCTGGCGGAACGCATCGATACCATCGTATCCAGTTCGAACGCGACCTCCGAGCGGTTGGAAAAGGCCGGTTTCCGGGTATCGAAGCTGAGCGAGGTCGGCGACCTCGACCTCTACATCGACGGCGCGGACGAGGCCACCAAGCACCGCCAGCTGATCAAGGGAGGCGGCGGCGCGCTGACCCGTGAGAAGGTCCTGGCCGCAGCTGCGCGCAAGTTCGTGTGCATCATCGATGACTCCAAGCTGGTCGGTATGCTGGGTGCATTTCCGTTGCCCATAGAGGTCCTGCCAATGGCCCAGTCATTCGTGGCTCGCAAGCTGGTCAAGATGCGCGGGCAGCCTATCTGGCGCGAGAATTTCGTGACCGACAACGGCAATCACATCCTCGACGTGCACAACCTGCAGATCAGCAATCCGCCCGAACTGGAGAACCGGATCAACCAGATCCCGGGCGTCATCTCGGTGGGCATATTCGCGCAGCGACCGGCCGACGTGTTGCTGATAGCCGGCGACTCGGGCGTGAGGACGATTCAGTCGTAGCGTAGGAGCGGCTTCCAGCCGCGATTCACTCGAATCGCGGCTGGAAGCCGCTCCTACGGTTGTTGCGCTGGGGACCAGGATTCGAACCTGGGTTGGCGGAGTCAGAGTCCGCAGTCCTACCGCTAGACGATCCCCCAAATATCGAGGCCGCCGCGTGCCGGCAGCGTTAGCGCTTGGAGAACTGGGTTGCGCGCCGTGCCTTGCGCAGACCAACCTTCTTGCGCTCGACTTCGCGCGCATCGCGAGTCACGAAGCCGGCCTTGCGCAAACCGGGACGCAGTGACTCGTCGTAGGACATCAGTGCGCGCGTAAGGCCGTGGCGGATTGCACCGGCCTGGCCGGTGGTGCCGCCGCCGCTTACCGTTACCCTGACGTCGAACCGGTCGCTGAGCTTCATCAGCTCCAGCGGCTGTCGCACGATCATGCACGCCGTCTCACGGCCGAAAAATTCATCCAGCGGCCGCTCATTTACCATGATATCGCCCTTGCCGGCGGCCAGGAAAACCCGAGCCGTCGACGTCTTGCGGCGCCCGGTACCGTAGTACTGTGTCTCACTCATCTATAGTGCCTCTGTGCCCGTGCTGCGTCAGGCCTTGATATCCAGCGGAATTGGCTGCTGCGCCGCGTGCGGGTGTTCAGCCCCGGCAAAGACCCGCAGCTTGGAAAACATTTTTCGCCCCAACGGGTTGCGCGGCAGCATGCCCTTTACTGCGAACTGCAGCACGCGCTCCGGTGCGTCTTTCAGCAGTTTCTCGAGCGGCATCGATTTCAGGTTACCGATGTAGCCCGTGTAACGGTGGTAGTGCTTGTCGGTCATCTTGTTGCCGGTGACGCGGATCTTTTCCGCGTTCACGACGACGATGTAGTCGCCCGTATCGACGTGCGGCGTGTATTCAGGCTTGTGCTTGCCGCGCAGGCGGCGCGCGATTTCGGTCGACAGCCGACCCAGCGTCTTGCCGGTTGCATCAACCACGAACCAGTCGCGGCGTACCTCTTCCGGCTTGGCAGAAAACGTCTTCATTTGTTCGGTATCCAGAAAGGAAAGTCCTGGCGGCCGGTATTCCGGCGACCATGCCGCCCGGGCGCGCCGTCATCTCGCACCGCCCCGGCGAAAGGCGCGAAATTCTACTCGACGCCGCCGGCCAATGCAAACCTCGGGAAGCGCCGACCGGGTGCCAGCCCGACACCCCGCGCACGCCATTTTGTCGTTCAGGTTCAGCAGATTGCAACTCTGCCGGGGACACCCGGCGGACCGGCCTGCCCTCAGAATGCGTACTCGATGGACAATGCCGTGTAAGTGTCCGTCTTTTCCGTGTCGACCGGCACGTCGCTGTTATTTTTTACGGTGTAGGAAGCCACCAGCGCCAGGTTCTCTATCAGGCGGGTGCGGACAGCCGAAACGGACTCGATGTAGGTGTTGGCCTCGCCGGATTCGATCGCCAGGTCCTGGGTGAAACTGGACGTTTCGCTGAACTGCCAGCGGTACTGGCCGCCGGCCCGCAGGATCGTGTCATCCTCGGTCGTGCCGTCGCGCAGCTCCGACTGCCGGGCACCGGCGCCCACTTCGACACTCAGCCGGTGCGTCTCGGTTTCGATCAGCCGCCGGCCATAGCCCACTGTCTGCGAGAATTGCTGGTCGTAACCGCTGAACAGATCCTTGCGCCAGGTCAGGCGGCCGAACAGAAAATCGCGCTCGGAAAAGCTGAATTCCGACTTCCAGCCGACTTTGTACGCTTCGGCGGTCGACACGTCGTTCTCCTGTGCCGCGATCACCGATGCATCGAGGAGGTGCTGCCAGCGCTCATGCGCGTAGCCGACCTCGAAGGCCGCATTCAGGCTCGAGCTCTCGGTGTTGCCGCTGGTCGCAAGGTAGCCGAGCGCCGCCTTGCCGGTCCACGGCCCCTTTTCTTCGGCAGGCGCGGCCGTGCCCTGGGCGCCGGCAGGCACCGGGTAGGTCGCGGTCAGTGCAGCCAGCACGGCAATCAGCGCCGCGGTAAAGCGTTTCATAATCAACTCCGGTTTCGGTGGTTCGCAATCGTGGGGGGGTCGGCGGCGAAGCGGGCAAGAATGCGCCGTACCGGCGGCCGGCCGGGGAGTATACGGAGGACACCTGGCGAACGCGAGTTGCGGCAACACACTGTTACCGTCCGGCACGCAGCCGCCTGCACCGCGGGGAAGCCTTCGTTATACTTGACGGTCATGAGCGAACGTCACCTGAGCCGCCTGGACAGACTGATTGGCGGCGTCGACAATGCCCTGCGCACAATGGCCGACCCGCCGCGGACGGCCGCCCGCGGCAATCCCGGCCGCGGGCATAACCGACTGTGAATTGAGCACTGCCCAGCGGCGGCACGCCGCCGGCCTGATGCGCGTCAACCACGCCGGCGAGGTAGCGGCCCAGGCGCTCTACCGGGGACACGCCGCTGTCGCGCGTGACCCCGCAACGGCTCGGCACATGCAGGATGCAGCCGCCGAGGAACGTGATCACCTGGCATGGTGCGCCGAGCGCGTGCAAGAGCTCGGTTCGTCAACGAGTCGCCTCGCCCCGCTTTGGTATACCGGCGCGTTTACGATCGGCGCAGCCAGCGGCGTGCTGGGCGATCGCTGGTCGCTGGGCTTCGTCGCAGAAACCGAGCGCCAGGTCGCCGATCATCTCGCCGGTCACCTCGAGCGACTGCCGGCGGGAGACCAGCGCAGTCGCGCAATCATCACACGCATGCGCGATGAGGAAATCGCTCACGGCACAGCCGCGAGCGAGCGCGGCGGCGCGCCATTGCCGTCGCCGGTGCGCGCCCTGATGAAACTGGCGGCCGGCGTCATGAAGCAGACCGCTTACCGGGTCTGATCGGCTGCGGCTGGTCTACTCCACAGCGATAAAATATACTTTTCCCGACCAAGAATAATTGCAGCAATACACGCACTTAGCTTGCCCTGACCGGCAGGCTGTATTACAAGGGGATGGCGCAGTGCCGCCGAGGGGCAACCAATGCAAACAACCGCGAAGAATCTGAGCGATGTACCCGCGATAAACCGCTTTCTGAGCTATTGCCGGGTACGGACCGTGCCGTCCAAGACCGTGATGATCCACGCAGGCGACCTGCCGGACGTTCTTTATTACATCGTTGACGGGTCGGTGGAAGTCATGATCGAGGACGAAGACGGCAACGAAATGGTTCTCGCCTACCTGAACAAGGGCCAGTTCTTCGGCGAAATGGGCCTGTTCTACGAACAGCCGACGCGCAGTGCATGGGTTCGAACGCGCAGCGAATGCGAAATCGCGGAGATGACCTATCCGCGTTTCCGGCAGATCGCCAGTGAAAGCCCCGGCCTGGTGTTCGAGCTCGCTACGCAGCTTGCCACTCGCCTCGACCGCACCAATCGCAAGCTGGGCGACCTGGCATTTGTCGATGTCACCGGCCGCGTTGCGCACGCCATCATGGATCTGTGCAACGAACCGGACGCCATGACGCACCCGGACGGCATGCAGATCAAGGTCAGCCGCCAGGAGCTCAGCCGGCTGGTGGGCTGTTCCCGCGAGATGGCGGGCCGTGTGCTGAAAGTGCTCGAAGAGCAGGGCCTCGTGTCTGCCAGCGGCAAGACGATCGTCGTATTCGGCGCCCGCCCCAATCGCTGAACACGCCCCGTTCTGTCGTCAGGCCGCTTCGATAGCCGCCCGCATCGCCGCAATCGTCCGCGCGTAATCTCCGCTGCCGAAAATCGCCGAACCGGCGACGAACGTGTCCGCGCCGGCTGCGGCAATCTCGCCGATATTGTCGACTTTGACGCCACCGTCGACCTCGAGCCGTATTTCCCTGCCGCTGGCATCGATAAGCCGGCGAGCCTCGCGCAGTTTGTCCAGCGTCGACGGAATGAACGACTGGCCGCCGAAGCCGGGATTGACGGACATCACCAACACCATGTCGACCTCGTCGAGCAGGTGTTCAAGCCAGGTCAGGGGCGTAGCCGGGTTAAATACGAGCCCGGACCGGCAGCCGTGTTCGCGGATCAGCGACAGCGTGCGGTGCACGTGCCGGCTGGCCTCCGGGTGAAAGGTAATGTAGCTGGCACCCGCCGCGGCGAAGTCGGGAACGAGGCGATCCACCGGCTCGACCATCAGGTGCACATCGATCGGCGCCTCGATACCGAACTTGCGCAGCGCGTCACAAACCAGCGGGCCGATCGTCAGGTTGGGGACGTAGTGATTGTCCATGACGTCGAAATGCACGATATCGGCACCGGCCTCCAGGACGGCGCTGACGTCGTCGCCGAGCCGCGCGAAGTCGGCCGAGAGTATCGATGGAGCAATCAGGGGTTTCACGGGCGCACCTCGACGGCATGCGGGCAACAGGAGCTGATGCATCGCACTGTACCCAAAGCCCTGCACCTTTTCACCGCAGAACTCAACGGATGGATCGACGCACCTTCAGCATCTCGTAGGCGCTGCGGATGTCCCGCGTGCGCTCCCCTGCCGCCTTGATGGCATCCTGGCCGACGTCCGGGCCCGACAGCTTGTCGGGATGGGCGCGGTTGATCAGTCGCCTGTAGGCCTTCTTGATCTCGTCGTTGGTCGCCGATCGCGACACGCCCAGCGTCCGATAGGCCTTGTCGAGACGCTCGGCATCAGCGTCACCCTGCGGGGACCGGCGGAAGCTCCGCTGCGCACGCAGCATCGCCTCGAGCTGCGTGAGCTCCACGCGGCCGACGCCGAGGCTGCTGCTGATCGTCCACAGCAGGCGTCGCTCGCGCTGGTGCAGGCTCCCCTTCGCCAGCGCCACTTCCAGCAACAGGCGCAGGAACAGCCGCCGCCATTCTTCGTTACGGCCACTGTTCCGGCGCACCGTTGCGACGGCGTTCGCCAGTGGAAACGACGCGGCCTTGCCCGCCTGGAACCAGTCAATTGCGCGGCGCGCCTCGGCAGGGCCGAGCCCCAGGCGGTGCATCAACGCGCGTGCTGCACGTATTTCGTCTTCGCTGACACGCCCGTCGGCCTTGGCGAGGTGCCCCATCGACTGGAACAGCGGCTCGAGAAACCAGCCCGGCAGGCGCCGGCCATCGCCCGTGGTGCCGCCGGCGCGCGACTGTTTCGCGGCAAAGCCCCGATCGAACTGGTGACCCAGGATCAGGCCGACCAGGGCCAGTAACGGCCGCCCGGTCGCCAGACCGGCGACGGCACCGACAACCTTGCCCCAATACGGCATCTATTCAATCCATCCTGAGCCTGACACGCTGCCGGACAACCACCCTTGTCGCCAGCCTGCTATTCGTCGAGCCATGCTAACGTTACGCTCCGGTTATTCCTATACGAGGACAACCGCCGGCCGCTTGCGGCAAGTCCCGGCAAACGCGATGATGCGCGCTCTCATCCGACACGACCTGCGCCACACATGCCCGCCAACCCGCAAACAGTGTTCGAATCCTCGGTTCCCTCCCTGGACCTCGTCGCGCGCGGCAAGGTCCGTGACATCTATGCGGTCGATGACCGGCACCTGCTGATCGTCACGACCGACCGCCTGTCCGCCTACGACGTCGTGCTGCCCGACCCGGTACCGGGCAAGGGTGTGATCCTGACACAGCTCTCGAACTTCTGGTTCGCGCGGATGGCGCCGGTAATTGCCAATCACCTCACCTCGCTCTCAGTGGCCGACGTCGTACGCGACCCGGCGGAACGCGCTCCGCTCGAGGGCCGCAGCATCATCGTGCGCCGGCTCAGCCCCCTGCCGATAGAGGCCGTGGTGCGCGGCTACCTGATTGGCTCGGGATGGCGCGATTACCAGGCGACCGGCGCCGTATGTGGCATCGCGTTGCCGGACGGGCTGCAGCAGGCGGCGCGCCTGCCCGAGCCGCTGTTCACGCCGGCAACGAAAGCCGCGGCCGGCGACCACGACGAGAACATCGACTTCGACCGCGCGGCAGCACTGATCGGTGAGCCGCTGGCGACGCGCGTCCGCGACGCCGCCATCGAATTGTACCGGCGCGCCTGCGACCATGCCGCGACCCGCGGCATCATCGTTGCCGACACCAAGTTCGAGTTCGGGCTGGACGAGGCCGGTGAACTGTATGTCATCGACGAGATGCTGACGCCGGACTCGTCGCGCTTCTGGCCGGGAGACGCGTATCGAACAGGCTGCAACCCGCCCAGTTTCGACAAGCAGTACGTACGCGACTATCTCGACACGCTGGACTGGGACAGGACGCCGCCGGGACCTGCATTGCCGGCACACGTCATCGAGCAGACGGCGCGCAAGTACCGTGAAGTTCTCGAGCGCCTGACGGCGGACTGAACGGAGGCTCAGTGCTGCCTTTCGTGCCAGCCATCGATAATGTCAACCAGTGCCGCGAGTCCGTCGGTCAATGCCGCCGGCCCCGGCTGCAGAATCAGCGCCGACTTGACCTCGTGCAATTCACCGTCGCGCACCGCAGGCACGTCCTGCCAGCCCGGCCGCCCGGCCACGCGAGCGGGCCGGAATTTCTTGCCGCACCATGAGCCGATGACGATATCGGGCGCCCGCCGCACCACCTCCGCGGGATCCGCAATGATGCGGTCCCTGCCCAGCGGCTCGGCGGCCAGCTCGGGAAAACAGTCGTCGCCGCCGGCAATGCCGATGAGCTCGAAGCCCAGCGGATGCCGCTGATCTGTGGCTCGTCCCATTCCTCGAAGTAGACGCGTGGCCGGCGACTCCGGCCGGCCGCCTGCTCGCGCGCCGCCGCCAGTCCCTGCCGCAGCCGGGCGACCAGCGCCTCGGCCCTGCTGGCTGCGCCGACCAGGCCGCCCAGCATGCCGATCATCGTCAGGATCTCCTCCACCGAGCGGTGGTTGAACACGTGCACGGCAACGCCGTGCCGGATCAGTTCGGCGGCGATATCGGCCTGCAGGTCCGAGAAGCCGAGTACAAGATCGGGTTCGAGCGCCAGGATGCGCCCGATCTTTGCACTCGTGAACGCGGACACTTTCGGCTTGTCCCGCCGGGCGCGCGGCGGACGCACGGTAAAGCCGGAGATGCCGACGATGCGAACGTCCTCGTCGAGGAGGTACAGCGTTTCCGTGGTCTCTTCCGTCAGGCAGACGATTCGTTCGGGGTAGCGGACAGGCATCGGGCGGAACCCTGGAACGGCGTTGCGCATTTGCAGGCGAATCACAGTACCATGGCGCTGCCACGAAGCGCAGAGGTTGCAACGTGGGCGACGAGACTTGTACAGAGGTTCGCTCGTGATCGGCCATATTTCGGACAAGATAGAACAGGTGATCTGGGGCAATGAGCTCCGCAGCAGCGGCCGGGCCGGCCGGCTGCTGAACGGATTCCTGCGCTACCTGTACGGCCTGCTGCGGGACATCGTTTACGGGCAGCTCACGCTGCGGGCAATGAGTCTCGTCTACACGACCCTGCTGTCGATCGTGCCGCTGATCGCATTCAGCTTCTCGGTGCTCAAGGGATTCGGCGTGCACCAGCAACTCGAGCCGTTGCTGCTCGATTTCCTCGAACCGCTGGGCGAGCAGGGTCGCGAAATCGGCCGGCAGGTGATGACACTGGTCGATAACGTCAAAGGCGGCCTGCTGGGCGGCATCAGCCTGGCATTTTTCATCTACACCGCGATATCGATGGTGCAGAAGGTCGAGGAAAGCTTCAATTACGTCTGGTACGTCACGACCCCGCGCAGTTTCGCGCGGCGCTTCACGGACTACGCCATCGTGCTGCTCATCGGGCCGGTCGCGATGGTGATCGCGATCGGCACGATCGCCTCGATACAGAGCTCACGAGCTCGAGCACGAGCTGATGCTGGATAGCACGCCGTTGAGCCCGCTCGTCGGCACGCTGGGCAAGCTCATGCCCTATTTCATCGTCAGTGCCGTGTTCACGTTTCTTTACAAGTACATGCCCAACACGCAGGTCAATTTGAGCGCCGCGCTGGTCGGCGGATTGGCCGGCGGTTTCATCTGGGCCAGCATGGGCGCGTTCTTCACGTCGTTTGTCGTGCAGGCGGCGCGCATCCAGCTGGTCGACTCGGGTTTCGCCGTCGCCATCACCGCCCTGATCTGGCTGTACCTGAACTGGGTGCCGCGCCGCCGATCGGCGCCCAGATCGCCTTTTATTTCCAGAAACCGGCCTTCCTGCGCATCGGTCGCCGCGAGCCGCGGCTGTCGAATGGGGTCCGCGAACGCCTGGCGCTCAACGTCATGTATCACGTCGGCAGGGCATTTCGCGATCCCGGCGTGCAGATCACGCTGGCCGATATCAGCGCGTACCTGAAGATTCCCACGCTGGCGCTGTCACCGGTGATCAGCGAGCTGGAAAACAACGGCCTGTTGCTCACCACCGAGCAGGAGCAGTTGATGCCGGGCCGCGACCTCGCGCGCACCGCTGCGCGAAGTCCTCGCTGCCGTTCGCTCCGGCGGCGTGACGGGTTCGCACCGTGACCCTAGCTGGAGCCGCGACGTCGACAGCCTGGTCGGCGACATCGAAGCGGCGATCGAAGAGCAGGTCGGCGACGCATCCCTGGCCGATCTGCTGGACCGATCCGTCGAGGACGACAAGGACGACGAGGCTGCCAGCCCGGCTCCTGCATGAGCGGCACCGGGGTAGGCGGCGGAGGTGTGGCCCGGGGAGGGCGTTTCAGGGCCGTGCGAGAGCGGGATGTCGAGCCCGAGGCTGCGCGGACGTGCTTGCAGCGTCCCTGAAAAGCCCTCCCCCGGGGCACGCCTTCGCCTACCACTGCACGAAATCGCTCATGCAGGAGCCGGGCTGGCGAGCCTTTCGGGCTCGATTTCCCGCCGTCGCAGCACATCAGTTGTGCGTCCGGAAAGACAATGGCAGGCTGATGAAAAATGCCGTTGTTCGGCAGCCTGCTAGGAACCGGCAATACTCATGTCGTCGACGAGCAGGGATCCGCAGCGAATGGTGCCGCGCAGGTCCTGGTCGCTGCCCGATGAGCCGACGTGCGGCGATAAGAGATCCGCGCAGGTTGCCGGCGATGGTGACTTCGTCGACCGGGTAGGCAAGCTCCCCGTTTTCGATCCAGAAACCGACGGCGCCGCGGGAATAATCGCCGGTCACGCCGTTGACGCCCTGGCCGATCAGTTCGGTCACGAGCAAGCCCCGGTCCAGGCCCGCGACAAGTTCCTCGAGCCCCCCCGCGTTGCCGGGCACATTCAGGTTGTGGACGCCGCCGGCGTTGGCGGTGGTCTCCAGGCCCAGGCGGCGCGCGGAATACGCACTGAGCACGTAGCCCTGCAGCACGCCGTCCACGACCAGGTCACGGTCCCGGGTCGCGACGCCGTCCGCGTCGTACGCGGCGCTCGCCATCGCGGCCGGAATATGCGGACGCTCCTCGATGCGCACGAACGCCGGAAACAAGGTCTCCCCGACGGCATCCAGCAGAAACGACGCGCGGCGATACAGGGCGCCGCCGCTCAACGCGCCGATGGCGTGGCCGATGAAGCCACGCGCCAGCTCCGGCGCAAACAGCACCGGCGCACGCGTCGTCGGGACCTGTCGCGCACCGAGCCGCTCGACCGCACGGCGCGCAGCGCGCCGCCCCACCGCGACCGGCGACTCGAGGGCGGCCGGATCGCGCGATGCGCTGTACCAGTAGTCCCGCTGCATGTCGCCGTCCGCCTGGCCGATCATCACGCAGCTGAGGCTGTGGCCCGTACTCGCGTTGGCTGCCGAGAAAGCCGTGCGAATTGCCGTAGGCACGCGCACCGCTCGCCGTCGCGACCGTTGCGCCTTCGGAGTTCGTAATACGCGTATCCAGCGCACGGGCGGCGTCTTCGCATTCGACCGCAATTCGTATGGCCTCGTCGGCCGTGAGCGGCCATTCGTGTGCCAGGTCCAGGTCGGGCGGGTCAACGGCCATCAACGCAGCATCGGCGAGACCCGCGTGCGAATCTGCCGCCGTACTGGCCGCGAACGAACATGCCTTGGCCACGGCCTCACGCAATGCGGACTCCGAAAAGTCGGAAGTACTCGCGCTGCCCTTGCCGCCGAGGCCCTGGCATACACGGTAATGCCGACACCGCGGTCATTGGTGTACTCGAGGTTTTCGATGTCGCCGAGGCGCGCCGTTGCACTCAGGCCAACGTCGTGGCTCGCTGCCGCTTCCGCCTGGTCGACGCCCGCGGCCTTCGCCTCAGCGAGCACGAAGCGCACAATGTCCTCGAGGGCGCCCGTGTCCGGCCGTGTCCTCTCGATGTCCCCGGAGGTCCCGCCTTTGCTGATGCCGGTTGCGCTCACGTCCTCTGCCCGTCCCTGGTGGAAGTCACGATTCTACGTCACTGTTTTGCGGCCGCCCCGCAGCCAAGGCGCGTATGGTACCGTTTTGCCTGCCGGGCTACCCGCCCTGCCGTGCAATTCGATTCGACGAGGCCCTTTCTCATGCCGGCAGGTTCCAGCAAGAGCGAACAGAAGCGCGCCGCGCAGGCGACTCGCGCGCTTGCCGAGCGGCTGCTCACGCTGACGCCCGAGCAATTGGCGGGGCTGCCGCTGACCGACGAACTGCGCGCCGCGGTGCACACGACGCGCACGCTGCGCGCGCGATCGGCCTTGCGCCGTCAGCGCCTGTACCTCGCCGGACTGCTGCGACGCGAGGATACCGGTCCGCTGGAGGCGGCACTGGCCCGGCTCGACGGGCACCGCCGCGGCGAACGCGAGCTGTTTCACGAAGCCGAGCGCTGGCGCGACCGCCTGCTGCAAGAGGGCCAGCCGGCGCTGGCGGAATTTGCGCGTCGTGCGGGCCGCGACAACCCGCGGTTGCGGCAGTTGCTGGCTGACGTAACGCCGGCGCATGCCCGAAGCGCTGCAGCGCCGGGCCGGGCGCGCGATTTTTCGCGAGGTGCATGCGGATCTGGCTGCAACGGTACAGTTGCAGCGCGCCAACCTATAGAATCGGCCGTTTGCAGCGTCACGCTGGCAACGACAACCCGGACCCGGTAACGGAATGGCAACCAGTATCGGCATCATCATGGGCTCGCGCTCGGACTGGGACACGATGCGGCATACCGCAGCCGTGCTCGACGACCTCGGTATAGAGCACGAGGTGCACATCGTATCCGCGCACCGCACCCCGGACCGGCTGTTCGAATACGCGTCGACCGCGCTGGATCGAGGTCTGCGGGTCATCATTGCCGGTGCCGGCGGCGCTGCGCATCTGCCCGGCATGACGGCTGCCAAGCACGGCTGCCTGTCCATCGGCGTGCCGGTCCAGTCGAAGACTCTGAGCGGCATGGATTCGCTCCTGTCGATCGCACAGATGCCGCGCGGCGTACCCGTCGCCAGCATGGCGATCGGCAAGGCCGGCGCCGTCAACGCGGCCTTGCTTGCAGCGGCGATCCTGGCGCTGGTCGACGACGACGTCGCGCGGGCGCTGGAGACCTGGCGCGCCGCACAGACCGAACGCGTGCTGGCAGACGACGACCCGCGCGATGCCGGCGACGACCCGTCCCCTGCCGCAAGCCGTTGACCCGCGTAGGCATCATCGGCGCCGGACAACTCGGCCAGATGCTGGGCCAGGCCGGCGCGGGACTCGATATCACGTGCACTTTCCTCGACCCGTCGCCGTCCCCGCCGGCCGCCGCGACCGGACCGGTCATCCGCGCCGCGTATGACGACGCCACCGCGTTACGCGAACTCGCCGCACAGAGCGACGTTCTGACCTACGAATTCGAAAACGTGCCGGTTGCGACGTTGTCAGGGGTAGCGGACGTCGTGCCGGTACTGCCGCCGCCGGCAGCACTCGCCGCCGCGCAGGACAGGCTGTCGGAAAAGCGCTTGTTCGAGGAACTCGATATCCCGATTGCAGACTACCGCGCAATCGACAATGAAGCCGACGTGCACGAAGCAATCGCCGCTCTCGGCCTGCCCCTGGTGCTCAAGACGCGCCGTTTCGGCTATGACGGCAAGGGCCAGGTCGTGCTGCGATCGGCGTCGCAGGTGTCCGCGGCGCTCGCCGGGCTGCCCGATGCGCCGCTGATCGCCGAGCAATGGATCGCGTTCGATCGTGAGGTGTCGGCGATCGGGGTTCGTTCAGCCGACGGTGCAACACGATTCTATCCGCTTACCGAGAACGAGCACCGCGACGGCATTCTGCGCATCTCGCGCGCGCCCGCCACTTCCCCGGGACTGGCGGAGCGGGCCAATGCGTGCGTTGGGGCGCTGCTGGCGAGACTCGATTACGTCGGCGTACTGGCGCTCGAGTTCTTCGTCGTTGGCGAGACCCTGCTTGCCAACGAGTTTGCACCGCGCGTGCACAATTCGGGTCACTGGACAATCGAGGGCGCGGCGACCAGCCAGTTCGAGAATCACCTGCGCGCCGTCACCGGGCTGCCGCTGGGCAGTACCGAATCCTCGGGCCACGCGGCCATGGTCAACCTGATCGGCTCGCTGCCACCCGCTTCTCGGCGCGCTGCACGGAGCGCGGCCTCTTCGTGCACGACTACGGCAAGACAGCACGCCGCGGGCGCAAGCTCGGCCACATCACGATTTGCGCGGAGACAGCGGCAGGCCGCGACGAACGCCTGCGGGACCTGGTTGCCGTGCTGTCCGCGTGAAACGCCGCGCACCGCAGGGCGCGACCTGGCGCACGGCAGCTGCCGTGTTTGGGCGATAAAATCCGGGTACACGCACGCGTTCCGGATCACCAGAAGCCCTAATTTCCGTCTCCTTCGCTTTCATAAGCATAGCCGATGTCCTACCTGGAACATTTCAAACTCAATGCAGCAGCCTTTCCGCCCGACACCGGCAATCCTGATCCGCGTCGCACCGGAGCAAGCAACACGCGCGCGCGAAGGCTGACACCTGGAATCGACGATCTGGCTGGCCGACGGCTTCGTCGTCATAACGGGCGACATCGGCTCGGGCAAGACAACCCTGTTGCAGGCCTTCCTGGGCGAGCTGGACGATGACATCGTCTATGCCGTCGTTTCACAGACACAACTGACCCCCACGCAGTTTCTGCAGGCAGTACTCGCGGAGTTCGGTTTCGATCCGTTCAACAAGCGCAAGGTCGAGCTGCTGGACATGCTGGAACATGTTCCTGATCGATCAGTATTCCAACGGCAGGAAAGTCGTGCTGATCGTCGACGAGGCGCAGAACCTCAGCAGAAAGGTTCTGGAAGAGATTCGGCTATTGTCGGGCATAGAAACGACACAAGGAAAAAGTTCTGCGTATCATTCTCGCGGCCAAGCCGGAGCTGCGCGAGAACGCCAGCCCACCTCGACTTGAACAGTCGCACGCAGCGCGTTCGGCTCGCGCTTTCACATCGGCCCGCTGGATGCGCGCGCGAGATGCGCGAGTACATAGAGCACCGCCTCGCGGTCGCGGGCCACAGTGCACACGACCTCTTCGAAGACGGCTGCTTTGCCGAAATCTACCGCTACAGCGGCGGCGTACCTCGCCTGATCAACACCTTGTGCGACACGGCACTGCTGTGCGCTTTTGCGGAACAGAAATCGACGCTGGGACCGACCGACATAACTTCAGCCGTCGAGGAACTGGCCTGGCGGGAACCGGACATTCCCGGACAACTGGCACCGGGCGTACCCGAAGTTCCTGCGCCCGCTTCTTCGTCGGCGCCGTTTCGCGTGGAAATTCGTGCGGACGGCAAGCAGGTGTCAACGCATGACCTGCGGCCCGGACGCGCTGCGTCATCTGGGCGCGCACCGGACAACGAGATCTACATCAAGAGCAAGTTCGTCAGCCGGCATCACGCCCAGATCGCGGTGCGGCGAATCCGATCCGGCACGATCGAGGACCTGAACAGCACCAACGGCACTCTGCGTCGCCGACCGGCGCGTACGAAGTACATGTGCTGCAGAACGGCGACGTCGTATCGCTGGGCGTGCACGACCTCGGCATCCAGCGACTTGCGCGACGCGCACGGCGACGAAAACAGCGGCTACGCCATGCGGGACAGCACGGGCTGACGATATCCGTCACCGGCCTTCCCGGGCTGGCCGTGTCCTGAACGGCACGGGTCAAGGGCGGTAGGCGTGTCCCGGGAGGGCTTTTCAGGGCCGTGCGAGACAGGGATGCTCGAGCCCGGAGCGTACAGGGAACGAGCCGCCGCGTCCCTGAAAAGCCCTCCCCGGGCGCGTCTGCGCCAACCACCGCAGCCGATCGTTCAGGAACAGGCCGGGCCGGGAGGCGGGTGACGGGGTTACGGGTGCGGGCTGGAGTATCGTGGTCGTTGCGCGCGGCGCCGCTGGGTCGTGCTCGCGATAGTCCCGTGCGTTTCAGCCAGACGACGAGTCCGGCGACCAGGCAGAAGAGCCCCACCGAAAAGCAGATGGTCGGCCAGTACGAGTGATCGAGGCACATCGACGCGCCGAGTGACAGGGACCCGAGCCTAGCAGAGCGTAACACGGCAGACTCTCGTATATCGGTTCGGTCACCCACATGACCGGCCCATCCTCCGCGCTTTTTTCGGATTGTCGATCGCCGGCGCCCCCGCGGAGTCGCAGCCGCGCGGGGCACTTCAGCGGGACTCAGTCACCGCGGAACATGAACAGGCTGAAAATTCGCGACATGAGAGACTCAGACAGACCATCCACGGCGAGATCGTTGTCGACGTCGATTCCGTCGCCCCGCACGCTCTGCACGAACTGTTGTGAGGCTGCATCGAGGCCTCGGCGTTCCGTGATTGTGTTTTCCACTGCCTTCTCCCTGGCGTTGCCGGCGACTGTGCGCGGATATCGATAGACCGGCGTCGACTGTACAGACCGGCCCGCGCCGACGCAGTGAAACCAATCACAGTCGGGAGTGAGATCGCAGGCGGCACCGGCTTACGTCGATGTTCGCTGCCGGCGCTTCAGGCAGTGCCGCCGACCGTGATGCCGTCGATCTTCAGCGTCGGCTGGCCGACGCCGACAGGCACCGACTGGCCGTCCTTCCCGCAGGTCCCGACACCGCGATCGAGTTCCAGGTCGTTGCCCACCATGGAGATGCGCTGCAGGACATCCGGGCCGTCACCGATCAGCATCGCGCCCTTGACGGGCGTCGTGATCCGACCGTTCTCGATGAGGTAGGCCTCGCTTGCGGAAAACACGAACTTGCCGGACGTGATATCCACCTGGCCGCCGCCGAACCCCGGCGCGTACAGGCCCTTGTCGACCGAGGCGATAATCTCCGCCGGCATCGTGGCCGGGACCGGCCAGCATGTAGGTATTGGTCATACGCGGCATCGGGATGTGCGCAAACGACTCACGCCGGCCGTTGCCGGTGGGCTGCACGCCCATCAGTCGCGCGTTCAGCTTGTCCTGCATGTAGCCGCGCAGGATGCCGTTCTCGACCAGCACGTTGCAGGCGGCCCGGCGTGCCTTCGTCGTCGATGCCCAGCGAGCCGCGTCGGTCCGGCAACGTACCGTCGTCGACGATCGTGACATCCTTCGGAGCCACGCGTTCACCGATACGGCCACTGAACGCCGAGGTGCCCTTGCGATTGAAATCGCCTTCGAGCCCGTGCCCGACAGCCTCGTGCAACAGGATGCCCGGCCAGCCCGGACCCAGCACCACCGGCATCGTACCGGCGGGCGCCGGCGCCGCCTCGAGCTGCACCGACGCCAGCCGCACGGCCTCGCGCGCCAGCGTCATCGGCAGGTCGTCGTCGCCCGTGAAATGACCGAGGTCGGTGCGCGCACCACCGCCGGCGTATCCCTGCTCACGACGCCCGTTCTCCTCCAGGATGACGCTGATATTGAGCCTGACGAGCGGGCGCACGTCGGCGGCCAGCGTCCCGTCAGCCGCGACGACCAGCACCAGGTCCTGGCTGCTGCCGAGACTCACCATGACCTGCACGATGCGCGGATCGAGTTTGCGCGTTTGCGCGTCGATGCGCGTTAGCAGCGCGGTCTTGGCCGCGTCGGTGAGACTCGTCGTCGGGTCGACGGGGGCATACAGGGCCGGGTAGCGCATGCCCGGACGAATCCGCACCGCTTGCGACTGTCCGTGGCGTGAGATCGCGCGGGCCGCGCGGGCCGCGTTCTCCAGCGCCGGCAGCACCAGTTCGTCGGAGTAGGCAAAGCCCGTCTTTTCGCCGCTGACGGCACGCACGCCGACGCCCTGGTCGAGGCTGAAGCTGCCTTCGCGGATGATGCCGTCCTCCAGCGACCAGCTCTCGTTCCGGCTGACCTGGAAATACAGGTCCGCCGCATCCACGTCGCCCAGGTTGATTGTGCCGAGCGCGCGCGCGAGATGATGCTCCTCGAGGCCCGCGGGTGCGAGCAACGATTCCCGGACGGTGGCCAGTGCGGTGTCGGTCGTGTCGTTCAAGCGGTTCGTCTCCCGTTGTTGCGCCACGCGGCGTCTGCGCGCGGCGGTGCGGTCACTCCGTCATATCGTAACAGTTTGCTCACAGACTGCCGGCAGGCCGCTCAGTCGGCGGCTTCAAGGCAACCGGCTTCGCGGCTCACTTCGGCAAAACGCTGTGCATCGGCCGTGTCGACGGCCGGGTCCTGCCAGCTGCCGTCGATCGCGTAATAGATCTGCCCCATTTCCTGCAGCGGTTTCTTGAATATCTGCGAGAAGATCAGCAGCGCCGCCGCCACTTGCGGTCCGGCGACGACAGCGCCGACGACCGGCAATGTGTTGCCCACGTCGGCGCTGACGATCGCGGCCTGGCGGTAGTCCTGCGCGGCGAGCCCGGCCCGGCCGACGATGCCGACGTCGGCTGCGGGGCCTTTCAGTGACAGGTCGCAGGTCCAGGCATTGCCGTCGTCGATGCGAAAGCTGCCGGTGATCTCGTCGAATACGAAGCCTTCGTCCAGTACGTCGCGGAAATCCAGCGACAGCCGCCGCGGCAACGCCACAACGCTCAGCAGGCCGAACATGCGGCCGGCGCCCGGATCCACCTCGTCGAGCTGGCCGGTCCCCAGTCGCACCTCGACATTGCCGTCCAGGCTGTCGAGAAAATCCGCGCCGTGCCCGTCGGCCAGCGGCACGTCGTAGCCGATCTCCATGTCCTCGCTCTCGATGCCCGGCCCGCGAATTGAGGCGTTGCACTGGTCTGCTGCACGTCCGAACTGGTCAGCAGTTGCTGCTGGTGACCCAGGTGCGCTGGCCGGTCGGCTCCGACGTATCGACCACCCAGCCGGCATCGGCCTCGATCGCGAACGTCTCGTCCTCCGTGCGCAGCGAATCCGCCAGCAGGCCGTCGGCAGTGCGGGAAAAGCGGGCGGTGACCGCGCCGAGATGGGCGCTCGCCCCCTGAACGCAAACTCGTCGCAACGCGCGTGCATATCCAGTCCGGGGACCGTCCGCTGGGTCCGCGCCGATGGCCGCTGCATCGTCCTCGCCCTCGTCGCTGCCGGGCAGGACGAGGCGTTCGATCTCCAGGGACACGCGACGCCCGCTGAACAGGTCGTAAGGTATCGTCACCGTGCCTTGCGCCTGCTCACCGTTCAGGCGGACCACCCAGTCCACGCTGCTGCGATCGGCCCGTACACGGTGTTGCTCGAAATGCTGGCCGAGGACGTACAGGTCGTCGACCGCGAGGTCCAGCGAGCGGACGTGATCCGCGACCCGCGGCGCGCCGCGATTGCCGACGCCGCCGTCCCCGGCGGCGGCATCCAGCCAGTCGCGCGGCAGCGCGGCAGCACGGGCGTGCTGCCCGTGATGTGCAGGCCGCGCGCGTCGGCCGTGCCGGGTGCTGCGCCGCCGGCGGCGAGCACGCCACGATCGAAGGTCCAGCCGTCGGCACGGCCGAGAAACGTCAGTGCCCAGCGCAGCCCGTCACCCAGCCGGCCGCGGGTCTCGAGCCGGTCGGCAGCGGCAAATTCAATACTCGCCTCGAGACTGCGCGGTTCGCCGCGCCCTTTCGCCAGCGGGGCCGGCAGCCCGATCGTGGCATCGGCAAGTGTCGAAGCGATCGTGACCCGTAGCGGCGACGGGGTCTCGGCCGCACCATCGCCCAGCGGAAAATAGATGCGACCGGTGTAATCTTCCGCGCCACCCAGGACGCGCTCGAGCGGCAGGTTGAAGGACCTCGTCAGGCCCTCCGCGAAAAGCGGCCGTCGATGTCGGGATGAACACTGTAGCCAGGCGCATCGTCGCCGGCCCGCCGCAGGCCGATCGTCACCGGTTCACCGAGAAACCGGCCGAACAGCGAATCGGACTCGATGGAGTCGCGGGTGACGGTTACGAATCCGTTCAGTTCCGTGACCGGCGGTTCGAAGCCCGCTATACGCAGGGTCCCGTCCGTTGCCTGGATGCGCGTCTCGAACGCGTAGTCGCGACGATTCAGGATCGGGTACGTCAGGTCCAGGCTGAACGAGGCATCGCCGGCGACGTTCACACGATCAAGATGGCCGCCGAACACGTTGGCAATCGGACTCTGGCGCACGAATCGGCGTATGGAATCCATCGTGCCGGTCGCAAAAGCGTCGATGGTGAGCACCGGCTGCCGCAGGTCCGCGATTTCGATTTCGGCATCCGTGACGGCGTTGCCGGCGTTGATCGCCGTGTTCTCGTTTGAATAGAGACGGGTACGGTCGACGATCAGGTCGAGATCCAGGTTCTCGACAGCCGGCCACTGCTCCGAGTAGCGCAACGTCGCATCCTGGAGCTCCGCCTCGATGCGGAAAATGCCCTGGCCGTCGTCGAACGGAAAGGCGTCCAGCGGGCCGCTGAAGCGCGTGGTGCCTGACGGCACCCGGCCGGCCACGAGCGCATTGCCGAGCCAGCGGTGCAGGCCCGGGTTCATGATCTTTGCCGGCAGGTACCGACGCGCCGCACCCAGGTCGTAAATGCTCCAGCGGCTCTCCAGGTCCAGTACCGGCGAGCTCTCGTCGGCAGGCAGGCTCAGTTGCACGCTGCTACGGCTCGTCAGGTCCTCGTTCTGGACCTGGATGCTGTCGGACAGGACGATCACCCCGTCGCGATTCTCTCGCCAGATCACGGTGCCGCGGGCGCTGTCCAGCGGTACCGTCGCTTCCAGCCAGCTCGACAGGTCGAGCTGCATGTCGCCGGCGTCGATCTCCACTCGCCCGCCGGAGCGATTCGCGCGCAGCGTACCGCTGAAGCCGCGCACGCCGGGCAGCGACCCGCTGCCGCGGAACCCGGCCTCCCGCAGGCCGAGCGAAACGTCGTAGCGCGGCGTTTCCGTGCCAAGCTCCGCAAGTGTCGCCTGCAGGTCCACGAGGCGGCCGGACGGATCGTACTCCGCCAGCCGCTGTCGCCACGCGTCGGGCAGCCAGGGCCGGAAGAGCGCGAGGTCGCCGAGCTCGATGAATCCGGCTGTCACGGCAAGTGACGAGATCCCGCCGCCCGGTGCGTTTCCCGCCTGCAATGTCAGCGACGTAGACGGCCACGCACCCAGCGGCGTCCTGAGCTGCAGGTCGTCGGCGACCAGCAGCCAGCCGGCGCCGTCGCGCTCGAATTCAAGACGTGCCGCCGCCGTGAACGGCGCAGGTTCGTCGCCGGCGGCCAGGTCGGTCACCCGGAAATCCGCGACGGCGTTGCGCACGCGCCCGGCCGCGTGTTCCACCGCGAGACTGACGTCCGCCGTGCCCGCGGTAATCACCGGCCAGGCAGCCGGCTGCAGCCCGGACCAGCCCGCGAGATCCAGGTCGCTGCCATCCGCCATGAACTGCCAGGTGGCATCGCTGCCGGGCCCGGTTGCCCGGCGCGACGCGCTGACCCGCATGCGGTTGCCGAGGTCCTCGGGAAGCAGCAGCGCCACGTCGACATCGACACGCGCGGGCGTGCGCGTCAGCCGCAGGCTGTCGATCATGAACGGTACCGGTTGTTCTGCCGGCCGGTGCCGATAGCTGACGTCGATATCCTCGGCAATCAACGTCATCGCGCCGTCCCGGCGACGCGCGGCGAAACGTTCGGCCAGCGTACCGAGGGCCACGTCCTGCACGCGCCACGCGCCGGTTTCCTCGCGCACGACGGATACCGTCGAGTCGCGCACGACGATCCGATCGACAACGAGGGTACGGTCCAGCAGCAGGCGGGCCAGCTCGACCCCGACCGTCACTTCATCCGCGGCAAACGCGCCGCCGGCCGTGCCGGGCAGCGCCAGTTCCGCGTTGTAAAAATTCAACTCGGGCCCACTCAGGCGCCAGCGTGCGTTCATGCCGCTGAACTCGACCTGCATGCCGATTGCGGCGTTGGCCCAGCTCTTGATCTCGTCCTGGTACTCGGGCAGGCGCGGCAGCAACAACCGGAACAGCCCGACGGCGACGGCCAGCACGATGACGAGCGCCGCCGCCAGGTAGGCGGTGAACTTCATCAGGCGCTGCAGGAATCTCTTCATGGCTCGACTGACCGGTCTAGACAAGGACTACGTCGAACTGGTCCTGCTGGTACAGGGCCTCGGGCTGCAACGAGTACGGCCTTGCCGGTCTGGCGCTCGATTTCGGCAAGGCCGCCTGCCTCTTCATCGAGCAGCAGATCGATGACGTCCTGGTGGGCGAGCACCAGGATTTCGTCGAACGTGAACTGCCGGTGCTGCCGGATGATCTCGCGGAAAATGTCGAAGCAGACGGTCGCCGCCGTCTTCACGAATCCGCGGCCACTGCAACTTGGACAATCCTCGCACAGGATATGTTGCAGGCTTTCCGGTCGGTCTGCGCGTCATTTCGACCAGGCCGAGCGGCGACACGGGCGTCACCTGGTGACGAGCGTGGTCGCGCGACATCGCCTCTGCCAGCGCGGCGAGCACCCGCTCGCGGTGCTCGGGCTCTTCCATGTCGATGAAATCGATGATGATGATGCCGCCCAGGTTGCGCAGCCTGAGCTGGCGCGCGATGGCGACCGCCGCCTCGAGATTGGTGCGGAAGATCGTCTCCTCGAGATTGCCGGTGGCCGACATAGCCGCCCGTATTGACGTCCACCGTGGTCATGGCCTCGGTCTGGTCGAAGATGAAGTAGCCGCCGGATTTCAACGGAATCGAACGATCCAGCGCCTTGCGAATTTCGTCTTCGGTACCGTGCAGGTCGAAGATCGGCCGACGCCGCCGGTACAGTTCCAGTTTCGGCTCTATCCCGGGCAGAAAGCTGGCCGTGAACGCCTGCATTTTTTCGAAATCCGCCGGTGAGTCGACGAGAATTTTTTCGACGTCGGGGCTGACCAGGTCGCGCAGGATGCGTATCGGCAGCGGCAGGTCTTCGTGCACGAGCGTCCGCGCCTTGCTGCGCGCGCCGGCGTCGCGCACCGACTCCCACAGCTTCCGCAGAAATTCGAGATCATCGCGCAATGCCTCGACGGCGGCGCCCTCGGCGGCGGTCCGCGCAATAATGCCGCCGCACGGCGTTTCCCCGCGCAGCGCCTCGATGGCCCCGCGCAGCCTGTCGCGCTCGGCCTCGTCTTCGATCCGCGACGAAACGCCGACGCCGTCGCCGCCCGGCATCAGCACGAGATAGCGCGACGGCAACGTGATAAACGTCGACAGCCGGGCACCCTTGTTGCCCAGCGGGTCCTTGACAACCTGGACAAGAATCTCCGCCCCCTCGCGCACCAGCTCGCGAATATCGGCTACCGGCTGCACCGCCTTGTCGCCGTCCGGGAGGGCTTTCTGGGCGATATCCGACGCATGCAGGAAAGCCGTCCGGTCCAGCCCGATGTCGACGAACGCTGCCTGCATGCCGGGCAGCACTCGCGACACCCGGCCCTTGTAGATGTTGCTGGTCAGCCCGCGCCGCGTATCGCGCTCGATGAAGACTTCCTGCAATACGCCGTTCTCGAGCAACGCGGCACGCACCTCGCGCGGCGTCACGTTGATCAGGATTTCTTCCCTGGGCGTTTCCTCGGTCACACCGTCATTCCCTGTGTCGTGCGGGTGGCAGCACGTCGATACCGACACGACCCAGCATGGTCGCCGTCTCGCACAACGGCAAGCCGATAACGCCGCTGCAACTGCCTTCGATTCCGGCGATGAACACCGGCGCCGCGGCCCTGCAACGCGTAGGCACCGGCCTTGTCGCGCGGCTCGCGACTGTCCCAGTAGGCGGCCGCCTCGCCGGGGGCCAGTTCGCGAAAACGTACGCGACTGCGGCTCAGCGCCGTCTGCAATACGTCCTCGAAGAGCACGGCCACGCCGGTCACGACCTCGTGCGTCCTGCCGGACAATGCCGCCAGCATGTCGAGCGCGTCCGTGCGCGATCGCGGCTTGCCGAAAATTTGCTCGCCCAGCACGACCGCCGTGTCCGCGCCCAGCACGGCCCGGTCGACACGCCGGAGTGACGCCGCGCGCGCCTTGTCGCAGGCCAGCCGCAAGACCATGTCGCCCGCCAGCTCGCCGGCGAGGCGTGTCTCATCGAGTGCTTCGCCTGCCTGACTGAACTCGAGGCCCAGCGTCTTCAGCAGATCGCTGCGGCGCGGTGACGCCGATGCCAGGTGCAGCGCGGGGCCCCTCATGCCGGCGCGGCGTGCGATGTCGGCACACGCTCAGGCACGGTGGTACGGGTGCCCGTCGTTGAGCGTGCAGGCGCGATACAGTTGCTCGGCACACAGCACGCGTGCCAGGCCATGCGGCAGCGTCAGTTGCGACAGCGACCAGCGGAGGTCCGCTCGCTTGAGGCAGGCGTCCGCCACGCCGTCCGGTCCGCCGATCACGAGGCACACGTCCCGGCCGTCCGCCTGCCAGTCGCGAACGGCCGCTGCCAGCCCGATGCTGGTCATCTCGATGCCGCGTTCGTCCAGCACGACGGTGCGTTCGGCCGCGCGAATCCGGCCGAGGATGCGCTCGCCTTCCTCGGCCAGCGCCCCGCTGATGTCACCGTGCTTGCGGCGCCGGCTGGTCGCCAGGGTGGCGCAATCGAACTTCCAGGCGCGCGGCAGGCGGCCTGCGTAGTCGGCAAAGGCGCGATCCACCCACGCGGGCTGCCGGTCCCCGACCGCGATCAGGCGCACGTGCACGGCTCAGCCGTCGGTCGCCATGGCGTCGCTGGCGGGGCGCAATGCCCAGAGCTTTTCCAGGTTGTAGAACTCCCGCACCCGCGGCAGCATGACGCGCACCAGCGCATCCTGCAGGTCGAGCAGCACCCAGCTCGCTGCCGTCCGAGCCTTCGACGCCGATCGGGCGGTGGCCCGCCTCGCGCGCCTTGTCCGCCACGGCATCCGCCAGTGCCTGCACGTGACGGCGGGACGTGCCGCTCGCCACGATCATGTAGTCGGTTACCGTGGTCAGATCACGTACGTCCAGCTTGACGATGTCACGTGCCTTCACTTCCTCCAGCGCGTCGATGACGAGTTCACTCAATGCTTCGCTGTTCATGCAGCCTTCCGAAAATTGCGTGGGTTCATGATTCAACCGTCTCCCCTGCCGTGGCCCCGGACCGGTAACAGCCGCTCTCCTCGATGACGGCGCGCACGGAGTCCGGCATGAGAAAACGCGGATCGCGGCCCGCGGCCACCATCTCGCGAATTTCGGTGGACGAAATTTCGAGCTGGGTCACGTCGTGGATGTAAATGTGACCGGACTTCGCCTGGTGCAGATCACCGATGCGGTGCGTGCCCCGGTCGGCAAGCAGCTTCACCCAGCGGTCCCATGTCGGGGGCGCGCCAGCCGGGGCGGTGCGCCACCACGATATGAGCAAGTTGCAGAATCTCGCGCCATTGATACCACTTGGTCAGGTTCAGAAACGCGTCCATGCCGATGATCAGCGCCAGTGGCCGCAGCGGGAATTCGGCGCGCAAGGCTGCCAGCGTATCCACCGAGTACGACGGGCCCTCGCGGTGCAGCTCGCGATCGTCGACGACGAATCCCGGTTGCCCGGCGGTCGCCGCACGCACCATCGCAAGGCGCAGCGCAGCGTCGGCGTGCGGCTCGCCGCGATGCGGCGGCTGCCCGCAGGGCATGAAGCGGACCTCGCCGAATCGCAGCGCCTGCAGCATTTCGAAGGCGGTACGCAGGTGGCCGAAATGAATCGGGTCGAACGTTCCGCCGAAGACACTCATGGGACTCAACGCTTTGCTCCTTTGACCGTGACCGGCATGCCCGTCACGCCGCCTGCGGCCGGCCACGGGCCAGCAGCAGGATGATTTCACTGGCCAGTAGCCACGGATCGCCGGCCTGCTGACCCTTGGCTGCCGCATCGGCCTGTCGCAGCGCCTGCAGCAGCCGGTAGAAGTCCGCCCGTCCGTGCCGGCCCACGCAGCTGCGAACGAGCGCCTGCCGATTGCGCCAGACACCCGATTTCTGCATCGCTGCGCCCAGGTCGCGGCCGGCGCCCACGTTCTCCGCGAGCCGCGCCAGCGTGCGAACCTCGCGGGCCAGGGCCCACATGACCATTGCAGCCTGTACCCCTTCCGCGCGTACGCCGCCGAGGATGCGCAGTGCCCGGCGTGCGTCGCCAGCCAGCGCCGCGTCGACGAGCTTGTAAACGTCGAAGCGGCTGCTGTCAGCGACCGCGCGGCTCACCTCCTCGACGCTGACCGGCCCTTCACCCTGCAGCAAGCGCAGCTTTTCAATCTCCTGCTGCGCAGCCAGCAGGTTGCCCTCGACCCGCTCGGCGAGCAGCCGCACCGCATCGCGGTCGGGCGCGAGGCCGATGGCCCGCATCCGTGCCTGGATCCAGGCCGGCAGTTCGCGCCGGTCGATCGGCCAGACGGGCACCAGGCCGCCGGCCGACTCCAGCGCCCTGGCCCATTTCGACGTGGCGGCCGATCGATCGAGTTTCGGCGCCGACACGATCAGCAGCAGGTCCGCCGCCAGCCGCGGCAGCAGGTCGCAGATGGCGGCAGCACCCTGCCGGCCGGGCTTGCCGGTCGGCAGTTGCAGCTCGATGATGCGCCGCTCGGCGAACAGCGACTGGTTGCTGCCGGCGGCCGCCAGTTCCGCCCAGTCGAAGCCGCTGACCGCGACGAACAGGTCGCGGCTGCTGAATTCCCGGCGCCGCGCCGCGGCGCGAATCGCGTCCAGGGCCTCCTGAACGAGCAGCGGTTCGTCACCGGTAACCAGGTAACAGGGCAACAGGGATTTGTCGAGCTGGGCGCTGAGCTGATTCGCCGGGATTTTCACACAAGGACGCGCAATGACATGTCGCGACGATGATACCTTGCGCGCGGCGGACCAACCAGCGGCCCGCTTCAGGGATCCTGCAGGTCCGCGAGGCCGACTCCCTCGCCTTCGAGCAGAACCGGTATGCCGTCGCGCACCGGGTACAGCGTCTTGCCATCGTCGGTAACGAGCGCCTCGCGCAAGGCGTCGCAGAGCACCGCGCCGTCGCGATTCACGAGGGTGCCCGCGGCAATGCGGTCGTTGACCGTCTGCAGGAGCTCCCGCCGTGCCGGGGCGAGCTCGCGGTGCGTCACCGGACAACAGAGAATAGCCAGGAGTTTCTTGTCCATATCGATACGCCGGCCGATTGCCGGCCAAATTGTTATGTTATACTATTTTAATTCATCGCCCGCCACGGCAACGACCCGGTACCGCCACGCGCGCAGCCGGGCGAGTCGCGACCATGCCCCAGCCTACCCGAAAGCGAGTGTTCGATCTTGACCGCGTCGCCATCGCGTTGTCCGGGCTGTGCCTGCTGCATTGCCTTGCGCTGCCACTCGCATTGGTGCTGGTGCCGTTTGCCGGCGCGCTCGCCGACAGTCACTGGCATGCGCCGATGCTCGCGCTCGCGGTGCCGGCCAGTGCCGCCGCCATTGTCATCGGCTACCGGCGCCACGGCAACCGGGCACTGCTGGCATGGGGCTTTGCGGGTCTTGCGATTCTCGTCGCCGGCGGCACCGTGGCGCACGCGTGGTACGGGGACCTCGTCGACAAGACCCTGACGATCGTCGGCTCCCTGCTGCTCGCGACGGTACACGGCCTGAACAGCCGCCGCTTGCGGCAGGTCCGCGGACGCATCGCGCTCGCCTCCTGACAGGCACGACGACCGCCATGACCACGACGACCACGATGGCGCCGAGGATCGGGATCGCCTGCGACAGCACGCGGCCGACGACCAGCCCGAGTACTCCCAGCGCCCACAGGAGAACGATCGTCAGAAGCGGCGGCGTCTCGGCGCAGCGGTTCGACCAGGGAACGGCAAAGCGCTGCCGGGCGTCACGGGTCACGCTCGCCTTCCGGCGGGGGCTCGCCCGGCACCGGGTCGTAGCCGCTGCCACCCCACGGATGGCAACGCAGCATGCGTCTGAGCGCCAGCCAGCCGCCGCGGAACGCACCGTAGCGCCGGATCGCCTCCTCGGCGTACTCGGAGCAGGTCGGGCAGTAGCGGCAGTTCGCGCCGATGAGCGGCGACACCGCATGACGGTACAGCCAGACGACTCCCAGCAGCGGCCCGCTCAGCAGGCGGCCTAGCGGACCCACGTCCGGTCACCCGCGCCCGTCGCCTGCTCGGCGAACGCGTGGATCGCGTCGAGCATCGAGGCAAGACCCGTGCTGCGCGTCGGGCTGAGATGCTGCTCGAGGTCCAGCGCGGCAACGAAGTCGGGCGGCGTCGCCACGATATCCGCGGGCGGCTTGTCGCCGTATATCCGCAACAGCATCGCAATCAGGCCCGATACGATGGCCGCGTCGCTGATCGCCCGAAACCGCAGGCGGCCGCCTTCGGCCTCCGGCACGAACCAGACCTGCGACTGGCAACCACGAATCCGGTTGGCGTCCACTTTCTCCTCGGGCGGCAGGTCGGGCAGGCGGCGCCCGAGATCTATCAGGTACTGGTAGCGATCCATCCAGTCGTCGAACAGGCTGAACTCCTCGATGACTTCCTGCTGTGCGGCTTCGACTTCGTTCATGTCCCCGGTTCCCGTTAGCCCGTGCGCCGCCAGCGCGTGCCCGCCGGCCCGTCCTCGATGCTGACGCCCGCCGCGTGCAGGCGATCGCGAATGGCGTCGGCCGATGCGAAATCACGCGCCGCACGCGCGGCTTCGCGCTCCGCGAGCAACGCCTCGATATCGGCCGACGCGAGTTCACCGGCCGTTGCGGCGCCCTCGAACCACGCTTCTGGGTCGTCCTGCAACACACCCATCAGGTCCCCCGAGGCGAGCAGTTCGGCCGCCAGGGCCCGGCGCTCCGCCGGCGCTTCCGTCTTGTTGAGCTGCCGACCTGTTCGAGCAGCGCCTCGATTGCCATCGGCGTGTCGAGGTCGTCCTCCAGCGCCGCCACGACGGCGGCGGCGGGCGATGTCGCCGCACGCAGGTCGGCGGGCACGTCATCCCGCGGATCGCGCCGTACAACCGGTCGAGCGCACGGCGCGCGTTCGCCACCGTGTCGTCGGACCAGTCCAGCGGCTGGCGATACTGTGCGCTCAGCAAGGCGAAGCGTATTGCCTCGCCCGGTATCGTGCGGATCAGGTCGTGCACGAGCAGCACGTTGCCCAGCGATTTTGACATTTTCGTGCTGTCGATGCTCAGGAACCCGTTGTGCAACCAGTAACGTGCGAACGTCTCGCCGTCGTGCGCGCAGGTGCTCTGCGCCAGTTCGTTTTCATGATGCGGAAACACGAGATCCTGCCCGCCGCCGTGTATGTCGATCGTGCGGCCGAGGTGCCGGGCCGACATGGCCGAGCACTCGATATGCCAGCCCGGCCGGCCCCGTCCCCAGGGTGACGGCCAGCCCGGCAAGTCGTCGGTCGACGGCTTCCACAATACGAAATCCTGCGGCGCGCGCTTGTAGGGCGCGACCTCGACCCGCGCGCCGGCAATCATGTCGCCCAGGTCGCGCCGCGACAACCTGCCGTAATCGGCGCACGTGGCGACATCGAACAGGACGTGGCCCTCGGCCTCGTACGCATGCCCGGACTCCACGAGTTTCGCGATCATGACGATCATCTCGTCGATATGTTCGGTCGCGCGCGGCTCGATATCCGGCGGCAGCACGCCGAGTGCCGCCATGTCGCTGTTGTAGGCTTCAATGAAACGGCCGGTAATGGCCTCGATCGGCTTGCCGCTTTCCTGTGCCGCGGCATTTATCTTGTCGTCGACGTCGGTGATATTGCGCGCGAAAGTCAGGTCGTAGCTGCGCCGCAGCAGCCGCGCGAGCAGGTCGAAGACGACGGCCGGGCGCGCGTTGCCGATGTGCGCGTAGTTGTAGACGGTCGGTCCGCACAGGTACATCGTGACGCGGCCCTCGACCAGCGGCCGGAACTCGATTTTCCTGCCTTGCAGCGTGTCGTGCAGTTGTAGCGCCATGCGGTCGCGAAATCCTCGTTGGGGTCCGGGTTGTGTCGGCTTGCGTGCCGTCGCCCCTGCCGGGCGACCGCCAATGATAGCAACATCGCTGCCGAAAAACGGCGCGCGGTTCCTCGCGTCGCCGCCCCCTTGCCGTATAATTGTCGGTCGCGCGCACGCAACCAGGAGTCACGATGGCTGACCGACCCTTGTCCTTTGCCACCCGCCGATCCGTCGAGCAGGTGGAGGAAGGCACCGACCTCGCCCCGAAATTCGACGAACGCGGCCTGATCACCGCCGTGACGACGGATGCCGCCAGCGGCGAGCTGCTGATGCAGGGCTACATGAACGAGGAAGCACTGCGCCGCACTATCGAGACGGGCGAGGCGCACTACTTCAGCCGCAGCCGCAATGCACTGTGGCACAAGGGCGCCACCAGCGGCTTGACGCAAAAGGTGGAGGAACTGCTGATCGACGACGACCAGGACTGCCTGTGGCTGCGCGTCACGGTAACGGGCGGCGCCAGCTGCCACGTCGGGTATCGCTCCTGTTTCTACCGGCGCATTCCCGTCGGTGACGAGCGGGCGAGCGGCGAGCCGCCGGCCCTGCATTTCACCGACACGGAAAAGGTTTTCGACCCCCGCGACGTCTACGGCGACGCGCCCAATCCCACGATTCTCTGAACGACCCTGCCGGCGGCCGGACCGCGCTCAGAAGTGCTTGTCGCCGCGGCGTGCGTCGCGCCGGCGCACGGCCGCCGAGCGAGGTTCGCGCGCATCCTGCGCGCGCGCCTGGAACCAGTATTCGACGGTGCCGATCAGCCACAGGTAGTAGCCGGCGAGTTCGATGAACTCCTCGACCGCGAGCTTGACGATGCGGCGGTATTCGTCACCGAGCACAGCCTGCCAGAGTGGCTCGTGACCGACGAACGGTGCAAACGCAAAATGCACGATGGCCCCGGCAAACAGCAGCGTGAGCCCCGGCGACGGCCACATGCGCAGCCAGGCGATGCGCAGGCGCTTCTTTTGCCGCCACCCGTAGACGATGCCGAGCGCGGCAATGACGGCGGCCGGCGCCTGCCAGAAATCTGTCAGCGACGTGCCGGTCAAAAAAGAAATCGAGTTCGCGAATCATGAAAATCGCTGCAAGCGCACCGAACAGGAAGCCGATCGGGCGTTGCTGCGGGCAGCGCTGCACTACCCACGCGTAGAGCAGCCCGCAAATCGTCAGTATCCCCGGCTGCAGCAGCTCGATCGGCGAGTATTCACTGGTACCGAGCGCGTCGTCGGCGTGCGTGTAGACCTGCAGTTGCAGGCTGCCCGGCGACGCGATCTCGATCCGGGTCAGGACCCAGGTCAGGAGCGCGGTGCAGAGGAAGTACAGGAGATAGCGCGTGAGTACCATGCGAGCCGGTGGCCTCCGCCGCGTAGGCCGCGGGACCGGTCACTATAGGTCAGGTGCCGGCGATGGCGCCAGCGGTGCGGCACGTCAGTCCGTGCGCAGCCGCCAGCGGGGCGCGCCCCGGGCGTCCACCAGGCCGTGCAGCAAGAGCCACGCGCGGGCGTCGTCCGCGTCGGCGGCAAACCAGCGCCGCGTCGAGCCGAGGCGAAAGCTGTAGCCCCATGCATCCATGTCGCGCATCAGCCGTGCGCGGCCGGCGCCGGCCAGTTCGTCCGCGAGCAGCACTTGCAGGCAACAAACCGCGCACTCTTCATCATCGTCGCCGCCCGCATCCCGCTCGAGGCCCGCGCGCCGGGCCGCCGTCATGCACACCACGTGACTCAGCTCGTGCAGGGCGGAATGCACCGGCGTATCGGGCCGCACGTAAATCCGCCTGCCCGCGACGCCGGCTTCGGGTTCGCCCCAGTAGCTGCCGGGAATTGCGGCCGCCGGCGCGACGTGGCAGGCCACCAGCCCGTAACGTGCCGCCAGCGCGTCGAACTCGCCCGCCGGCAGGTCCGCGATCAGGAGGCAGCCGCGCGGCGGCCCGCCGGTCGATAGCCACCGGGCCGCCGCGCTCATGGCTACAGGGCGGACAGCTGGATCAGAACGATGCGAACCAGGTCGTCTGCGATCGCCTCGCGCAGCAGCTCTTCCTCGCGCGCCTTGCCCAGAACGCGGGTTTCGTCGTAGGTGTAGTCGCGGGTCACGACCTGCTCCTGCGGCGGCAACAACACGGCCTGGCCACTGCTGACGCCGTAGTACACGGAATAGTAGACCTCGTACTCGCGCGGCACGTTGCGCGCGGACACGGACAGGACGCGCTGGTCGGTCTGGTCGCTGAGGATCGAGAACACGGCGCTGGCATTCGCGGCGGACTCCACAACATCGACGCCGGCCGCCTGCAGCTCGCGTCGCAGCCGCCGGTAGAACAGGCTGTGGCGGTCGTCCGTATCGATGTAGGTACGGGTCATCTGCGGCAGCAGTTCAGGCGCTCCGCGCAGCTGGAAACCACAGGCTGCCAGCGACAGGACCGGCAGCAGGACGGCGGGCCTGAGCCCACCACGTTGACCAGCCGTCCAGGCACGACAATGGTCTTGCGGATCGGGTGATCGGCGACGAACCGGCGGACATTGTCGTCCTGCAGTGCGAGGCGCGAGACGGTCTCCCGGTCCGCATCCGCCGCGACCGAAATGCGACCGCGCAGCTTGCCGTTGACCTGCACGACGATCTCGACCAGGTCCCGCGCCAGCGCCGACTCGTCGACGGCAGGCCAGTCGGCGTAAACCGGCGCCTTGTCATGACCGAGGACCGCCCAGAGTTCGTGGCAGACGTGTGGCACGATCGGCGCCAGCAGCAGGACGATGGCTTCCAGCGCCTCCTGCACGACCGCGCGTCCCTCGGCTGTCGAATCGTCGAAGCGACCGATCGCGTTCAGGAGCTCCATGACGGCGGCGACCGCCGTATTGAACTTGTAACGCCGGCCGATATCGTCGCTGACCTTGCCGATGGTCTGGTGCGTCTTGCGCCGCAGTTCATTTTGCGCCGCGTTGAGCCTGGTCGTCTCGATCCCGTCGCAGGCACCGGCCGCGCGATGTGCATGGACCGCGCGCCAGAAGCGTTTCAGGAACCGGAACGCCCCCTGCACACCGTCGTCCGACCACTCCAGCGCCTGCTCGGGCGGAGCCGCCGACATCATGAACAGGCGCACCGTGTCCGCGCCGTAGCGATCTATGCAGGGCCTGCGGGTCGACGGTATTGCCCTTGGCCTTGGACATCTTGGCGCCGTCTTTCAGCACCATGCCCTGGGTGAGCAGGTTGGTGAACGGTTCGTCCACGGCCGACAGACCTTCGTCGCGCATCAGCTTCTGGAAAAAGCGCGCGTACAGCAGGTGCAGAATCGCATGCTCGATGCCACCGGTGTACTGGTCGACCGGCATCCAGTAGCTCTCGCGCTCGTCGAGCATCGCCGTATCGCAGTCGGGCGACGCATAGCGCGAGAAGTACCAGGACGATTCGACAAAGGTATCGAACGTGTCTGTCTCGCGAGTCGCCGGCCGGCCGCACGCCGGGCAGGTCGTCTCGTAGAAGGACGGCATGTCCCTGAGCGGCGAACCCAGTCCGGTAAAACGGACGTCCTCGGGCAACACGACAGGCAGCTGGTCTTCCGGCACCGGCACGGCATCGCATTCGTCGCAATACACGATCGGTATGGGCGTTCCCCAGTAGCGCTGCCGCGAAACACCCCAGTCACGCAGCCGGAAATTGACGGTCCGCCGGCCGCGCCCTTCCGCTTCGAAGCGCTCGGCAATGGCGGTGAATGCCTGTTCGGACGTCATGCCGTCGTAATCACCGGAATTGACCAGCACACCGTGATCGGTGTATGCGCCGTTGCGGACATTCGCCTCGCTGCCATCCGCGGGTGCCACCACCTGGACGACAGGCAGCCCGTGCCGATTGGCGAATTCCCAGTCGCGTTCGTCGTGACCCGGCACGGCCATCACGGCACCGGTGCCGTATCCCATCAATACGAAATTCGCGACCCACAGGGGCACCGCTTCGCCGGTGACCGGATGGCGGGCATTGATGCCGAGTGGCATGCCCTTCTTCTCCATCGTTTCGAGCGCTGCCTCGGCCGCGTGCATCGTCCGGCATTCGTCGATAAAGCGGGCGATGTCGACATCCTGCCCTGCCCTGCGCCTCGCGATCGGGTGTTCCGCGGCAACCGCCATGTAAGTGACGCCCATCAGCGTGTCCGGTCGCGTCGTGTAGACGGTCAGCGGCTCGTCCTCGCCCTCGACGTCGAACGCGAGCTCCACGCCTTCCGAGCGACCGATCCAGTTACGCTGCATCGTCTTTACCGAATCCGGCCAGCCCGGCAGGTCGTCGAGACAGTCCAGTAGCTCGTCGGCGTACGCGGTAATCTTCATGAACCACTGTGGAATTTCACGCCGCTCCACGAGTGCTTCGGAACGCCAGCCACGCCCGTCGATGACCTGTTCGTTCGCCAGCACGGTCTGGTCGACCGGATCCCAGTTGACGATTGCGTTCTTGCGGTAGACGAGGCCTTTGCGGAACAGCCGTGTAAAAAGCCACTGTTCCCAACGGTAGTATTCGGGCCGGCACGTCGTGACTTCGCGCGTCCAGTCATAGCCGTAACCCAGCCGCTGCAACTGGCCACGCATGTAATCGATATTCTGGTAGGTCCATTCCGCGGGCGGCACGCCTCTCTTGATCGCGGCGTTTTCCGCCGGCATGCCGAACGCATCCCAACCCATCGGCTGCAGGACGTGACGCCCCTGCATGCGCTGGTAGCGGGCGATGACGTCGCTGATCGTGAACACCCGGACGTGCCCCATGTGCAACTGGCCGCTCGGATACGGAAACATCGTCAGGCAATAGAACTTGTCGGCATTGCTCTCCTCGCCGACCTCGAAACAGCGTTCGCTGTCCCAGAACTCGCGCGCGCGTCGTTCCACCTCGGCTGGGGCGTATTTGATTTCCGTACTCATGTTTCTCGATGCCGCGGTTGCCGGCGGGCGACGGCCGGCCGGGTAAATTCGCAAGCTTATCTGGAAATCCGGCGGATCGCAGCCCGCCGGCGCATCAGCTGGGCTCGCTGCGCCGCCACAGTAAACAGCCGCCGATTCCCAGGCACGCCAGCAGCAACACCGGCCAGTTGCCGCTCTGCGCGTACGGCGTCAGACCCTGCATCGGCGTCACCGGCAGCGTCAACGTTGCGAACTGAAACTGCGGAACGGTCTCCCGCAGCGTGCCGTCCGGCCCTATCATCGCGCTGATGCCGTTGTTGGTGGCGCGAATCACGTGGCGGCCGGCTTCACGCGCCCGGACGCGCGCGATCTCGAGGTGCTGGTGCGGCGCGATCGAATCGCCGAACCACGCATCGTTGCTGACATTGACGAGAATATCCGCATCGGGCAAGGCGTACAGTTGCTCCGCGCCGTAGGCGTCCTCGTAACAGATCGCGACCGCGAGACGGCGACCGCCCGCGGTGACCAGCAGCGGCTGGCGTGCCGCCCCGGGGCTCAGGTCGCTGTGCGGCAGGCTCATGAGCCGCATCCAGTTGCGGATGAAATCCGGTACCGGGAAGTATTCGCCAAAGGGCACCAGGTGACGCTTGCGGTAGACCTGGCGATCGCGATCGTCGCCGGCGAGCAGCAACACGCTGTTGTGGATGCGCTCGTCGCGCCGCTCGAGGATGCCGAGCAGCAGCGTCTGCCGTGGCGCCAGGTCGGATTGAAGCTGGTCCAGGTACGACTCGACCCGGTCGATCACCGACGGAATCGCCACCTCCGGCCAGACGACGATGTCGCTGTCCCGGGCCGCCAGCAGCGCGTCGCGGTAGAGTGCCAGTGTCGGCTGAAACTGCTCGCGCTGCCACTTGCGGTCCTGCGACACGCCGCCCTGCACGATGGTTGCCCTGACGGGCGGACCCGCGGGCGCGGTCCAGGCCAGCGGCTCGAGCGCCGCGCCCAGGACCCAGGGTGACAGGGCCACAAGCACAAGCACGCCGGCGGCGCGCCGCCGCGACAACAATGCATTGAGGAGCGCCGCAGCGGACAGCACGACGAGCAGGCTCACGCCGTACACGCCGACGACCGGCAGCCATGCCGCGAGCGGCGAGTCCACCTGGCCGTAGCCGAGGCTGAGCCACGGGAAACCCGACAGCACCCAGCCGCGCAGCCACTCGATCAGCACCCAGACCGCGGGCGCGGCAAGCAGCAGGCGCGCGGGACGTCCCGCGATGCATGCCGACAGCAGCCCGCCACAGGCCGCGAACCACGCGGCCATGATCACGACCAGCGCCAGCATCAGCAGTATGGCCAGCAGCAGCGGCACACGGCCAAACACGTGCACGGACACGTACAACCAGTGAGTACCGGCGAGAAACAGGCCGGCGCCGAACCAGAAGCCCAGCCAGGCCGCGGCACGCGGCGTGGCCAGCAGGCCGGCCAGCAGCACCGGCAGAACCAGGAACGGCGCGAGCCACCACAGGCCGAACGGCGCAAAGGACAGCGTCAGTGCCGCGCCGCAGGCGAACAGGAGGGCCCGGGCCCGGGCGGGCCGGGTCTCGAGCAGCCGGCGGAGTCGCGCCTCTGCCGACCCCGGCATCAATCGTCGGCTTCGGTCTGGGGCAGCCGCTGCACGAGCACGGTATCGATCCGGCGGCGATCCGCCTTGGTGACCCGGAAACTGAAACCGCCGAAGCGCAATGTTTCCCCGCGCCGCGGCAGCCGGCCGAGTTCGTGCATGACGAGGCCGCCGATCGTGTCGTACAGCTCGTCGTCCAGATCACAGTCGAAGTAATCGTTGAAATCCTCGATGCGGGTCAGTGCGCGCACCGACCAGCTGGGCCGGCCGTCCCGTTCGGCGTCGCGTTGTATGAAATCGGCCTCTTCCCGGTCGTGCTCGTCGTCGATTTCGCCGACGATTTCCTCCAGCACGTCCTCGATCGTCAACAGGCCCGATACACCGCCGTATTCGTCGACGACGATCGCCATGTGGTTGTGACTGTCGCGAAATTCCTTGAGCAGCGCATTGAGGCGCTTGGGATTCGGGTATGACGGACAACGGCCGGATGTAGTCTTCGATGCGCAACGAGTCGCCGCCATTGCTGCCGAAGTGCCGCAACAGGTCCTTTGCCAGCAACACGCCGAGCACCTCGTCGCGATCCTCGCCGATAACCGGAAACCGCGAGTGGCCGGAATCGACGATGACCCGCAGCATGTCGTCGAGACCCTGGTTCCGCTCGATGACGACCATTTGCGAACGCGGCACCATGACTTCCCGCACCTGCGTCTCGGCGACTTCGAGCACGCCGGCGAGCATGTTTTGCTCCTCGGGTCGAAGACGCTTTCCGCCTGCTGTAACAGATCCTGGATTTCTTCGCGGCTCCAGGGCTCACCCTTGATGGCGCGCAACACGCGCGTGAGAATGCCGGTCTGCCCTGTGCCGCTGGTACTTGGCGGTTTGTCGTTCATCTCGTCGGTGGAGTCGCTGGTCGATCCGCGGCCGGGCCGCGGCGTTGCCCGGGGCCTGCGCCGGGGCCGTGGATTGTAGCATCCGCCGCGCGCCGGCGGCCTGTCCCGTACCCGGCGTTCACCGGGGAGCACCGCTCAGGTAGGGATCCGGCACGCCGCCCGCGGCCAGGATCCTCGTTTCGAGACGTTCCATGACCACGGCCTGCCGGTGCGTACGGTGATCGTAGCCGAGCAGGTGCAGCATGCCGTGTACGAGGAGGTGCGCCCAGTGATCGGACAACGGCTTCGACTGCTCTTCCGCCTCCCGCCGCACGACGGGCACGCACAGCACGATGTCGCCCAGCGGCAGCGGCCCGGCCTCCGGCAGTTGCAACTCGTCGCCGGCTGCCGGGAATGACAGTACGTTGGTCGCGTAGTCGCGGCCGCGCCAGGCGGCGTTCAGTGATCGTCCCTCCTCCGCATCGACGAAACGCACCGCCACCTCGCACGTCCGCGTGGCGGCCACCCGCAAGTCGCCGGCGGCGTCCAGCACGCCCGCAAGCCATTCGCGCACGACGGCGGCACGCGGCAGGTCGTCCGCTGCCACCGGGTACTGCACGTCCACTGCGAGTCCGGTGCCCAGGAATCTCAGTCCCCGCCGTTGCCGTCCGCCTCGTACGCTTCGACGATACGCTGTACGAGCTGGTGCCGGACGACGTCTCCGGGCGTGAAGTACGTAAAGCCGATGCCCTCGACATCGGCCAGGATGCGAATGGCGTTCCTGAGCCCGGACTCGGTACCGGACGGCAGGTCGATCTGCGTGATATCGCCGGTGACCACCGCGTGCGAACCAAAGCCGATGCGCGTCAGGAACATCTTCATCTGCTCGACGCTGGTGTTCTGCGCCTCGTCGAGGATGACGAACGCCTCGTTCAGCGAGCGACCTCGCATGAAGGCAAGCGGCGCCACCTCGATGATATTGCGCTCGATCAGGCGCAGGACCTGGTCGGGTCCCAGCATGTCGTAGAGCGCGTCGTACATGGGCCGCAGGTAAGGATCCACCTTCTGCGACAGGTCGCCGGGCAGGAAGCCGAGGCGCTCGCCCGCTTCAACGGCCGGGCGCACCAGTATGATGCGGCGAACCTGCTCGCTTTCGAGCGCATCGATAGCCCCGGCTATCGCCAGGTAAGTCTTGCCGGTGCCCGCGGGCCCGATGCCGAACGACAGGTCGTGTTCGAGAATGCTCTTGAGATAGGCACGCTGGTTCGCGCCCCGCGCCCGGATCAGCTTGCGGCGCGTCTGGATCTGGAACGGATTGCGATCGACGTCGTCATCGAAGGCACCGGCGTCGGCCAGCTCGTCCACTTCGGCCTCTTGCATGACTGACTCCTGCAGGCAGATGTGAACGCGCTCGGGATCGAGGCGTTCGCTGCCCGTCAGCTTGAACAGGGATTGAATGACGTCGCTGCCGAGCCGGGCAGCGCCGGGATTGCCGGTAACGCGGAACCGGTTGCCGCGGCTGGCAATGTCGACGTCCAGGCGTCGCTCGATTTGCCGCAGATGCTCGTCGAACTGTCCGCAGAGATTGGCGAGCCGGCTGTTGTCAGCCGGTTCCAGGACAATGTCCCGGGATATCTGTGCTGCGTTCAATGGTGGCGTCGGTGCCCTCTTTGCCGTTTTGAACCGTGACTCAAGACTACCGCGATACCGCAGGCTATGGAATAGCGCATGCCTGGATCGCGCCGCGTCCCTGGCAGGCTGTCAGGCAACGGCCGCGGTGGGCAGAAGCCGCCCCCGCAGCGAATTGGGCAGTGCCTCGGTAATGACCACGTCAACGAAGGCGCCGATACAGTCGGCCGGCGCGTCGAAGTTGACCCAGCGCATGTTCTCGGTCCGTCCGGCGACTTGCCGCGGATTCTTCTTCGAGGGTTTCTCGACCAGCACCCGCTGCGTGCTCCCGACCATCGCCTCGCTGATCGCCAGCGCCTGCGCATTGATACGGGCCTGCAGCGACTGCAGGCGTTCCTTCTTGATCGCCGCGGGCGTCTCGTCCGCATAGCTGCCGGCCGGCGTGCCGGGCCGCGCGCTGTAGATGAAGCTGAACGACTGGTCGAAACCGACGTCGGCGACGAGTTGCATCGTCTGCTCGAAATCGCGGTCCGACTCGCCGGGAAAGCCGACGATGAAATCCGATGAGATCGAAATGCCGGGACGCGCCTCGCGCAGTTTGCGGATCTTCTGCTTGTACTCGAGGACCGTGTGGCCGCGCTTCATGCGCGCGAGCGTGCGGTCCGAGCCACTCTGCACGGGCAGATGCAGGTAATCTGACCAGCTTGGGACTCTCTGCATAGGCCTGGATCAGGCTGTCGGTGAATTCCACCGGATGCGACGTCGTGAAACGTATGCGGTCCACGCCGTCCACTGCTGCAACGTAGTCGATGAGCGTCGGCCAGGTCCGCGACCTGCCGTCCGGCAGGCGTCCCTCGGTAGGCATTGACATTCTGCCCGAGCAGGTTGATCTCGCGCACACCCTGGTCGGCCAGCCGGACTATCTCGACGATCACGTCCTGCAACGGCCGGCTGATCTCCTCGCCGCGCGTGTACGGCACCACGCAGAACGTGCAGTACTTGCTGCAGCCTTCCATGACGGAGACGAAGGCGGTGGGACCTTCGGCGCGCGGCTCCGGCAACCGGTCGAATTTCTCGATTTCCGGAAAACTGACGTCGACGACCGGACGGCCGTCGCGGCGCACCGCATCGACCATCGCCGGCAGGCGATGCAGCGTCTGCGGCCCGAAAACCATGTCGACGAACGGCGCGCGACGGCTGATGCCCTCGCCTTCCTGCGACGCGACGCAGCCGGCAACGCCGATCAGCATGTGCGGCCGTTCTGCTTTCAGGGCACGCCAGCGGCCCAGCTCGGAGAACACCTTCTCCTGGGCCTTTTCGCGTATCGAGCAGGTATTGACCAACAACAGGTCGGCATCTTCCGGCACCGACGTCATTTCGAAACCGTGCGATTCGCGCAGTACGTCCGCCATCTTGTCCGAGTCGTACTCGTTCATCTGGCAGCCGTAGGTCTTGATGTAGAGCTTTTCCGTCATGTCGGTTCAGTCCGGTCGCGGCGTATTCCCCGCAATGATACTGCCGGTTACGGAGCGCGAATTGCAACGAGCGCCCGGCCCGGATTGTTCATGGACGGTTTGGCATCGGTGGTGGGCGAAGGCGTGCCCCGGGGAGGGCTTTTCAGGGACGCTGCAAGCACGTCCGTGTGCGCTCCGGGCTCGACATCGAAGTCTCGCACGGCCTGAAAGCCCTCCCGGGCCACACCTCCGCCGTTGAGCTCGTGCCGTCCATGAACAACCCTGGTACGGCGCAGGCCGCTAGAACGGAATATCGTCGTCGAAATCGTCCCCGGACGGCGCCGGTGCCGGACCCGACGGGCCGGACGGGCCGGAGCCCGACATGGCCGGCGCGCCGCCGCCGGAGCGTCCGCCGAGCATCTGCATTTCGTCGGCGATGATCTCGGTCGTGTAGCGATCGTTACCCTGCTTGTCCTGCCACTTGCGCGTGCGCAACTTGCCTTCGATGTAGACCTGCGAGCCCTTGCGCAGATACTCGGCTGCAATCTCGGCAAGCCGGCCGAACATGGCGACCCGGTGCCACTCGGTGCGCTCCTTCTGCTCGCCGGTCTGCTTGTCCTTCCAGGTCTCGTTCGTCGCCACGGTCATGTTGGTGACGGCGGCGCCGCTCGGCATGTAGCGGGTTTCCGGGTCCTGCCCGAGATTGCCGACGACGATGACTTTGTTGATTCCTCGGGCCATTGCGATTTCCATTTCCTTGTTGTTACGGACTGGTTCCGCCGCGGCACAGCCGTCGCCGGATCGGGCGGGTTGCCTATTGTAGAGCCTGCCTTTTCAATTACCAGCCCCGATTTCCAGCGCTTTCGCCGGCTTTACGACGTCGCACGACGGGGACCAGCAGGCTTGCGAGCCAGCCGGTCGCCAGTGCCGCACAGCCCGCGAAAACGAGTGCCGGACGACCGCTGCCGAGCAGCAGGCCGCCGGCCAGCCCGCCGGCGAACGCCCCCGCGAACTGGCTGCTCGCGAACAGGCCCAGCGCGGCGCCGCGTATCCTGTCATCAGCCGCGATGGACAGGCGGGCTGGCAAGGCGGCCTCAAGGAAATTGAAGCCGACGAAAAACAGGGCGAGCGCCGCCAGGGTGCCGGGGCGGCTGTCCGCGGCGAGGACCAGCATCACCTGGCCGGCCAGCAGCGCTGCGACCGCGGCGGTCAGGGTCCAGCGCTTGCCCTGCCGTTCGTCCGCGGCGATCAGCAGCACGGTACCGATAATGGACAGGAGCAGCGCGGACACGTAGATCGTCCAGTGCCGCGTCAGCGGCAGTCCCAGCCGCTCGGTCAGGACGAACGGCAAGGCGACGAAACTCGCCGTCAGCATCGCGTGCAGCAGGAACACGGACAGGTCGAGCGTCAGCAGCCGCGGCAACAGGGCATTGCCAAGCGGTGCGCGGGCGGCCGGTGCCGCGGCGCGCGGTAACGCCGGCAGGCACCCGAGCAACGCCGCGCCCACGACGGCCAGCGCCGCGGCCATCCAGAACAACGTGCGAACGCCGCCGGCGGCGGCGATCAGCGGTCCGGCGATCAGGGCCAGCAGGAATGCAACGCCGATGCCGATTCCCAGCACGGCCATGGTGCGCGTGCGAATCTCGGCACGCGTCGCATCGGCCAGCAGTGCCGTCAGCGTCGCCGAAACGGCACCGCCGCCCTGCAGCAGGCGGCCGGCGATCACGCCGTCTATCGATGTGCTGAGCGCCGCCAGTACGCTGCCCGCGGCGAACAGGCCCAGTCCCCCCAGGATTACCGGGATGCGGCCGATGCGGTCGGACAGCGCGCCGAACGGGACCTGCAGCGCCGCCTGCGTCAGGCCATAGCCGCCGACTGCGATACCGATGAGGAGGGGCGTCGCGCCGGCCAGCCCGGCGCTGTAGCCGGCCAGCACCGGCAACAGCGCGAACAGCCCGAACATCCGGCACATCGCGATCGCCGCGACGACGACCGTGGCTCGACGCTCTGCAGGCAGCAACGCGCTGAAAAGTCCTTGGCTGGGCTGTGACATCCGGTCCCTGGTAATTGCGGTGGCGGCCGGCCTGTGCGGCGGGATGACAGGCGCGGCCTGCGCTGTGCGGCGTTTTGCGCCTGCCTCGTGCGGCGGCGTATATTAGCAGGTTGTCCTCGATTCTCCGCAAGGGAGACCATGAAAACCATCGACATCCGCGGCGCCCGCACGCACAACCTCAGGAATATCGATCTGAGCCTGCCGCGGGACAAGCTCATCGTGTTCACGGGTCTGTCCGGCTCCGGCAAATCGTCGCTGGCGTTCGACACGATCTACGCCGAAGGTCAGCGACGCTATGTCGAGTCGCTGTCGGCCTATGCGCGCCAGTTCCTGTCGATGATGGAGAAGCCGGACATCGATCACATCGAGGGACTGTCGCCCGCCATATCGATAGAGCAGAAGTCCACGTCCCACAATCCACGCTCGACGGTCGGCACCGTTACCGAGATCTACGACTACCTGCGCCTGCTGTACGCACGAGCCGGCACTCCGCGCTGTCCCGATCACGACATCGCGCTGGAAGCGCAGACCGTCAGCCAGATGGTCGACCAGGTCCTGGCGCTCCCGGAGGGCACTCGCCTGCTGCTGCTCGCGCCGGTGGTCGTGAATCGCAAGGGCGAACACCTGCAGCTTATGCGCGAACTGCAGGCACAGGGCTTCATCCGCGCGCGTATCAATGGCGAAGTTTGCGAGCTCGATGACCCGCCGAAGCTGGACCTGCGTCGCAAGCACAGCATTGACGCCGTCGTTGACCGGTTCAAGGTCAGGCCGGACATGAAGCTGCGGCTCGCGGAGTCGTTCGAAACCGCGCTGCGCCTCGCGGAAGGAACGGCGCGTGTGGCTTTCATGAACGAGCCGGAACGCGACGAACTCGTGTTCTCGGACCGGTTCGCCTGCACCGTCTGCGGCTACAGCCTCGGAGAACTCGAACCGCGACTGTTCTCGTTCAACAACCCGAACGGTGCGTGTCCGGGCTGCGACGGGCTCGGCGTCGAAGCAGTTTTTCGACCCGAGCCGGTAGTCATCGATTCCGAGCTGTCGCTTGCCGGCGGTGCAATACGCGGCTGGGACCGCAAGACGACCTATTACTTTCACATGATCCGCAGCCTCGCGGATCACTACGGCTTCGACATTGAAACGCCGTTCGCGGAACTCGACGAGAACATTCGCAACACCTTGCTGTACGGCAGCGGCACCGAAAAGATCGAGTTTCACTACGCGAACGCCCGCGGCATGCAGATCCGGCGGCGGCACCGCTTCGAGGGCGTCATCCCGAATCTCGAGCGCCGCTATCGTGAAACCGAATCGTCGGCCGTGCGCGAGGAACTGAGCCGCTTCCTGAACAGCCAGCCCTGCCCCGAATGCGACGGTACGCGGCTCAACCGCGCGGCGCGCCACGTCTTCGTTGCCGGCAAGATCGCTGCCGGAAATCAGCGGCCTGTCCGTCGGGCACGCGCTGGAATTCTTCGCCACCCTGCAGCTCGACGGCTGGCGGGCGACGATCGCCGACAAGGTCGTCAAGGAAATCGGCGAGCGTCTCGGCTTCCTGAGCGACGTCGGGCTCGATTACCTGTCGCTGGATCGCAGCGCCGAAACGCTGTCGGGCGGCGAGGCGCAGCGCATTCGGCTTGCCAGCCAGATCGGCTCCGGACTGGTGGGCGTCATGTACATACTCGACGAACCGTCGATCGGGCTGCACCAGCGTGACAACAAGCGGCTGCTGGCGACACTGCTGCACCTGCGCGACATCGGCAATACCGTCATCGTCGTCGAACACGACGAGGAAGCCATCCTGTCCGCCGATCACGTGGTCGACCTGGGTCCGGGCGCGGGTGTGCATGGCGGCCAGGTCGTTGCCGAGGGCACGCCCGCAGATATCCGTCGCAGTACCCAGTCGCTGACCGGCCAGTACCTGTCCGGCCGCCGGGTCATCGGCGTGCCGAAAAAGCGCCAGCCGCGCGATCCGGCGCGCACCCTGCGGATCGAGGGCGCGCGCGGCAACAACCTGAAGCACGTCGACGTCGACATCCCGCTGGGGCTGATGACCTGCGTGACGGGCGTCTCCGGCTCCGGCAAGTCGACGCTGGTCAACGACACGCTCTACAAGGCGGTTGCCGGGCACATCAATCGCGCCAGCCGCAATCCCGCGCCGCACGACGCCGTGCGCGGCCTGGAACAAATCGATCGCGTCATCGACATCGACCAGAGCCCGATCGGCCGCACGCCCCGCTCCAACCCGGCCACTTACAGCGGCCTGTTCACCCCGATACGCGAACTGTTCGCCGGCACGCAGGAAGCCCGCTCGCGCGGCTACCTGCCGGGTCGCTTCAGCTTCAACGTCAAGGGCGGTCGCTGCGAGGCGTGCCAGGGCGACGGCGTTATCAAGGTGGAAATGCACTTCCTGCCGGACGTCTACGTGCCGTGCGATGTCTGCCGCGGCGAGCGCTACAACCGCGAAACGCTGCAGATCCGTTACAAGGGCTGCAACATCCACGAAGTGCTGGAAATGACCGTCGAGGACGCGCTGGAATTTTTCCGCAACGTTCCCGTCGTCGCGAAAAAATTGCAGACCCTGATGGACGTCGGCCTGTCGTATATCCGCCTCGGCCAGAACGCGACGACGCTGTCCGGCGGCGAAGCACAGCGCGTCAAGCTGGCCCGGGAACTGTCGAAGCGGCGACACGGGCAGTACGCTCTATATCCTGGACGAGCCGACAACCGGCCTGCACTTCCACGATATCGAGCAGTTGCTGTCCGTCCTGCACCGGCTGCGCGACCGCGGCAACACGGTCATCGTGATCGAGCACAACCTGGACGTCATCAAGACGGCCGACTGGATCATAGACCTCGGACCTGAGGGCGGCGACGGTGGCGGCACGCTCGTCGCATCGGGCACGCCGGAGCAGGTGGCCGCCTGCGCGGAATCGTTCACCGGCCAGTACCTGCTGCCGCTGCTCGGCACGGTGCCGGCACGAAAGCCCGCAAAGAAAAGCCGCTGACGTCCCCGTCAGCTGCCGGTGCGGTGGCTTGCAGCGAACTCGACCAGCGCACGGGCGAACCGTTCGGGTGCCGCCTCGTCCATGCGCAGGTACAGCGACGGTTCGAAGGGAATCGTGTCGACCGACCATCCCAGCGCCCGCAACGGCGGAATGGCGAGATGCGCGTCGATGGACCAGCCGGCCGTATCCGACATCGTCAGGAACGCGATACGGCCGCTCCCGTCGGCGGCAGTCACGGATCGACTCCGGTGCCATCGAACCGCCCGGTCGCGAGGAACGCCTTCGTCAGCTCTATGACTTGCGCGCCGCGATCACCGCCGCACCTTGACCGCTCAGGCGGATCTCGACGCCGCGATCTCGCGATCCTGGCGTCGCCCGAGCAGCAGCAACCCGAGTACCGCACCGATGAGTGCGAGAAACATGTCGGACTGGGTGTCCCAGACGTAGCCCTGCGTGCCGAGAAACGACTCGGCGGCCTTGTCTGACAACAGGGCGACCCACCACTCGATCAGTTCGTAGAAAGCGCTGAAGGCGAGGCAAAAGCAGACAACGAAGAAATCGCGCCAGGCGCGGGACTGAAACACGTTCTTGACGATGACGATTTCGCGGGCGAGCAGGGCCGGCACGAAACCCTGTGCCAGGTGTCCGACCTTGTCGTAATTATTGCGAGCCAGGTCGAACTCATCGCGCAGCCAGTCGAACAGCGGCACTTCCGCGTACGTGTAATGTCCGCCGACCATCAGGATGATCATGTGAATGAGGATCAGCACGTAGGTCAGGCGCGTCAGCGGGAAAGTCGCACGGGTAACCCACAGGACGCCCGCACCGGCCAGCGCGGGGGACACTTCGAGAAGCCACGTCAGGTAGTCCTTCGGCTCGATCGCCGACCAGACCAGCACCACCGCGAAGGTCGTGATCCAGGCGGTGGTCCGCCAGTTGACCTTGTGCGCCGCCGCCATCCGCCCTGCCCGTCCGACGCCTCAGGCGTCGAACCAGAACTCGATCTCGGACGTGGCCGACCTCGAAGCGCGCGGCATGCTCCTCCGCCGGCTCGAGCCGGTACCATCTCGCCCGGTCCGTAGCGCTCCTCGCGGCCATCGCGCGTCAGCAGGAGCTCGCCTTGCGTGATGACGCCGACGTTCCGGGTCGGGTGTGTATGCGGCTCTATTTCGGTCCCCGCCGGGTACGATGCAAACAGCACCTGGCAGCCGTCCGCCGCCAGCCGGTAGGCGTCGAAAGGCCCGTCGAATTCAGGCAGCGAGCGAATCAGCTCGGGAAAGTGTTCTCTGTCCATCGGGCTCCTCAACGTGTCGTTCCGGGCATCAATAATGCGGCGGACGCTCCTCCACCGGCGTGTCGTCGTCTGCGCCGGCCGTGGCCAGTGCCGCCACGCGCTCGCGCAGCGATTCGGCCAGTTGCGCGAGCTGCGTCAACTGCACCTGCTGACTTGCAAGTGCCTCGTTGAGCTCCAGCACCGACTGCTCCTGGTAGGCAATTCGCGTTTCCAGTTCGATGATGCGCTGCTCGTCCAAAATCGCCTCCGGGCGCCCGCTACCGGTGCCGGCAGATGACAGTAAGCTGACGGCGATGAATGTTCAATCCCCGTACCGCACGCGTGTAAACTCTTGCCGGCGGCGCGCCGGGTGCAATCCCGGCCAGGCCTGCGCACACCGTCCCGCACCCGGCACGGAACCGGTCACGTCTCATGTCACTGATACGATTCAACGACGTTTCACTCGATTTCGGCGAACAGAAGATCCTCGACAAGGCGACGCTGTCGCTGGAGGGCGGCGAACGTGTGTGCCTGATCGGCCGCAATGGTTCCGGCAAGTCGACCACCCTGCGCCTGATCGCCGGCGAGATCGATCCCGACCGGGGCGAGATCGTCCGCGCGGACAACCTGACGATCAGCCAGCTCGGCCAGTCGTTGCCGGACGCCGCGTCGCTTACCGTCGACGACGTGGTACGCGGTGGCCTGCACGACGTGCAGGTCCTGCTGGACGACTACCAGCGGCGCGCCTCGTCCGAACTCGATGCCGCGGGGCTGGCGGAGCTCGAAGCGCTGCACCGGCGAATCGACGCGCGCGGCGGCTGGCACATCGAGCAGCGCATTGCGACGACGCTGTCCGAACTCGAGCTCCCGGGCGAGCGGCGGCTGGAGGAATTGTCGGGCGGCTGGCGGCGGCGCGTGGCACTCGCGCGGGCCCTGGTCTGCCAGCCCGATCTGTTGTTGCTGGACGAACCGACGAACCACCTCGATATCGCCACCATCGAATGGCTGGAGCACATCGTCCTTGCGTTCAGCGGCGCCGTGCTGTTCATCACGCACGATCGAGCCTTCCTGCGCCGGCTGGCGACGCGCATTGTCGAAATCGATCGCACGCGGCTGACCAGCTGGCCCGGCGATTTCGACAACTTCCTGCGGCGCAAGGAAAAAGCGCTGGAGGACGAAGCGACCGAGCAGGCGCGCTTCGACCGCAAGCTGGAGCAGGAAGAGGTCTGGATTCGCCAGGGAATCAAGGCACGACGCACGCGCAACGAGGGCCGCGCCCGGGCACTCGTCGCAATGCGCGAGGAGCGCGAGAAACGCATTGCCGTGGAGGGCGCCGCCCGCCTGCATATCGAGGAGGCCGACGACTCGGGTCGCAGGGTCATACGGGCACGCAACGTCTCCTGGGGATACGGCGACGAAACCCTGATCGACAACTTCTCGATCCGGATCATGCGAGGTGACCGTATCGGCATCATTGGCAACAACGGCACCGGCAAGACGACCCTGCTGCGGCTCCTGCTCGGCGAACTGACGCCGCGCAGCGGGACGATCAAGCATGGGACGAATCTCGTCGTCGGCTATTTCGACCAGCTGCGGCAATCTCTCGATCCCGAGCGATCCGTCGCGGACAACGTCGGCGAAGGCCGCACCTACATCACGCTCGGTGGCAAGGAACGCCATATCGTCGGCTATCTCAAGGGCTTCCTGTTCAGTCCCAGGCGCGCCATGACCCCTGTCAAGGCGCTCTCCGGCGGCGAACGCAACCGCGTCATACTCGCGAAACTGTTCACGCGCCCGGCCAACCTGCTGGTACTGGACGAGCCGACGAACGACCTCGACATGGAGACGCTCGAAGTGCTGGAGGACAAGCTGGTGCAGTACACAGGCACGCTGCTGGTCGTGAGCCACGACCGGCAATTTCTCGACAATGTCGTGACGAGCACGATCGCGTTCGAGCAACAGGGTCGTATTCGCGAATACGTGGGGGGCTACAGCGACTGGCTGCGCCAGGGCGGGCCGCTCGCCGAGCAGGACCGCCCGACGCGTCCGGCACCGGCTTCGCGCCGTACTACGCCGGCCGCGTCGTCAGGCCCGCCAAAGCTGAAATATCACGAACAGCGCGAACGCGATGCCCTGCCGGGCCGGATCGAGCAGCTGGAAGGGTCGCTGGAGGCGCTGCGCGCGCGTATCGCCGAGCCCGGCTTCTACGCGAGCGGCCACGACGCCGTCCAGCCCGTGCTGGATGACATCCGCACCGCCGAAGCCGAACTCGAACGGCTGGTCGAGCGCTGGGGCGAGCTCGAGGAAAAACACGACGCCTGGCAGGCGGCCCGTGTCCGCGACGCCTGAGGCCGGTCTGCGCCGGGGACACGCCGGCACAGAACGCCCTGCGCGACTACAGGAGTTCCAGCACCAGCATGAGCTGGGCCGCGAAACCGGCCACGAATGCCAGCGTGCGCACCCACGGTATCCTGAATGTATAGGCCGTGACATGCACGACCCGCGCCCAGAAATAGATCTGGCAGGCCAGTACGGTCGCATCGTTGCTCACACCGAGACCGTGCGCGACGAGGACCAGGGTCGCGAACACGACCAGGTTTTCCACGGCGTTGACGTGCGCCGCTTTCATGCGCTGGGCCCACTCCGCCATGGGCGCCGGGTTTTCCGGGTAGCCCACGGCGTCCAGCAGACCGCGGACCGCGATCATGTTGAGTATGTACGGTATCCACAGGACGGCCGTCAGCGCGGTCACCCAGGTCAGGTACATGAGTTCGGTGCTCATTTCACTGCTCATCGGTGCTCTCCCTTATTTCGTCACGCCGTCAGGGCGGCGCATTTTTCTGCGTTCGCGCCGCACGCTGCGACGCACCGGGATTCGGCCACGCGCCAGTCTACCCCGATTTCCGGCGTTCCCGTAGCGAGCAACACGTCGCTGCCGGCAAACCCGTTCCGCGCCGTGCGGCGGCCCGCCCGGCAATCCGGAGCGTCTGGGTAAACGCCGGATAGACCCGTGTTAACCCGGGTTAACCGTAGGGCCGCAAATACAAAAGCCCGAGGCACAGCGTCGCGGCCGCACTTCGGGCTCCTTGTTTCTGCTTGATCCCGCGCGCCGTCGCGTCGAAACGTGCGCCGGCGGGGGCGTTACACCGAGCCTGAGCCGCTCCGCAGGGAGCGGCCGCTATCAGATCGGCGTGACGTTTTCGGCTTGCGGGCCCTTCTGGCCCTGGGTCACCTGCATCGACACGCGCTGCCCCTCGTGGAGCGTCTTGCGGCCGTCGCCGTTGATCGCGCTGTAGTGCACAAAAACGTCCTTGCCGCCTTCGCGCTCAATGAATCCAAAACCTTTCTCATCATTGAACCACTTGACGGTTCCTTCAACTTGCTCTGACATATCGTTCTTTAAACTCTTGCTGCTGCCATTCTCGATGGCGTAATGAACACCGGCAAATGCCGGCGGTGAACTCTTTGCATCTGACAAACAAAAACGCCAGCCTGGTTTGCTGACGGTAATGGGCAGATTCAAGATGCGGCTATAGTACGCCTGTTTGCGCGCGGTGCAAATATTAATATCGGGTCAGATGCCTGATTTGGTGAGGTATTTGCCGCTCCGCCGGGCGCGGCAGGCTGCCGGCCATGCCGGACCGACCGGTCTCAGCGGCCCTTCAGGTAGTCCAGCCACGGCGAGAAATAGCGTGATTCCCAGCCGCCGTTGACACCCTGGTAGTCGCTGTCGGGCACGTCGAGATGCACGAGGTCGATGCGCCCGTCGTCGTCCTCCGGCGCGAACGAGAGGATCAGCGTGGAGTCCGGATCCTCCCTGGCGAAATTGACCGACCGCCAGGACTGCACGATCAATCGCGGCCTGACGACCTGCAGCATCGTTCCGGTCAGCAGTCCGCCAAACGCCTCGAACGGGGCACCGGGTTCGTCACTGACGCGCGCCGGCGAACCGGTAAAGGCCGCGTGACTCTCGGCGGACAGGTACATGTCAAAGAGCTCCGCCGGACTCGCCGGCAGCACCACCGTCTTGCAGATCGTGTTGCGCATCGCTGGTCCTCCCGTCCGGCGAAGTCCGCCGGCGCCACCGGGCAGGCGCGCCCGCCCGGCAGTTATATCGCAGGAACGCTACGGGTGCGACCTGTAGACCACAATTAACGCCGGGGCAGCGGTGTGCGCAATCCCGCCCCGCACGGATTATTCAGGAACGGCACGGATGGTGACGGGGCGGAGGTGTGCCCCGGGGAGGGCTTTTCAGGGCCGTGCGAGACAGGATGTCGAGCCCGGAGCGCACACGGACGTGCTTGCAGCGTCCCTGAAAAGCCCTCCCCGGGGCACACCTTCGCCAACCACCGAAGCCAAACCGTTCATGAATAATCCGTGCTAACGCGTACCGAACAGCCGATCGCCGGCGTCACCCAGCCCCGGCACGATATACTTGCGCGAATCGAGCCGGGTATCGATGCTCGCCGTGTAGATGTTCACGTCCGGGTGTGCCGATTCCACGGTTTGCAGTCCCTCGGGGCAGGTCACCAGGCAGATCACGACGATGGACCGGGCACCGTGACGCTTCAGCACATCGATCGCGGCGGCGGTCGATCCGCCGGTCGCCAGCATCGGGTCGATCACGATGCACAGCCCGCCGCGCGTCTGCTCGGGCAGCTTCTCGTAATACGAGACGGGCTTTTTCGTATCCTCGTCCCGGTACATGCCGAGAAATCCGACCCGCGCGGTCGGCACCAGGTCGAGTATGCCCTCCAGCATCCCGACGCCGGCGCGCAGGATCGGGACCACGACGACGTCCTCGGCAATCCGGTGGCAGTCGGCCTTGCCGACCGGCGTCTGTACGACGATGTCCTCGACACGGATTTCCTGCAACGCCTCGTAGCACAGGAACATCGTGATCTCGGTGGCGAGCTCGCGGAATTTCTTGTGGCCCGTGTCCTGGTTGCGGATCAGTGCGAGCTTGTGCTGGACACAAGGGTGCCTTATTTCGACATGCATGCTGGACGGTCTCCCCGGGGCCGTGCCCTCTGTTCGTTTCGCGCGAGTATAGTACAAGCAACCTGTCGGACTCAGGGCATCGTCGCGAGGCGCGTGGGAATCGAGGACAGATTTGCGTTCGTCCGAGGCGAATAGTGGTGACTATTTAACGAGGACGAACGCAGGATGGACCGATTCCCATCCGCCGCAGCAGATGAGCCTGAGTCCGACAGGCTGCAATGGGACGACGCGATTCGCGCCGGGTCAGGCAAGGCGCAGACCGTTGTCACAGGGCCGGTCGGGCACGGCCAGCACGACACTGCCGTCCGCCTGCACGAAGCCGGTTACCAGGCATTCCGACATGAAGGGTCCGATCTGCTTGCGCGGAAAATTGACGACGCCGATTACCTGCCTGCCGACGAGCTCGGACGCCTCGTACAAATCCGTCAGCTGCGCCGATGACTGGCGAATGCCGACGTCGTCGCCAAAGTCCACCCTGAGTCGATACGCGGGCTTGCGTGCCTCGGGAAACGCCTCGGCCGCGACGACGGTGCCGACGCGCAAGTCCACGCGTTCGAATTCCTGCCAGGTGAGATCGCTCATTTCAGGTTCCCGGAAAAAAACCGGTACAGCTTACCCGCTGGCGAACGTCGACCCAACGCCTCGCCGGGTCAGCGCTGCCGGCGCCACAGCAAGCGGCCGTACACCGCCAGGTTGACGAGTATCAGCAGGCCCGCGAGCGCCAGCTGCAGGTTGCGGGTCAGTCCGGGTGGATAAAGTATCGGCACGATGTATTGCTCGATGAAGCCGCCCGTGTAGCCGGCGTCGCCGGCGGCGCGCCGCAGCTCATTTTCGAGTCCGGTCAGGGGGCAGTAACGCCCGGTGATTTCCACGACGACGCCCCATGCCACTGCGGGCAGATGAACAACCGCGAGGCGGGGCCAGCGCAGCACGAGGAAGCCGCCGAACGCGACGAACAACACGAAGCCGAAGTGAACCAGCACCACGAAATCTGCTGCCAGCCGGGTCGTCACGTCAGCAACCGTCAGCGCGATTCATCGTCACGGTCCGCGGACTCCCCGGCGTCCTGCCGGGGTTCGTTTTCGTCACGTAGCATGACTTCGCGTTCCGCCAGCCGCTTCTGCACGAGTTCCAGGCGGCGCTGGTGGTCGCGGCGCTCCGAGGGCGCGACAAATGCAAACCAGATGACGATGAAGAGCCCGATGCCGATCAGGAAGCCGTATACGAGCGTCCAGTCCATTTGTCCTCCCTTTGCTTGCCATGTGGTCCGCGGCGCAACCCCGGGCTCACGGCTGCGAGTGGCTCGCGACGGGTTCGCTGCCGGGGTCGTTTACGGTCAGGAGTCTGCCAGCGGCTTGATGTAGCGCAACATCTCGCCCGTGTAGCCGCACTGCTCGTAGACCGCCCTGGCGCGCGCATTCGACGAGATGACGTGCAACGTCATTGCCTCTGCGCCGTGTGCCAGGGCCTTGTTTTCTGCCGCGTCGAGCAGCTGTCTGCCCACACCACATCCCTCGAAGCCGTTCGCCACGACGATCACCTCGAGATGAGCGCCGGGGGCATGGCTCAGCGGATCCGGCCGCAGCGACGTCAGGGTAACGCCAATAATGCGCGCCTCCGCCACCGCAACCTGGACCAGGCAATGGTCCGCCTCGCCGTCCAGCCAGCGACGCAACAACGCGGCATCCGCCTGCCAGAGGTGCTCGGGCCGGCGATGCGGAGGCACCTCGAAATCAGCGAGTCGCGGCAGCAGAGCGAGCATTGCGTCGCCATCGGCCGTCGTCGCATCGCGAATGGTTACGCGGGAACTGCTCAATTGACCGATCTCCTCTCTGCAGCGGGCAACGCCTAGCAGGCTGCTGAAAAAGCCATCCATCGCTTTTTCAGCAGCCTGCCAGGGCCGCGCGTTGCCGATACCGTGCAGTCTGCCATGGTTCAGCGCTGCCGCCCGGCGGCCGATTCAGCGTTCGGTCGCGAGCAACCGCACGGCGAGTCCAATGAACACCGTCCCGGCGGCCATGTTGATCAACCGCTGCGCGGTGCCGGAACGGACCAGCCAATCTCCGATCGATCCGGCAAACAGCGCGATGGAGCCGAACACCAGCACGGTTGCCACGGCAAACAGGGCGCCCAGCAGCATGATCTGCGGCACCAGGGCACCCCGTGCCGGGTCCGCAAACTGCGGCAGGAAGGCGAGAAAAAAGATCGACACCTTCGGATTCGTCACGTTCATGATGATGCCGCGCAGGTAGAGGCGGCGAAACTCTGCCGGGGGACGCGAATTCGTCGCCTTCTCGCGGCGTCCGGCCGTGAACGCGAGCCAGGCGAGATACAGGAGATACGCCGCGCCGGCGAACTTGAGGGCCGCAAATGCGATTGCCGAGGTCCGGAAGAGTACCGCGACACCCAGCGCCACCGCACTCGTGTGGACGACGAGACCCGTGCACAGGCCGCCCGTCACGGCCAGCCCGGCACGGGGTCCGGCCATCGCCGACTGCGTCAGGACGAAAAGGTTGTCGGGCCCGGGCGACAGCGCGAGCAGCACGCTGACCAGGAAAAATGCGGACGCGGTCTCTGCGGGAAGCACGGGCCGTGCGCTCAGCGCGTATGTTGCGGGACGGTGTCGGCGGCCGGCGTCACTTTGCGCCCGCCTCGGCTTCCCGGGCGCGCCGCTCCGTCTCGATGTCCAGCATTTGCCGGAGCGCCCGAATCAACGGTTCGCCCTCCGTGTAGTCGCGCAGGAACTGGAGCAGTCGTGGCAGCTCGGCATCGTTCATGTCCGCCATGATACGCGAAGCGCCGGCACAAACCCGCTTGCAGCAATTGCATCGTGGAAAGCCGCAGTGTCTGCGCTGACCGGCCCGCATTACCATGACGACTTCGCTCACCATTCGCCGTGTCGATGGAATACCGACGCCCCCTGCGCTATCTCGAGGCGCTGCACCCGCGCTCTCTGAAGCATCTCAATCGCCATCTCGTGTCGCTGGTCGAAGGCCGGCTCTGGGCCAGGGTGCTGCTCGGGATGCTGGCCGGCCTCGTGGCAGGGTCCCTGCTGGGACCGGGCTTCGGGATCGTCGAGCCGGCCACGGGCGCCCTGCTCGGCAACTGGCTTGCCCTGCCGGGACAGCTGTTCCTTGCCGTCATCCAGATGATCGTCGTGCCGCTGGTCGTCGCCTCGGTCATTCGCGGCATTGCCGCCAGCGAAAACCCCGGCCAGCTCAAGACGCTGGGCCTGCTGGCTACGGCGTTCTTCCTCGCGACGACGGCGTGTGCCGCCGCCATCGGCCTGTGGCTCGCCGGCGTGCTGGGACCCGGCAGGGACCTTGTCGGCCTGCTGGGACCGGCCACGGCGACCACCGGTACGGCGACCGTGCCCGGCATGTCCGAGCTGCCTGCTGCCCTCATCGGCCTGCTGCCGGGCAACCCCCTCAGTTCGATGGTTCACGGCGAGATGCTGCAGATCGTCATTTTCTCGTTCGTTGTCGGCGTGGCGCTGGTCTCGATGCGACCCGACCAGTCACGGCCCCTGCTCGATCTCCTCGGCTCGCTGCAGCAGGTGTGCATGACGGTGGTGCAATGGGCGATGAAGCTGGCACCGATCGCCGTGTTCGGGCTCATGGCTCGCCTGACCAGCCAGGTCGGCTTCGACGCCCTCGCCGGCATGGCGTACTACGTCGCGACGGTACTTGCTGGCCTCGCCATCCTGCTGGCCGTCTACCTGGCCTTGCTGTATACGATGGCGCGCGTGACGCCGTGGCATTTCCTGGTGGCGACCCGGGAGTTGCTGTTGCTTGCCTTTTCAACGTCGAGTTCTGCCGCCGTCATGCCGATGTCGATCAAGACCGCCGAGGAAAAGCTGGGCGTGCGACCCTCGGTCGCCCAGTTCGTCATTCCGCTCGGCGCGACCATCAACATGAACGGTACCGCTCTCTACCAGGGCGTGGCGGCCGTGTTCCTGGCCCAGGTCTACGGCATCGACATCGGGATTGGCGGCATGATCCTGGTCGTCGCCATGGCGGTCGGCGCCGCAGTCGGCTCCCCCGGCACGCCGGGCGTCGGCATCGTCATCCTTGCCATGGTGCTGACGACGGTCGGCATCCCGGCTGAAGGCATCGCGTTGATCATGGGAGTCGATCGCATCCTCGACATGAGCCGCACGGGAATAAATGTCGCCGGCGACATGGTCGCCGCGCGCCTCATCGACACCTGGCTCGGCCCACCGGCAGGCTCTCGTACGTCATCCGCGGTCTGTTGCTAGCGCAAGCGTATCCACGCCGACTTGCTCTGCGTGTAGCTGAGCAGGCTGTCGATGCACTTGTCGCGCGAGTTGCCGGATTGCTTGTAGCCGCCGAACGGCTGGGTCATGTCGCCCTCGTCGAAACAATTGACCCAGATGACGCCAGCCTCGACTTCCTTGATGAGTCGGTGCGCCGTGCTCAGGTCGCTGGTCCATACGCCTGCGGCAAGACCGTAGATCGAGTCGTTGGCAATCTTCACCGCTTCATCCGGGCCGTCGAACGGCAGCAATGCGGCGACGGGACCGAATATCTCTTCCTGCGCGATACGCATCGAGCTCTTTACGCCAGTGAACAGCGTGGGATTAACATAGGCGCCGGGCAGCTCCGGGGCATCGCCGCCGAATTCCAGCTTCGCACCCTCGCTCTTGCCGGCTTCGATCATTCCCAGCACTCGCTGCTGTGCCTCGCGCGTGACGAGCGGCCCTAGGTTGGTATCCGGGTCCAGCGGATCGCCCGCAACGTAGGCGTCGCGGCCCTCCGCAATGAACTTTTCGACGAACGCGTCGTGAATACCGCGATCGACGAGCAGCCGGGATCCGGCGTTACAAACCTCACCCATGTTGGTGAAGATGCCGTTGTAGGCGGACGCCACTGCCGCATCGATATCGGCGGTATCCGCCATGAATATCTGCGGCGACTTGCCGCCGCATTCGAGCGCCACTTTTTTCATGTTGGACTGCCCGGAGTATTGCAGAATCAGCTTGCCGACCTCGGCTGAGCCCGTGAACGTTATCTTGTCGACATCGTTGTGCAACGCCAGTGCGCGGCCGGCCACCTCCCCTATCCCGTTGATTACATTGAATACTCCGGGCGGGCCGCCCGCCTCGACAAACAGCTCGGCCAGCCTCAGGCACGACAGCGGTGCCTGCTCGGCCGGTTTCAGGATGACCGTGTTGCCGGCAGCAAGCGCTGGCGCGATCTTCCAGACCGCCATCAGCAGCGGGTAGTTCCACGGCGAGATCGCGCCCACGACACCCAATGGCTCACGCAACACGTAGTGCATCACGTCGCTCTCGGTATTTGTCACGCTGCCTTCGATCTTGTCGATGTACTCCGCCATGAACTGTATCGTCTCGATCACCATGGGCAGATCCACGGTGACCATGTCGCTGATCGGCTTGCCCATGTCGAGCGTGTCCAGGACCGCCAGGCGCTCCGCGTCCTCGTCGATCAGTCGCGTGAATGCGTACATTATTTCCATGCGATCGCGCGGTGCCATCCGCGACCAGGCGCCCGAGCGGTACGCCTTGCGTGCCGCCGCCACGGCACGATCGACGTCCGCCTCGTCAGCGGCGCTGACGGTTGCGATTGTTTCGCCGGTTGCCGGATTGGTACTTTCGAACCGACCGCCCGCGGCGGAGTCCACGTACTCGCCGCCGATGAACAGTTCCGTCGATACGCTGGCCAGCGCGCGCTCGGCAGCCGCCTGCCAGTCGGTGTGTGTGTACTTTTCTGTCGTTGCAATGGTCATGTGTCTCACCTCCGGCCGTTCGCGCGACCAACTATTAGTGCATCCACGGCTTTGCAGCCATGCTCGCCGACTATCAGCGGATTGACGTCTGCCTCGTCGATGACGTCCCGCAGTGCGTAGATCATCGCGGAAAAGCGCGCGGCAGCCTCGCACAATGCATCGACGTCGGCTGGCGGACAACCTCGCGTACCGGCAAGGAGGGCGGCCAGCTCGAGTCGATGCACGGCACGCGCCGCTTCCTGCGAATCGAACGGCGGCAACAGGAAGACGACATCCTGCAGCAGTTCCGCGTGTATTCCGCCTGTGCCGATCATGACAACCGGGCCGAATTGCGCATCGCGCCGTGCACCTATGAACATCTCGACGCCGGCCGCAATCATCGGTGCAACCAGCACCCGATCTCCGCAGCGTGCCCGCAGATCCATCCAGGCCTCGCGCAGTGCGCGCTGATCCGCGATATTCAGATGCACGCCACGCGTTTCCGTCTTGTGCAAGACGCCGGGCATGGCCGTTTTCACGACGACCGGGTAACCTGCTGACTCGGCAGCGTCCAGCAATTGCTTTTCGTTTTCTGCGATGCACGACCGGTTTGCCCTGATGCCGAAGTCGGCCAGCATTGTCAATGCATCTTCCTCGGGCAATACCGGCTGCGACGCTAACACGGCGGACCAGTGGGCGACGGCTGCCTCCGGAACCGCCGGCGGGTGCATTGCGGACTCACGGCGCGCAAGAAAATCACGATAGGCGAACAACGCGCGCACGCCTCGCAGGAATACCGGCACGCCATCCAGAACCGGCAGGCCGCGATATGTCGCGCTGATCGCCAGTTCGTCGTAACCGCTTCCCTGGCGAGCGCCGACCAACGCCACCGGCTTGCCTGATTCACGGCGCGCCGTTTCCATGTAGTCAATATACCCAGGGTAAACCCGGCCGTCCGGCGCACGATCGTGTTGCACGACGCCCAGCGCCGTGCCGGGATCCTGCATCATCAGCGACAGGCCGCGGGACATCTGGCCGGCCGCGGTACCGCCGCCCCGGCTCCAGGCATCCAGCGGATTGACGGCCGGCAGTTCCGGATCGATGACGGCTTCGAGCGCAGCAACGGTGGCCGGTTGCAGCTGCGTCAGAGGCACACGGGCCTCGTCCGCCAGATCGATCATCAGCTGGCGCTCGCCGCCGGAGTCATGCAACGAGACCAGGCCGCCGGGCCCGACCGGGTGCAGCTCGGAAAACAGGATCAGGGTCGTCGCCAGCTCGTCCATGTCGCGTACCTGCTGGACTCCGTAGCGATCGAACAACGCATCGTAGGTCGAGCTGTCGCCGGCGATGGCGCCGGAGTGGGACACGGTCAGGCGCGCGGACTCCGCGGTCCGTCCGACCTTCAATGCAACGACCGGTATGCCGCGCTTCGCGGCCTTGGCCAGTGCCTCCCGGAAACCGGCCGGGTTGCGTGCCGTCTCGACAAACAGGCCGACGGCGCGCGTTTCCGGCAGGTCGAGGGCGAAGTCCAGGTAGCGATCCATCGTCACGTCGAGCTCGTTGCCGGTCGAAACGGCGAGATTGATTCGCAGGCGTTCCTCGCTGTCGATGATGCCGGACATGCCGGCGCCGGAATGACTCACGAGGGCGACCGTCCCGGGCGGCCGGTGCATCCGGCTGTCGAATCCGCACGCCCACACGCCGTCGCGCACATTGTAAAACCCCATGCCGTTGGCGCCGCACAGCAGCATCCCGGCGGCGGCCGCCTTGTTGCGTACGCGCTCCCTCAGCGGTGGCTTCGCATCGTCGTCCAGCGCCAGCGTCGACATGATCACGGCGGCCGGGATGCCGGCGGACACAGCGGCATCGAACGCTGCCTCGAGATTCCGGTCGCCCAGCGCGAAGATCGCGAGATCCGGACGGGCCGGCAAGTCCTGCAGGGACGGGTAGCAAACCAGGCCGGCCAGCGCGTCGTAGCGTGGATTGACGGGATAGATCGCGCCGTCGTAGCCGCCCCGCCGCAGGTTCTCAAGCGCCCACTCGCCCATCGAGTCCGCGCGGGCCGACGCGCCGATGACCGCGACCGAGCGGGGCCTGAGCAACGGATCCAGCGAATGTGACGGGCGCGAGGCCATGGAATGCGTTCGCGGGATGGTCTAGAAATCCCCCGGCGGCGTGGCCCGGCGTCGCGGCGGATCCCAGAACGGCTTGGCGACGACCTCTGCCTCTGCCATGACACGGGACCAGTGCATTTCGCGCTGGTAGTAAATCTCGACCCACAGCGTGCTGCCGGCCTCCCCGTGCGGCACGCGCACCGTTCCCAGCGCGATGTTCTGCTTGCAGACCGGCGACCAGACGGCCGAGGTGATGAACCCGGCCTGCTTCAGCCTGCCCCGGCGCTTCGCATAAATATAGGAATGATGCGCGGGCTTGTTGCCCTCGATGTTCAGCTTGACGAAGCGCCACGTCGAACCGCGACGCTGCTCTTCGGCCAGCGCCTGCCGGCCATTGAAATTGGGCTTCTTGAAGTCCACCAGCCAGCCGAGCCCGAGTTCAAACGGCGAGCGCGAGCGGCCGGGGCGCACCGTTTCCTCGGCGGGCAGGAAGTCATCACCGGCGGCAAGCAGGCCGGCCTCGATGCGCGCAACGTCCAGTGCATGCGTGCCGATCGCCCGGATTCCGTGCAGCCGACCGGCCTCGAACAGCGCGTCCCACAACGGTTCGGCGTGCGAGGCGGCTATCCACAGTTCGTAGCCGAGGTCGCCGGTAAAGCCGGTGCGCGAGACCATCAGTTCCGCGCCCTCGAAATCCGTGTGCAGCAAGCCGAAGGGCTTCAGCTCGTCGAGCCCGGTTATGCCGAGATTTTTCAGTACGCTGAAGGAGGTCGGACCCTGGACGGCCAGCGCGGCAATGTCGGCCGTCTCCTCGGTGATGGTCACATCCATGCCGATGGCCGCGGCCGTCAGCCAGGCGAGGTGCCGCTCCTGCGAGCAAAGCCGGTATTCGTTCTCGCGCAGGTGAAACACGGTGCCGTCGTCGATGACCTGCCCCTGGTCGTTGCACCAGACGGCGTAAGCCACCCGGCCGGGCCGGATTTTCGACATGTCGCGGGTCAGCAGCCGGTCGACGTAGGCCGCCGCTTCCGCGCCCCTGATGCGATACTTGGTCATCGGCGTCAGGTCGAGCACGGCGGTACTGTTGCGAATCGCGAAATATTCGAGACCGTGATCGTAGTACGCATCGGCGGCGCTGTAGCCTTTCCAGTTGTGCCACTGGTTGAGACGGTCGATCTCGGCGAGCCGGGCGTGAAACGGTGTTTGCAGCGGCCGCTGCTTGACTTGCTGGATCGTCATGCTGATTTCTCCCTCGCCAGAATCGCGCGCGCGGCATTGCGGCCGGCCGCGCCGGAGACGTCGCCGCCAGGGTGTGCCCCGGCGCCGCACAGGAACAGGCCCTCGAGCGGCAGCGCGTATTGCGCGGCACCGGCGACGGGCCGCACGAACAGGAACTGGTCCAGCGTCAGTTCGCCGTGGTGCCAGTGTCCGCCACCCATGCCGAAGCGTTGCGCGATATCCACCGGTGCAAGCAGTTCGGAATCGGTCACGCGCTTGCCGAGATCCGGTGAATACTCGGCCAGTTTGTCCATGATTACGCGTTCGAAGCCGGCACGCGTTTCGTCACTCCAGCCGCTTCGCAACGCATGTGGCGCGTATTGCACGATGGCCGACATGACGTGTTTTCCGGCCGGCGCCAGCGAGTCGTCGCGCAGGCTCGGGAACGTCAGTTCGATCACCGGCTGCGGCGAGTACTCGCCGTACTTGGCCGGGTTGAACGCCCGCTCCACGTAGTCGGCATCCGGCGCGACGACGAGGCGCTGCGACAGGTCCTTCTTGTCCAGTCCCTTGATCGTCGGCAGGCCGTCCAGCGCGAGATGCAGCTTCGCCGCGTTACCCTGCATGCGGACATTGTGAATGCGGCGCGCGAAGCCGGTCTCCACGTGCCGGGTACCGACCAGGTCCATGACCGTGTGTTTCGGATCCGCGTTCGAAACGACGGTCAGGCTGTCGAACGTCGTGCCGTCTTCCGTCTCGACGCCGGCGGCGCGGCCGTTGTCGACGACGATGCGCTTTACCTTCATGCGGGTACGGATGTCGACGCCGTGCCGGCGCGCGCCGTCGGCCAGCGCGTCGCTGATCGCGCCCATGCCGCCGGCCGGGCTCGAAATCCGGCCGCCGGTCGCCGACCAGCGGTAGAGCAGCGTCAGGATCGTGTTGGGCGAACGCGGCCCGAGGTGTGTACCGAGCACCGCATCGAGGCTGAGCGCGCCGCGCAGTAGCGGGTTGCCGAAGCGCTCCTCGACCTCGTCGTAGATGTTCATGCCGATCAGGCGCAGGAATTCGCGCATGTCCGCCTTTCCCAACAGGCGCAGCCGCAGCCCGAGCTGTGCCAGCGCGACCAGGTCCTGGCGCCGGTTGCTGCCCAGGCGGGGCGGCGTCTTGTTGAGCAGCGTCCGCAACAGGCCGGAAAACTTCAGCATCTGCGCGTGAAATTCGCGCAGCTCGGCCTGGTCGGCACTGTCCACGCCGCCGGCACGCGCGCCATCGATACGCACGTGTTTGCCAGCGGTGTCGAGGGCGATCGTGGCCATGTTGTCGGAAGCCAGCCTGGGGCTGATACCCAGGTCGCGCGCGACGTCCGGCTGCAGCCCGTACAGCAGGTGCGCGCAGCGGGACACGCGGAAGTCATCGGCGAAGGTCTCCGTCACTGCCGCGCCACCGACCGTTTCATTCGCCTCGAGCAGCAGTACGTCCTTGCCGGCCTGCGCCAGCAACGTGGCACAGATCAGCCCGTTGTGGCCGCCGCCGACCACGATCGCGTCGAATTGCTCAGTCATCGCCGAAATTCTCCGGTACGGTCGAGGGTCGTTTGAGGTCGCGCAGGATCTCCCGCGCGGCGTTGGCGCCCGGCGCCGACATCACGCCGCCGCCCGGGTGCGTACTCGAGCCGCACATGTACAGTCCGCCAACCGGGCCGCGGTATTGCGCGTAACCGGGCACCGGCCGGTTGAACAGGAGCTGGTCCATCGTCAGCTCGCCGTGGAAGATATTGCCCTCGGTCAGACCCGCCTCGTTTTCGATTTCCCGCGGCGTGCGCACCTCGACGTGTAGTATCAGGTCCTTGAAATCCGGGCTGAACTTCGCGATCTGGTCGATGACGGTCTGGCCGAACTGGTCGCGCTCCTCGTCCGTCCAGTCGCGGCCGTTCCATTTTGGCGGGCAGTACTGCACGAAGCAGCTCATGAAATGCTTGCCCGGCGGCGCCATCGTCGGGTCGGTGACGGTCGGAATCATCATGTCGACGTACGGGTCCTTTGACCAGGTCCCCTCCTTCCAGTCGTCGTAGGCGCGCTCCATGCGTTCCATGGTGTCGGTGAAATGCATGAAGCCGTTGACGCAGCGAGACTGTCCTTGGGCAATGCCGGGAACGTCGGCATCCCGTCCAGCGCGATATTCAGCTTGCCGGACGAGCCGCGGATCTTGAAGTTGCTCACGCGGCGGTGGAAAGCTTCGGGGAGGTCCGACTTGTCCATGCACTCGCAGGAACGTGTTCTTGACGTCCATGCCCGATACGACGATCTTCGCCTCGATTTCCTCGCCGGTCGACAGCGCGACGCCGGTCACCTTGCCGTTCTCGCACGGCGATTTGCTCGACACCAGCCTCCGTCCGCAGCTCGCCGCCATAGCGACTGGAACGCCTCGCTGATGGCGCTGGCCACCGCTCCGGTGCCGCCACGGGCGAATCCCCACGCACCTACATTGCCATCTATATCACCCATGTAGTGATGCAATAGCACGTACGATGTGCCTGGCGAGTGAATGCCGAGCGCCGTACCGATGATGCCGCTGCCGGAGATCGAGGCCTTGATGACGTCGGTTTCGAAATACTCATCGAGATACTCGGCGACACTCATCGTCCAGAAGCGAATCGTGTCGTACATCTGCTGTTCGCCCATTTCGAAAAACTTGCTTGCCGAGGTACAGCCAGTTCGCGCATGATCCCGCAGCTTGAATGACGTCGGATCCGGGGGCGTGCGCAACAATGAATCGCGAATGAAGCGGCACTGGCGCATGACGTCGGCCGAGTAGCGCGCATAGGCATCCGCATCGTGTTTGGAGAAGCGAGCGTACTCACGATGACTGCAACCTCGTGCATCCGATGTAGACTGCCGAGGTAGTCACCGTTTTCCATGAACATTGCAGCCGCCGCCATAGGGTGGGGTCACCTGCAGACCCATGCCTGTGCAGCTCCAGAGATCACGGTAAGATTTCCGGCCGCAGCAACGCAGCAAACGTAGGAGCAATTGGAGTAGATCCAGTCCTTGTAGAGATTGCGGCTGACCGCGGCCCCGCCGATATAGTCGTTTTTCTCGACGCACAGAACGTCCAGACCCGCCTTGGCGAGAAACGCCGCATTGGTAAGGCCGTTGTGTCCCGCCCCGACGACAATAACGTCATACGTCTTCATGGCGCAGTGTAACTCCCCTGGTTTTGCGTTCCGCGATGCGGAACCGGACGCGCGGCATGGATTGCGCTGCACACTGGCTGGTTGTTGTGCAATATCCGCCGGATGGGTCAGGCTCGCTGACCGGCGCCGCTCGTCGCTGTTTTTTTCCGCAGCGTAATGTCCACTGCCTGTTCGAACTTGTCCAGCGTTTCATCAAGGCATTTCACATCGTGAGCCTCGCACATGAACCACGGCTCACGCGAGTCGGGCTCGATCAGTATGCCGACATCGTGCAGCTCCGGAGCGAGTGTATCGTAAAACTCGTAGTCGGTATTGACCCACTCGCGGTAATTCGACGGCGCGGTTTCGTCAAAGAACAAACCGGTCATCGACTCGTGGCCGGCGAAACTGTGGGGAATGCCGCGCGCTGTCAGGATGCTGCTCAGCCCGGCACGCAGTCGGCCACCGTAGGCTGCTATATTCGCGAGCGCATCTGTCTCCTCCAGGATCTCGAGCGTCTTGTTGGCCGCGGACAGCGACACGCCGTGGCCGGTAAACGTGCCGCCATGAACGACGCCGTCACCGACGTTGCGCATTACGTCCTCGCGTCCTGCGACCACGGACATCGGGTAGCCGTTCGCAATCGCCTTGGCAAACGTACAAAGGTCCGCCCGGACGCCGAACAGTTCCTGGACACCGCCTTTGGCGACGCGAAACCCGGTTTTTACTTCATCCACGATCATGAGTACGTCGTACTTATCACACAGGCTGCGTACGTCCTGCATGTACTCGCGGGTGGCGGACAGGCCGCAGCAATTACCCATGATGGGTTCGATCAGCAGTGCGCCGACACTGTCGCGCCAGCGTTTCAGCGTGTCTTCCAGCGCGTTGGCATCGTTCAGCGGCACAGTGTGAAACAGGGGTTTCACGATGTCGGGCACGCCGTCGCCGAACGGCAGCACTTCCGGTTCGCCGTCCCTGGGGCTCCAGTCCTCGACCTCGGTGTACCAGAGTACTTCGTTGAATACGCCGTGGTAGCCGCCCTCCAGGACGATGTGCCCATCCTTGCCCGTGTGGGCACGCGCTATCCGCAATGCCGCCATCACGGCCTCGGTGCCGGAGTTCGAGAACCGGACGAGCTCGGCCGCCGGGACCATGCGATTGATGCGCGTTGCGACTTCGTATTCGAGTTCGGTCGACAGCGCGAAGACGCCGCCGATATTCATGCCTTCGCGCGCCGCCTGGTCGACGCGTTCATCGGCGTAGCCGAGAATGGCCGGACCGTAGCCCAGGCGATAGTCGATGTATTCGTTATCGTCAATGTCCCACAGACGTCCGCCCTTGCCCCGCTTGACATAGATTGTCTTGTCCTCGCCCCCAGTAACGGAAATTCGAGGCGACTCCCAGGGGAAGGCGGGTATTCGCCTTTTTAAAATGTTGATTGGACTTTTCCAGGCTCCTCATACAGCCTCCTTCCGGCCGTGACGCGTCCTACCTTCTCACGGACGCCGGCCAGAAGTCCAGAAAAATGAATGAATGGCCATTCATTTGATGACACACTACGCACCGGGAATGAGCCAGGTTCGAGATGATGCCCGTCGCCACAACCACGAAAACCGGCCGCACCGCGTCACGCGAGATGCGCCGCCAGCAACTCATCGATGCAACGATCAAGTGCATATCGCGCAAGGGTATTGGCGGGACGACGCTTGCGGATGTTGCGTCGATGGCGGGCCTGTCACAGGGAATCGTCAACCTGCACTTCACCAGCAAGGAAAACCTGCTGAATGAAACACTACGCTACCTGTCGCAGGAGTACCGTTCCCGGTTTGAAGCCGTTCTCGAAAATTCGCCGCCAGCACCGGCCGAAAAACTGCTGGCATTGATGGAAATGGATCTGGGCCCGGCGATCTGCGACCGCAAGAAGCTGGCCGTCTGGTTTGCTTTCTGGGGCGAGGTGAAGGCGGTACCGACCTATCAGAAAATCTGCGCGGCGCACGACCGTGCCTACAGCGTGAAATTGCACGAGCTTTGCCAGCAGATCATCGACGAGGGCAACTACGCCGACCTGAGCGCCACCACCGTCGCCGACGCGTTGTCCGCGATGACGGATGGCTTGTGGCTCTCCTGCCTGATCGGCGCCCGGTCGTTTGACCGCGAGGCGGCCCTGGATGCCGTCTACAGCTACCTGCGCTCCGTTTTCCCGGAGCATTACGAATGATTCGATTGACAACGGAAGGAAACTGACTATGGACGTCGAACTGACGCCCGAGGCACGCGAATGGCGGGGCACCGCACGAATTTTCGCCAATGAATACCTCATTCCCCACGAGGTGGAGGCGGAGCTCAACAACGGTGAGCTGGCCGCCGGCCTGGCGCGTCGCAACAAGGAGCGTGCCGTGGAGCTCGGACTCAGCGCGATGGATGTGCCGGCCGCTCACGGCAGGCTGGCGCTTTCGATCGTCGCCCAGGTCGCGGCCTGGGAACAGCTCGGCCGCGTAACGAATGCACTGTGCTGGTGTTTTGCGGAACCACAAAGCTGGATGTTCGAGGCCTGCAGCGACGACCAGGTCGAACGATACCTGCTTCCATTGATGCGGGGCAGCCTGCACGACTGCTACGCCATCACCGAGGAAGGTCCCGGGTCCGACGTGGCGTCATTGCAGGCGACGGCCGTGCCCGACGGCGACGAGTACGTGCTGAACGGCGAGAAATGGTTCGTAACGGGCGCCAATCTCGCTGATTTCTACTGGTTCCACGCAACCCTGCCGGACGAAGGCGGCGATGCCCTGTTCTTCGTCGACGACGGCACGCCGGGCATCGAGATGATCGCCTCCCCGCAATTCAGCCACACCTTTGCCGCGCACCATCCGACCTACCGCTTCGCGGACGTGCGCGTCCCGGCCGCGAACCGCGTCGGCGCCGGGGGCGACGGCATGGCCTACACCAAGGCGTGGTTTCGTCGCGAGCGACTCATGATCGCGGCGCGCTGCTGCGGGGCGGCCGCCCGGCTGATCGAGGAAGCAGCCGAGTTTGCTGCCGGCCGCCATGCCGGCGGCGAGCCACTGAGCGATCGCCAGCTCATCCAGGCCATGCTGGCGGACAGCGCGACGGAACTCTGGGCAGCGCGACTGATGACCTTCGAGGCGGCACGTGCCCACGACGAGGGCGCCGACGTCAAGTCGCTGCATATCCGCTGTTCCATGGCCAAGCTGTACGCGTCGGAAATGGCGAACCGCGTGGCCGACCGCGCGGTGCAGATTTTCGGCGGCCGCGGCTACATGCGCGAATACGCCGCGGAACGCTTCTTCCGGGAATTGCGCGTCGACCGCATCTGGGAAGGCACCAGCGAAATCCAGCGGCTGATCATCGCACGCGGGCTGTTGAAACGCGGCCTGGAGAATCTCTAGCAGGCTGCTGGCCCGGGCGATTCATGAACGGCTCGGACTTCTGTGGTTGGCGGAGGCGCGGCCCGGGGGAGGGCGTTTCAGGGACGCTGTCGAGTACGTCCCTGTACGCTCCGGAGCTCGACATCCCTGTCTCGCACGGCCCTGAAAAGCCCTCCCCGGGCGCGCCTTCGCCTTCCGAGGCCGTGCCGTTCATGAATCGCCCGGGCCAGCAGCCTGTATCGACCACGAGAGCCGCGGATTGTCTTGTGAAGGGTCAAGTGGTCAAATCGACTCCGATGACGAACTATTCCCTGTCGACTGCCGGATGTTTTCGCCCGGGCGTATTGGCGCTTGCTGCGTTGTTCCTCGCGGCCGGCTGCGGCAGCGATGAGTCGGCCGGCGACGACGCCAATGTCGTCAATGTCTACAACTGGTCGGATTACATCGGCCCGGAAACGATCGAGAACTTCGAATCCGAGTTCGGCATCCAGGTCAATTACGACTTTTACGATTCCTCGGAGGTCGTGGACGTCAAGTTGCTGGCGGGCAACAGCGGCTACGACGTCGTCGTGCACAGCGCCCAGTTCTCGTCGCGGCTCGCGCCGATCGGTATCTACCAGGAGCTGGATTTTTCCCGCCTGCCCAACGCCCGCCACCTGGACCCCGAGATTCTCGAGCAGACGCAGCGCTACGAGGAGACAATCGGGTACAACGTACCCTATATGTGGGGCAGCACGGGCTACGCATGGAACGAGGAAATGGTCCGGGAGCGGCTCCCCGATCACCCGATGAACAGCTCCGACGTGCTGTTCGATCCCGACGTCATTTCCAGACTCGCCGATTGCGGCGTCAGCCTGCTCGATGGCCGACGGACGTTTTCCCCATGGTGCTGGCGTATTCTCGGCCGGGATCCGAATGCCGTGGATGAAGAAGCATTGGCAGCCGCCGAGGCGCAGCTCATGCGCATTCGTCCGTACGTGCGCTACTTCAGCAACTCGAAGATGATCAGCGATTTGCCGAACCGCGAAGTGTGCGTCGCGATGAGCTGGTCGGGCGACTACGCCCAGGCCGCAGCCAGGGCGGAGGAAGCCGGAATCGACATCGATCCGCACTACACGGTTCCAAGGAAGGCTCGGGCCTGTGGGTGGATGGCATGTACATGCCGGCCGATGCACCGCACAAGGACAATGCCTACACGTTCATGAATTACATACTGCGTCCGCAAGTGCTGGCGGAGATTTCGAACTACGTCTTTTATGCCAATGCAAGCGACGAGGCGCGCAAGTACATGTCACCGCGGGTGCTGAACGACCCTGGCATCTACCCGACCGAAGAAGTCTGGGAGCGGGTCTATCCTGTACTGAGCGCGCCGCCGAAGCAGGAACGATTGCGAACGCGGGCATGGGCACGCGTCAAGAGTGGCATCTGACGGCCGGCAATACCGGTCACAGCGCCTCGGTGGAGACTAAAGGACCAATGCCCAGCGATTCCGGAGCCGCCAGCAGTACGCCCATTATCGAACTGCAAAACGTCAGCAAGCGTTTCGGCGACTTTGTCGCTGTGGACGACGTCAGCCTCCAGGTGGCTCGCGGCGAGCTGTTCTCCATACTCGGCGGCTCGGGCTGCGGCAAGACCACGCTGCTGCGCATGCTGGCCGGCTTCGAAACGCCCAGCGGCGGACGCATCCTGATTGACGGCGTCGACGTTACCGACCAGCCGCCCTACCGGCGACCGGTGAACATGATGTTCCAGTCGTACGCGCTTTTCCCGCACATGACCGTCGAGAAAAACGTTGCGTACGGCCTGCAGAAAGACGGCGTCCGGCCGGCCGAGGTGAAGAAGCAGGTCGGCGAAATACTCGACCTCGTCAAGCTGGGTGACTTCGGCAAGCGCAAGCCCGCGCAGCTCTCCGGAGGTCAGCGGCAGCGCGTCGCGCTCGCGCGCGCGCTGGTCAAGCACCCCAAGGTCCTGCTGCTGGACGAACCGCTGGCCGCACTCGACAAGAAGTTGCGGGAGTACACGCAGTTCGAGCTGATGAACATCCAGGACAAGCTGGGCATCACGTTCATCGTCGTCACCCACGACCAGGAGGAGGCCATGATCCTGTCGAGCCGGATCGCCGTCATGAATGAGGGCCGGTTCCGGCAGGTGGATACGCCGGGCACGGTGTACGAATACCCGGAGGATCGATTCGTCGCGGATTTCATCGGCACGATCAACATGTTCGATGGCGTCGTCGAATCCTGTGACGATCGCACGGTCACGGTCCGCAGCCCTGACGCCGAAACACCGTTGCAGGCAATGACGGAGCGCGATTTTGCCGTCGGCGATAAGCTGACTCTCGCCGTGCGACCGGAAAAGATCTATATCAGCAAGGAGGCACCCGACAACGAGGAGGATATTCGCCTCGAAGGCATCGTCGAGGACCTCGGCTACTTCGGCAACCTGTCCCTGTACCGGATCCGCCTGCCGGGCGGCAAGATCGTGCAGGTCAGCGCCCAGAACCGGCGCCGCTCCGCGGAGCGCACGCTGGAGTGGGACGACAGGGTAATCATTTCCTGGCGCCCGCAGAGCGGCGTCATTCTCACCGACTGAGGCTCGTCCGGTGACCGAGCGAATCAGCATGCTCTGGCAACGCGTCCGCGCCGCGATACCGTATGCCTGGCTGCTGATTTTTTTCCTGGCACCGTTCGCCATCGTATTCAAGATCAGCTTTTCCGACCCGATTATCAGCCAGCCGCCGTTTACGCCGACGTTCGACGAGTCCGGCGACCTGCTGGCGACGTTCGACAACTACCGCTTCCTGTTCAGCGACAAGCTGTACGCCTTGTCCTACCTGAAATCAGTCGCCACCGCGGCCATCGCCTACGGCTCTCTGCCGCCTGCTCGGGTTCCCGATGGCTGACGCCATTGCGCGCTCCGGCGAACGCGCCCGCAACCTCCTGCTGCTCCTGATTATTCTGCCGTTCTGGATTTCGTTCCTGCTGCGCGTGTACGCCTGGATGGGGCTGCTGAATAACTACGGCGTCGTGAACAACCTGCTGATGTGGATCGGCCTGATCGACCAGCCGATCCAGATGATGTACACGGACTTCGCGGTCTACATCGGCCCCGGTGGTACTCGTACCTGCCGTTCACGCATCCTGCCGCTTTACGCAACGCTGGAGCGGCTGGACTGGCGACTGGTCGAGGCGGCCATGGACCTCGGCGCCGGCCCGTTCCGGGCGTTCGTCGGAATGCCACGCCTGCGCACATCGCGGCCCGGGCGTCGTCGCGGGCTGGTCGCTCGTGTTCATTCCGGCGATCGGCGAGTATGGTGATCCCGTACGCTGCTCGGCGGTCCGGAATCGCTGATGATAGGCCGCGTGCTGTTTGACGAATTCTTCGTCAATCGTGACTGGCCGCTGGCCTCGTCCGTTGCCGTAGTCCTGCTGCTGCTGCTGGTGGCCCCGATCGTGGCCTGCAATCGCACCGAACCGCCGACGCAGGCATCGGATGAACGCGCACGCCGGCCGGTGTTCCTGTTGCTCAGTGCTGGCGTTCGGCTACGCCTTCTTGTACGTGCCGTTGATCTCGGTCATCATCTATTCGTTTGATGACTCGCGGCTGGCAACCGTCTGGGGCGGCTTTTCCACTCGCTGGTACGCGGAACTCCTGCAAAACGATGAAGTGCTGGACGCGGCCTGGCTGAGCCTCAAGGTGGCCTCGATTTCAGCGACGCCTCGCGACGATTTTCGGCACGATGATCGGCCTCGCGCTGTCCCGATCCGGCTGCAGTTCAGCGGCCGCACACTGCTGACCGGGATGGTGACGTCACCGCTCGTCATGCCCGAGGTGATTACCGGCCTGTCGCTGTTGTTGCTGTTCGTCAGCCTGCAGCTGCTGATCGGCTGGCCCGCGCAGCGGGGTTTCTCGACGATCACGATCGCGCACACGACGTTTTCCCTGGCCTACGTGACCGTGATCGTGCAGTCGCGTCTCAATGCGATGGACCAGTCGCTCGAGGAGGCGGCCATGGACCTCGGCGGCCGGCCGCTGCGGGTATTGTTCGACATCACCCTGCCGCTCATTGCGCCGGCGATGATTGCGGGCTGGCTGCTGTCGTTTACGCTGTCACTGGACGACCTGGTCATCGCCAGTTTCGTCTCGGGCCCGGGCGGCAGTACGCTGCCGATGGTGATCTTTTCCAAGGTCAAGCTCGGCGTGACGCCCGACATCAATGCACTTGCGACGACGATAATCGCGTTCGTCTCGACGGCCGTCCTGATCGCGTGGGCGTTCGGCCGCCGTAACCGCCAGCAGGCGGACGGCTAGCAGGCTGCTGAAAAACGCCGTTTTTCGGCAGGCATCCGGACAATATCAGCCACTCGCGACGCTCAGCTTGTCAGAACCACGGGTCGGCGATTCACCTGAAAGCTGCTGCAATATCCACTCGACGTAGCGACGTTCCAGGCTTTCCATGCCGGAAAACGGGCCCGGCTCGTAATAGCGCGAGTTCACGCCTTTCCAGTTGTTCACGATGATGCGCTTGTCAGCGTGCGTGGTGATGTCCCAGAGCCAGACCAGCTCTTCGACGTCGTAGTCCTTGCCCTCGACCGCGTCATTGCGCACCAGCCAGTAGATGTCGCACAGGCAATTCTCCAGGTCGACCGGTGTAAAAACATAGGCGACCACGTGATCACTGTAGGCCAGCAGAAACGACAACGGACCGAACGAAAAATCCGAGGCGCCGCCATCGTAGTCCTTCAGGTCGCCGAGCAGGGGCGCAACGGGACGGCCATCGCGGCTGCCGGTCTGGTAACCGTCGAATAACGCGGTCCGGCTGTAGGCGTAACCCATCTCTCCGGAGGCGCTGCCGTGTCGATGCGGTCAATCTCGATGTCGCGCAGGCCGCAGCTTTCCATGCGATCCTGCATGGTCTTCTGCAACCGCCCCAGCTTCCGGTCGTCCAGCATCAGCGTGTGCATGGCGGCGTATTCCGGATGAGCCGTCGCGCAGTGATAGCATTCCTGGTAGTTCTCGACAGCCAGTTTCCAGTTGGCCGGAATCGGGTAGCTGCGATGTGCCGCGACTTTCAGCTGGTCAAACCCGAACAGGGCGAACGGTTCCACCAGGTCCCGACGCGCGCTGTCGAGTGCAGGCGGCTCGTCGCAGAAACAGATGAACAGCAACCCGCCGAGCACCTCGAGCGATACCCTGTGCAGGCCGTGGTCTTCCTTGCGAAAACCGTCGGGCATATTGCGCGCCGCCAGCAGGTTGCCGTCGTTGTCGTAGACCCAGCCGTGATACGGACACTCGAACTTGCGCGCGCTGCCGTGCCGTTCCAGGCAGACGAGCGAACCGCGATGCCGGCACACGTTGGCATGAGCGCGCAGCTCTCCGTCCTGGTTGCGGACGATGATGGCGGACTCGCTGGCGACATTGAATACCTTGAAGTCGCCCGGATTCGGTAGCTCGGACTCGTGGCCCGCGAGAATCCAGTTTCGCATAATGATGCGGTCGAGCTCGAGCTCGTAGATCTCCGGGTCCGTGTAGAACCGCTGGTCCAGCGCGCGGCCGGGCTTCTGCTCCGCAATCAGTTCGGCGATGGTACGGTCGTCTCTGGGCGTCATGGCTGTCGGTCCAAAAATCGTTGGAACAATAACCAATTATGCCTTATCCGGATCAGACTGCCCGGCCCGAATTCCAGATAGTGAAATTACCTCCACGGCCCCATCGCAATCCTCGATCGCGACGATATTGGCCCCGGCAACACCCGGGATCTTGTTCACCTCGCGCAGTGTGTCCGCGCAGATTTCGAGATCATCCTGCCGTATTTTCTTGCTGTCGCGAATGCGCGCGACGATGTCCGCGGGGATTGCCGGGCGGCGCGTGCGTTTCATGACGTCGCCGGCATTGACGACCGACGTCAGCAGCGGCACGCTGACGATTACCGAAACCCGTCTCAGCACGTCGACTACCTCGACCCGCAGGGCGCGCCGTGTCGTTCGCGCAGCCGGTCGACGTCCAGCAGGGGCTGCGTCTGCACGAACTTGCAGCCGACCTCGACCTTGGACTCCATGCCCTTCGGCACCCAGTCGTGGCGCGGCCGTATCACCCGCACCATCGAGCCGAGGAAGAAACCCGGTGGCTTGACGAGTGCCGACGCCCCGGCACACAGGCGCATTCGTGCTACGCTTTGACGGTTGCCCGATTGCAGCGCCGCCATGACCTTTACGCCGCCAGATCCGACGACCGCCCGGCGAGAGACCACCGTGAATTCTCTCCTCAGCCGGGCTGGGACGACCTACCAGCTCATCGGGCTCGGTATCGCGACTCGGCATCGGGCTCATCGTCGGCCTGGAACGCGGAATGGGCGCAGGAACAAGCTGGTCGGCGTTCGCTCGTTCGCCCTCGTCGCAGCGGTCTCGGTGGGCTGGCCGCCCTGTTCACCGCCGCATCGGGCCCCTGGCTGGTGGCCGCCGGTTTGCTCGGCCTCGGTATCATATTGGCCGCCAGGCTGCAGCGGACGGATCTCGCTCCAGGGCGTGACTTCGGCAGTTGCTCGCGGCGCTCGGCGGTCGTACCTGCTGGTGCCGCTGCCGCGGTTGCCGGCTGGCACTCGGCTGCGCGCCATGGCTCCTGGGCGGCGTGGTGACGGTGCTGCTGCACTGGAAGGGCCCGCTGCGCCGCCGGGTCGAGCAGCTGGCGACCGAGGACGACCGCTGGAAATCGTCGCGCGCTTCGTGCTGATCGCGCTGGTCGTGCTGCCCGTCCTGCCCGACCGAACCTTCGGCCCTTACGACGTCTTCAATCCGTTCAATACGTGGCTGCTGGTCGTACTCATCGTCGCAATGAACCTGGCCGGCTTCATTGCCTTTCGCCTGGTCGGCACGGGTGCCGGCAGCTGGCTCGCCGGCGTGCTCGGAGGCCTGATCTACGCAGCACGGCGACGACCATCAGCTATGCCGGCATGAGCCGCCGCAACAAGCACCTCGCCCTCGTTCGGCGGCCATCGTCAGTACTCGTTGCCAGCACGGTCGTCTACGGCCGCGTCCTTGTCGAGCTGCTCGTCGTCGCGCCGGGCCTGGTCGGGCGGATGCTCGGGCCGGCCCTCGCGTTCAGCGCCGTGCTGCTGACTCTGGCCGTCGCGGTCTTCCTGCGGCAAAGGGACAGCAGCGACGCCGAACCGCCGCCACGCCAGAACCCCGCCCGCATGCGGCAGGCTCTGACGTTCGCGGCGCTGTATGTCACGATCCTGTTTGCGGTGGCCGCGGGCCGCGACTGGATCGGCGAGGACGCCGTTTTCGGCGTCGCATTCGTGTCGGGACTCACCGACGTCGACGCCCTCACGCTGTCCGTCGGGCAGCTGTTCACGAACGGCGAGACCGAGGCCGCCACGGCGTGGCGCGCCATCTTCCTGGCGACACTGTCGAACCTGCTGTTCAAGACGGTCGCGGCGGCCGTACTGGGCTCGGCGGAACTGCGACGCTGGATACTCGGGGCCGGCGTCATTGCGCTCACCTCGGGCAGCCTCATCGTCGCCTTTTGGCCCTGAAACCCCAATCGCCTGCAGTAACTGTTGCGGATCGAGTAGACTGGCGCCCTTCCCGACCTTGCACGGCAACGGACATGTGCAACGAGCAACTCTCACCGTCTTTCCGGACAGGATCCTGCAGCGGTCCGCGCCGCTGAACGAATTCGACGAAGCGTGACACCGTGAGCAACAGCAATACGCACAACGGGCGAACCGCGCGCCGCTGCGCCTGGCTGCTGGCGCTGCTGGCGGCAACCGCCGGCGGCACGCCGCGAGATGCCGTGCCGCTTCGCGTCATGACGTTCAACATCGAATGGGGCGGCACCCACGTCAGTTTCGACAACGTCATCGTGGCCATTCAACGCGCCGGGGCCGACATCGTCGGCATCCAGGAAGCCGAAGGCAACCTGGACCGCATAGCAGCCGAGCTCGGCTGGTATTACAACGCCCGCAATTACGTCGTTTCGCGTTTCCCGCTGGCTGAACCACCGGCAGCCGCCGGCCGCCATGTCCTGGTCGAGGTGGTGCCGGACCACGTCGTCGCGGTGGTCAACGTGCACCTGCCATCGGATCCTTACGGACCCGACGCCGTGCGCGACGGCGCGACGCGGCAAGAGGTCCTGGCCCTGGAGCGCGCGACTCGCCTGCCGGAGATCGAGCATTACCTGCCGACACTGGCGTCGTTGATCGACAACGATACGCCGGTCTTCCTCACTGGCGATTTCAACACGCCCGCACACACGGACTGGATCGCCGATGCCGTCGGTACCCGAAAATTCCTGCGCTATACCGTCGACTGGCCGGTCACCCGCGCCGTCGCCGCGGCCGGCCTGCGTGACGCGTGGCGAACGGTCTACCCGGATCCCGTGTTGCACCCGGGGCTCACGTGGTGGGCCGGCCGGCCACCGCTGGCGCTGTATGCGCCCGGCGAGAACGACGCGCAGGATCGCATCGATTTCATCTGGTATGGCGGACCGGCAGACGTCAACGCCGCAACACTGGTCGGCGAACAGGACGGCCCGGGCGTCACGACCGCCGTCATGCCCTGGCCCAGCGATCACCGCGCGGTCGTCGCGTCGTTCTCGGCCGTGCCGGCGCCGGCACCCGCGTTGGTAACGACCGTGCAGCGGGTCCACCGGCCAGGCGACGACATCGGCATCGTGCATTACCTCGGCGATCACCACACCGCCGACATAGTCGTGCGATCCACCGACGCCGGCGGTCGAGTCGTCGCCGAACGCACGGTCGACGCCTCCGGCCGCCGGCGCATCGCCGCGCCGGGACACTTGCGCCGGGCGAATACGAAGCCGCCTTTGCATCCGGGCTCGACGAACCACCGGATCCCGCCCGCTTCTGGGTACAGCCGGCCGGCGCCACCCCGGCAGTCACGGTTGCCGGCGACACCTTTGCTGTCGGCGAGCCTGTCCCCGTCCAGTGGCAGAATGGACCGGGCCATCGCAACGACTACGTCGCCGTCTATCCGGCAGGGGCATTTGAGGCCAATGACGCCAGCCTCGCCTGGACCTACGTCGAGGCCCTGCCGGAGGGCAGGCTGGAACTTGATTCGACCAGTGCGTCATCGGGCTGGCCGCTTCCGCCCGGCACCTACATCGTTCGCCTGATGAAAGACGACGGCTACGACGTGCTGGCGGCATCCGCGCCGTTCGTCGTCAGGTAACCCGGCCCGCCAACATGCTGACAGCGTGCCCGGATTGTTCATGAACGGCACGATGGCGGGGGCGGAGGTGTGGCCCGGGGGAGGGCTTCGCCAACCACCGAACCCAAACCGTTCATGAACAATCCGGACTACCGGCGCGACAATACCTTGTCAGCCGGATAAGTCACGGTGTACTGGTGCCGGATCTGCCAGGTTTCATTGGCCGCCACCGATTTTCGCCAGGCGATAACCCCCGGCTTGTTGTCGATATTGCGCTCCGTCGGCTCCGTCGCCGAACGCGGTACCTCGACCTCGATATCCTCGTTGCGGGCTACCGGGTACCGGTCGATGACCTCGACCGGGGGTCGCCGACGGCCGGCGATTCGTGACTTCGAAGAGATAGTGCGTCGACTCGACATTGCTGCGGCCGATGATGCCTTCCTGGCCGCGTTCGACGCCCTGGTCCGTTACCCGCACCTCGACCCGGTCGTCCTCGCCCATCGGCATCGTGATGTCCGCTTGCGGCAGCGTGTCCGGCATCTGCGTCACGCCGGCGTAAGCCCCGTCGACGTAGACGCGCATCGTGCTGGCATTGAGCGGCACGTTGCGGTCATATGTGAAGCGGGCGGCGAGAAACGCCTGCTCGCTGCGGCGCGGCATAACGCGGGTTACGAGGTCGACGTCGAATTCCATGGAGCCCACGTCGAACGACTGCGCCTCGTCCACGTTGTTGGCAACGGTGACGCGGCCGGGAATTTCCCAGGTCACGGCAAGAGTCGCCGACCACGCGTGCGCTGCGCGCACCCGTCACCATGACCTCTTCCAGGGCCATCGCATCCGACGACACGCCCTGCATGTTCTTGCGCACGGCAGTCGGCTGGCGGGGATCCCGGAGGTCCAGGAATTCGCTGTCTATCGTACCCGGGTCCAGAGCCCCCGACGGGTCGCTGGTCGAGAGCGTCAGCGCGACGTCGGTCCATGGCTCGTCGGTGCCCTGCCGGACCGTGGCCTGCTGCACCAGCGTCAGGCGCGCCGCATCGCTGTCGAGGCGTGACTCGTACTCGGGACTCCAGTGGGCAGCCGGCTGGAAATAATGCAATCGCAGTCCCGTCGACACGGCGCGATCGGCGCGCAGCGTGACCTCCAGCGTGGACGAAGCGAGCGTGCCGCCGCGCAGGGACTCGAGTTCGCGCTGCAGGCGCCGACAGGTCACGCTCCGCTTCCGGCACGCTCCTGCTTGTGGCTGCGAAGTCCCGCGTATGGCATCCGCCGCGACGCCGATCGAGCAGGCCCAGCGCCTCGCGCCAGCTCGCGACATCGGCCGCTCCCGTGGCCCCCTCGTGCCACGCTTCCTTCGCGTAACCCTCGGCGATGCCGGTCAGGAACTTCAGGCGCAGCTCGGCGCTCTTGACGGCATCATCGATCCCGGCAATGCGTGCCTCGACCGCGCGTATCTCGTCGTTCAGGCGCTCGATCTCCGCATTGTAGGCGTCGCGCTGTTGTTCACGCTCGAAGCGCACCTGGCCAACGGTCACGTCGCCGGACGTGGCTTCGACCCGCATCCTGCCAGGGCTGAGATCGTTGATGAGCCCGGTCAGCCGCACGGTGGTCGTGCCGGCCGGCAGGTCCACGGAGGCGGCCCGGGTGATCATCGCACCGGTCGGGTAGACCGCCACCGCATCGATGCGCGAAGTGACATCGACCGCGTACGCGGCCGGCGAGGCGATCATGCAGGCTGACGCGAACAACAGGACTGGGCGAAGATTCATGCAATGGACCCGAACGGAAGAATGAAAAGACAGGCGTGCGAAGGAATGGACATTATGCGCTACCGGCCGTTCCGTGCAATCACCAGCCGGACCGGGAGGATTCCGGGTGCGCCTGCGCCCGGACCCGCGACGTTGCCGAGCGGGGCGATGCCGGTTGCGGACACCGGGCGGACGCCGGTGCGGTCATCGTCCGCATTCGAATTCCAGCGTCGCGAAATCCCGGATAGCGGCCGTCGCCGTTCCATGCGGCCGGCCGTTTTCCGCACTCCCTCGTCGTGGTTCAATGCCGGGTCATGAGCGCCGCGCGCCGACAACAACCGCACCGTGGCCGCGCGCGGGTACCGAATGCCCGCCGAATGGTCGCCGCACCAGGGCACGTGGATGTCCTGGCCGCACAAGCGCGACAGCTGGCCCGGCAAGTTCGCGCCGGTCGAACCGGTCATGGTGCAGGCCGTCGCGGCCCTGTCGACGAGTGAAACCGTGCACATCAACGTTCTGGACGCCGCGCATGAACAGCACGTGCGCGACTTGCTGGAAGGCCGCGCCGATGCGGCGCGCGTCCGGTTGCACCGCTTTCCGACCAACGACGCGTGGTGCCGGGATCACGGGGCGGTCTTCGTAACCAACGCAGACGACCGCAACGTACCGCTGCTGGCTCTCGATTTCGGCTTCAATGCCTGGGGTGGCAAGTACCCGCCGTACGACCTCGACAACGCGATACCGCCGCAAATGGCGGCCGCCATGAACGTACCCTGCGAACGCGTCGACATGATCCTCGAAGGCGGCTCCATCGACGTCAACGGAGCCGGCGAACTGCTGACAACGGAGAGTTGCCTGCTCAATCCGAACCGCAACCCGGCCATGAGCCGCGAAACGCTCGAGCAGGCCCTGCGCGATTACCTGGGCGTGCGCGAGATTCTCTGGCTGGGCGACGGCATTGCCGGCGACGACACCGACGGCCACGTCGACGACCTGACCCGTTTCGTTGCCGAAGACCGAGTCGTGACTGTGATCGAACCGGACAGGAGCGACGAGAATCACGCACCGCTCGCCGAGAACCGCGAACGACTCGACAAGCTGCGTCTTGGTGACGGCCGCCGTCTCGACGTGATCGAGCTGCCGATGCCTGCGCCCGTGGAGTTCCGGGGCGACCGGCTGCCGGCGAGCTACGCCAACTTCTACATCGGCAATACCGTGCTGCTGCTGCCGGTCTTCGGTGACCGGCACGATGTGCAAGCAGAGGCGACGCTGGCCGGCCTGTTCCCGGGCCGCCGCGTGGTGCCGATCGACTGCCGGGACCTGGTGCTCGGCCTCGGCACGTTCCACTGCCTGACGCAGCAGGTGCCGGCTGCCTGACGCCGCCCGTGCCGGTTGCGGGGCGCTGCGGCATTCCTTACGCTAGCAGCCTGTCGGACCTGGGCCCGATCCGGGGCCCGCACCACGCATCCGGCCCGCTTCCCTGCCAGCGCACGAGGTATCGACCGTGACCGCGATTCGCGACTTTGTTCACCATCACTACCGCCATTTCAACGCGGCGGCGCTGATCGACGCCGCCGATGCCTACGAGCAGCACCTGGCGGATGGCGGCGTCATGTTCATGACGCTCGCCGGTGCCATGAGCACGGCCGAACTCGGCCTGTCGCTGGCGGAAATGATCCGGCGCGAGAAAGTGCACGCCATCTGCTGCACCGGCGCCAATCTCGAGGAGGACGTATTCAACCTCGTTGCGCACGATCATTACGTGCGGGTACCGCATTACCGCCACCTGACGGCCGACGACGAGGAGGAACTGCTGTCACGCCACCTCAATCGCGTGACCGACACCTGCATCCCGGAGGAAGAGGCCATACGCCGTATCGAGGATGTCGTGCTCGAGTACTGGCTCGAAGCCGACCGGGAAGGCAAGCAATTCTTCCCGCACGAGTTCCTGTATCGCATCCTGCTCGACGGCAGGCTGCAACGGCGCTGCCAGATCGATCCGAAGGACAGCTGGCTGCTGGCCGCAGCCGAATGCAACCTGCCGATCATCGTGCCGGGCTGGGAGGATTCGACGCTCGGCAACATCTATGCGTCGCATTGCATCACGGGCGAGATAAACAACGTCCACACCGTGCGCGGCGGCATCGAGTACATGATGATGTTGGCGGACTGGTACGGCGAGACCTGCCGCGACGCCTCGATCGGCTTTTTCCAGATTGGCGGCGGCATCGCGGGCGATTTCCCGATCTGCGTCGTGCCGATGCTGGAGCAGGACCTGAAGAAAAGCGATATACCCCGCTGGGGTTATTTTTGCCAGATCAGTGACTCGACGACGAGCTACGGCTCCTACTCCGGCGCCGTGCCGAACGAGAAGATTACCTGGGGCAAACTGTCCGCGGAAACGCCAAAGTTCATCATTGAATCCGACGCAACGATCGTCGCGCCGTTGATCTTCGCCTGCGTCATGGAGCAGTAAGCGGGTGTCAGGCGAGACGGCACGAACGGACGCAGGCAGCGCAACGGCCGCCAGCGCCGGCAGCGACTGGCAGGTCGACGACGCGGCCGACCTCTATCGCATGGATGCATGGAGCGACGACTTCTACGTCGTGAACGGCGACGGCAGGGTTGCCGTGAAGCCGCGGCGCGACGCCGAGTTGACGATTACCATCGCCGACGTCCTCGCCGAAGTGCGCCGCCGGGACATCGGCCTGCCCGTGCTGCTGCGGTTCATGGACGTGCTGCGGGCACGTGTGCGGCGGATCAACACGGCGTTTCGCGCCGCCATCGAGGAATGCGGCTACCGCAACGACTATCGCGGTGTCTACCCGATCAAGGTGAACCAGCTGCACGAGGTGGTCGAGGAAGTCCTCGACGCCGGCCAGGCATTCGGCGTCGGCCTCGAGTGCGGCTCCAAGGCCGAGCTGATCGCGGCCCTGCCGTACCTGAAGGACGACGACACGCTGTTGATCTGCAACGGCGTCAAGGACCGGACCATGCTTTCGCTGATCCTGTCCGCGCAACGGCTGGGCAAGAACGTCATACCGGTCATGGAGAAGTTCGCGGAATTCGAGCAACTGATGCGGCTGACCGGGGAAACCGGCCTGGAAACGCAGTTCGGCGTGCGCATCCGGCTGCGCACGGCGGGTTCGGGCAAGTGGGCCGATTCCGGCGGCTACCGTTCCAAATTCGGCATCTCGCTGCCGGAGCTCATCGAGATCGTCGAACGCCTGCAGCGAGATCGGGCAAGACGGATGCGTTCGTGCTGCTGCATTTCCACCTGGGCGGCCAGAATCTCCGACATCCGGATCCTCGGGCAGGCGACGACGGAAATTGCGCAGATTTACGCGGAGCTGAAGCATCGCGGCGTACCGATTCGCTACCTCGATGTCGGTGGCGGCCTGGGCGTCGACTACTCGGCGGACAATGGATGCCGGTGCCATTCATTACACGCTGCAGGAATACGCGGACGGCGTGGTGTCGTCGATCGCGGACGTCTGCAGCGAGCGCGAAGTGGGGCGCCCGGTACTGATCTCCGGAAAGACGGCCGCGCGCTGACGGCACATCATTCCGTGCTGGTCGTCGAGACACTGGGTGCCTACCAGAAGGACCGGATTGCCACCGATTACGCGGCGCCGGAAGCGGCGCACGACCTCGTCAAGCGGCTGGCCGCGCTGCACACCGATTTGCTGCAGGCCTCGCCCGGGAGCCTGGACCCGCGCGAGCTGCTTGCCACCTACCACACGGTGGATGCCGCGCATCGCGATGCGGCGACGATGTTTCGCCTGGGCTATCTGCCGCTGGAGCAGGACGCCCTGGTCGAACGGCTTTACTGGAGCCTGTGCGCCCTGATTCTCAAGGGCCTGCGGGAGGCGGACCCGGACCCGCTGCCGCAGGAGTTCTTCGAGCTCGAGGAGAAACTCGTCGACCAGTATCTCTGCGATTTCTCGGTATTCCAGTCGATGCTGGATCACTGGGCGATCGGCCAGGCATTTCCGATAATGCCGCTGGAGCGGCTGACGGAGCGGCCCGGCCGTCGTGCCCTGCTGGTCGACCTGACCTGCGATTCGGACGGCAAGGTATCGGAGTACGTCTCCTCGAACGACGACAAATCGTTCCTCGAGCTGCATGCGCTGGAACCCGGCAAGCCGTATTACCTCGGCATCTTCCTGATGGGCGCCTACCAGGACATCATGGGCGATGCGCACAACCTGTTCGGCCGGGTTTCCGAGGTCCATGTTTACGCGGACGGCGAGGAAGACGGCAATTTCTGGATCGAGAAGGTCATCCCCGGACTGCGTGTCCAGGACATGCTGGCCCAGGTGCAGTATTTTCCCAACGACCTGCGACGTCGCATGGAGGAGCTGGTCAAGGCGAAGATCGAGGCCGGCGACATCCGGCCGAAACGCGGCATGCAGATACTTACCGAATACGAGGCCTGCTTCGGCCAGGAGACCTACTATGACACGCGCACCCACAGCCCGGTGACTCCGCAATGAGCAAGGCGGCAGACGACAAGCGCAAGCTGAAGATCGGGATCGTGCAGATGTCGATGTCGGCGGACCCGGAGGAAAACACGCGGCGTGCACTCGAACTGACGGAACAGGCCGCGACCGACGGTGCAGACGTCATCTGCCTGCCGGAACTGTTCCGTTCGCGGTACTTCTGCCAGACGGAGGACGCCGCGTTTTTCGATCTCGCGCACGAGATTCCCGGCCCGGTGACGGAGACTTTCGAGGCACTGGCCCGCAAACACGACGTCACGATCGTCGCCAGCCTGTTCGAGAAACGCACGACCGGCCTGTACCACAACACGACGGCCGTCATCGATCGCGACCGGGGGTACATCGGCAAGTACCGCAAGATGCACATCCCGGACGATCCGCGGTACTACGAAAAATTCTACTTCACGCCCGGCGACCTGGGCTTCAAGACCTTCAGGACCCCGCCGGCCGAACTCGGCGTGCTGATCTGCTGGGACCAGTGGTACCCGGAGGCCGCGCGCCTGACGGCGCTGAAGGGTGCGGAAATCCTGTTCTACCCGACGGCGATCGGCTGGCACCCGGAGGAAAAGGCCGAGGTCGGCGAGGCACAGCACGAGGCCTGGGAAACGATCCAGCGTTCGCACGCGATTGCAAACGGCTGCTTCGTCGTCGCCGTCAACCGCTTCGGTTTCGAGCCCGACCCGGCCAGTGAAGGCGGCATCGAGTTCTGGGCCAGAGCTTCATCGTCGCCCCGGACGGACGTATTCTCGCCCGCGCGCCGGTCGACGAAGAAGCGGTGCTGATCGTCGAGATCGACCTGGGCGAAATGGCGACGCAGCGCCACGGCTGGCCGTTCCTGCGTGACCGGCGCATCGATGCCTACTCGCCGATAGCGAACCGCTTTCTCGACGCCGACTGAGACCGGCGCTCGCGCCGCGGAGCGCCTACTTGCGCATCGGGTTGTTGGGGTGCGTGGTCCAGTTGGCTTTCTCGGCGCTGATCGCCCGGCCGGTGCGCGGGTCCGTGCCGCTGGTCAGCGGCCGCATCGTGATGCAGCCGTCGACCGGGCAGACGCTGGTGCACAGGTTGCAGCCGACGCACTCCGCGTCGATAACCTCGAAATGCCGCGCGCCGTTGACCGTGTGCGTGATCGCCTGGTGCGACGTGTCTTCGCAGACGATGTGGCAGCGGCCGCACTTGATGCACAGGTCCTGGTCGATGACCGCCTTCTCGACGTAGTTCAGGTTCAGGTACTGCCAGTCGGTCACGCTGGGCACGGCACGGCCGATGAGCTCGCCGACTGATTTCATGCCCTTGCTGTCGAGAAGACTTCGAGGCCGTCGACCAGGTCGTCGATGATCCGGAAGCCGTAGACCATCGCGGCCGTGCAGACCTGCACGGTGCTCGCGCCGAGGGCGAGGAAATCCACGGCATCGCGCCAGTCCGTGATACCGCCGATGCCGGAGATCGGCACGTGGCGGGTCTCGGCGTGCCGCGCGATCTCGGCGACCATGTGCAATGCGACGGGCTTGACGGCCGGGCCGCAGTAGCCGCCATGCGAGCCCATGCCGTCGGTAGACGGGTACATCGTCAGCGTATCGTAGTCGACGCGCATGATCGAGTTGATCGTATTGATCAGCGACACGGCGTCGGCGCCGCCGTCGGCCGCCGCCTTTGCCGGCGGCAGGACGCTCGGTGACGTTCGGCGTGAGCTTGACGATGACCGGCGTGCGGGCGTAGCGCTTCGCCCATTCCGCGGCCATCCGGATGTATTCGGGCACCTGGCCCACGGCGGAACCCATGCCGCGCTCCGACATGCCGTGCGGGCAACCGAAGTTCAGCTCGAAGCCGTCGATGCCCGTGTCCTCGATCATGGGCAGATATCTGGCCCAGGCGGCCTCGTTCATCGGCAGCATTGACCGATACGATCAGCGCGCCGATCCGGCCAGTCGTGCTTGACCTGGCGCAGTTCGTCCAGGTTGGTGCGCAGCGGACGGTCGGTAATCAGCTCGATGTTGTTGAAGCCGATGACCCGCCTGTCATTCGCGTGAATTGCCCCGTAGCGCGGACCGCTGCACGTTGACGATCGGCGGATCCTCGCCGAGCGTCTTCCAGCGGCACCGCCCCACCCGGCCTCGAACGCGCGATTGACGTTGTAGGCCTTGTCTGTCGGCGGTGCGGAAGCAAGCCAGAACGGATTGGGCGAGGAGGTCCAGGAACTCGGTCCGCAGATCCGCCATCGGGTCAGTCCTACCTGTCACGCAGCCAGCGGTCGATGGCGAGGGCCGCGATCTTGCCATCCTGGACGGCCGTGACCGTCAGGTCGTCGCCGTCGGCAATGCAATCGCCGCCCGCCCATACGCCCTCGAGCACGGTGGCGCGTTCGCCATTGACCGGGATCCGGCCGCCGGCGACCCCGAGCGAGCCGCCGCCGAGCTGCTCCATGGCCGGATCCAGCACCTGGCCGACCGCCTTGAAGACGACATCGGCGGCCACCGTCCAGGTCTCGCCGGTGCCGGCCAGTCCGGCATTCCCGTCGAGGACGGTGCGCTCGAACTCGACCCCGGTGGCATGGCCGGTGCCGAGGATACGGACGGGTCGTGCCCGGTAGTGCAGCGTCACGCCGTTAGTCTGGGCGTGCTCCCGCTCGAAGAGACTCGCGCCTATCTGCTCCGGACCGCGGCGATAAAACAGGTCCACCTGTTCGGCGCCGAGCTTGCGACTCTGTACCGCGATGTCGATGGCGGTCATGCCGCCGCCAATGACGATGACGCGTCGCCCCACCGGCAGCCGCGTGAGCTCGCGTGCCTGGCGCAGCTTTGCGATGTAGTCGACGGCATCGAGCACGCCATCGAGTGTCTCGTTTTCGATTCCCAGGCGGTTGACGTCGGCCAGCCCGACGCCCAGGAACACCGCATCGTAGCCTTCGAGCAACGACGTCAGCGTGAAGTCCTCGCCGAGTGACGTCCCCGGGCGCAGCTCGATGCCGCCGATGTCGAGTATCCACCGGACCTCCCGCTGGGCGAAATCGTGCAGCGTCTTGTACGCTGCTATCCCGTACTCGTTGAGGCCGCCGGCCTTTTCGTCGCGATTGAACACGACGACATCGTGTCCCAGCATTGCGAGACGGTGCGCGCGGGAAAGACCCGCCGGCCCCGCGCCGACGACGGCAACCGTGCGGCCGGTCTCCGGCGCCCGCTGGAACAGCCTGAGGTCTTCCCTGAACACCGGCTCGGTTGCATGGCGCTGCAGCAGGCCGATGCGTACGGGCAGGTCTTCGTGCGTATTGCGCACGCAGGCTTCCTCGCACAAGACCTCGGTCGGGCACACCCGCGCGCACATCCCGCCCATGATGTTTTCGCGGAGTATCGTGCGAGCCGAACCGCGCAGGTTATCCGAGCGAATTTTCTGGATGAATCCCGGGATGTCGATGCCGGTGGGGCAGGCGGTCGTGCACGGCGCATCGAAGCAGAAGTAGCAGCGGTCCGCCTCGATCAGCGCCTCGGAGTGCGCCAGCGGTTCGTGCATTTCGCCGAAGTTGCGTTCGATCTCGTCCCGGGACAGCCGGCCGGGGCGGATGTCTTGCTCGCTCGCGTCCTGTTTCGTCACGGTCGCCACTTGCCCGTCCATGCGCGACTCAGCCCTTGGCACCGGCGCGCTTTTTCGGCGCGTCGCGTTCCACCGGCGTCGGCTTTTTCAGCTCGTTGCGCCGGGTGACGGCGCTGTAGTAGCTCGCGAACGGCGGCTTCTCGATATAGCGTCCGGCGCCGCGTTCCGTCTGCAGCTTGCCGTCGGCCCAGACGATCTTGCCCTGGCTGACCGTGTGCGACGCCAGGCCCCGGACTTCCATCCCCTCGAAAATATTGAAGTCGATGTTCTGGTGATGGGTGCCGGCCGAGATTGTCTTGGTCGCTTCCGGGTCCCAGACGACGATGTCGGCGTCGGCGCCCTCCGTGATCGCCCCCTTCCGCGGGTAGATATTGAAGATCTTTGCCGCATTGGCCGATGTAACCGCGACAAACTCGTTCATTGTCAGCCGACCCGTGCTGACGCCATGGGTCCACAGCACCTCCATGCGATTCTCGATGCCGGCGGTGCCGTTCGGAATCTTGCGGAAGTCGTCGCGCCCGGCGGCCTTCTGGTCCGCGCAGAAACAGCAGTGATCGGTGGCGGTCGTCTGCAGGTTGCCTGACTGCAGGCCGCGCCACATCAGTTCCTGGTGTTCCCTGGGCCGGAACGGCGGGCTCATGACGTGCGCGGCGGCGACGTCGAAATCCGGGTTGCGGTACACGGAGTCGTCGATCATCAGGTGCCCGGCCAGTACCTCGCCGTAGACGTGCTGCCCTTCGTTCCGTGCGCGCGTGATCGACTCCAGCGACTGCCGGCAGGATGTGTGCACGAGGTAGATGGGCACGCCGATGACCTCGGCGATGCGGATCGCCCGGTTCGCGGCCTCGCCCTCCACTTCCGGCGGCCGTGACAGCGGGTGGCCCTCGGGGCCGTGTATGCCCATGTCGTACATCTTCTGCTGCAGCCGGAAGACCAGTTCACCGTTCTCCGCGTGGCAGGTGACGATCGCGCCGAGCTCCACCGCTTTCGAGAAACTGTTCACCAGCACCTCGTCGTCGGCCATGATGGCGCCCTTGTACGCCATGAAGTGCTTGAAGCTGTTGATGCCCTCTTCGCGCACCAGCGTTTCCATGTCCTTGCTGACGGAGTCGTCCCACCAGGTTATCGCGACGTGGAACGCGTAGTCGGCCACCGACTTCTCCGCCCATTCACGCCATTGCCGGTAGGCCTCCATGATGCGTTGCTGCGGGCTCGGGATCACGAAATCGATGATCATCGTCGTGCCGCCCGCAAGACCGGCGCCGTGCCGGTTTCGAAATCCTCGCTAGCGACCGTGCCCATGAACGGCAGCTGCATGTGCGTGTGCGGATCGATGCCGCCCGGCATGACGTACTGCCCGCCGGCGTCGATCACTTCCGCAGCCCTGGGCTTGTCGAGCCCTTCGCCGATGGCCTGGATCTTCCCGTCCGCGCACAGGACGTCTGCACGCCAGCTGCGGTCCGCGGCGACGACCGTGCCGCCCTGAATCAGTACCGTCATGTCAGTTACCTCGCAGTACCCGCCTGCGGCGTGAAATCCTGATCGATCAATCCGCCGAGTGCGGAGCCGGTAGACCAGCCATTAAGTTGTAAAACCAGTTCAAAAAGCCCGTCGTAATCGCGATAACCGTCAGGCCGACCGGGACCAGGAACGCGACAAATCCCGCGACGTGCCAGCCCGGGTAGGCGCCGCCGTCCCGGTACAGCGACAGCAGGTCGTAGGTGCGGTTACGAACCAGGAAAAAATCCACGATCATGATGCCGGCAATCGGGCCCAGCAGGCTCGAGTAGCCAACGAGCCAGTTCGAGTACAGGCTTTCGAGACTGACGTCGGACTCCAGCCAACCCATTTTCTTGAGCAGCTCCCAGCTCATCAGCAGGATGCCGATGAACCCGGTCAGCAGGACGCCGCGGCTTTCGCTGACGTATTTTGGCGCGACGTTCTGGAAACTATTGGTCGGCGACACGATATTGGCCGCCGTGTTCGTGGAGATCGTCGCGAGAATGATCATCAGCATCGACAGCACGACCCACACCGTGTTGTCGATGCGGCCGATGAGGTTGATCGGGTCGGAGATCGTTTCGCCCACGAGGTTGGCACTGGCGGCCGTCAGCAGCACGCCGAGACCGGAAAACAGGAACATCGTCAGCGGCAGGCCGACGATCTGGCCGACGATCTGCGCGCGCTGGGAGCGCGCGAAGCGACTGAAATCCGGGATGTTGAGCGACAGCGTCGCCCAATAGCCGACCATCGCCGTCAGGGCCGCCATGAAGTAGCCGAAGAACGAGGCGCCCTCGGGCCGGGTCGCCGGGGCGGCGAGCATCTCGCTGACGGACACCCTGGGCCATGCCCATACCGCAAGACCGAGCGCCACGATCAGCAGCAGCGGTGCCGCCAGCGCTTCGAGGTGCTTGATCGATTCGGCACCGCGAATCACGACCCAGACGTTGGCGACCCAGAAAATAAAAAACCCGTAAACCTCGCCCTGGCTGCCGAGCGCGGCCCAGCCGTCGAACAGGGCCGACAGCAACAGGTGGATCGCGATGCCGCCGAACAATGTCTGCACCCCGAACCAGCCGCAGGCAACCAGCGCGCGGATCAGGGCGGGCACATTGGAGCCGATGATGCCGAACGAGGAACGCAGCACGACCGGACAGGGTATGCCGTAACGTGTGCCGGGAAATGCATTCAGCGTCAATGGGACCAGGACGACTAGATTCGCAATGAAAATCGTCCACAACGCCTCGGACACGGACAGGCCGAAGTACGATGTCAGGACCCCGCCCAGCGTGTAGGTCGGCACGCAGATCGCCATGCCGACCCAAAGCGACGCCACGTTCCACTGCGTCCAGGTGCGCTGCGCCGCCTTCGTCGGCGCGATGTCGTCGTTGTATCGCGGACTGCCGGCGATGTCCTGCCCGACCTCCAGTTCGACGAGATCGCCGACTTCGACCAGGCGGCTCGCCGCGGGCAGTGTCATGCGTCGCGTTTCCCGGTCAGGTCGCCGTACGTCTCCGGCCTGCGATCCCGGAAAAACTGCCACGTGTTACGGACCTCCCGCACCATGTCGAGATCGATTTCATGGACAAGCAACTCGTCCTTGTCGTCGCTCGCCTGCGCCTCGATGGTGCCGCGCGGGTTCACGATGTAGCTCGAGCCGTAGAACTCGCCCATGCGCTCGCCCCACGGTGCCTCGGTCCCGACACGGTTGATCGCGCCGATGAAGACGCCGTTGGCCGCCGCCGAGGCGGGCTGCTCCAGCTCCCACAGGTACTTGCTGAGTCCGGCTACCGTTGCCGACGGGTTGACCGATGTACTCGGCGCCGTTGAGCGCCAGCGCGCGCCAGCCTTCCGGGAAATGCCGGTCGTAGCAGATGTAGACGCCCAGCCTGACGAACGCGGTCTCGAATACGGGATAACCGAGATCGCCGGGCTTGAAAAAGAATTTCTCGTAGAAGCCCGGGTCGACCTGCGGGATGTGTGTTTTCCGGTACTTGCCGAGATAGCTGCCGTCGGCGTCGATGACTGCCGCCGTGTTGTAGTAGACGCCCGGCATCGCCTCTTCGTAGATCGGCACGACGATGACCATGCCGTGCTTCTTCGCCTGCTCCCGCATCAGGCTGGTGGTGTGGCCGTCCGGGATGCGTTCGGCGGCCGCATACCACTTGCGGTCCTGGCTGGGACAGAAGTACGGCTGCGTGAAGACTTCCTGGAAGCAGAGAACCTGCACGCCCTGCTTGCCGGCATCATCGACGTAGGGCATGTGGGCGTCGATCATCCGGTCGCGAATCTCGTCGGGCCCCATCGAGACGGCATCGCCTTTCAATGACATCTGGATCAAGCCGCACTTAAGTCTGGCCATGCCCACCTCGCCCCGGTTGTATGCGCTCGACGTTCGGTAAGGATAAAGAAAAGCCGGCGGGGAGTTAACTCCCCGCCGGCTTATTCGTGCATCGAATGTCCGCTATCGTGGTGATTCGTGCGCCGGACCGGCCGGTTTACCGATCGAACGGCACCTTGGCTCCCTTATACAATCAGTAAGTTAGCCTGAAATCAGTCAGCTGGCGTCGAACCGGTCGAGCGTCATCACCAAAAAACGGCGGCACACGAGGCGCCGCCGTTCCGGTTTCGAGTCAGCCGCAAGCCTTGATCACAGGTCGAAGCGGTCGTTCCTCGATCACTTCGACCCAGGCGTCGACGAAGTCGTTGACGAACAGCTCGTCGGCGTCGCTGGCCCCGTAGGCCTGGGCGACGGCGCGGAGTTCGAGATTGGAACCGAAGATCAGGTCCACGGGGGTCGCCGTGTATTTGAGCTCACCGCTCTGGCGATCACGGCCCTCGTAGATACCCTCGGCGTCATCCGACTTGGTCCACTCCGTGTCCATGTCGAGCAGGTTGACGAAAAAGTCGTTCGTCAGGGTGCCCGGCTCGTCGGTGAACACGCCGTGGTCGCTGCCGTAGGCATTGGCATCGAGAGCCCGCATGCCGCCCACCAGCACGGTCATCTCCGGCACGGTCAGCGTCAGCAGGTTGGCCTTTTCGACCATTTCCGCGGTGGGCGACAGTCGGTTGCCGTCGCTCGTAGTAGTTGCGGAACGCGTCCGCCTCCGGCTCCAGCGCGCTCGAAGGACTCCGCGTCGGTCATGCTCCGGCGGTGGCGTCCGTCCGGCCCGGCTCGAAGGGCACCGTGACGTCGTGACCGGCGTCGGCGCGGCCTCCTCGATGGCCACCGCGCCGCCCAGCACGATCACGTCGGCCAGGGACACGCGCTTGTCACCGGACTGCGGCGTCATTGAAGTCCTGCTGAATACCCTCGAGTGTTTGCAAGCACCCTGGCCAGCTCATCCGGGTTGTTCACTGCCCAGTTCTTCTGCGGGGCCAGGCGCACGCGTGCACCGTTGGCGCCGCCACGCTTGTCGGTGTCGCGGTAGCTGGACGCCGAGGCCCAGGCCGTGCGGACCAGTTCGGCGACTGTCAGGCCGGAGTCGAGAATCGTTCTTCTTGAGCTGCTGGCGATGTCGTCGTCGTCGATCAGCTCATGGTCCACCTCCGGCAGCGGATCCTGCAACAGCGAGCGTCCTCGTCGGGCACGTCCGGCACCCAGGTAGCGGGAACGCGGCCCCATGTCGCGGTGGGTGAGCTTGAACCACGCGCGGGCGAAGGCCTCGTCGAATTCCTCCGGGTTCTTCATGAAGCGCTTGGAGATCTCGCGGTAGGCCGGGTCCTCCTTCAGCGACAGGTCGGTGGTCAACATCATGGGCGTGGCGCGCTTGCCCTGCGACGTGGGCGTCCGGCACGGTGTCGCCGCCAGCGCGCCGTCCTTGGGCATCCACTGGATGGCGCCGGCCGGGCTCTCGGTCTGCTCCCACTCGTGGTTAAACAGGTTCTGCAGAGTACATCGTGCGTCCACTGGGTGGGCGCTGGGTCCAGGCGCCCTCCAGGCCGCTGGTGATGGTGTCCTCGGCCTTGCCCTTGCCGCACTTGTTCTTCCAGCCCAGACCCTGCTCCTCGATGCCGGCCGCGGCCGGCTCCGGGCCGACGCACTCGGACGGCTTGTGAGCGCCGTGGGCCTTGCCGAAGGTGTGGCCGCCGGCGATCAGGGCGACGGTTTCCTCGTCGTTCATGGCCATGCGGCCGAAGGTTCGACGGATCTGCTTGGCGGCGGCGACCGGGTCACGGCTTGCCGCTCGGGGCCTTCCGGGTTGACGTAGATGAGGCCCATTGACGGTGGCGCCGAGGCCCTCGTCCAGATTGGCGTCCTGGTCGTGACGCTCGCTGGCCAGCATCTCCTTCTCCGGGCCCCAGTAGACGCTATCCGGCTCCCAGTCATCAGCGCGCCCGCCGGCGAAACCGAAGGTCTCGAAGCCCATGTCGTCCATGGCGACCGTGCCGGCCAGGACGATCAGGTCGGCCCAGGAGATGTTGCGGCCGTACTTTTGCTTGATCGGCCACAACAGTCGGCGCGCCTTGTCCAGGTTGGCGTTGTCCGGCCAGCTGTTCAGGGGCTCGAAGCGCTGCTGGCCGCCGCCGGCGCCGCCACGTCCATCCGACGTGCGGTAGGTGCCCGCGGCATGCCAGGACATGCGGATGAACAGCGGCCCGTAATGGCCCCAGTCGGCGGGCCACCAGTCCTGGGACGTTTTCATCATCTCCCTGAGATCCGCCTTGAGGGCGGCCAGGTCGAGCTCGGAGAAAGCCTCGGCGTAATCGAATTCCTCGCCGTAGGGATTGGATTGCGGGGAGTGCGCGCGAAGCGGTGAGAGGTCCAGCTTGTCAGGCCACCAAAACTGGTTGGCCTTGGCCTCGCCCTGGGCATGGGCCGGCCCGGCCACCATGATCGGTGACGTCGCGACCGCCAATGCGGCGAGGAAAAGTATCGTTGGTGTACGCATAACAATATGTCCATCGGAAAGGAATGTGCGAATTCAATGCCCCATTAGATCGCATATTATGCTTTGAAACAATTGATTTTTTGAATCACTCTGCTTCACGAAAGCGATTGTGGCCGGCATGCCTGCGAATAAGGGGACAGTGACCGTATCTCCCGATAGATCAAGGAGACAGTGTCGGGCCGGGTCGATGTCGCCGGAACGTCGGCTGTTCGTTCCGTCGGCCCAAGCGACCCGATGGGATTTGCTGCCGCGAAACTGGCCTCGTTATGAAACAGCTTCAAACTGGACTGTCACCTCGTAGAAGCTCGCCTCGCTGACGCCCAGCTGACGGCACACGTCTGCGACCGGCGTTCCACTCTCAGCCTGCCGCAGGGCATAGCCGATCTGCTCCTCGGTACATCTCGACCTCTTCATGTCCTTGTCTCTCCTGATTGGAGGACCCGAACACTCAGATTAGTCCAGTTCTAGACTGCCGTCGAAAATGGGAGGACATCAGGCATTTTATCGCCTAAAGCGAGGCATTAATGAGTGCGGAGAAGCCAATCTACAAGCCGGAACCGTCGGCCGAATAGATTACCCAGATCTTGGTATAGCCGTCGGTATCCCAGGTGCCGGTCCACTCTTTCGGAATTGTCACGGCATCGCCGGCATTAATCGTCGTGACGGTGCCATCAGACGATGTCAGCGTCACTCCGCCCTCGATGAAATACATGAATTCGTCAACACCGTAAGGATCGGTTGCCTCGAAGTAGCTCTTGCCGGACCGGTACATGCCCGAGGCAAACTTCTTGTCGCTCGACAGTAGCGTTGTCACATCGAGCGTGACGTTGCCGTTGTCGTGCTCGGTGCGAATCATGTCGTCGCGTTCGAATATTGCGCCCGACATATCCGAAGCGCTGATTTTCGCCGGGTGCACGGCAGTCTCGTGATGCGCCGATATTGCCACCGCTGCCGCGGCGAGAATGACGATTGTGACGAATATTTTTTGCATTTGCTGATCCTGTTGTATTTTATTTCTGCGAGCGAGACGCAACACTCTGGCGATTGCCCTCCTGGCACTGGGTTACGAGCATTCATTAAGTCAACGTTCCAGCGAACGACAAAAGCATCGAAGCCGGTCCGAGCGTTCCCGACTCCTTCACGCATTGCCTTGTCATGCCGCGGGTACTATTCCCTCGGCTCCCTTGGCGGTAACATCGAGCTTCTCAATCCAGCCGGTTGTTTTCTTGTTTCCTGTAATTGTATGGCGACTATGCAATCCGGACCTGTTCATTTACCGCACGATCAGCAGCGTCGAATGCACCGTTAACGAAAGCGTATGCTTGAGCGTCCGAGTTCGCGATGGAAATGCGCCCGATCTGTCTCGCACCGACAAGGTGTGGACCATTCGCCACGCTCCATTCCGGCGGGTCAAACAGTTCGTTGTACTCATACGCGTAGCCGTGCGGCCAGCGGTTGACGGTAATCGTCCCGTTCGGCATCGAAACCACCACCCGCGAGCGCGCCGCTCATTGCCCCGACAATATCACGCTCAAAATCGTCGAATGTGAGCTCATAAAGATTCCGCCTGCCTTGAATGTGCTGCTCGCGCTGCGACAGTCCCTGGTCCGGCACGGTGGGTACATAGGTCCCGTGGATCACAGTAGGTTCGTCGGAACTCTGCGTGTATTCGTAACCGCCCATGCTGACCGGGAAATCCATGCCAAACGAATGCATCAGTTTCGGCTGGGGAATCGTGAAACTATGGTAGCCAAGTTGCTCGAACGCCCTCCAGTTACGCAAAGCGACACTGATATAGACCAACGGTGTCTTGACTGCTTTGTTGATCGCCCTGGCCTGCGCATCCGGCAGCTCGGGGCAGATATGCGGTACGATATTGTTGTAGCAGGCGAGAATGACATGCCTGCCGCGTACCCTTTCGGCGTTGCCGTGTCGCACGTAGGTGACGTCCACGGCCTTGTCGCCATCGACGTGACGCACATCAACCGCGGTACTGTCGAGGCGAATCCGTGCAGGACTGCCGGCCCTGTCGATCAGGTCGTAGTCAACGCGCGACAGGACCAGGTCTTCCATGGTCGTGCCGGGAACCGCCTCGGGGATCAATTTCCTGACGATAGCGCGAGCAACCCCGGCATTGCCATCTGGAAAGTGGAATATGTAGGGCTCCTCCCGTCCGGCGGGGCCACTCATTTCTTCGTCGAGTCCCATGTGCCAGGCACCCGGCATGCCGAGGCGATAACCTTCCATCGCCGACAACGCATCGTATCCAACGCCCCAGTAACCCTTCGCGCGGTCACGCAGAATGAGCACGACTTCCTCGTGTGCACCTGCATGCTTGCGCAGAAATTCCCTAGGTGAGAGGCTGGAAAATATCCAGCAAAATCAATATGGACAATTAAACGATGGGCGGACATCGGTTTTCACGTATTCGGTCGCACCCCGGCGCATTCTAGACTCTTGAATTGAACCAGCCTGGCGAACAGGGTTTCTTGGCAACGGAGCTGCCCGGCTTCGCCCGGCCCGCGGCCGAGCCGGGTCTGCGGCCCGTACCGGGCAGCATCGGCTTGCGAACATAAGGCTGCGACGCCGCCCGAGGAGAGCGACATGGATACACAAGGTAAAGTGCCCGATCGTGCACGGTGGGAATACCGCTACCGGCCGTTCGGTGATGGAGTGGTGGCCGAACAGCCTCAACCTGGAGATCCTGCAACAGCACGATACCAAGACGAACCCGATGGGAAAGGGCTTCAACTATCGGGAAGAAGTCAAAAAACTCGACTTCGATACCGTAAAGGAAGAACTGCACGCCCTGATGACGGATAGTCAGAAGTGGTGGCCGGCGGACTGGGGTCACTACGGCGGCCTGATGATCCGCATGGCATGGCACGCAGCGGGAAGCTATCGAATCGCCGACGGCCGTGGCGGCGCTGGTACCGGGAACCAACGATTTGCGCCGCTCAACTCCTGGCCCGACAACGTCAACCTGGACAAGGCGCGTCGCCTGCTCTGGCCGATCAAGAAGAAGTTTGGTAACAGGCTCAGCTGGGCCGACCTGATCATTCTCGCAGGCAACGTCGCCTACGAATCGATGGGACTGAAAACCTTCGGTTTCGGCTTCGGGCGCCAGGACATCTGGCATCCGGAGAAGGATACCTATTGGGGATCCGAGAAGGAGTGGCTGGCGCCGACCGATAATCCGCACAGCCGATACTCGGGAGAGCGCCAACTGGAAAACCCGTTGGCGGCCGTCATGATGGGCCTGATCTACGTTAACCCGGAAGGCGTGGATGGGCAGCCCGATCCTATCAAGACCGCAATGGATGTGCGGGAAACCTTTGCGCGGATGGCGATGAACGACGAAGAAACGGTCGCTCTCACCGCAGGTGGCCACACGGTCGGGAAGTGCCACGGCAATGGCGACGCGACGCTGCTGGGCCCGGATCCCGAAACCGCCGATGTCGAGCAGCAGGGTCTCGGCTGGCGTAATCCCAAGGGGAAGGGCTTGGGGCGCGATACCGTGACCAGCGGGATCGAAGGTGCGTGGACCACGCATCCGACGAAGTGGGACAACGGTTACTTCCACATGCTCTTCAACCACGAGTGGGAATCGAGGAAAAGCCCTGCCGGCGCCTGGCAATGGGAGCCCGTCGAGATCAGTGAGGAAGACAAACCCGGCGGACGTCGAAGACCCGTCGATTCGGTATAACCCGATCATGACGGACTGCCGATATGGCGATGATCAGGGATCCGGTCTGACCGCAAGATCTTCGGAACGGTTCTACCAGATCCCGACTACTTCGAGACAGGTCTTCGCACGTGCATGGTTCAAGCTCACGCATCGCGACATGGGTCCCAGGGCGCGCTATATCGGCCCCGACGTGCCCGACGAAGAACTGATCTGGCAGGACCCTGTTCCGGCAGGTCCTACGGACTACGACGTGGCGACCGTCAAAGCGAGGATCGCCGACAGCGGCCTGTCGATCAGCGACATGGTGACCACGGCCTGGGACAGTGCGAGGACTTTCCGCGGCTCTGACATGCGCGGCGGGGCAAACGGGGCACGTATCCGCCTGGCGCCGCAAAAAGACTGGGAAGGAAACGAGCCTGAGCGCCTGGCCAACGTACTCAAGGTGCTCGAAGGCATTGCCGCAGATACCGGCGCAAGCGTGGCGGACACCATCGTGCTGGCAGGTAACGTCGGCATCGAGCATGCAGCCAGGGCGGCGGGTTTCGACGTAACCGTGCCATTTGCTCCGGGACGCGGCGATGCGACCCAGGAATTGACGGACATCGAATCCTTCGAACCGCTGGAGCCGATCCATGACGGCTACCGGAACTGGCTCAAGCAAGACTACGCTGTAAATGCCGAGGAGCTGATGCTCGATCGCACACAGCTGATGGGACTCACGGCACCCGAGATGACCGTGCTGGTCGGCGGGATGCGAATGCTCGATACCAATTACGGAGGAAGCAAGCACGGTGCGTTCACGGATCGTAGCGGTACCTTGACGAACGACTTCTTTGTCAACCTGACTGACATGGCCAATGCCTGGAAGCCGGCGGGCGATGGGTTGTATGAGGTATGTAATCGCAAGAGCGGCAACGTCAGGTGGACGGCGACCAGACTGGATCTCGTTTTCGGATCCAACTCGATTTTGCGATCGTATGCCGAACTCTATGCCCAGGACGACAATCAGGAAAAGTTCGTGCACGATTTCGTTGCCGCGTGGAGCCGCGTCATGAACGCGGACCGCTTCGATCTGGCCTGAGCAGGCAGCCGGCAGAGCCAGGCGACGGCGATGCCGGGAACGCCAATCGACAGCCGGACGGACGAGCCGCGCGGCGGCAAGCCGCTATTGAAATGCACTGTAGTCGGGGCAGTGGAACGGGTCGCAAAAGCGGTCAGCGCGACCGATCGCCCTTCGGCGGTGCGCGGCGCGATCGGCATTGAATGGTTGATTCTGGTGTTGGCAGGAATTGTCGCTGTCATGCACCGTTTTCGTGCATCAGCGGGCCGCAGCCAGCCGTATCCGTCAGGCGGCGGTTGCTGAGTGGCTGCAACATTGGTTTACTCCGGGATGACCCGCTCGAACGAGCGCCAGCATCACGAGCAATCTTTAGTATATGAGTGCACCGCGCATCCTCGTCGTCGGCGCCGGTATCAACGGCCTGGTTGCCGCCAACTGCCTGCAGCGTGGCGGATGCCAGGTAACCGTTATCGAACGTGCCCCGCGCGTCGGCGGCGCCTGTGTCTCGGACACGGCGACGATCGACGGCGCAACGCACCCTTATGCACTGGGTGCTTCGGTACTCGGCCTGATGCAATCGTTCGTATTCGAAGAAACCGGGCTTGCCGGGCGCTTGCGGACGTTCGCGCCGACACATCCGAAATTCATTCATTTCCCGGGCGACGACGAGCCGGCCTGGATTTATCGCGAGCCCGCGGCACTGGACCGCGAACTTGCGGCCAAGTGGGGCGAGAACGGTGACGCAGACGCGTTTCGCGCGGACGAGGCAAAAGTTGTCCGCTATCTGCAGAACGGTTACGCCAATGCCAGGCCGCCAACGCTCGCCGAAGCGAAAAGCGTACTCGGTGAAACACTGACGTCACTGTGGATAACGGGATCGGCGAAGGCGTTGCTCGACCACTATTTCACCAGCGAGCGCAGCAAGATGTACATGGCGATGACCGTGACCGAAAGCGGCCCGGTGTCGCTGCGCGATCCGTACTCGGCGTTCACGATTCCGCTGATGGATTCGGGGTCCGTTTTTGACGGCTACTATGGATTCGTCAAGGGCGGCATCTGGCGGATTACGGAGGAACTCGGCCGCATCAACGCGGAACTCGGTGTTGCCTGCCACGTCTCGAGCAAGCTGGTCGGTGTGGATGCGCCGAAGGGGCGCGCAACTTGCATACAGGCCGGCGCTGAGCGCGACCTCGCATTCGACTACCTGGTCTTCGGCACCGATCCGCTGACGGCGACCCGCCTGGTGGGCACCCCGCAACAGATCAGCGCAACCGAAAGGCAGCGATTTCGCGGCAGCAGCGGCAAGCTGAACCTGATGTTTCGGCAACCGGTACGCTGGAAGTACGGCTCCGACGCGAGCGATTCCGACGCGGCATTCCGGTTCTTCTTCTCGGTATCCGATCTCGACGAATTCGAGGCGGCGACACTCGCGGTTCTCGATACGGACACCGCCTACGCGCCCGGGTACATGCAGGTGTACTGCGAGGGTGCGGCGATGCGCCAGCTCGCGCACGACGAACCACTCGATCGGCTGGCGGTGTTTTTCAAGAATCTGTCACTCGCGCAACGTGGCGCGAACCTCACGGACGTGGAAAACGAGGTCAAGGCGACGCTGCTCGCGCATATCGAGAACCCGCAGGACTGCGTCTGGTCGAGGCTGCTGACGCCCCGCGACCTGCAACAGCTGTTTCATTTTCCGGGCGGCAATCTCGACCACACGATGCTCATCGGCGGGCAGACGTTTTTCGAGCGCAATTATTCGGCTGATCCGGCGGCGGACTTCTATCGTTTCGGCGACCTCGAGAACGTCTACCTGTGCGGTTCCGGCACCTATCCCTGCGGCTCCGTCACCGGCACGCCGGGCTACATGTGCAGCCGACAATTATTGCGTCAGCTTTGCGTTGCCTAGCAGCCTGTCGGACTTAGGACTGATCTGCTACGAGGGCGGGAAATCGGTCCATTTTGACGATGCGGATTGTCTTCACCGATATCAGTTGTCCTGTTGTTATCAAAGTAGAAATGTCCGGCTGTGGGTTCCTTAATTGCTAAGCCGTTGATTGTTCAGGCATTCAGAGGGCAGCCGGGGGATAACGGTGTGGGCAGCTTGATCGAGGTCGCCATCGGGGACGAGCTGGCCGGCACAATCGACTACGTTTCTCCGACGGATTTGTTGCAAGACGCCGGCAGCGGTGAAGGCGACGGCATGGGCGAGAGCAGGCGGCGATTACTGGGTACAGAAGGGAATAATGGTGCGGGTCGAATTGACATATTCGACTTGCGCCGAGACGGGCGCGTGGCCCTGCACCAGGATTTCTGGGATGCCGCCGGCGGCCTGTACGAGCACGTGCCGATGCTGGGCGGGTTGATCCGGCAACGGCTCTGACACCGGTTCGGGCTTTCGCAGCATTTCTGCGAGAATCGGCCGCTGACACGGTGTTTTCCGCGGGCGGCGAATTCGCCCGGGGAAACGGTTTTGCGCGTTCGCGAGGAGCCGGCATGGAACGGAAGGGGCTGCGCGACCTGTCGCGCGACAGCGACGAGGTCGCCCGCTACTACGACGACTGGGCGGACGACTATGACGCCACGCTCGACGAGTGGCGCTACGAGGCGCCGCGGCAGGTGGCGTCCCGACTGCGCGCGGCGCTCTCACCCGACGCCGTCATGCTCGATGCCGGGTGCGGTACCGGCCTGAGCGGCCGGGCACTGTCGACAGCCGGTTTTCGCACCATCGACGGCATGGACGTGTCGCAGCGCTCGCTTGAGATTGCCGCGCGCCTGGGCGTGTATCGTTCACTCGTCCGCGTCGACATGCAGAAACTGCCTTTGCCGTATGAAGACAATGCCTTCGACGGCCTCGCGTGCGTCGGCGTGCTGACCTACGTACCGGACAGCGCCGGTATCCTGCGCGAGTTCTGCCGCATCGTGCGGGCGGGCGGCGTGATGATATTCACCCAGCGCAGCGACCTGCTGGTCGAACGCGACTTCCGATCGACCCTCACGGAGCTGGAAGCGGATGGCCTGTTGGCCGAAGTCGATGTTTCCGGCGAAATGCCCTACCTGCCCGAGAACCCCGAGTTCGGAGACGACGTGAAGGTGCACTACATTCGCTGCAGCGTGCAGTAACCGTTTTGCTTTCCAGCCGTTCCTCTTTGCGATCCCCGTCGCTAATCTCCGCATTCGGTGCAGAAATGCCGGCGGCGGAGGGGATTGCGCAGCGGCTACGGCGTTCCGCTGCGACGAATGCGCGCCTGCATGCCCTGCTTTCCGACTGGTTCGCAGGCGTATACACCACCGGTCGCGGTGCTTCAGTGGATGCGCAACGGCAACTGCTCGAAGGTCATGGATTATGGCGAGGGCTCGGCTGAGCGGCCCAGCTGGCCGGATCCCTTGCCGTGGTTCCGCTCATCCGCGGATTTCCCGAATATCGTCCGGGACCTGCGGGAGCGTGGGTTCGATAACGCCGAGGTCAACGGATCATGGGTGGTAACTGGCTTCGTTGTCTCGACGATGCCCTGCAACCGGCGGCCTGAAGCGTCGGCTTATGCGGTAACCCGAAACGGGGTACAATATGAGTAACGGAAGCAACTCGAACGATCCGCATCGCGCGGGTATGAACGCGGGTCTCGGTGACCCGTGGGTGCTGGGGATCAGCATCGGGTTCGTCCTGCTGTTCGTCGGCCTGGCGTTCTTCAATGTCGATCTGCTGGGAACGATCGTGAGTTCCGGGTTCACCTGGACGGCTCAGTATCTCGGGTCGTTCTTCCAGCTGCTGCTGCTGCTCACGTTCTTCATCGCACTCGGCGTCTGCATCTCGCCGGCCGGCAGTGCGGTGATGGGCGATCTCGATGAGCCCGAGATGAGCACCTTCAAGTGGATCTCGATCATCCTCTGCACGCTGCTGGCCGGTGGTGGCGTCTTCTTCGCCGCCGGCGAGCCGGTGTACCACTTCATCGCGCAGAGCCCGCCGGCGTTTGACGCCGAGGTCGGTACGCCCGAGGCGATCAAGGGGGCATTGGCCCAGTCCTTCATGCACTGGGGATTCCTCGCCTGGGCGATCCTCGGCTCGCTGACGAGCCTCGTGCTCGTGAACGCGCACTACGTCAAGGGTCAGCCGCTGCAGCCGCGCACGCTGCTGTATCCGGTTTTCGGTGACCGGGTCATGAAGGGCGCGTTCGGTGGCATCGTCGACTCGGTCTGCGTGATCGCGGTCGTCGCCGGCACGGTCGGTCCGATCGGCTTCCTCGCGACCCAGGTCGCCTATGGCGCCAATGTCCTGTTTGGCCTGCCGGATACGTTCGCTACCCAGCTCGTCGTCCTGGTGATCCTCGGTGGCATCTACGTGACGTCCGCGGTGACCGGGATCCATCGGGGTATCCAGATCCTGAGCCGGCTCAACGTGTTCCTGGCCATGGGCATCGCCGCGTTCATCCTGATCTTCGGGCCGACGGTGTTCCTGGTGAACGCGTGGCTGCAGGGATTCGGCGAATACATCTCGTCGTTCTTCGCGATGGCGACCATGACGACCGAGACCGCGCCCGCGTGGTGGATGAAGTGGTGGACCGTGTTCTTCTTCGCCTGGTTCCTGGGCTATGGTCCGCTGATGGCCCTGTTCGTGGCGCGCATCTCGCGCGGACGCACGGTGCGCCAGATGATCCTGGCCGTGGCGGTGGCCGCACCGATCGTCACGACGATCTGGTTCACGCTGCTCGGTGGTTCGGGCATCTACTACCAGATCAATGGCGCGATCGACCTGCAGGAGGCGCTGACCAACTTCCAGTTCGACGTGGCCACGCTGACGGTCGCGCAGGCGCTGCCGCTGGGCGGTCTCATGGCCTTCCTGATCCTGATCCTGACCACGATCTTCGTGGCCACGACCGGTGACTCGATGAGCTATACGATCTCCATGGTCGCCTCCGGTCATGACGATCCGAATACCGGCGTGCGGGCCTTCTGGGGCATCGCGCTGGCGGTGATGGCCGGCATTCTGCTGTTCATCGGCGCGGGTCAGATTTCCGCCCTGCAGCAGTTCATCGTGATCACCGCGATCCCGGTGTCACTGGTGGTCCTGCCGTCGCTGTGGACGGGGCCGAAGGCGGCCTACGAGATGGCGCGCAATCAGGGACTCGTGGCGGACAGTTCGTATAAGGGACCTTAGGTGAGACGTCGAGTCGAGTAGCGCGGCCAGGAAAGCGGTCACGGTGGGCGCGCGGCCCGGTCCCGGCGGCGTTCGGGTGCCTGAATCTCCGCAATTCGGTGTGGAAATGCCGGCGGCGGAGGCCGCAGGCCAGGATGCGCCCGTCCAGGCGCGGGGGCCGTGAGCAGACGGCGCCGCAGCGGCAGTGTCAGATCAAGCGATTGCGCTCGGGAGGCGCCCGGCCCGGATGCGTTGGATAGACGGACCCGGCATCACGGCCGAGGTGCTCGAGAATCCGTTCAATGGCCGCCGGCGCCTCAATGCTGGCGATGACGTGCAGGGATGCACTAATGCCGCGGAGCGCATGGATGCGCGGGAGCGGTGACGTGCAGGGATGCACTAATGCCGCGGAGCGCATGGATGCGCGGGAGCGGTGACGCGCAACCGGCTGCTGCATTGAGGGCAGGTTTCACCGGGCACATCCCTGTGCCCGGCCGTTCGGGCGGCCTGCGGCCGTGCAAATCGGCAGTCCTGCCGATTTGTCGATATCTATCGCGAACACCCGCTTGAGGCGTTGCGCCCATGACATCGCCCGTGCCATGCCGAGTGTCTCGCCGGCGTCGCCGAACAGGATGCGCAGTAGCGGCTCCGGCGTGGTGCCGGGGATCAGGCTGATGGTCTCCAAGAACTCCCGCTCGGCCGGCGCCAGCCGGTTCTGCCGGGCGTTGACCGCGTCGCGCACCGAGGCCGGGATCGCGCGCTCGCCCGGGCTCGCCAAGGCCGAACAGTCGCACGTGCCCCTAAGATAGGTGCGCCGTATCCGAAAATTAGGTATCGGATGGCAAAAAGCCGGGGTGCGCACGGAAGGCAGGGCGGCAATGAGTTGCTAGAATCAAAATCGGTACGGGCGCGCGGGGAATGCCCGAGCGCCAACCGGATTATGTCCAGCAGGGGGGACTCCATCATGAACGCACGGCCTGCCTTCAAGGCTTTCATCTTCCTTCTGCTGATGCTGCTGCTGAACGTCGGCCTCTCCGGCTGTGTCCACGACGACGACAACGGCAATGAAGACGCGCCGCCGGCGGCCAGCAGTGACGCCGAACTGTCGGCGCTGAGCGTATCGGAAGGGGCGCTGGATCCCGGCTTCTCGTCGGACGTCACCGACTATGCGGTCACCGTCGGCAATGCAGTCACCGAGATCACGGTCACGGCGACCGCGAGCGACGCCGCCGCCACGCTCACCGTGGACGGTGCGGCGACCGACTCCGGCGCAGCCTCCGCGCCGATCGATCTCGCGGTGGGCACCACGCAGATCGACGTCGTGGTGACCGCCGAGGACGGCACCACGAAGACCTACCGTATCGCGGTCACCCGGGAGGCGAGCAGCGACGCCACGCTCTCCGCACTGGCACTCTCGGCGGCGGCGCTGAACGAGACGTTCGACCCGGCGACGACGGCCTACACGGCGGATGTCGGCAACGACGTGGACAGCACGACGGTGACCGCCACCGCGAACGACGACGCGGCCACGCTGGAGATCGACGGCACGCCGACGGACTCCGGTACGGCCAGTGATCCCATCGCGCTGGCCGTCGGCGATAACGCCATTACCGTCACCGTCACGGCCGGGGACGGGGCCACCACCGAGACCTACACCATCACCGTGACCCGGGCCGAGCCGCCGGTCCGTCACCAGCAGCGTCGAGGTGCTTGTCCTCGACGATGACGGCAAGCTGGTGGAAGGCGCCACGGTGTCGGTGGATTCTACCGGGGAGACGGACACAACCGGCAGCGACGGCCGCGCCGGCGTTCCGGTGATCCAGGAGAGCCGGGAGCTCATCCGAGTCACCGCGCCGGGCTATCTGCCCCAGACGCTGCCGCTGGAACTGGCTGCCGGAGCCCGGCCCGGGCTTTTCGCCGTCGGGCTGATCGCCGAGGCCGTTCCGCTCACGATCGCAGCCGCCGAGAGCGGCGGAACCGCGACGGGTAGAGGACGGCGCTTCGGTAACCCTGCCTGCCGGTGCGCTGGTCGACGGCAGCGGACAGTCCGTCACGGGTCCTGTCGACGTGTTCCTGACACCGCTCGACGTGAGCGACGACCGGGATTTCCGCGCCTTCCCGGGCGGTTTCGAAGCAGAGAACGCGGCCGGCGATCCCGGCTTCATGCTGAGCTACGGCACCGTCGACTTCCGTTTCGAGCAGGACGGGGAGCTCCTCTCCCTTGCAGCCGGCCAGACCGCCACCATCGACATCCCCATCTACGTGCCGAACGATGCAGACGGCACACCCCTCACGGAGGGCGCCGCCATCCCGCGTGGTCACTGGATGGACCACCAGTCTCTGGATGGAGGAGGCCCAGGGCACAGTGGTGGCCTCGGCGTCATCGCCGACCGGACTCGCGCTTCGCGGCGAGGTGACCCACTTCAGCTGGTGGAATTGCGACGATTTCCGGGCGCGGAGCGATATCGACGTCACGGTCGATTGTTCCGGACTGGGACATCTCGCACCGCCGAGGTCGACATACCGGACTCGAATCTCGTCTGCCGGAGCGGCGGCGACGGCGGTCCGCGCTACTCCGGCACCATCGCGCTCGGGCCGGGCGGCACGCTGCCGCTGCTGCCGGTGCCCGGCAATACCGATCTCGACCGCAATGCGGTCGGCTTCGGGGGGCTGGCGGCGACGACGGATCCGGACCCCGTCAATGCCGGCGTGGGCGCGGTGCTGCCGGTGGATCTGCTGCTTCGGCCCCGCCACGAGGATGACGACCCTTTCATCCCGGGGCAGTTGCTGCACGGCGAAATGACCAACGTGGGCGAGCCCATACCTGGCGATTCAACGGCTTCCTCGGCGAGGTCTTCCGCCTGACCGCGTATCCGGCCGAAAGCGGCGTATCACCCCCCGGTCTCAGCGGCGAGCTGGGTGCAACGGTAAGCGTGTTCTCCGGCACGACCCGAACTGGCCAGCGCCATCTTCGAGAGCACCATCGCCGGCGAGATCGAGATGCAGCTGCCCGCCGACGGCGAGTTCGAGGTACGCTTCACGGCGGACGGGAAGGTGCCGGGCTGGTACGTGGCGACCACGGAACTCGCTGCCCCGACGGTCTCGGCCGATAACGGCCGCGTCGCTTTCACCGCCGTCAGCATCGACCAGTCCGTGGCCCGGCAGCTATACACGGTGCCGGCCGGCGCAAGCCCCTACGAGCGGATCTCGGGGCCTTTCGCATCCAATGCCGAGGGTGTCGCCAACGACGCGCCGTTTGCCGGCATATTCCGCGAGCGCCCGCCCTATCAGGAAGTCGTGCCCGGGACCCTCGTGTACATCGCCGATCAGGATACGCCAGGGCGCAAAGAACTCTATCTCGTGGATCTCGCGGATCCCGGGAATCCGGTCAAGCTGAGTGGCGCCGAGGTGGAGGCATTGTCCGGCCAGGTCGAGTCCTTCCGGGTCAGTCCGGCGGACCCGACCCTGATCGTCTACTACATCATCGCCTCGGCAGGCGACGCCCTCTACCTCGTTGATACCGATGCTCCGGGCGACCCGGTGCGCATCGCGGAGCCCGGCGATTACGTGAACTACGACGGGGACCAGCGCGCCTTCCGGCTGGTCGCCGGGGGCACCGCCGTTGTCTATCAGGCCAATTCCGCCGTCTCGAATGCCATCGACGACGGTCAGCTGTTTCTGGTCGAACTGGACAATCCCGGTGTAGCCACGCGTCTGAACGGACCGATCGACGAGGGAGCCGGAGAACAGATCCGGCGCTTCGACCGTGCCGGTGCTGTGAGCCCGGACGGGAGTCTGGTCGCCTATTCTGCGCGCCTCGTTGACGACCCGGACACGGCAGAGAACGAGTTCGACCGCGGCGCGCTGTTACTGGTGGACGTCAACGATCCGGGCAACCCGGTGCGTATCGAGGACGATATCAATGACAGCGCAGCGGGCGAGATAGCCTTCAGCCCGGACGGCGCGAAGCTGGTCTACGTCCGCGAGCGCTTCGACGGCGCCGACGACGGTCCGCTCTGGTTCGCCGATATCTCGGACCCCGGCAATCCGGTCCCCGGCGGCGAACTGGACAGCTTCGTCGATTCCGATGGCTGGTGGATCAGCCCGGGAGCGAGTACGTGGTGACCGCCACCCGGGATGCGCTCGTGCGCTACGACTTCGCATCGCCCGGCACCTTCATCGACGCCTGGGATTATCCCCCGGCCGCCGCTGTCCGGGAGCGGCTGCGCTTCACACCGGACGGCGCGGGTATCATCGCCCAGGTCCGCGATTCCAACGCCCGCCAGACGCAGCTCTGGCTCCATCGCTGGGTCGATGAGCGGGATGTGCAGACCCGTCTTGGCCCGGCTCCGTCCTCGCTGCTGGCCGAGGAGCTGGGGGTGACATCTCGATCTTGCCGAGGACGGAACGCTGTATTACATGGCGGATGCCGGCTCGGTAGATCAGGAGGCCGAAATCTTCGCGACCAGCCTCGATGCTCCGGATGCGGACCGCCTCAAGGTAGTGGAGCAGGTCGAGGGCTTCTCCAGTCTGGCCGATCCTGTCGTGCGGAACGGCCGGGTACCGTTGTTTCTCATCCTGGAGGCCGGCCAGAACGCCGGCCCCTGACCGTCGGCGACGGTCCGCCGCGGGGTACGGGACACCTGCGTCGGCAGGACCCCTGCCCCGGGACCCCCGGCGGGCCGTCCCTTCTATCGTGGCCGCTGCAGGGGAATCCATCTTGCTCCCGACAAAAGGTCGCGGCGATGGATAGTTCGTATAAGGGGCCTTATGTGAGACGTCGAGTCGAGTAGCGCGGTCAGGAAAGCGGTCACGGTGCGCGCGCGGCCCGGTCCCGGCGGCGTTCGGCTGCCTGAATCTCCGCATTCGGTGTGGAAATGCCGGCGGCGGAGGCCGCAGGCCAGGATGCGCCCGTCCAGCCGCGGGGGCCGTGAACAGAGGGCGCAGCAGCGGCAGTGTCAGATCAAGCGATTGGTTCGGGAGGCGCCCGGCCCGGATGCGCCGGATCGACGGACCCGGCATCACGGCCGAGGTGCTCGAGAATCCGTTCAATGACCGCTGGCGCCTCGATGCCGGCGATGACGTGCAGGGATGCACTAATGCCGCGGAGCGCATGGATGCGCGGGAGCGGTGACGCGCAAACGGCCGCTGCATTGACGGCAGGTTTCACCGGGCACATCCCTGTGCGCCATGAACTCCTCGGGCTCGAAGAGCACGTGTGTGGTGCCGTCGCGATACGGCGTTTTCAACGTATAGCGCGCGTGACCGCTCGCCGTTAGCGTCAGCCGCTCGGTGGCGACCGGAGGCCGTGAGACGTAGCGCACCAGGCGTTCGAGCTTGTCAGGTTGCGCGCCCTCGGCCGCGATGCCCGCATGCAGCGAAAACCCTGAGCTTTCGGCCACGTCCCGGCGTGACGGTTCCGACACGGCCGGCAGCGTTTGCAGCGTGAACACTTTCTGGCCCTCTCTCGGCCCTGTTGCGACCCGGTAGGTGATCGAATGCCCAAGCAGGCCGTTGATCGGCGCCTCCTCGCTCAGATCGAACGCGAGATAGGCGTTCTCGATATCCCGCGTAATGAGCCCCGCGCGCTCGAGCGAGCGGCCGATCCGCTCCGCCATTCGCTGAACGAGGCACTTGAGCTCGTCCGTGCTCGGGGCCGGCACGGGCACAAACCGCAGTCGATCCTCACCCTCCCGGCGATAGACGCCATCGAGCACGAGCAGATAAAAGTGCACGTTTAGATTGAGCGCACTGCCGAATCTCTGTATCAGTGTCACCGCCCCGGTCACCGCGCTCGCGCGCGTCAATCCGGCTTTACGGATCAGATGGGTTGAGATCGCTCGATAGACGACACCGAGCACCGGCGTGACCACCTCGGGCCGTGTCGCCAGCAGGTATCGCAGCGCAAACGGCAGCGACAGCACCCACTGCGAACAGGCTGCCGTGGCAGGACGTCGTCAACGAGCAGCGCCGCCGTCTCAGCCATCCGCCGGGCGCCGCAGCTCGGACAGAACCCGCGGCGCTTGCAACTGAACGCGACCAGCTTCTCGGCCTGGCAGGCATTGCACTTGACCCGCAGAAAACCATGCTCAAGCAAACCGCACTTGAGATAAGCCTCCAACTCGTCTTCCACGTACCGCGGCAGCGGCCGCCCTTCAGCCGCCCGCCGATCCCGAAGCTCGGGATAGTGCTCGGCCACGAGCTGATACAACAGCGTTGTCTCGGGCCGGTGCCGGCGATACCCGTGCGGCGCAATGAAGCCTATTGCCTGCGCAATGTCGCGGTCCGGCGCGCCCATGCTGTGCGTCCTTGCACTGCTTCAACAGGACGAGTGTAGAACTGAGTTATGGCGATCCGGTACGCGCCAATCTCGATGAAGGGCGCTGATTTATGATCGTCAGATGCAGGCGATGCGGAGCGATCGACAGATTCGCGTTGCGCCAGTCGCCCTGGTCGGCCAGCGGTCACGGGTGCGAACCGACCCGCCAGTGGTTCTCCCAGATTCGGAGTTTCCGATTCAGAAACGGCGAAATGACGCACGAAGCAGCTCGCCGAATGCGTTGGCGTCAGCCGGCAAACGCTGAATACGATCGAAAACACTCGACGTTCGCCGACGATTGATCTGGCGATCCGGATTGCAGATGTGTTTCGTATATCGGTCGACCAGCTGTTTGAATTCGACTACGAGGGAAGGCAGCGCGCCGCGAGCGAGCAGCAACAATTGCTGTCGAGCATCCAAAGGCCGGCATTGAGAAACCTGTCGAAATCGAGCGCGGACACGAACCGACAGCGAAAGAACCTGGGAAGGAGGAGTCGCCTTCGCAAGTCTGCGAAACCTCATCGAGTAGTGATGCCGGTTGTGTCGATCAGCGAGCCTGCTTGCTGCGAGGCGCGTTCCGGTCGAGCGGCACGATTTGGACCGGGATAAACAGGGCCAGCGGCGATGGCATGAGCCGTTCAGGCAACCTGTTGGATCGGGCGATGGGTTGTCCGCGCCGCGTCACTGCGAGCGCAAAGCGCTGTAGTGACGCGGCGCTCTGAACCAGCAATGGCGCGGGATCTGGCCGATTTCCACAAGTTCCCGGCGAGTGACACGGCCATCTGCGCGCATCAGGCGATCTGCTGCGACAGCGAGCGAAATGCGGTACCAAGGTACTCCCGGTTGGTAGGTGCATTCTGGGCGATTTGCGTCGAAATGCGGGTAAACCGGGGCTGAGAACGTGCCCCCGTTTTCGCTGGTCCGGAGCGACGGGCATTCGTATTCCGAACTCGAGTCCTGAGAACAGGCGACTGGAGAACCGCGTGATCGGTGTGGACGCCAACCCCTACCTGGCGTTGGCCGTGACGCTGACCTGCGGTTATCTCGGCATGACTGAAGGGATCGAGCCCGCGCCACCCACGTCCGGTGAGCCCGACGAGGAAGACGCCCCCATTCCCATGACGCTCGACGACGCGCTCACCGACTTCGAGCAGGCAACCGAAATCCATAAACTGCTCGGCGAGGAATTCTGCATGATCTTCGATGCCGTCAAGCGCGAAGAGATGCGGCTCTTCCACCGCGAGATCAGTCCCTGGGAGCGGGAGCACCTGCTGCTGAACGTCTGATTCACAGGCAGTCGCCCTGGCGCCTGGCCCATCGAGTTACATGGCCGCGGGTCTCCACGATCTCGGCAGTACGCTCGGCTCCCTTGCGGATAACGTCGAGTTACGCCATCGAACCATTTTTTCCGTACTTTGTGATGAAAGGGGGGCTAGGAAGTCCTTATCTGTTCGTTTACTGCACGATCGGCGGCATCGAATGCACCGTTGATGAAAGCGTAGGCCGAGGCATCCGAGTTCGCGATGGAAATGCGCCCGACCTGTCTCGAGCCGACCAGGTGCGGACCGTTCGACATCGCTCATTCCAGCGGGTCGAACAGCTCGTTGTACTCGTACGCGTAGCCGTGCGGCGACGATTGACGGTAATGGCAGCAATCTGCCGCTCGGCATCGAAGCCACCGCCCGCAAGCGCTCCGTCCATCGCCGCGACGATATCGCGCTCGAAATCGTCGAAAGTGGAGCTCGGTCAGTCCGCCTGCCCTGAACGTGCTGCTCACGCTGGGTCAGTCCCGGTCGGGCACGGTCGGCACGTAAGTCCCGTGGATCACTGTCGGTTCATCGGGGTTCTGCGTGTATTCGTAACCGCCCATGCTCACCGGAAAATCCATGCCGAAGGAATGCATGGTTTCGGCTGGGGATCGTGAAGCTGTGGTCAGCCGAGTTCTCGAAGGCCCGCCAGTTGCGCAAGGCGACGCTGATATAGACCAATGGCGCCTTGACTGCCTTGTTGATCGCCCTGGCCTGCGCCTCCGGCAGCTCGCAGCATGTGGCACGATACTGTTGTAGCAGGCAAGAATGGCGTCGCCGCGTACCCTTCGGCGTTGCCGTGTCGCACGTAGGTGACGTCCACGGCTTTGTCGCCGTCGACGTGACGCACATCGACCGCGGTACTGTCGAGGCGGATCCGCGTCGGGCTGCCTGCCCTGTCTATCAGATCGTAATCAACGCGCGACAGGACCAGGTCTTCCATGGTCGCGCCGGGAATCGCATCGGGTATCAATTTCCTCGACGATAGCGCGAGCAACCCCAGTACCCGTCAGGGAAGTGAAATATGTAGGGCTTCTTTCCGTCCGGCGGGGCCGTCGATTTTCTTCGAGGTCCATGTGCCAGGCACCCGGCATGCCCAGGCGATAGCCTTCCATCGCCGACAACGCGTCGTACCCGATACCCCAGTAGCCTTTCGCGCGGTCGCGAAGAATGAGCACGACATCCTCGTGTGCGCCGACATGCTTGCGCAGAAAGTCCGTGTAGCTTATGCGCTTCAGTTTCGCAATTTTTTCGTCCCGGGACATTCCGGCGAAGTAGTCTTTCTCACTCGTGTACAAGTCGACGAAACTTTTCCGGGCCTCCTCGGAAATCGGATAGCCTGCGACTGTCTCTGCGATCTCGGACCTGTCGGCTCCGCGGCACATCCGGCTGCACGCTGTCCGCGCCGTATATGTCCTTTGGAGGTGCAGGGCCTGGCCAAGGTTCCTGTGCGCGAAGTAGTCCTGGTCGAAATACTCGTAAAACGGTTCCGTATGGATGCCGACATCCTCGAGCATCTTTGCGGACGCCGATGAATAGGTGTCGCCGGGAATGGATCGCTACTGGCTTCCGCCATAGCAGATCAGCTTCCTTCCATCGACGTCGAATTCATTGCGCTTGGCGTGGCCGCCAAAGTCGTCATGATTGTCGAGAACCAGCACTCGCGGATTACCACCTACCCTCTGCCGGTACATCTGTGCGGCAGCGAGTCCGGAAAGGCCGCCGCCCACAACAACCAGGTCATGCACACTCGTCCTCCAGCTGCTGCGGGACCGGCCACCTGGCATCGCCCCATGACACGGCGTGTGCGATTTCGAAAGAACCAGGGTGGCTGCCGCGCATCCCGGTCAATTCCGGTGGGTACCGGCCGTCTTTCGCCAGCAGCTCCAGCGGTGACAGCGAACTACCCGCCGCGATGCCGAGCGCGAACCCGTTCAGAAAATCGCGGCGTGAGATTTTCCCTGATTTCGACATCTTGCAGCCCTGCCTTGCTCTTTTAGCCCTTTCGGCCAATTAATCGACGACGATCCTCAGTTGGGATACGAGTGACGAACAACCGGTCGTGGCACCCGGCAGGTGTCACCCGACGGGTCGGTGGCCGCCCAGGCCGACGACCGCAGCACGGGATCGACCGGCTACCGTCGGCGCCGACGGCGTGCCGAAAACCCGACCGCACCGGTCCCGTTTGCCTATTCCGGGCAGGGTGCCGGACTGTCACCGCTCTCCGGAAGATCTGCGCCAGGTCGTTCGAGTCGTCAACAGGATCCAGCCCTTCCACGTTGCTTCCGCCGGACAGGTAACAACCGTGATGGTCGCTGCGCCGGAAATCAGAACTCCCAGCCCTCCGGTCGGTTTTGCGACAGCGGAATCATGTATATCAATTGCAATACTTCGATGTACCTGGCCATGCGTAGCGGCCCGAAATCCACGGGGTCGAGCCCCATGGCCGCGGCCATGCCTGCGACTTTTTCTTTCGCCAGCCTGTCGTCCGATGCGATGGGAATGCGTCACCATCCCGCCCGCGGCTGTCGGGTCGTCGATCAGGTACGCACCCATCGTAGCGAATGCCTTCACAACCCGGGCGCCCGGGTTCCAGCCTTGGATCATCTCGGCGCTCGATGTCTCCAGCATGTGCTTCGGATAGCCATCCTCTGCCTGCTCCAGCGGCATGGATACGTCGACGACGATCTTGCCGCTCAGGTCGCCCAGGCTCTGGGCCACGGTTTCCATGGGCGGCCACGGCACCAGCAACAGCACAATGTCACCTTGCTTCGCTGCCGCCATCTGCGTCGTTGCCGATGCGTTGTTCCCGGTTCTCTCCACCAGCGCCTTGACCCGATCGCTATCGGGACTGCGCGAGCCGTAGATCACCTGGTAACCGAGGCCTGCCAAGCGGGGGCCAAGGGAGTCACCCATGTCTCCGGTACCGATGACAGCGACGGTTTCCATGTCCGCCGCGTTGCCGTTGACACCCGTGCACACTGCGAGTGTGCAAAAAACGAAAGTCGCCAGTCTTTTCATTGATTCACCTGCCCCATAAACGAAGTCGGCGGCTGTGCTGCCAGTCATGCAGATAACGTTTAGCGAATTCGTAAAAACGGTGCATTTCCGTACCCATGACCGTTTTCCCTAGGTAGGGTTGAGCTCCAGATGATAAGTATAAAATTCTTCATCTCTTCTCCACCCAAGGCGCTCATAGAGGGCCTGTGCGGCTCGGTTATCGGCCGCGGTCTCCAGCTGCAATCGGTTGGCGCCCCGGCGAAGCGCATGTTGTTGCGCAGCATCCATCAGGGCTTTCGCGACGCCCTGTAGTCGTGCCTCCGGCACAACGAACAGATCATACAGGTAAATCAGTTCCGCCATCTCGACGGAGCAAAACGAGTGATAGAGTTGAGTGAAGCCGGCCATCGAGCCGTCTGCGGGTTTCGCCGCGAATATCACCGATTCATCGTTCGCCAGGCGCTCGCCAATGAACCGCCGACAACCCTTCGGGATCTGCCGGCTTTTTATAGAATTGCCGGTATTGGTCAAAGAGATTCGCTACCTCATCCACGTGTTCGTAATTCGGCTCGGAAAACCTTCATGTCGCCTCCAGTTTCACAATTCGAGTCCACGCACTTATTGCTGCAACGCGTCGGTTAACCGGACAGACAGTTGGGTTCCAGCGGTCATAATCAGGCAAGCTCGACCCAGCGCCGCGTCAAGGTGCGGCAGAAGGCGATGGAAGGCTTCTCGTGAACCGCAAACTGCGGTGGCAGCCAGTCGCGGTGGCCGGGTACCTGCGCCTCCAGATTGGGCATTCGTTCGACATATCCCTGGACCAGGGGCCGGGTGACTTCGAAGTGGAACTGCATGCCGTAGACGGCGCGGCCGATGCGGTAGGCCTGGTTCTCATAGCGTTCGCCGGTCGCCAGACGCTCGGCACCCGGCGGCAGTGCGTAGTGATCCGTATGCCACTGGAACAGTGACAAGGGAGCATCGAGGTGACCGAGCACCGGATCGTCCGCAGCCGCGGCGGTCGGGGTCACCCGGTGGAATCCGAACTCCAGCTCGCCGCCGATATGCAAGTCGGCACCGAAAGAGCGCGCGATGAGCTGTGCGCCGAGACAGACACCAAGAACCGGCTTGTCGGCCTCTGCAAATTCCCGAATCAGGTGTATTAGCGGCGGGAAGTAAGGACAGATCTCGTCCTCGAGCGCAGCCATGGTGCCGCCCAGCACGATGATGCCGTCATGTTCCCGATGGCTGCGCGGCAGCTCCTCACCGTACATGCCCCATACGGTCTGTATATCCACACCGAGATCGCGAAGGGTCTCTCCGATCATGCCGATGGTGGGCTTGTCATGATGCTCCACGGCTAGTACGCGCATATTCTCCTCGCCAATCCGGACCTCCGGCTGGGGCCGGTCGAGATTCGCATACTGCTCACCATCCGGCGAGATCGTGCCAACGATCCTTGATGCGGGCGATTTCTGCCAGTGCATAATCCGGCTTTTCGATCGTCGCATCGTAGGCTAGGGGGTCAAGCATGGGCTCGTCGATTCCCAGCACTCCCTCTGCTACGGCATACATGCAGAAGGCAGTGTAGGTGACGGCGTAGCCGCCTTCCTGGCACAACAGCAAGCGAGCATTGCAGGTCTCCCTCGCGAGTTCGCGCGCGGCCCGCCCCAGGGCGCGAAACCCGGCCATGCTCGAGCAAATTGCGACCGTTGGAGTCGAATTGATTGGCATCCTGCCCGCAGGCGACAATGATCAGGTCCGGCTCGAAATTGCGGACGACCGGACCGACGAGCTTTTCCATCGCGGTCCCGTAGACCTTGTCGCCGCTGCCGTATGGCAACGGTATGTTGAGATTAAATCCCCTGCCGTCTGCATGTCCGATCTCGTCGACCTCCCCGGTCTCCGGATGGTTCGCGCCCCATGATCCCAGCGGCATGTGCATCGAAATCGTCAGAACGCCTGCTCTGTCATAGAAGCCGCTCTGCGTGCCGTTTCCATGGTGCACGTCCCAGTCGATGACGGCCACCCTTTCGCAGCCGGCGGTCAGTGCAGACTCGACCCGCGATCGACGCGTTATTGAAATGCAGTTACCGTCCGCCATGTGCCGTGGCGGCATGGTGGCCGGGAGGCCGAACGAGCGCGTAGGCTGCCAGCGGATCTTCCGCCAGCACGGCCCAAAGCGCTTCGATTGCCGTGCCGGCCGCCGCGAACGCAGCTTCGACGGAACCAGCGTTCACCACCGTGCCACTGCCATCGATCCTGACCGGCGGTGCCTTCCCGGCGCGCAGCACTTCGTCGACGTAGCCAGGCGCATGGAATCGCTCGATCTCTTCCCGGGCCGCGTGACGCCCCGGCCGCCAATCCAGGTTACTACTGATATCGCCACGCTGCAGAATCGAACGAATATTGATAATGCGATCGGGCGTGTCGGGATGCGTGCTCGTCGATTTCCGATCAGGGGCGACGCCTCGTACCCGTAACAACCTCGCCCCAAGTCGTGCTTCAACACGTCCGGGTGCCAGAATATTGCAAGCTTGTTCATTGACAGTGTTCGTCCCCGTTGCTAAAAAATCTTGGCCGCTGACCGCAACGTAGTCGAGAGGGCCTGCGGATGTCCAAGCCGATAACACACAGGCAACGCACGCTGCAGTTCGGTGTTCCGGACTGCGAAGTGGCGTTTCCCCGCTGAAGAATTCGCGTTGCGGCTCGAGAATGTACGCAGCCGCATGGCCGACGCCGGCATAGATCTCCTCGCATGTCACCAATCCCGACCACATATGTTACCTGAGCGGCTATCAGGCGGAGTGGTTTCAGGCGGGAGGACCGAAGACCTGGCCAGCGGTTAGCGGCATCGCCGTTCACGTCGATCATGATCATTACCTGCATTTCGAAAGCGAAGATTAAATCAGGACACCCACACTAACTTGAAAGAGATCGGTAAATCCAGTGACACCCCACAGCGAACTTGAAAGAACAGCAAAATTTGCACCTCGACTGGGCTTGAACGTGCCGGCAATATCCGCCGCATGACCCTGCCCCGCTCCGTCCAGGTCGATCCGGCGGCGACGCCTGACGACCACCGGCGTCAGCCGCGGCGTCCGCCGCGCCTTTCTCTGCGGCCGGGACGTCGTCACGGGCTACAACTTCGAGCACCGCCGCGCCTGGCTGGAGCAGCGGCTGCATGAGCTCGCCGACATCTTCGCGATCGATCTCTGCGCCTATGCCGTGATGAGCAATCACTACCACGTCGTCCTGCACTTGAACGCAGAACAGCTGGATTCATGGGATGACGAGGAGGTCATCGCCCGCTGGCAACGACTGCACCGTTTGCCGGACGGCTTCGACACCGTGGATCCGGCCCTGAGAGCCCGCCTGCTTTCGGTCTGGCGCGAGCGCCTGGGCAGCCTGAGCTGGTTCATGAAGTGCGTCAACGAGCCGCTCGCCCGGCTGGCCAACCGGGAGGATGGCTGTACGGGTCGTTTCTGGGAAGGCCGCTTCCGTTCCCAGGCTCTGCTGGACGAGGCCGCCGTCATCAAGATGATGGCCTATGTCGACCTGAATCCGGTCCGTGCAGGCATCGCGGTGACGCCCGAGGACTCGGCCCACACGTCGGTGCAGGCGCGCATCGAGAAGCGCGACCAGGCGCTTGCACCGATGGCGGGAGAGGAAGAGCCAGCGTTCTCGCTGCCGATGGCGCTGCCGGACGACCTGGCCCTGGTCGATTACACGGGTCGGGCGCTCAGGCGCGGGAAGCGAGGCCGGATCCGACCCGGCGCTGCGGTCGATCCTGGAACGCCTCGAGGGGGAGGGTGCTGCGGGCTGGCTGGTGGAGATGGCTCATTTGAGTCGACGGTACTGCCGCGCCATCGGTTCGGCTTTATCGCTGCGTGAATACCGCGACTTCCTGGGGCAACGGCGACTGAGGGGCGTCACGGGATAGGCTGACCTGGGCAAATTCAGCGACAGGGAAGCGTCGTCCACGACGTATGGCTCGCGGCAAGCCTCAAAATCCAGCATTCAGTGCTACGCATCACGTCCTGTTTCTCGTCGATTGCGACTGCCAATATCGATCTTGAGTGTCCTGGATCACCCGCTCCTGACCGTATCTTGAGTGTCCTGGATCACCCTCCCCTCCGGTATCTTGACGCTGTCCTGGATCACCCTGCTGTATCTTGAGTGTCCTGGATCACCCTGGATCACCCTGCTGGATCACCCTCGCTGTTGAGTGTCCTGGATCACCTCTGGATCACCCTGTTGTTGGTGCTTAACGAGAAGTGATTCGGTAGTAACAGTGCGGGCACCGCGTGGGCCGATCAGCCTGGCGACAGTGGCGATCAGGTGGATGAACAGACGCGCAAGATCGCGCATGACGTCGGCATCGTAACAAGTGAATTCCGCATTACTAGCCCGGACATCTCATCGATCTGCGGGTATTTCGCTTGCCCTTCGGCACGCGCGCGGCGCAGTTCAGTGGTAGGTGCGCGACCCCGGTCCGTCGTCTGCATCGGCCTTGACCTCCGGTTTCAAGTCGTCCGTCTTGCCGTCATCATCCGCGACCGTCGGCGCGTCGTCATCCGCGTAGTCTCGTGGTGAGGATTCGGCCGTCTCATTCTCGTCCGTGCCTGTCGCGAGTTCGTCGGCGAGCGGCTCGAGAATTGCGGCCGGCTCGAAATCGAGCTTGCGGTCGATCGCCTCCCTGTCACAGAGGCTGTCAGCACCGCTTGCCATGTGCTCGTAGAGCTCGCGATACTGCCGGCCGATGGCCTGGAAGTGCTCGGCGGTGCGTCCGAAATGCTCGGTAACGTCGTGGCGGTAGGCGTCGAACTTGCGCTGCACGTCGTCTGCCTTCGCCGCCCGCGCGCCGAGGCGAGAACGCGCGATCCAGTAGCCGATACAGAAACCCAGCAACAAGATCGCGACACCCACGATCGCCAGCATAATGCCTTGATTCATCAGTTTGCCCTGTGCAGTGTACCGCGACAATGGTAATGAATGCGCCTCGACATTACTACGTGCGATGGCCAGCCGTCATTCGCAGAACAGCCCGAGGTTCTCCTCCGGGTGGCAACGTTTTCCCGGCCGCGCTGCGCTCACGCCGGCACTGGAACCCATGCCACGGACTGTTTCGAACGTCGACGTGGCGATCCGTATCCGCTCGTCGGCTGACATGCGCCTGCAGCGCTCAGTGCTATAGTCACATTGCAATTTCAGGCTTGTCCCTATCGTTAATTCATCTGTTATCGATCAGGGGTTAAACCCGACAATGTCAACGAGACGGAAGCTCAACTTCACAGGCGCATTATGGGAAAATTCGAACGTCCCCACTTCTTCCAGCTCAATGCTATCTACGAGGATCTCGACACCCTCGTCGAACGGAAACGCTTGAATACCAGAGCCGGATTCTGTTGATTCACCTATGCCGCGATATAACCTTCCGCCCGGCCCGTATGAAAGGTCAATTCCGGTCGGCTGTAAGTCGCCGCCAACGTATAGAGAAAACATCCCAGGATGCCGCCGAGCCACAGTACTGCACCTACCATAGCCTACAACCTCCTCGACGACGCCTTCTTCGGTGAACTCCGTCGGGTCTATGAAAGACAAAGGACTGTTTCGAACATAGTGGTATTGAACGCAGTAGCATGCCGGGTGATCGAGTCGCGACGCGGCAAACACAAGGAATTCGTGTTCACCTATCGCGGCAAGCCGATAGGCAAGCTGAACAACAGCGGCTGGAAACGGGCCTGGCGAAAAGCAGGGCTGCCGACGGAGAAAGGCATTCTGAAAGGCGTGCACAATCTTCGTCACAGCTTTGGCCGACGCCTGCGCAGTGCCGGGGTACCACTGGAAACCCGCAAGGCGCTGCTCGGTCATGCCGATGGCGATATCACCACGCACTACTCGGCGGCGGAGCTCAATGAGTTGCGAGATGCCGTCGACAGGATCGTCAATCAGCGTGTTGCTCAGACGCCGACACTGACCGTGGTCGGAAGGACCTGCAATTTTGTCGGAAAAGTGTCGGAAAAAGACAAAGGGCTAACCGGGAATGTTGGCTAACCCTTTGATTATATGGCGCGCCCGGAGAGATTCGAACTCCCGACCGCCTGGTTCGTAGGCGTATACGCCAAGAACCGTTGTCTTTTAAATCAGTAAGTTAGATGGCCCGCCCTCCTCGTTTTTGCCGCCAAACGCCGCCAAGAACCGCGAATTGCCGTCTCAGCGCTACGTTATTACCGTGAATGTCTGGACATCGCGGCGCGGGACTTGAAGAGAGAAGCTACCTTGTTTCAAGGACTCCCGAACTAGCGATAGTCGTCTTCTCGCTGATGGCGGACGGCCAGAACGGTAACCGTGTGTCGGTCCTCGATTTCGAACAGCGCCACGTAACCGGCCGATCCAAACGGGATGACGATTTCGCGGACAAAAGGATTGGAATCCTCGGCCTTGCGACAGGAGAATGGAAATTCCTCGAGGATGGTCCACGCACGATCGATAACGGCCAGCGCCCGCTCTGCGGCCTCCAGGTCCTGTTCTGCGAGGAAGCTATACAACCTTTCGAGATCGGATTTCGCTTCCAGGGTGAAGCGGACGCGGAAGCTCACTCTTGGCGTTTCGAAGCATCGAGGATTCCGCGCAGCGAATCCATAACTTGTTCCTTCGATGCGTATTGTCCCGAGGCCTTCGCGGAATCCCGAGCTGCCAGTCCACGCGCGATGAATTCGCTCTGGAGCTTGCGGTGTTCGATCTGCCGGCGAAGCGAGTCCTCGACGAAGCTGCTGAGCGATTCGCCTTCTCTCAACACGCTTTCTGCTTCATCTCGAAGGTCTGGCGTGACCCGCAGTGGCGGAATGGTTGCCGATTTCATCGCGCCCTCAAATGCATCGCATATGCGATGCATATTACCCCGGCCATGGGCTGTACGCAATGGCCTGGGGCGGATTGGCTCTGACCCTCCCGTTTATTCATCCAAGGTGAGCAATTTTAACCGGCTGATCAATTGCAATTTCGGGTCGTCGAAACCATGACGATCGCGCACGGTCGAGACTTGCGACCCTCCACATGGCCGGCGGCTGCTTCATCACTCCAGAGATACGAATAGGAAATAACGAGGCCGACCTCCGGCTCGGGGTATGCCATCGTCGTTGCCCCGCCTGCGGATCAGTCGTCGTCCAACAGCTCGTTGAGATGATCGTGTGTCGGGTTCATCCGGGCTGCCTCGATGGCATCGGCAATCTCGGCGGGCAGATTATCGAGGCGGTAGACCTTACGTTCAAAGGCTCGCAGGCGTTCCAATTCGGCAAATTCACGGGCCGACACGAAATATCCGCTGACACGCCCGTGACTGGTGATGGCCACGGGTTCACGCTGCGCCTCTTCTTTGTAGCGCCCGAAGCGCTTGGCGAATTCTGTGGCGGTAGTCGCTACCATGGCAGTGTTCCGTATATCCGTAAAATGCGGATATTACGGAACTTTTGGACTCAGGTCAATGTCGAGACATCCGGCAGAGTACCGGGCCATCACAGTTCCTGCGTGAACGCCAAATCCAATTATTCGTCGCTTGAACTGATCCATGACGAAAGGTGTCCGGAAACACTTGACCACTAAAACTCAACCGTCCGTGGTAACGGGGTAAAACCCTTGGAAAAGTTCGTCATTCTTTCCAGTGAGGCCCGACACCTCGATCGTGTCCGGACCCGGCTCGATCGGACCACTGATCACCCAAAATACGGGATTCTGACCAACAGCCGCGCTGACGTCCTTCAGTAACTCTAAGAAGAGTGTATCCCTGCTTACACAGTTTTTAGAAAAAATTCGATAGATGCTGCCTGTGCCATGGTACCTAAGTGCAGCCAACTCCGGCGGTCTAAGTTGAACCGCTTCCTTAGATATCAGTCGAGTCAATTTCTCCGTTTCAGACGCTGAGAGCCCTTCCGACCACTCCAGTCGAACGCCGGCGATGCAGTCCGATTTGGCTGGCTTCTGCGCTTGTGCAGAGTTCGAACATAAACCGGACGGCGAAAACAGGAGGCCAGAGCTAATCGAGAGTATCGCAAAGATTGCAGTGTAAATCATAGGTCCGAAACCTCATGTGGCTGCCCTACTTCCATCTATATACCTGAAGCACGCCGCCCGAGTTGTTGCCGTGCGTAGCGCTAGCAATAGGGATCTTGATGTACCACCGATATCCATGCTCCGATGCCCCACCGGTAGCACGAATCGCCATACCATTCGCTACATTCATACCAGTCTGCACAATAACTCTTTTCGGCTCAAACCATTCCGACCCCGGCACACAATACGGCAGTGACGATTGGCTACGTTTCTGTCGCGACCACAATTTTGATCCCAGTATGAGTCGGCGCGGCAACTGCTGGAACAATGCCGTTGTTGAGCCGTTCTTTAGTGGTCTGAAAAAAAGAGCGCATCCAAAAACGCATCTACAAAACCCGCGAGCTGGCGCGTGCTGATGTGTTTGATTACATCGAAGTGCTCTATAATCGACAACGCCGACACAGCCACCTCAGTGGCATCAGCCCAATGGCGTCTGAAAACGCCTCAAAATGAGGCTTGGATGTGTCCATGATCCTCGGGGAGTTCCTGTTCAAATGAACCACGTCATAGAGATGTGTTGCGAATGACTCACCGACTCAGATCAACGGAATCGTAAACTGCAGACTTCAAGCACATCCCATACAGCATCCCCAGCTTTCCCACGAGCTGCGCATACTTTTCCGTGGTAAGTCCACCATCTGTCGACCCTAGTTCGGGAGTCAATGGGCTCGCTATGTTTAAGCACTTCTTAACGTACTTTAATGTTGTTGCGCGACATTCAGTGCTCGACATACTCGTGTTGATTAGGAAGTGCTCGTCGTTGCACAAAAGACTTACGACCTGCGGAGAACGCTCGCCAAGTGGTTGTTGGGGGCTATCGTTTTCGGTTGCCGCGGTGGGCAACGATACTCCCAATATTAGTAGGCAAAACATACAATATCGCATCGCCGATTCTCCGAATTTGAACAGGTATCCATTACGTAAAATAAATCATTGATTTTCATCGTTCAGTTTGCCGCCCGTATCTTGTTCAATTTGTCGACGGTCAATTTCCTCTCGGTACGATTTATCGCACACTTCGTTGCATTTTTGAGGTCACGTTTGATACCGCCCTTTAAGGCAAAGTCCGTGAATAGCCCCCCAATCTTGCAATTGAACATGTCTTTCGGGTCAGTCTCCTCCTAACATTTCGTACTGTTCTCGAGATATTTGTCGTGTCGATTATTCTCGTCCGCTTCGAATTGGGCAGTACAGTTTGCACGACAGATCGTGTCTCTTGTTGCTGGATCGGCAGATTCCCAAAGAGAATTCAGTATACGTAATCTCGAGGTTAGTGGATTCGAGTGGCGACGCTTTGCTGTCACTACAATCTCTTCCAACGGCTCGTTGGCATCTTCCGATTCATCGGCAACGAGTCCAGTTGGATCAGTGTACCTGTATGTATTGTTTCGGACATAAGAGTATCTATTGAAGGTTGAAGGGTTTGCCGAAGCAAACCCGATCGGGTCGATGGCCATAAACCGCCCCACCACCGGATCGTAATACCGCGCTTGCATGTATGTGAGCCCGGTGGCGGCGTCCGACTGATGCCCCGTGTAGCCGACATCATCGGCCAGCTGAATGGGATCGTCCTTCTTCTCACGCCAAGGGCTATAGTGCTCGGTAAAACTCGTCGACCCGACCTTCCCCTTGATCGGCTAGCCGAGCAATTCCGCGCTGCAGGTAATGCAGCCCGCCACTGGAGCTGTTCTTCGCAATCAACAGCTCCCCGGCATAAATGTAGTCGGCCGTCACCCCACCGATTTTCTTGTGCAACAGCGTCCCGGCCTGCGAGTACATCGTGTACTCGGTCTGAGAACCCTGCGTCTGCCGCATCCGCCGCTTGTGCCCGTCATACTTGTACGAGATCGACGGGCTGGTCGAGCCGGTGAGATTGCCCGCCCGGTTGTACGTGAACCCGTGACTCCCGTTGCTGGTCACGTTCCCATAGGCGTCGTAGCCGAACGACTGCGCGTTCGCCCCGCTGATACTGGTCAGGCGATGCACCGTGTAGTTGTAGTTGTACGTCATCGCCTGGCCGCCCTCGGTCCTGGTCTTGATGTTCCCCAGGGCGTCGTAGGGTCCTTATGTCCGCGACGCAATCCGTCGGGCCGGGAGGAAACCCGGCGAACGACAGCAGAACGAGGCCGCCATGCTGGCGCGCCGACCCGGCCTTTCGTCGTCCGGGCACCTGACTCTTACCCGTTGAGCCGGAAATACCGGCGTGGTCGGCCCCAAGCCAGGCGCAAGCCAACACCCGCCCGTCCCGACACTGTGGTCTGGGCACCGCGGGGCGGAGGGTGGCGAGGATGGCGGATGCAAAAAGGGGTCAGAGCGAGGTGTCGCGCGCAGGCGGCGCGCGGCTCGGATGCGCCGGATCGACGGATTTCGCGTCGCTGCCAAGGTGCTCGAGAATCCTTTCAATGACCGCCGGCGCCTCGATGCTGGCGATGACACGCAGCCGGCCGCCGCATTGCCGGCAGGTCTCGATATCGATAGCGAACACCAGCCTGAGGCGTTGTGCTTAAGCCTCATCGCCCGTTGCCGATCGGTAGCCGCTGCCTCGCCACACTCAGTGACAGCGTGTGTCCTGGGCACAACCCGGGCCCAGTCGGGGCTCGCCGGCGCGAACACGCCGTGGTAACGGGTCAGGTGCGCGCGGGGTTTTGGCACCAGCGCGGCGAGTCGCGCAATAAAGTCCTCGGGCTCGAAGATCACGTGCGTGGTGCCGTCTCGATACGGCGTGTTCACCGGGCACATCCCTGTGCCCGGCCCTTCGGGCGGCCTGCGGCCGTGCAAATCGGCAATCCTGCCGATTTGTCAGCGCATAGCGTACGTTCCCGCCCTGGGTCGGCGACAAGCGCTCCGTGGCGACCGGCGGCCTCGAGACGTAACGTGCCAGGCGCTCCAGCTTGTCCTCGTTGCAACGCCTTTGCTGCGATACCCGTGTGTAGCGAGAAGCCCGAGCTTTCCGCAACCTCACGCCGCGGCGCGTCCGGCTCGGCGGGCAGCGTTTGCAGCGTGAACACCTTCTGGCCCTCTCTGGGCCCGGTTGCGATCCGGTAGGTGATCGAAGACCCGAGCAGACCGTGTATAGGCGCCTCCTCGCTCGGATCGAAGGCGAGGTACGCATTGTCGATATCCCGCTCAATGAGCCCCGAGCGCTCGAGGGAGCGGCCGATCCGCTCGGCGATCCGCTGCACCAGGCCCTTAAGCTCCTCCGCACTCGGGGCCGGCACGGGCACGAACCGCAGTCGACTCGCAGCCTCCCGGCGATAGACGCCGTCGAGCACGAGCAGGTGAAAGTGCACGTCGAGATTGAGCGCACTGCCGAATCGCTGTATCAGGGCCACCGCCCCGGTCACTGCGCTCGCGTGTGTCAAACCTGCTTTGCGGATCAGATAGCTCGAGATCGCTCGGTAGACGATACCGAGCACCTGCGTGACCACCTCCGGCCGCGTTGCGAGCAGGTACCGAAGCGCGAACGGCAGCGACAGCACCCATTGGCGAACCGCTGCTGCGGCAAGACATTGTCCACGAGCAGTGCCGCCGTTTCGGCCATCCGCCTTGCGCCGCAGCTCGGGCAGAACCCGCGGCGCTTGCACGAACTCATCTTCAACGTACCGCGGCAGCGGCCGCCCTTCAGCCGTCCGCCGATCCCGAAACTCGGGATAGTGCTCGGCCACGAGCTGGTAGAGCAGCGTTGCCTCGGGTCGGTGCCGCCGATACCCCGGCGGCGCGATAAAGTCTTTCGCCTGCGCAATGTCGCGGTCCAGCGAACCCATGCCGTGCGTCCTTGCACCGACTCGACAGCGTGAGCATAGACCTCGGCAATGGCAAGCCGTCAGGCCTCATTCTCGGTGAAAACTGCTGATTCATGACTGTCATCGGCACCTATTCGCACTTCTTGTCGTAGCGTCGCTTTTCGGGGCCAGCTGGTACTACTTCTTTTATTCCGAGGACCCGTGGATCAGATGTAACTCCCGACCACGGTCCCGAAGTCGGTGTCAATAGGTCAGACCTATATTAGGGCTAAGGTATAGCAGTAACAAAACCAGTTTGTACACAACTATCGGCCCAAAGCCAGAACCATGTGGGAGAAGTGTCAAATCCCTCCACGGTCGCCTGGGCCGAGAGAAACCAAGTTCCGGTAGCAGGCGGATTGAAAAAAACGAACGGGAATGTATAGCCAAAAAATGGTACTGACGAATGGTTAGCTGTGTTGCTAACGACGAGTGTAAGAAGAGTTTCTGTATTAACCTGTGCTGCGGACTCAGCAACAAATGAATCCGGCGGGTAGACAGCGAGTTGCTGGTAAAGAGTCGGCGAAGCTCCGGATGGCAACGGACTAGTACCGTAAAAGCAGCCAATATCGATGGCAGCGTTCGCAATGTTGGTCAAAAGTAGTAACGGAACGGCTACGCAAAGCACCCTCACATTGCACCTGTTAGTCATTGCTTTGCCCCGCATCGCGTGGTTCCGGTTCAGAGAAAGAACATATGCGCTGAAGGATAGTCTGTTGAAACGCCGTTGGATCTTCAGCAAACATCCCGGCAAAATCTATTTCCGCTGAGTTCATTCTTGATGCAATATTTTCGGACAGGTATCGGCGCAAGTTTAATTCGCCTTCCTCAGATAGCGCGGAAAACAGCGTTTCGTACTGTGTTGTTTCACGCTTTCTTATTTGTGACCGCATCTTATTCAGTGCTAGCCCAACTCCGATTGAATCTACCGCACCGGATGTATTGTCAAGATGCTCTTCACAGAGATTAATTAAGACTTGCTTGGTGAATTCCTTGGTGGACTCGGAAAATTCGACATACCTACTTGCAGCTTCAATCAATATATCCGTGTCAGTGTAAGACAAACCAACCAAATTACTGATCTCTTCTCGGTGATTCTCGCTACGCTCGATCATTCCATTGAGCATTGGCATAAACATGCGCATCTGATTTGGGAGAGGAATTTGGCTTGGGTCATCTCCTCCTCTTTTGGTACGTATATGGTGTTTGAATCGCAGCATGTTTACTCTTTCGGAATCGTTGGCCTTGTTTGTCCCTTCTGAAACCGAAGCTACATCTGGCGCATTAGTAGCATTGGCTTGATTTGGAAGTGCTTGAGAGAAGCCCAAAGGGGCTGAGCACAATGAAATTAAGCAAATAGCAATATGCGAACGTTTCATTGAGCTTGCCTCCATAACGGTAAGGCCCGCGTTTACTGGCCACCTTGAATCACCCAAGGATTACCGGAGACCTTTGTGTTGAGACGTTACTCCAAATGACAAAAAAAACAAGTTGAATCACCCCGGGATTGCCGGAGACCTTTTATGTTGAGAGGATACTCTGATGACCAAAGCAAACAAATATTCCCCGGAAGTCCGGGAACGAGCGGTACGCATGCTTCACGAGCAGGAGCCGTCCTATGCATCACGGTGGGCGGCATTGACGTCGATTGCCGGCAAGATTGGCTGTACGCCGGAGACGTTACGCAAGTGGGTGCAGCGGCCGGAGATAGATGACGGTCGGCGCCCCGGTCGAACATCCTCCGAGCTTGAGGAGCTCAAGGCGCTGAAGCGCGAGAATCGGGAGCTCAAGCGGGCGAACGATATTCTGAAGACGGCGTCAGCTTTTTTTGCCCAGGCGGAGCTCGACCGCCGACTGAAGTGATGGTTCGCTATATCGACGATTACAAGGGCCGATTCGGGGTCGAGCCAATCTGCAAAGTGCTGCCGATTGCCCCGTCGACGTATTACGAACAGGAGGCAAGGGAACATGATCCGGGTCGCTATCCGGTGCGGTTTCATCGGGACCAGTCACTGAAGCCTGAGATCACGCGCGTGTGGCATGAGAACTTTCAGGTGTATGGCGCTCGCAAAGTCTGGAAACAGCTGCAGCGGGAGTCAACGCCGGTGGCGCGATGCACAATCGAACGATTGATGAAGGACTTAGGTTTACGTGGAGCTCGCCGCGGAAAGGCGTTCAAGACCACGATTCCCGATACCGGTGCATCACGGCCTGCGGATCTGGTTGATCGCCAGTTCGTCGCGACACGGCCCGATCAGCTGTGGGTTGCTGATATTACGTACGTGGCAACCTGGCGGGGCTTCGTGTTTGTTGCTTTCGTCGTCGACGTTTTCTCTCGACGTATCGTTGGCTGGCGCGTCTCGACATCGCTCCGAACGGATCTGGTGCTGGATGCACTGGAGCAGGCGATTCATGCCCGCGGCAAGTCAGACAATCTCATTCATCACAGCGACCGCGGTACGCAATATCTATCGATCCGTTACAGCGAACGCCTGGCTGAGGCGGGCATTTCGGCATCCGTCGGCAGTGTCGGCGACAGCTACGACAATGCGCTGGCCGAAACGATAAACGGATTGTACAAGACCGAAGTGATCCGGAAGCGTGGCCCGTGGCGCAACGTCGATGCGGTCGAATACGCAACACTCGAGTGGGTTGACTGGTTGAACAACCGGCGCTTGCTCGAACCGATTGGCGATATACCGCCGTCTGAGTACGAAGCGATGTATTATCAGAACCGAGATCAGGCGATGGCCGCCTGACTCAATCCAAAAACTCTCCGGAGAACCCGGGGTGATTCACTGCGCAATCCAGAGTGTCTATAAGAGCTTTACAAGAATCAGCGGTAATCTCCCCCTCTAGCACTGGATTTGCGAGGCAATAAATTACATTTGCAATTTGATCCTGTTTTTTCTCTTCAAACTCCAAGTCTTCACGACACTCAACTAAATTTGCCCAGTCTTCGAGTTCTTGGGCCGAACATTCGTCAGCGAGGAACCGCTTCAATACCTCCTGAACCTGTGTAGCCATAACAATCAGAGGCTGCCCTTCATAGTCCCAATCAAGCTTTGACAAACTTTCAGCCAGAACGCTTGCTGGCTTATTGAATGCAACTAAATCTCTTAGTACGTCGAATCGATTCATGCCATAACCTCCTACGGATATGTACCGCCGTTAAGTTTGTCCTTAACGTGAACAATATTTCCTTGCGGGTCATATGTCGTTTTCGTGGTCTGAACCGTATTGCCATTTACATCTATTTGTTTTTCGTAGACGGCTTTTGAGCCTGGAACTTTCCCGGGTGATGTGGCTTGAGCTGCTACACCGCCATTGGGTAGCTCGCGAAGCTCAACACTATCTTTTGAGTTGGACGGAATTTTTTTCTGGAACCGTTTGAGGTTTGCTGCCTGTTCTACATTCGGCGCTACCCCCTTTGCAACCTTGTTATTGAACTCAGTTCCAACAACAAGGTCAACCACAGCGAGCGCATCGTCAACATCAAGCTGCCCATCCAGAAGAGTACTGGCATCATCGGCCATCCCGACGACCTCATCGACCGTGCCTTTTACGGGGCTTTTGCCGTGCCGCAGGGATTTGTACGCGACCTTTACGGCGGATACGATTGCCTTAGCGATCTTTCCGGTCGGGTCCGTATGCCGGTACGGATTGTTGTTGACGTACGAGTACCGATTGAACGACATTGAGTTGTCGGGTTCGAACCCGATCGGGTCGACCGCCATAAACCGCCCCACCACCGGATCGTAATACCGCGCCTGCATGTAAGTGAGCCCGGTTGCGGTATCGGACTGATGCCCGGTATAGCCAACGTCGTCCGCCAGCTGTATGGGATCGTCCTTCTTCGTCACCCCAAGGGCGTATAATGCTCGGTAAAACTCGTCGATCCCACCTTCCCCTTGATCGGCGAGCCCAGCAGGTCCGTGTGCAGGTAGTGCAGCCCGCCACTGGAGCTGTTCTTCGCAATCAACAACTCTCCTGCATAAATGTAGTCGGTCGTCACCCCGCCCACCTTCTTGTGCAGCAGCGTCCCGGCCTGCGAGTACATCGTGTACTCGGTCTGAGAACCCTGCGTCTGCTGCACCCGCCGCTTGTGCCCGTCGTACTGGTACGAAATCGACGGACTGGTCGAGCTGACCAGGTTCCCCGCCCGGTTGTACGTAAACCCGTGCGCGCCGTTTGAGGTCACGTTGCCGTAGGCGTCGTAGGCGAACGACTGCGCGTTCGCCCCGCTGATGCTGGTCAGGCGATGGACGGTGTAATTGTAGTGATAGGTCATCGCCTGGCCGCCCTCGGTCTTGGTCTTGATATTGCCGAGGGCGTCGTAGGTATAGCCGCCCGAGCCCCAGTAGCCGCTGGCGCTCGTCAGCCGGTCGAGGTCGTCGTAGCCCATCGAGCGGTCGTAGCTCGATGCCGTGGACCGCGTCGTCGATGAAGGTGATGTTGCCGTTCGCATCGTAGCTGTGGGTCAGCTTTGCAATGGTATTGCCGCCGTCCATGACCTTGAGCTCGGCGGGCAGCGTGCGGGCGTTCCGGGTCGTCGTGTAGACCCGGCCGTTGCCGTAGGTCAGGGTCTCGATGGTGCCGTTCTCGTGGTAGCCGATGGCCGAGGCATAGCTGCCCACCGACTTCGGCGCCCCGTAGGCATTGGGCGTGATCGGCACCGGCAGGGGAGTGCAGGTCGATGACGACGCACAAATACAGCCATAGACCGCCGACGATACGGACAAGTGTAACGTCGGTGACCCACTTGGTGTTCGCCTCCTCGGCGACGAAGTCACGGTTCAGGTGGTTCTCGACATCCGCCGGCCGCTCACCCGATGGCTTGTTGCGAGTCTTCTCCCCAGGGAACGCCCCGCGGACTCACCGGCGCGCATCAACCGAGCAACACGATTCAGGCTGCATTGTTCGCCCTCATCGCGAAGGTCATCACAGATCCGGCCGGCACCCAGCGGCGTCACCCCTTTCTGAGTAGCACCCGGATCTAGAGTCCGGCAGCTACTGTAATCGATTTCTTCGCCAATTGTTCGGCATGCTGGGGAAGGGGTCAGTTCAGCCCAGCCCCTTTTTTGGTCGATCCTCGTTGTATTCCCTGTGCCAGCCTTCGACGATTTGCCGGGCATGCCGCAAAGTGGAAGAACCACATGCTCGTTCAGGCATTCGTCCCGGAATCGGCTGTTGAACGATTCAATGTAGGCGTTCTGATTCGGTTTGCCCGGTTCGATGAGACGAAGAGCTACCTTGTGCTCGTGTGCCCAGGCCAGCATGGCGCGGCCAGTGAACTCCTTGCCGTAGTACATCAGGAACCCTGATCTTGGATGTGATCGACGCGGCATTGGAGATTCGGGCAGCCATGGCGGGGCGCCGATCTCCTAGAGTGTTGGTGTGATCCATTCACGCAGGGAGGAACACCGCCATGGCTATTCCAAACAGTGTAGCAGCTGCACCGGCTCCTTGGTTGCGATCGACATCGCCAGCCGCCGCCATCAGCTCCTTATCCAACCGGTCGACAAGAAACGATATCGGCTGGTCGATGACCAACGACAAGGTAGACCATGATCGATGGTAGTACATCTTCGTGCTCTGGGCAGCGACGTGATCGTGGGCTTCGAAGCAACGGGCAACTACCATCGTGTAATTGCCTGGCGGATGTGTAAGGAGGGATTCGACGTCCGACTGGTCTCTTCAGTCGCCTTGGCGAGAACGCGTGAGGCTTTGCAGAACAGCTGGGATAAGAAATGACCGAGGGATGCGCAGTGATTCCTGCATATGCTGTCCAATGGGTTAACGCAGCGCTACTACGATCCCCTTGTCGAAGGCATCAACGATTGGCAGGAGTTGCTGTTTTTAGACTCACGAAGCTGTCTCGTCGATGAAGACCGAGAACGTCTCACCGGCTGAAGACGCACTACTTCCCTCTGTACTTTCCCAGGTCGATCGATTTCGACACAACTCGCGTTCTGAGTGGTTTTTTCGCTGGTTGCACGCATTCCCGACGCCCGGATCGATTACCGCGCTGACGCAACGAGAGTTCGTGCAGTCGGCGTGGCTGCTGCTCGGTCGAAAGGTTTCCAGAAGTGCTCTCTTGTTATCAGATATTTACAAGACCGCTCAAAGCTCCGTGGCACTGCCCGCTGATGCCGACAGCCCAGCGGTACAGATGTACCCACCGGCGATTGACAGATGATTGAACTTAAACAGTATGCATCGCGATGCGATCGAACGCCAGGCACAGGAACTGCTTGGTGAGCATCCCGACTATCAACGACTGCGCCAGCTACCAGGCGTGGGGCCAATCCATGCCTTAACGATACTCGCCGAAGCCGGCGACCTGCGTCGCTTTGGTCACTATCGCCAGTTTCTGAAGTTCTGTGGCTTTGACCTCGCGACACACCAGTCAGGACGCTTCCGAGGTCAGAGCAAACTTTCAAAGTACGGGAATGCGAGACTTCGCGCGCCTTCTGGATGGCCGGCCAGGTCGCGGTGCGTCAGCGCGAGAATGATTTTCGCGAGAAATTCGTACGCCACACAGCCGATAATTGATTGACCGAGATCTAAGGCGCAAAAGCACTGACCGCCGTGGCCGCCAAGATGGCCAGGGTGGCACATGCGCTTATCAAGCGCGGCATCGATTATCCACCCTTTGACGGAAGGCGATAACCAGGCGGATGAACCCTCTGTAGGGCCGTAGAGGCAGTCTGACCTCGTAGATAATGTTTGGGACTTCCGCCTGGACCTGCATCTCGTATTGAGAACGGTGAGGCGGCACCGGCCGATCCTGTGTTCGCCATGCCAGAAACTATCCTGTTGTGCGGAAGAACGCCTGGAATTCGGACACCAGCTACTCATCTGCCACTTAGCGGGCGGCAGCAGTACCGGCTGCGTCAGTAAAATGACATCCGGATATAGAACGTTGTCGGTCCGGATAACGCCGGGATAACCACGGACCTTGCAGATGCGGTCGAGAATCCGAACCAGGTGATCGCCGCCGATCGCATGCTCAACGTGCGCAGCGACACATTCCGTCGTGCCATCATCGACGATGCCGAGGATCTTCAGCCTGCGCCCTCCGGCGACGCGGTCGAATACGAAATCCATTGACCAGACCGCATTTGCTGTCTCGGGACGCTCCAGCGGCTGCCGATCCGTGATCGGCACTTTCTTGCGCTTGCGTCGCCTGATCTGGGCGCCTTCTCCGCGGCATACAGACGTTCAACGCGCTTGTGATTGACGACGTCACCGCCCTGGCGGAGCTTCAAGTAGATCATTCCAGCCCCGTAGCGACGATGACGCTGCGCCAGCAACACGATCTTCTGCCGCAGTTCGACGTTTCGATCCGGCGTCGGTCGATAGCGCAGCGAACTCGCGCTCATCTTCACGATCCGCATGCCCTGCCCGTTCTGACAATCCCTTCGTCCGCATCCAGCCCGCCAGTTCGCGGCGCGCCGGTGCGGTTACCACTACGACGGTCTCGCCCCATTTTCGCAGAATTAGGAGTTCCACCCTCGAGGATAGCGTAATGACGGACTCAAACTCTAAATGTGTAATCTACGGAATCGATATCGGTAAATCGGTGTACCACATCCGGCGATGTGACAAACGTGGGATGCCCCTCTTCAGCAAGAAATTGACCCGCAAGACCATCATCCGCTTCTTTGCGAACGTCCCGAACGTGCTTATCGGGGGAATGGAAAGCCTGTCCAGGTAGCCAGTGGCTCGCACGGCAGCTGAGCGAACAGGGTCACGACGCGAAAATCATGGCCGCTCAGTTCGTAAAGCCCTATTTGAACCGCCAGAAAACGACGCCAACGATGCGGCAGCTATTGCCGAAGCAGTTCAGCGACCAACAATGCGATTTGTCGGTATAAAGCGGCTGGACCAAATCGATCCCCAAGCGCTTCACCGTGTGCGAGACCAGCTGGTTAGGCAACAAACACAAATCATCACGCAAACGCGATCCTTGTGCTTGGAGTTTGGCATTACCATGCCAACCGGCGTAGCCACCTTTTGCCGAGATATTCCGCATGTTCTCGAAGATGCCGAAAATGAAACTATCGAATAACGCGCGCGTTGTCTGATTGCCTCACTTTGGGAGGGTTTGACGCTAAGAACGCCTCAAAAGCGCCTCTGATGAAGTGAAAGCAATCGCGGCCCACGACGAGATCGCGCGACGGCTCATGTCGGTGCCTGGAATCGGAGAAATTACAGCCACGGCGATCCTATCTTCTATAGGTAATCCCAAAGACTTTCGCCGCGGGCGAGATTTGGCGGCGTGGATCGGCTTAGTCCCGAGGCAGCATTCGACCCGTGGCCAAACCCGGCTACTGGGGATTTCGAAACGAGGTAATCCATACCTTCGACGGCTCCTGGTGCACCAGACGGGCCGCTAAACTTCATCTCAATCGAGACAGAGACCGTCTTGGACCCTGGTTGAACAAAGCCGAAGCGAGAATGCCGCCTAACAAGGTCACAGTTGCTCTCGCCAACAAGCTGGCCCGAATCGCCTGGGTCATACTAACCAAGCCGGGTGCCACGTACGACAAAGGTGCAAGCGATGTGACCGCCTAGCAATTTTTTGATTCATACCCACCGAAGTTTGCGAGGCTCAGCATGTGATGACACAACAGTCGATCGACATCCGATAAACCTGACGCAAAAAAGTGAGCATCAAGCTCTTACCACTTGATAGGAATTGGATGTGCGGATCTCATCATGGCCTGGCTGCAACAGCAGTCCGCTTGCAAGAGGCCGGATACATTTATGCAAACTGTTTCAGGTCAACACAAAATGAGACTTGCTAGCCAGGGGCGGACCATACATTTTTTCGCAGCGCCTCCTTCGTCACCCTCGTCTTCCTCGAGCAGCGTCTCTGCCAGTAGCTTCTTCAATACGGGCGTTCGCTTTCAGCGCCTTCAGCCGCTTCGCGTCCTGATACGTCCATGCCGCCGAACTTGCTGCGCCAGGCATAGAAACTGGCTTCCGAAAAGCCGTGCCGGCGGCACAGCTCTTTCACCTTCACCCCTGCCTCGGCTTCCTGCAGAAACCCGATGATTCGTTCTTCGCTGTAGCGCTTCTTCATGTCTGTCCTCCTCGTTCAATGAGGCCAGACTCCAGATCTCCTTTCCGCTATCTCAATCAGGGGGTGACGCCGGTCGGTCTCTGAGCCATCCCCCGCGGTGGCCGAGGCCGACGGGAAGGACTGGAAGACGGGCTGGCTCTTGCTGTCAAAAGTCGTGCGCGAGTAGCGCGTCAGGTCGCCGCTACCGTCGGATGTGTCCTCGGTCTTCACCAGCACCGGGCGCAGCATGGCGTCCAGGTAGCGGGTTTCCTTGTAGCTGCCTCGCGTCTTGGTCTGCTTCCACTGGTTGGACATCCAGGCCTGCCGCCGGGTCTCCCCAGCAGATTCAATTCCTGTGTCGGTGTTCCGGAATTTGAACGCGCCCCCTAATCTTCTAAGAAGTATTGAAAGTATAAATACACCGTGTTCGTCAGACCACGATCGAATAAACCTCGCCGCATCATGGTTCGCAACATGGCATTCACCTCGAGCCTCGTCACGCACATCCCAAATACGATCCAATCGCGCCTCGAACCCCGGGTCGTGCCAAATTCCACCTTCTACTCGACCAATTGTTAAGCCCTGATCAGACGCAAGTTCACAAACCTTCTGGGCGGCCTCAGGGGTCAACATCATTACTGCATGCCCGTGCAGCTCGAAGAAATCTATGTCTTCATACAGCTTTGATCGATCGAGCGCCATTGCTTAGTCCTCACGCCACTTGATTCGGCGATCGGGGAACCAATCCCGCCGATTCTTGTCAGAAACCTGAACAACTTCTCTTGTTTGATCGTTCACGGAATTTCGACAAACGCTAGCGCTAGGGTCCGGAGAAACTATTGAAGATGCGTTGGTGAACAAACGCTTCGGTACCTGAGCCCACTCTGGCGAAATCTCAGCGCTGCACGTTTACCGCTGTGGGTCCAAGCCCCACCGGACGCGACGCGGCTGGCTGACGGTTAGGCGGTGCGCCGAAAAATAGCACTTTCTGGACAGACATTAGTTAACGTTGTCCGAACAATCGCAGAGTATATTTGAGTATCCGCAGTGAGCGCATTCTTTCGGTGTACGAGTTAGGAGGCAGTAAAGGACGGAATTCCAAGACCAGGATACTTGTCCAAGTCTGCCAAAAATGACAAGGCGATTGCCGCAAACTGAATATTGAATTCCCATACCCAACCATATGAACAACGGCGTGATAGCAAATGCCATTATCAAACAATGTTGCCATGACGTTAGCGGGCAAGCTCATTCACCGAAACTAGCACTGAAACCAGCAACGTCAACCATAAGGTCGCTAATAGTAGCCCTGAAACAGCAAACGCAATGCACCGATGTCTTCTGCCCATTTTGTACGATCTGTCTACTGACCCAGTTCCTTCGCCGTTTTTTCATCATCCAAGAGCTCGCTCGCGATTGCCTCGCCCGCTCCTGCACCAAATCCTTCGATAACAGATGCTACGGTATTGCCAACCGCGCGACTTGCATTCGTTGTATCTGCCTCAAGCGCCTCACCGATGACGTTGCCGCCTGTCGTCGGCAACCACCGCGTGTTTTGGCAACGAGAGTTGTAGCGCTGCCTCCAGCGGCTGAACCCAAAGCAGCAGTTTGACTGATGTTTCGCTGTGGCGTCTTCTCCGTTAACGATGTTTCCAGCTGCTTGCCCTGCGATACTTGATGTATATCCGGTTACGGCAGCCGCGGCAACCATTCCGGCATTCGTGGAGGCAGAAGGCATTACGAAGCCGACCGCGCCTCCTGCGGCAGCACCTGCCACTGCGCCTTTTGCAACATCAATCAGGTCTCCTCCGGCACTAGTGGCCGTGATTATTCCGCCGACAGCTCCGGAAATCGCTCCATAAATCGCGCCGGCGATGCCCCATTGACCGTCTGGATCGATATTCGTCAATGGATTGTTTCTTACGTACGCGTATCGATTGAACGACATTGAGTTGTCGGGTTCGAACCCGATCGGGTCGACCGCCATAAACCGCCCCACCACCGGATCGTAATACCGCGCCTGCATATAAGTGAGCCCGGTTGCGGTATCGGACTGATGCCCGGTGAAGCCAACGTCATCGGCGAGCTGAATGGGATCGTCCTTCTTGTCACCCCAAGGGCTATAATGCTCCGTGAAACTCGTCGATCCCACCTTCCCCTTGATCGGCGAGCCGAGCAGGTCCGTGTGCAGGTAGTGCAGCCCGCCACTGGAGCTGTTCTTCGCAATCAACAACTCTCCTGCATAAATGTAGTCGGTCGTCACCCCGCCCACCTTCTTGTGCAGCAGCATCCCGGCCTGCGAGTACATCGTGTACTCGGTCTGAGTACCTTGCGTTTGCTGCACTCGGCGCTTATGCCCGTCATATTTGTACGAGATCGACGGGTTGGTCGAACTCGATCACGTTCCCCGCCCGGTTGTACGTGAACCCGTGACTCCCGTTGCTGGTCACGTTGCCGTACGCGTCGTAGCCGAACGACTGCGCGTTGTCGCCGGTAATGTTCGTCAGGCGATGGACGGTGTAATTGTAGTGATAGGTCATCGCCTGGCCGCCCTCGGTCTTGGTCTTGATATTGCCGAGGGCGTCGTAGGTATAGCTGCCCGAGCCCCAGTAGCCGCTGGCGCTCGTCAGCCGGTCGAGGTCGTCGTAGCCCATCGAGCGGTCGTAGCTCGATCCGTGCTCCGCATCGTCGATGAACGTGATATTGCCGTTCGGGTCGTAGCTGTGGGTCAGCCGCGCGATGGAGTTGCTTCCATGTAAGATCTGATGGTGCGAATTACGTCGCTCTTGTCGATGTCAGATCGAGAAATCGTACTAAGGTCACTTGCACTGATTCGAGAGTGGAGTGCCGTATATACTGCGAATGCAATCATTTGCCCGGGCGACAGGGAAAGGTTTCAGGCGCCGGTGCCGCCCGAGGCCGCCTGCGCGTACCACTCGAGAAACCCGGCATTGTCGTCGTAACGCAATTTTGAGTGTCCTGGGTCTTGGCAATAGTCGGTTCGACCCCTTATTTTATCAGCGTGGCGCGTGGCAGGCTCATGCCGCGTACGGTAGCCAGTGGGCTTACCACTGGCAGAACCATTTCGCGCGCGTTCAAGGAGAAATTGTGAGTGTCCGGATATTATTTTCAGATATTTTTGTTCGGATATTTTCCGGATATTGCCCGCTCGCCGCGGCCGAGGCCACTCCACAGCAGGGTGCCGCTATTTCGACTTCTGACAATCCACCAAGCCAGGATAGGCGCTACTCAGCGTTTCGAAGAACTCTGACGTCTGTAGTAGCAGCATGACGCTCTGCCGATTTTCATCGGTAATCAGATGCCTGCAATCCAGCAACGTCCTGGCGAGTTCCTCTGGTACTGGCTTGTACATTTCCCTCAGCGCGTTGTACTCGTGCCGGAGGGCATCGATCGCAGGTGCTACGTCTTGCGATGCATCTAACCGGAGTTTGCAACAAATGATCAACTCATTCATTTTCGCTGCACGCCATGGCCGTTGGGCCTCCGAAATGCGGTGCAGATCGACCTTGGAAAATTCGGCCAATGCCTGGGGATACTGACACGTATCAAAATATTCATGCCCGAGGTACATATGGGCGAACGGCATTCTGGATCGAGCTCAATCGCGATCCTCAAATAGTACTTGACGTTCGTGTTCCGAGCTTTGGATTCACCGAGCATGTACCACGCGTATCCCGCAAGCTGGTTCGCCTGAGCATCCTGTGGATGTGCGTCCGCGTAGTCAGTCGCAAGCACCAACGCTTCGTGCGCTGAGCGCTCACCGACCTCGGCTGCGTCCAGAGCGTTTTCTATCCCTAGTAGTTCTTTGGCACTATCGGACATTCCTGAAAGCCTCAATGATTGATCTGTTTTTTCTGGTTAATTAGCTGTCTTGCGACTACGCGCAGATGGTTAGCATATTCTTTAGAATTCTTCGCGGTTAGATTTGCCTCCCTCATCAATTGCGCTCCTGCCCTGGCATGGGGAGTTCCGTGTCGCCCTGACCGCGCCCCTGTACCAACCCTTAAGTCTTTGAATTTCTTGACGAGTTCAGCGCCACGTCTATTTGCCTGTTGTCGAAGAAACCTTGCAATCTCTTTTTCCGACATACCCATAGAGTGGCGCATTATAGACATGGCTTCCGAATAGTCCCCTCTTGCGAATGTAGCCATCATTCTCGTTCGAACGGTATCGCTAGCCGTATAGTCTGGTGAATCATTGAAAAGGATCGCCCACTCGCCAACGTGCCCGTCTTGAGGCGATCCTGTAACGACAATTTCGTCGATTGGCTCGGCTATCATGCCAGTAGGGTCTGTGTACCTATAAGGTTGGTTGTACACGTACGAGTATCGATTGAACGACATAGGGTTATCCGCCGCGAAACGAACGGGATCCACAGCTATGAATCGTCCGACCGCTGGATCGTAATACCGAGCATGCATGTAAGTCAGCCCGGTTGCCACATCCGACTGATGCCCGGTATAGCCAACATCATCCGCCAGCTGAATTGGATCACTCAGCTTCTCCCCGGCCCCAAGGCGTGTAGTGCTCGGCGTAGCCCGTTGATCCCCACTTTCCCCTCGATCCGCGCGAAGCCCAGCAGATCCGCGTGCAGGTAGTGCAGCCCGCCGCCGGAGCTGTGCTCTCGCAATGAGCAACTCTGACCCGCATAGATGTAGTCGGTCGTCACCCCGCCCACCTTCTTGTGCAACAGCGTCCCGGCCTGCGAGTACATCGTGTACTCGGTCTGAGAACCCTGCGTC
>JAXHLH010000012.1:0-243866 GCA_034522415.1 Woeseiaceae bacterium
CCGCGTCGTGCGCCTGTCGAAACAGCGCGCGCACGGCGCCGTCGCGCGCTCGCTGCAGGTCGAATCCGGCTGCGACGTCTGGCACGTGCTGGTCGTGCACGCCGAGAACGACGTGCCGGTGCAGCTCGAGGACCGGCATGTCCTCGCCGATTTCGCGCGCGACTTCGACCGGCACGACTTTACCGTCACGACGCCCAGCGCCTGCCTGAGCGCGATCGCGCCGCTGCAGGAGGCGGAGCAGGTCGTGCGCGCGGCCATGCCGAACGCGGCGGTGCAAAAACACCTCGGCATGCCCGCCGGGGAACCGTGCCTCGTGGTCGTGCGGCGCACCTGGGCGCATGGCCGCCCGGTCAGTTTCTCCCGCCTGCACCATCCCGGCAGCCGCTTCGAGCTGACCGGCCATTACACGCCGCCCGGCACCCCGCGCAGCCGGCCGCTGCAGGCGGTCGGTGACGGCAGCGACTGATCGACGAAGAGAGGCCATCATGACTCGAGAGCGCGTTATCAAGGCACCGACCGGCTCCAAATTGCAGGCGAAAAGCTGGCTGACCGAGGCGCCGCTCCGGATGCTGATGAACAACCTCGACCCCGAGGTCGCCGAGCGGCCGGAGGAGCTCGTCGTCTACGGCGGCATCGGCAAGGCGGCGCGCAACTGGGACGCGCTTCGACGCGCATCGTCGCGGCGCTGCGGCGAGCTCGACGACGACGAGACCCTGCTGGTGCAGTCCGGCAAGCCGGTCGGCGTCTTTCGCACGCACGCCGATGCGCCGCGCGTGCTGATCGCCAACTCGAACCTGGTGCCGCACTGGGCCAACTGGGACGCACTTCCACGAGCTCGATCGCAAGGGCCTGATGATGTACGGCCAGATGACCGCCGGCTCGTGGATCTACATCGGCAGCCAGGGCATCGTGCAGGGTACCTACGAGACGTTCGTCGAGATGGGCCGGCAGCACTACGGCGGCGACCTGGCCGGGCAGCTGGATCCTGACCGGCCGGCCTCGGCGGCATGGGCGGCGCGCAACCGCTGGCCGCGACGATGGCGGGTGCGTCGCATGCTCGCCGTCGAGTGCCAGCCGAGCCGCATCGAGATGCGCCTGCAGACCGGCTACCTGCGACCGCACGCCGACGACGCTGGACGAGGCGCTCGACGCTCGATCGACGCGGCCAAGGCGGACCGCGTGCCGCTGTCCGTCGGCCTGCTCGGCAACGCGGCGGAAATCCTGCCCGAGCTGCGTGCGCGCGCGGCGTCGCGCCCGGACGCGGTCACCGACCAGACGTCGGCGCACGACCCGCTCAACGGCTACCTGCCGGCGGGCTGGACCGTCGAGACGTGGCGCGAGCGCCGCACGAGCGACCCGGACGGCGTGGCGCGGGCGGCCTCGGCGTCGATGGCCGGGCACGTCCGGGCGATGCTGCAGTTCCACGCGGCCGGCGTGCCGACGTTCGACTACGGCAACAATATTCGCCAGGTCGCCTTCGACGAGGGCGTCGAACAGGCCTTCGACTTTCCCGGCTTCGTGCCGGCCTACGTGCGGCCGCTGTTCTGCCGCGGCATCGGCCCGTTTCGCTGGGTCGCGCTGTCCGGCGATCCGGCGGACATCTACCGGACGGATGCGAAGGTAAAGGAACTGATTCCCGACGATCCGCACCTGCACCACTGGCTGGACGCGGCGCGCGAGCGCATCCGCTTCCAGGGCCTGCCCGCGCGCATCTGCTGGGTCGGGCTCGGCGATCGCCACCGGCTGGGCCTCGCCTTCAACGAGATGGTCCGCTCGGGCGAGCTGCAAGGCGCCCGTCGTCATCGGCCGCGACCACCTGGACAGCGGCTCGGTCGCCAGCCCGAACCGCGAGACCGAGGCGATGCAGGACGGCTCGCGACGCCGTGTCCGACTGGCCGTTGCTGAACGCGCTGCTGAACACGGCCAGCGGCGCCACCTGGGTGTCGCTGCATCACGGGGGCGGCGTGGGCATGGGCTATTCGCAACACGCCGGCATGGTCATCGTTTGCGACGGCAGCGACGCCGCGGCCGAGCGCATCGCGCGGGTGCTGTGGAACGACCCGGCGAGCGGCGTCATGCGGCATGCCGACGCCGGTTACGAGGAAGCGCTGGCCGCGGCCCGGCAACACGGACTCAACCTGCCCATGGCGGGCAAATGAACCACGGAGCGATGCCATGCAACTGCAACTGAACGGCGCACCGGTCACGCTGGACGCATTGCGCGCCGCGTGGACCGAGCCGACCCGGGTCGTGCTGGACGACGATGCCCGCTGCGCGATCAGCGAATCGGCGGCGCAGATTCAAAAGGTGCTGGCCGGCGGCCAGACCGTGTACGGCGTCAACACGGGCTTCGGCCAGCTGGCGCAGGAGCGCATCAGCGACGCCGATCTCGCGAAACTGCAGCGCAACCTGGTTGCCTCGCACGCGGTCGGCGTCGGGCCGTTGTTGCCGGATGCCACGGTGCGGCTCGTCATGGTCCTGAAAGTCATCGCGCTGGCGCAGGGCTACTCGGGCGTTCGCGAGGAACTGGTCGACGCGCTGATCGCGCTGATCGACCACGAAATCTATCCGGCGATCCCGGCGAAGGGCTCGGTCGGGGCATCCGGCGACCTCGCGCCGCTCGCGCACCTGGCGGGCGCGTTGCTCGGTCTCGGCGAGGTCAGCGTCGACGGCCAGGTCATGGAGGCTTCGGCGGCGCTGGCCGCGACGGACCTCGCCCCGCTGGAGCTGGCGCCCAAGGAGGGCCTCGCGCTGCTGAACGGGACCCAGGTGTCGACGGCGCTGGCTCTGGCCGCGCTGTTTCGCAGCGAACACCTGGTGGCCGCGGCGATCACGACCGGCGCGCTGGCGGCGGATGCGGTGAAGGGCAGCGACACGCCATTCGACGAACGCATCCAGGACGTGCGCGGCCAGCCGGGCCAGATTGCGGTCGCGCGCCTGCTGCGGGAGCTGATGCACGGCAGCGAGATTCGTGCCTCGCACCTCGCCTGCGACCGCGTGCAGGACCCGTACTCGATACGCTGCCAGCCGCAGGTTATCGGCGCGTGCGTGGATGTCCTGCGTCACGTCGCCCTGGTGCTGCAGACGGAGGCGAACGCGGTCACCGACAACCCGCTGGTGTTCGCCGCGAGCGGCGATGTGTTGTCCGGCGGCAATTTCCACGCGGAACCGGTGGCGCTCGCCGCGGACTACCTCGCGCTGGCGATCGCAGAGATCGGCGCGCTGTCGGAGCGCCGCATCGCGCTCCTGATCGACTCGCATTTAAGCGGGCTGCCGCCGTTTCTCGTCCGCGGCGGCGGGCTGAATTCCGGCTTCATGATGGCGCAGGTCACGGCGGCCGCGCTCGCCTCCGAGAACAAGTCGCTGGCCCACCCGGCCAGCGTCGACAGCCTGCCGACCTCGGCCAACCAGGAGGATCACGTCAGCATGGCGACGTTTGCCGCGAGCCGGCTGCACGGCATGGTCGACAACGTCGCCCGCATCCTCGCGATCGAGTTGCTGGCCGCCGTGCAGGGCATCGAGTTCCACCACCCGAAGAAGAGCTCGCCGACGCTCGAGCAGATCATCGAACAGGTACGCCACTTCTCGGCCCCCTATGACACCGACCGGTCGCTGTCCGGCGAGATCGAGGAACTGGCGGACGTCATCGACGCCGGCTCGTTCTGCGAGCATTGCCGGCCGGTCCTGCCCAGCTTCAGGGCATGAGTGACGACGTCCTGGAATTTCGCGCCGGCGACTCGCCGCTGCTGATCAGCATTCCGCACGACGGGCGCGAGGTGCCGGCGGAGATCGCCGCGCGCATGACGGGCGCCGGGCGCACGTTGCCGGACACCGACTGGCATGTCGCGAGGCTGTACGACTTCGCGGCGACGCTGGGCGCCGGTGTCATCGCGGCGCGTTTCTCGCGTTACGTTATCGACCTGAATCGTCCGGCCGACGACAGCGAACTGTATCCCGGCCAGGTCGCCACGGGACTTTGCCCGGCGCGTACCTTTCGCGGCGATCCCGTCTATCGCGACGGGGAAGGCGTTAGCGCGGCGGAACGGCAGGCACGCGTCGAAACCTACTGGCGCCCGTACCACGACAGGCTGGCGCACGAGCTCGGGCGCCTGCAGGCCCGTCACGGGTATGCGCTGCTGTGGGATGCCCATTCCATCGCGAGCGAGGTGCCGGCGCTGTTCGACGGCCCGTTGACGGAGCTCAACCTCGGTACGTACGGCGGCGCGAGCGTTGCCGTCGGCGTGGAGAAAGCCCTCTGGGAGGTTGCGGCGGCGGCGCCGTTCAGTGCCGTCCTGAACGGGCGCTTCACGGGCGGCTATATCACGCGCCATTACGGCCGTCCCGATGACGGTTGCCACGCGGTGCAGCTGGAACTCGCGCAGCGCAGTTACATGGACGAAAAGACTTTGCGTTATGATGCGGCCCGCGCCGAACCGTTGCGCGCGGTGTTGCGCGAGTTGCTGCAGACATTCCTGCGCACGGTGTCCCGGGATTACTCATCATGAAAAAAGAACGTGGCCTGCACGCACTGTACGCCCACGATCCCGCGGCGGCCGATCGCCGGCTCTGGGGTCGCGAGCCCGATCCGCTGACCCGCCGCGGCTTCCTGCGGGGCAGTGGCCTCGCGGCAATGAGCGCGGCGCTGGGTGCCGCCATCCCGTTCGCGGCATACCTGCCCGGCGGCCTGATTCCCGCTGCCCTGGCGCAGAGCGACGAACCCTTCGAATTGCCGGGCAAGGACGGCCTGACGGTCCTGAACGACCGGCCGATCAATGCCGAGACGCCGGCGCACCTGCTGGACGACGCGGTGACGCCGGCCAGCCGCCTGTTCGTGCGCAACAACGGCATCCCGCCGGCGCTGTCCGCGATCGACGCCGGCGAGTGGCGCTTCGAGATCGGCGGCGAGTCCTGCGAGCGGCCGGAGGTCATGACGCTGGCCGAGCTGAAACAGCGTTACCGCCATCGTACGTTGCAGCTGCAGATCGAATGCGGCGGCAACGGGCGCGCCGAGTTCTATCCGCCGGCGAGCGGCAAGCCAGCTGGTCGACCGGCGCCATCGGTTGCCCGGAATGGACCGGCGTGCGGCTGCGCGATGTGCTGGACGACGTCGGCGTCGCCGATGACGCCGTCTACGTCGCGTACGAGGGTGCGGACACGCACCTGTCCGGCGACCCGGACAAGCGCCCCATTTCACGCGGCGTGCCGCTCGCGAAAGCGCGGGAAGACGAATCGATGCTGGTGTGGGCGATGAACGGCGAGCCGCTCCCGGCCCTGCACGGTTACCCGCTGCGCCTGCTGTGCGCCGGCTGGCCGGCGTCGGTCAGCGGCAAGTGGCTCAACCGGCTGCTCGTTCGCGATCGCGTGCACGACGGCGCCAAGATGACAGGCCAGTCGTACCGCGTGCCGTGCCGTCCGGTGGCGCCCGGCGCCGACGTCGCCGACGAGGACATGTGCATCATCGAGTCGATGCCGGTCAAATCGCTGATCACGCTGCCGCGCTCGGGCGTGACGCAGGCGCACGGCGAACCGTTGCGGGTTCGTGGCCATGCGTGGGCCGGCGATCTCGCCGTGCGCCGCGTGTACACGTCGACGGACTTCGGCGCCACGTGGCAGCGCGCGGCGCTGCAAAAGCCGGTCAACCGGCTTGCCTGGCAGCATTTCTCGGCCCGGGTCGAATTCCCCGGGCCCGGCTACTACGAGGTCTGGGCGCGGGCCGAGGATGAACAGGGGCGGGCACAGCCGATGGTGCTGCCCGGCTGGAACCCGCGCGGCTACCTGAACAATGCGTGCCACCGGGTGGCGGTGCGGGTCACGGCCTGATGCGCCGGGCGCTCCTCGTCCTGGCCTTGTCGTTCGCGGGCAGCGCGGCGGCCGCGGACATCGACGAGGCAACCGGGCTCGTCAGGGCGCCGGGCTGGGAGCTGGTGCGGATTCACTGCGGCGGCTGTCATTCGCACCGGCTGGTCACCAGCCAGCGCGCCGACCGCCAGACCTGGCTGGACATCATCCGCTGGATGCAGGCGACGCAAAACCTGTGGCAGTTCGATGCCGCGACCGAGTCGCGTATCCTCGACTACCTGGCCGCGAATTATCCGCCGCAGCCGAACCGGCGGCGGGCCCCGATACCGTCCAGCCTGATGCCGCCGGCCGCGCCGGTTCAGTGACGCTTCAGGCGGCACCGCTCAGGCTGGCGACTTTTGCAGAATTTCCCGGGAGTAAAGAGATGAACGGCAAGCCACTCGCAGCATTACTGGCACTCTTTTTGGCCGCATCCCTGCCGTCGGCAGCACCGGCGGCGACGGCCGCGGAGATCGACGCGGACGTCAACGACGCGCTGCAGCAGTTCGGCGAGGAAGTGAACGGCGCCGACGCGTTTCTCGGCAAGGCGGCCGGCTACCTCGTATTTCCGCGCGTCATCAAGGTCGGCATCGGCATCGGCGGCGAGACCGGCGAGGGCGCGTTGCGCGTCAACGGCGAAACGACCGGCTACTACCGCACGACGGCCGGTTCCTTCGGCCTGCAGCTCGGCGCGCAGGCCAAGTCCGTCGTCATCGCGTTCATGACCCGCGAGGCGCTCGACAAGTTTCGCGACTCGAGCGGCTGGAAGGTCGGCGTCGACGGCTCCGTCGCCCTGATAGACGTCGGCGCCGGCAAGAGCATCGACAGCCAGAACGTCAAGGACCCGGTGGTCGGCTTCGTCTTCGGTTCCAAGGGCCTCATGTACAACCTGACGCTGGAAGGCTCGAAGATCAGCAAGCTCGACAAGAGCTGAGTCCGCCAACCAGGCGTGCGTCATGAATCGCAGGGAACGACGCCGGCAACGCAGGAAAAATCGTGAATCGTTCCTCGCGAGGATGCGGCGCCGCGGGCGAGAGACGCGGCAGCTCGGCCGGACCCTCGTCAACGAACCCCGCGCCTTTCCCGGCGAGTGCGGGCGACTCCTCAAGCGCTCGTTTCGCACGGTCTGGGCCAGCCACGGCGGCGGCTACTATGCCTGCGGCTTCGTCGTCGCATTCGCCTGGCTGGAAGTGACGACGTTCTTCCGCGAATTCGGCATGAGCGACGGCATGGTCGATTTCTTCAGCGAGCAGCTGCTCGAGTTCCTGTTGCGCTTCACCGTGCAGTCGCTCGTCAACACGGTACAGGCGTTCCTCTGGCCGCTCTGGTTCATCAACCGCTTCGAGGGCTGGGGGATTGCGATGCTGATCGCCGGCTACCTGCTGTTCGACCGCGTACTCAAGTTGCCGCTGACCCGCTGGCTGTTCGATGGGGACCCGGACGAGCTGGCAGGGCATGCTGCGGACAATTCAGGCGACGTCACCAGGCAGTGACTTCGGCGCACGGATACTTCATGAACGGCACGGGGGTAACAGGCGGAGGTGTGGCCCGGGGGAGGGCTTTTCAGGGCCGTGCGAGACAGGATGTCGAGCCCGGAGCGCACACGGACGTGCTTGCAGCGTCCCTGAAAAGCCCTCCCCGGGGCACGCCTTCGCCCACCACCGAAGCCAACCCGTTTATGAAGTATCCGTACTATCAGCCTGCTACGGCGCGTAGGCGGCGAGCTGGTCGCGCCAGTGGGCGGTGCGGACGTCGACCTCGGTGATGGCGTTGCGGATTTGCTCGAGGTGCGCGCTGCGCTCGATGCGAACCCGGCCGTCGTCGATGCGCAGGCCCAGTCGCGCGAACAACGGGGTCGTGTCCGGGAAACCGATCGTGTCGGCATAGCGGCGATAGAGCGGCATGAAGATGTTGCGGCCTGCGAGTTCGTCGAGCGTGGCAAACAGTTCGGGGCCGGACCAGACGCGTCCGGACGGCAGGCAGCACGACTGCAGGCGCGCCAGCACGTCGTCCAGCGTTTCGCGGCCGCCGCTTTGCTCGCGCAGCGCCACGTCGGCCATCAGCGCAATCGCGGCGCCGCTCCAGTACACCTTCATCAGGCCTTCGCGGGTGCCGCCGGCGGCGGCGTCGTTCGGCGACAACTCGGGACGCGACAGGCGGCCGCGTTCGAAGCCTTCGTAAATCTTCTGCCAGGCGTGCTGCCGGTCGTAGGCGCCGGAGCGTGCCAGCAACACGTTCTGGTAATACTGGGCGAAGCCTTCCGAGATCCAGCGGTGCTGGCGGCCGACGTAAGGCAGCATCAGGTGGCTGAATTCATGCGTTGCCGTCCAGTCGTCGAGAAACGCGCTGAGCGGCTGGTTCCGGTTGACGAACAATTCGACGGACTCGCCGCCATCGCGCACGACGCGGCCGTAGGGAACGGCGCTGTCGCCGTTGCGACCGTCGGCCACCGGGATGACGACGACCTGCGGTGACGGGTTCGGGAACAGGCCATAGGCGAGGCTGACGTCGGTGGCCGCGGCTTCCACCCAGCGAAGCAGTGCGCCGTTGTCCATCGGCTCCCTGCCGCGCATGAGACTGACGCGCAACGTGGCACCCGGCACCCGTATTTCGCGGCTGTCGAAGGCGCCGAAAGCGGCGGGCGCGCTCGCGCTCTCGGGCGACTTGGCGACGCGGTAGCGGGTGCCGGCGGCGTCCAGGGGTTCCCACGGCACCGCAACGCGAATGCCGTCCGGCAGTTCGAACGTCACGCGCAGTTCGGAGGGATTCGTTGACCTCCGGACGCCACAGCCAGACCGACGGCGACAGCAGCAGGTTATCGGGCGAGAGCGCCGCGTTACGCCGCTCGTCGCGTGCCGCCGAGGCGAGGTCGACCGCGTAGCTCATGCAGCGTATGCCGTCGACCGGCAGGATCAGCCGCCGGTTGCGCATGCGGATATCGGTGTCGTGCTCGCAGTTGCGAAAGCTCTGCAGGTAGCGGCCGGCACGCCGCGAGCGCGCGGCGACGCTGTCCACCGCGCCGTCGAAGTGCGCCTCGACTGTCAGGCTGCTGAGCCCGGCGTCGACGCTGACGATGTACTCGTGGATTGCGGGCCCTTCGGCCGTCGCGGCGCCGCCGGCCGCCAGCAACAGCATGCCGGCAAGCGAGGTGACGCGGCGGAGCAACGGCCGGCTTCGCCGGGAATGGGGAATCTTCAGGGACATGGCCGGCACCCTAACCCGTAGCGCGCGCGGGCGGAAGAAAGCCCGCTTTTTACTGTGATTGCGATCACAATCGGGGACGGTCGGGCGCGGTATTGCGTCACGCTGTTACCCGGTACCGTGACGAATCGTTACCTCCCCCGTTCGGCTGTCGTTCAGGTTGGTTCGTTATCATGCTCGCCCGCCATCCTGCTCTGTGGCTGCCGGTGGAGTGCTTACAAATGAGACTCATTTGCGTTTTGACGGTGCGGTTTCATTGGCAGTAGATTCCACGACATCGCACGGCAGGGCAGATGGTTTAGACTGCAGCGCAGTTCATGAGAAGCATGAGGAGAGAACCTTGAGCAAGATAGCGAGACGTCAGTTCATTCAGTTGTCGGCGGTCGCTGCTGCCGGCTGTTTCGTGCGGCCCGGACAGGAAGCCGCCGCGCAGGATATGCCGCACCTGTCGCCCGACGATCCCGTCGCGAAGTCGATGAAGTACACGCACGATGCGTCCACGGTCGACCCCGCGACGCGCGCCAACCCGGCGGAAAACCAGGTTTGTTCGAATTGTGCGCTGATCCAGGGCGAGGAAGGCGAGCAATGGCGTCCCTGCCAGATCTTCCCCGGCAAGCTCGTCAACGCGGACGGCTGGTGCTCGGTCTGGGCGCCCAAGTCCTGACCGATTGGCCTGACCCGGCAAGTGCCCCGGCATCCGCCGGGGCCCTGATTCGTTGAGCCGCGCCGACATCCGGCATTTCCATCACGCCGGCAGCGGCACGCTGTCGTATGTCGTCAGCGATCCCGCCACACGGCAAGCGGCCGTCATCGATCCCGTTCTCGATTTCAACGTCGTGTCGGGCCGCACCGACGACGCGCCGGTGCGGCCAATCATCGATCATCTCCGCGACAACGACCTGAAAGTCGCCTGGATACTCGAAACGCACGCACATGCCGACCACCTGAGCGGCGCACAGCACATCAAGGCAACGCTGGGCGGCGACGTTGCGATCGGCGAGGGCATTCGCGACGTTCAGCGGCACTTCGGCGATATCTTCAACCTGAAACCGCCGTTTCGCGCAGACGGCCACCAGTTCGACCGGTTGTTCGCCGACGACGACGAATTCCCTGTCGGGGAACTCCGCGTCCGCGTCATCGCGACGCCGGGCCATACCAGCGACTGCGTCACCTACGTGGTCGGTGATGCCGCGTTCGTCGGCGACACCCTGTTCATGCCCGATGCGGGCACCGCGCGCTGCGACTTTCCGGGCGGCGATGCGTCACGGCTGTACGACTCCATCCGGCGCTTGTTCGAACTGCCGCCCGAAACCCGGTTGTTCATGTGCCACGACTACGGTCCGGACGGGCGCGAGATTCGCCATGTCACGACCGTGGCCGAACAGGTGGCAGCCAACATTCACGTCGGCGACGGGCGCTCCCGCGAAGACTTCGTCGCACTCCGCGAAAAACGCGATGCGACGCTCGAGTTGCCGGCGCTGATCCTGCCCGCGCTGCAGGTCAACATTCGCGCCGGCAACCTGCCGCCCGCGGAGGACAACCAGGTCGTCTACCTGAAGATACCGCTCGACCGCATTTGACGCGTGCGCTGCCTGGCAGCCTTATTCGCGCGCGGCAGTCTGTGTACAATGCCCGGCACGCGGCGAGTCACCCGCCGCCCGCCAGTCATCCCGGAGAATAGCTGTGTTCGAATCGCTGGAGGCGTTGCCGTCCGACGCCATACTCAGGCTCATCGAGGAACATGCGGACGATCCGCGCAGCGAAAAAGTGGACCTCGGTGTCGGTGTCTATCGCAGCGAAGCAGGGGACACGCCGATCCTGAAATCGGTGAAAGCGGCCGAACGCAGGATCATCGAAACACAAAAAACCAAGGCCTATCTCGGCTCCGGGGGCGACCCCGAGTTCAACGCCCTTGTCCAGCGGCTGACGTTCGGCGACGACGCGCCCGCGGCGCGCATTACGACGCTGCAGACGCCGGGCGGTTCGGGCGCGTTGCGCGTGGCCGCCGGGCTGGTCTTGCGCGCCCGCGGCGAGGCCACCGTCTGGCACAGCGATCCGACGTGGGCCAACCACGTCCCGCTGCTGGGCGGTGCCGGCCTGGAGATGCGCCCCTATCCCTACTACGACGCGGACAACTGCGTCGTGCTGTACGAGCAGATGATCGACAAGCTGCGGACGTTGCCGCAGGGCGATATCGTCCTGCTGCACGGCAGCTGTCACAACCCGACCGGCATGGACCTGTCGCGCGAGCAATGGCAGGAAGTCGCCGACGTCATCGCCTCGCGTGGCCTGCTGCCCTACGTCGACCTTGCCTACCAGGGATTCGCCGCCGGGCTGGACGAGGATGCTTACGGCGTCCGGCTGCTGGCGGGCAAGGTGCCGGAGATGATCGTGGCGACGTCCTGCTCGAAGAATTTCGGCCTGTACCGGGACCGCGTCGGCTCGCTGTCGGTGCTGTCGGCCGATGCCGCGACGGCCGACATCGTCCGCTCGCAGGCGCACAACCTCGTGCGCACGATCTATTCGATGCCGCCGGACCACGGCGCCGCGATCGTTCGCCACATCCTCACCGACGACACGCTGCGCAGCCAGTGGCTCGATGAGCTGGCGCAAATGCGCGAGCGCCTGCAGGCCATGCGTGCCTCGCTGTGCGCGGCGCTCGGCGACGTTGCACCGGACGCCGACTTCTCGCACGTCGAGCGCGCGAACGGCATGTTCTGTTTCCTGGGGCTGAGCGAAGCGCAGGTGGAGCGGCTGAAAGCCGAGCGCGGCGTCTACATGGTGGGCTCGAGCCGCATCAATGTCGCGGGCATTACGCCGGGCAACGTCCGCTACCTCGCGGAGTCGATTGCGTCGGTGCTCTAGTCAGAACGGCGCGACTTCGAAGAGGACCAGCCGGTCACCGGTGGCGATGCCGAGGCGCGCCGCCGTCCCGGCATTCAGTTCGAGCACGTACTGTACGGGCTCGCCCGAGGGAATCGACCTGAGCGACAGCGGCTCCGTGTCGCGCGCGATCGTGGCGATGCGGCCGTCGGCGCGCACGAACAGTATGTCGAGCGGGATGAACGTGTTCTTCATCCACATCGAGCGCGGCGCTTCCTCGCCGTAGACGAACAGCATCCCGCGCCACGGGTCGAGATCGCGCACGTGCATCAGGCCACGGCGCCATTGCTCGCTGTTGACGGCCATGTGCACGCCGAAGTGGTAGCAGGCCGGCCTGCTCGCAACGATGATGAGGTCGCTCCGCGGGAAGAACGCGTCCAGGTCCGGCGATTCGCCGGCGGCTTCTGCCATGCCGCAGACCGGCAGCAACAGCGCGAGCGCGAACAGTCGGCGCGTCATTCGGGTCGTTTCCAGTCGACGTGGCCGGCATAACGAAGCGCCCTGATCGAAACCCGTCCGTCACCGTTCAGCTCGGTCAGCGGCGCGAGGCAGTAGGCGATGCCGGCGATCGCATAGCGCCGCTCGCCGCCCGGCAGCGGTTCCTGCGACTCGACGTCCGCCCAGCAGGTGTCGTCGGCCCGGTTACTGAAGAACCGTCCCCCGTCTTCCTCGATCAGCGTGAGCGTGGCCGGCAGCTCGCGTGCCGTGCGGCCTTCCACCAGGTCGGGCAATGCGAGTATGAATGCCAGCCGCGGACCGTCGTCGCCGCCCGGGCCGGCGAAGCGCAGTCGCGCCCCGGCGCCGTGCGGACGCGGCATGCCCTGGCAGTCCAGCGTCGCGCCGTGCCAGGCCAGCGACGCCTCCAGTGTGCCGTAAAGCTCCACGGCGAAACGCCCGTCGGCCGGGCAGGCTGCCGGGCCGGCCGCGGTTGCCGCGATCCCGGCGGCGGCAATAACCGGCAGTGTCATCGCGAGGGTGGCACGCGACAGGAATTCGGCTCGTCTATGCAATGTATTCGCTCTTCACGGGTCACAGGAAACGGATGCGAGGGGTCACGCTGCCGCAAGAGCCGGTTTCCGTGGTAACCGGTCGCAGCCGTAAACGGCAGCAGGCCTTTGCTTGGCCTGCCCAGGCTTCCTCTCTACAATGGCACGCCTTTTTCGCACGCAATACGAGTCCACGGAGCAACGGATGAGCGTAGCAGAACAATTCCAACAGCTCGAAGCCCACGTAAGCCGCCTTATTGTAGGGCAGACTCACCTGATCAACCGCATGCTGATCGCGTTGTTGTGCGACGGTCACCTGCTGGTCGAGGGCGCACCGGGCCTTGCCAAGACGCGTGCGATCAAGGTGCTGTCCGAAAGCATCGAAGGCGATTTTCACCGGCTGCAGTTCACGCCCGACCTGCTGCCCGCCGACCTGACCGGTACCGAGTCTACCGGCCGGCGGACGGTACCTTCGAGTTCCGCCGCGGCCCGTTGTTCCACAACCTGATACTGGCCGACGAAATCAACCGTGCGCCGGCCAAGGTGCAGTCGGCGCTGCTCGAGGCAATGGCAGGAGCGGCAGATTACCCTGCGGCGACCACACGAACTGCCGCCGCCCGGGCTGTTCATGGTCATGGCCACGCAAAACCCGATCGAGCAAGGAGGGCACCTACCCGCTGCCGGAGGCACAGCTCGACCGCTTCCTGCTGCACGCACAGGTCGGCTACCCGACGGTCGAGGACGAACGGCGAATACTCGTGCTGAACCGCGAAGAGGCGAAAGCGGGTGAACGCGATGCGTTCCAGCCGCCGGAGTTGCTGCCGGAGTCCGCCGTCATGGCTGCTCGCCGCGAGATTCTCGACCTGCATCTGGCCGACGAACTGGAGCAGTACATCGTCAACGTCGTCGTGGCGACGCGCGACCCGGTGCCGTCGATGCGTCGCTGGCGGGCCAGGTCGTGTACAGGCGCGAGTGCGCGTGCCTGCATGGGCATCGACCGCGCCGCGCAGGGCGCACGCCTGGCTGCAGGGACGAAGCTTCCGTGGGCCCGGAAGACATCCAGGAGGTTGCGCCGGATGTCCTGCGCCACGCGCCTGGTGCTGGGCGTTCGAGGCCGAAGGCCGACGGCGTGCAGCCCGACGCCATCATCGAGCGCGTACTGGACGGAGTCGGCGTACCCTGACATGCGTCACGATCACCTGCATGCCGACGCGTCGCGCGGCTCGGTGTCGGCCGGAAGGGCCTGGCTCGCGGCTTGCCGGGGCCGGCCCGCGCGATGGCGCTCGATCTCCTGCCGGGTCGATCGCCGCTGCAGGCCGGCGCGCACGTGTCGCACTTCGAGGGCCGCGGCCTGGAGTTCGACGGATGGCGCCCGTCCCTACCAGCCGGGCGACGATCCGCGCAACATCGACTGGCGGGTCACCGCCCGCAGCTCGGAGGCCTACACGAAGCTGTTCCGCGAGGAACGGGAACGCCCGGTGCTCATCGCGGTCGATCTGCGCAGCAACATGCACTTCGCAACCCGCGGCAGCTGCAAGTCGGTCTGCGCCAGCCGGGCCGCGGCGCTGCTGTCGTGGTCGGCGCACCATCGCGGCGACCGCCTGGGCGGCATCATCTTCGGCGACGAGGCGCACCGCGAGCTGAAGCCCCGGCTGGGGCGGCAGGCGGCGCTGCGCTACGTGCACCAGCTGGTGACGCATGGCGACTGGCAGCACACGACGCAGGCGCCCGATTTCGACCCCGGGCTGCCGCTGACAGCCGCGATGTCGGCGCTGCGGCGCGTGACGCGCCCGGGCAGCCTGGTGGTCGTCATCAGCGATTTCCAGGGATTCGGGCGGGCCGCGCAGTCCTACCTGGCCGGCATCGCGCGCCACAACGAAGTGCTGGCGATACATGTCAGCGATCCGCTGGAACGGCAGTTGCCGCCGCCCGGTCATTACCGGCTGGTCTGCGACGACCGGGAAATGGACATCGACACCTATGCCCGCGCCGCGCGCGAGGCGTACAGCGCCGCCTGGACCGAGCGCCGCGCCGCGCTGGAGACGTTCTGCCAGGCGCTCCTCCATGCGCTGTCCATGCCGCTGTCGACGGAGGACGACCCGGTCGCCTGCCTGCAACAGGCACTGGGACGCCGCACCCACTAGCCGCCCACCGACCATGAATCCCGAAGACATCCCGTTGCGCGACCTGCACCTGCCCGAACCGGTGGGCTGGTGGCCGCCCGCGCCCGGCTGGCTGCTGTTGCTGCTGCTCGCCGCGGCGGCCCTCGCGTGGTACGGCTGGCGCGTGCTGCCAGGCGTGGCGCGCGAGCCGCCGCGCGCGGCGCATCGGCGCTGGCCGAGCTCGAGCGCCGCGGCGGCCGCGTATCGCCGGGACGGCGACGCGGTGACGCTGGCGCGGCGGCTGTCGTCGCTGGTGCGCCGCGCGATGCTGGCCTACGCGCCGCGCGCGGAAGTCGCCGGCCTGACCGGCGCCCGCTGGCTGGCCTGGCTGGACCGCGGGCTGGAGCGGCCGTTGTTCACCGAGGGGCCCGGCGCGAGTCTGGTCTGGCTGCCCTACCGCGGCGAATCTGCCGCCGACGATGCCGTGGCGGCGGAGGCTCTCATCAAGGCCGTCGAGGAACGCCTGCGAACGCCATTGCCGGAGGTACCGTACTGATGTGGTCGCTGGCCTGGCCGTGGATGCTGCTGGCGTTGCCGCTGCCGTTCCTCGTGCGGCGATTCCTGCCGGCGGCCAGTGGCGCGGACGAGGCCGGCCTGCGCGTGCCGAGCTTGCGCGGCTTCGCGGTCCTCGCCAACCGCTCGCCGGCCGAAAAACTCCTGAACTGGCGCCTCTGGGCCGCGGCCATCGCCTGGGCGCTGCTGGTGCTCGCGGGAGCCCGGCCCGAACGCGTCGGCGACGAGCTGGACGTGCCCGTGTCCGGCCGCAACCTGATGCTGGCCGTCGACCTGTCCGGCAGCATGGACGCGAAGGACTTCGAACTCGGCAACCGGCGTGTCGACCGGCTGACGGCCACCAAGGCCGTGGCCAGCGATTTCATCGCGCGCCGCGAGGGCGACCGCATCGGGCTGATCCTGTTCGGCGAGCGTGCCTACCTGCAGGTGCCGCTGACGCTGGATCGCGAAACCGTGAACGTCCTGCTGATGGAGTCGTTCATCGGCCTGGCCGGCGGAGACAGGCCATCGGCGATGCCATTACGCTGGCCGTCAAGCGCATTCACGACCAGGGTACGGCGGCCGGCGAGCAGGTGCTGATCCTGCTGACCGACGGCGCGAATACCGCCGGCCAGATCGACCCGGTCAAGGCGGCCGAACTCGCGGCGCAGATCGGGCTGCAGCACGTCTGTCGCCGATCGGCATCGGGGCGGAGCAGATGAACGTGCCGTCGATCACCGGCGGCATGCGGCGGGTCAATCCGTCGGCCGACCTCGACGAGGAGACGCTGACGACGATCGCCGAGCTGACGGGCGGGCACTACTTCCGCGCCCGCGACACGGCCGGACTGCAGGACATCTACCGGCTGCTGGACGACATGGAGCCAGTGGCCGAGCCCGAAGCCGGCTTTCGCCCGGTGACCGAACTGTATTTCTGGCCGCTGGGCGGTGCCCTCGCGCTGGCGCTGTTCCTCGCGCTTTCGGACCTCGCGGCCGGCTGGCAGGGCGCACGCCAGCTCAGGCGCGAACGGGCGCGCGAGCGCGCGCCGGGAGTCGTTGCCGATGCCCGCTGAGTTTCACTTCCTGCGCCCGGAATGGCTGCTGGCGATTCCGCTGCTGGCGATACTGACGTTCGCCCTTGCCCGGCGCGAACTGAAACCGGGCAGCTGGCAGCGCGTGGTCGATCCCGGGCTCGCGCCGCACGTCCTGTCGCGCTCGCGCAACCGGGAAGGCGACCTGCGCTGGTGGCTGGCGCTCTTGGCCGGCGTGCTTGCCGTGACGGCGCTGGCCGGTCCGGCGTGGAACCGCGTCGAGCAGCCGGTCTACCGCTCCGAACAGGCGCTGGTGATCGCGCTCGACCTGTCGCGGTCGATGGATGCGCAGGACCTGAGCCCGGATCGGCTGACGCGGGCCCGGCTGAAAATACTCGACATCCTGGAACGTCGCGCGACGGGCCAGACGGCCCTGGTCGTCTATTCGGCCAACGCGTTCACGGTCACGCCGCTGACGACCGACACCGACACCGTGGCGGCGCTGGTCAACAGCCTCGGCACCGACATCATGCCGAGCCGCGGCAGCTACCCGGCCGCCGCGATCACGAAGTCGCAACAGCTGCTGGAGCAGGCCGGCGTGCGGGACGGCGACGTTTTGCTGATCGCCGACGGCGGCACCTCGACCGAGGCGGAGGCCGCCGCGAACGCGCTGCGCGATGCCGGCTACACGCTGTCGGTGCTGGGCGTCGGCACGCCGGACGGCGCGCCGATTCCGCGCGCCGGCGGCGGCTTCGTGACCGATCGCTTCGGCCGGATGGCCGTGCCGCGACTCGAGACCGACGCACTGATGCGCCTCGCCGATGCCGGCGGCGGCCGCTTCAGCGTCGTCACGACGGACGACAGCGACATAGCACGCGTGCTGCCGCGCGACCGCGGCTCCTCGGCGGCGTCCGACGACGACCAGGCGACCGACCAGTGGCAGGAAGAAGGGCCGTGGCTGCTGCTCCTGCTCGTGCCGCTGGCGGCACTGGCGTTCCGGCGCGGCTGGGTGCTGGCCGTCGCGGTGGTGTTGCTGCCGGTGCCGCAGGAGGCGCGGGCGCTCGAGTGGCAGGACCTGTGGCAGACGCCCGACCAGCAGGGCCGCGCGCTGCTCGAAGAGGGCGACCCGGCCGCCGCCGCGGAACGCTTCGATCACCCGGAGTGGCAGGCCGTGGCCCGCTACCGCGCCGGCGACTATGCCGACAGCGCGAGCGTGTTCCAGCGCGGCGACACGACGGACAGCGCCTACAACCTCGGCAACTCGCTCGCCCGTATGGGCAACTTCGACGCCGCGATCGCGGCCTACGACCGCGCACTCGAACTCGATCCCGCCAACGAGGACGCGGCGTACAATCGCGACCTGCTGCGCGACGCGCAGGATGCCGCGGACTCCGCGCAACAGGACTCGTCGTCGAACAGCGAGGAGGGCGGCGGTGCGCAGCAGTCGGAGGGCGAGAGCCAGTCCGAGCAGGCGGGCGAACAGGGCAGCGAGGGCAGTCCGGGCAGCGAGTCGGAGGACGGCGACTCGGCGCGCCAGGAACAGGAAATGAGCGAAGAGGACCTCGCCGCGATGCAGGAGGAATTGCAACGCGCCGCCGAGGAAGCGGCGGAGCAGGGCGAGGAGACGGACCCGCAGCAGGGCGAGGCGCAGGCCGATGCCATGGCCGAGCGCCGCCGCCAGGAACAGCAACAGGCAATGGAGCAATGGCTGCGACGCATCCCCAACGATCCGGGCGGGCTGTTGCGACGCAAGTTCCGCTACCAGTACCAGCGCCAGGGCCGCGACCAGGACGGCAACAACCTGTGGCCCGATGACGAGGTGCAACCATGGTGAGATATCGAACGACGATCCGCGCGCAGGCGATTCTGTGCACCGTCACCCTGCTGTTCGCCGCCGCCGCCGACGCGGCGGTCATCGCGAGCGTCGATCGCAGTACCGTCGAGCTCAACGAGTCGTTCACGCTCAGGGTCAATGTGGACACGGCCATCGATACCGAGCCGAACGTCGAGGCCCTGAACGAGGACTTCTACATCGGCACGCGCAGCCAGCTCAGCAACACGACCATCGTTAACGGGCAGATCAGCCGCAGCCGGACCTGGACCTACGTGCTGATGGCAAAACGCGCCGGCGAACTGACGATCCCGCCGGTGACGGTCGGGAACGAGCAAAGCGACCCGCTCACGATCACGGTGAAGCCGGTGTCGAGCACGGCGCCGGGCGAGGCCGATATCTTCATCACGGCAGAGGCCGACCAGGAGGCCAGCTACGTCCAGGCGCAGATTCTTTACACGCTCAAGGTCTACCGCGCGGTGTCGACCCGCCAGCCGCGGCTGTCGGAGCCGGAGTTCAGCGGCGTCGACGTGCTGACCGAGCAGGCGGGCGACGAGCGCAGCTACGAGGCCATCCTGGACGGCAAGGCCTACAATGTGGTCGAGCGCGTCTACGCATTGTTTCCGCAGGCAAGCGGCGAACTCAGCATCGCGCCGGTGCGCTTCGAGGCGCGCGTGCTGCGCGACGGGCGCATCACCGGGCGCAAGGTATTCCGTTCCGAGCCGGTGACGGTAGAGGTGCGCCCGATTCCCGCGCCGCCGCCGGATTATCCGGACGCGGCCTGGCTGCCGGCGCGCAACGTCGAGCTCAGCGAGGAATGGTCGCGGGACGCGGACGAACTGCCGGCCGGCGAACCGATCACGCGGCATATCACGGTGACCGCGCTCGGCCAGTTGTCGACCCAGATTCCGGCCATCGAGCCGGCGGATACGGCAGAGCTCAAGGTCTACCCGGACAAGCCGGACCTGTCGGTATCGGCCGTGCCCGAGGGCATCCTCGCCGAGCGCAGCGAGCAATACGCGATGATCGGCGTGGCGACGGGCCCGGTCGGGCTGCCGCCCGTCGAACTGCCGTGGTGGGATCTCGACACGGGTGAATGGCAGGTCGCGTCGCTGCCGGCCCGGACGCTGACAATACTGCCGTCCGCCGACGCGCTGCCCGCGCAGCAACCGGCGCCCGCGCCGGCGGCCGATGCGCCCGTCGAAACGGTCGTGGTCGAAAACACGCTGTGGCGGCGCATCAGCGAGGGACTCGCGGTGTTGTGGGTGCTGACCGCGTTCGGCTGGTGGTGGTCACGTCGGCCGCGGCGCGAGGTCGTGCACGAAGCGCCAACGGTGCCGCTGCACCGGCAACAGTCCCGTCTGCTGAAGACCGCCCGCAAGGCGGCACGCGACGGCGACGCGGCCGGCGTCCGCCGGGCGCTCATGGAATGGGCGCGCCTCGAATGGCCGGACGACGCGCCGCGCAGCATCGGCGCCATCGCGGCGCGCGTCGATGCACCGCTTTGCGACGAGCTGGAGCGCCTGTCGGCCAGCGCTTACGGTCCCGGAACGGGCGGCGACTGGGACGGTGCCGCGCTGGCGCGCGCATTGCGTTCCATCAGCGTGCGGCGCGCCGACGGCGAGGAGCGTTCCGTCGACGGCCTGCCGCCGCTGATGCCCGCGGGTCGCGGCGGCTGACGCGCTACCGGTCCGCGCACGCCGTCCCGAGTATCGCATGCATCGAATACGCGTTATCACGCTGGACCTCGACGACACGCTGTGGGCGATCGGGCCCGTCATCGAGCGCGCGGAGCGCGAACTCCGGACGTGGCTGGCCGCTCGCTATCCGCGCATTGCGGCGCAATGGAGCGAGGAAGCCGTGCTGCGCCTGCGCGAGGACATCGCCGCCGAACACGCCGACCGCGCTCACGACCTGCGCTTCCTGCGCCGCTCGGTGCTGGCCCGCATGGCGGGTGCTGCGGGCTACGACAGTGACCTCGTCGATCCCGCGTTCCGCGTGTTCGACCAGGCCCGCAACGCGGTGGAGCTGTTTCCCGACGTGCTGCCGGCCCTGGACCGGCTCGCCGCCGACTACGCGCTGGTAGCACTGACCAACGGCAACGCGTGCCTGGAGACGATCGGTATCCGGCATTACTTCGACGACGTCGTGACCGCGGTCGATGCCGGCGTCGCGAAACCGCACGCGCGCATCTTCGATGTCGCGCGCCGCCGGGCCGGGGCCCGGCCGCACGAGATACTGCACGTCGGCGATCACCCGCATCTCGACGTGGTCGGTGCCCGCGACGCTGGTCTCCGCGCCGCCTGGGTCAACCGCCGTGCCAGCGCCTGGCCGGCGGAACTCGCGGCGCCCGATGCCGAAATCGCAACGATGGCGGAACTGGCCGACCTGTTGCAGCGTGCCAGCGCAGACCGCACGGCATGACGCCGGCGCCATTGATTCTTTACATCCCCGGCCTGAAACCGAAGCCGGAACCGGAGCTGCACGCGGGGCAGCTGCGCCGCTGCCTGCTCGCCGGACTGCAAAAGGTCGATCGCGACGTGGCGAGCGACGTCGACGCCGCGCCGCGGGCGTTCGACCTCGTGAGCTGGACCTACGACTTCTACGGCGAGCACCGCGATATCGCGCTCGACCTGCCGGGAATCGACGCGCTGCTCGACAAGCCGGGGCCGGACGATGCCGACCGGGCCGCCGCGACGACGTGGAAGCGGCGCCTGTTGCGCTGGCTCTATCATGCCGGCGACCGGTTGCCGTTCCTTATTCCGCGCCTGGCCGACGAGAACATCGCTTTGCACCTGCGCGACCTGCGGCGCTACGAGCGCAATGAAAACGGTATTGCCGAAACCACGCGCCGGCACCTGAAGCTGCCCTTGCGAGCGGCGGCCGCGGCCGGTCGTCCGGTCCTGCTGCTGGCCCACAGCATGGGCTCGGTCATCTCGTGGGACGCGCTATGGCAGCTCAGCCGCAATGCCGGCTACCGCGGCCGCATCGACCTGTTCATGACGCTCGGCAGCCCGCTCGGGCAGCGCTATATCCAGCGTCGCCTGCTGGGCACCGGCCGGCACGGCGCCGACCGTTATCCGACGGTGATCGATCGCTGGATCAACGTCGCGGCGGTCGGCGAACTGACGGCGCTGGACCGTACCCTGGCGCGGGACTTCGGCGGCATGGTGGCGGCAGGTCTCGTGGACGAGATCGAGGATATCGAGATCTACAACTGGTACCGGGACCACGGCGTGCTCAACGTGCACGCCGAGTACGGTTACCTGGCGCATCCTGACACCGCGGCCCGCATCGCCGCGTGGTGGCGGGCGCAGCCGGCCGGCTGACGTTCGTCAGGACGATTCGGGTTCGAGGTTGGGCTTGATGACGATGTCGATGCGGCGATTCTTCGCCCGTCCCGAGGCCGTCTCGTTATTGGCCACCGGGTTCGTTTCACCGAAGCCGGTGGCGATGAGCCGGTAGCTCGGCAGCCGCATCGCATTGATCATGTACTGCTGCACCGATTCGGCGCGTGCCTGCGACAACTGCTGGTTCAGCGTATCGCCGCCGTGCGAATCCGTGTGCCCCTCGATGACCAGCTCGCTGCGCGGAAACAGGTCGATGGCACGTTCGACCTTGGCGAGCAGGTCGAAATCCTGCTGCTTGATCTCCGATGAGCCGCTGTCAAACGTCAGGCCGACGAGCCGCAGGATGATGGTGTCGCCCTCGCGAAATACGCGGGCCTCGTCGCGCGTGAACAGTTGTTCCACCTGCTCGAACTGCGCCTTGATGCGTGCCTGTGCTTCCAGCCGCCGCACCAGTGCCGCGCGTTCCTCCGTGGCGCCGCCCAGCCGCTGGTCCAGTGCGCGGATTTCTTCCTCCATTTCCTCGAGGCGCACGACGCTTTCCTCGTACTGCTGCTCGAGCTCCTGCCGTTCGGCGCGCAGGTTCTCGATGTAGGTCACGAGCTCCGCCTGCAACTCGTCGTGACCCTGGGCCATGCGCGGCACGACATCCGCGGCGCCGGCAATCCGGACCAGCGGGTCTTCCCACTCGAGGATCAGCGCTTCCACCGACAGGTCGCGATCGCGCACCTTGCGCACGACCTCGGACAGGTAAATGGCGTGGCGCGCTTCGTAGTTGGCCTGTTGCGCGAGGCTGCGCGGCAGGTCCGTGTCGTAGCGGTTCTGGTTCAGTTCGCGCTCGGCGTCGGCCAGCAGTTGCTTCGCCTTGCCGAGCGTAATCGGTGCATAGCGCTCGACGCGCGCGCGCTCCGCGTCCGCCAGCAGCCGGCGCGTCTCGTCGAGGTATTGCGCCTTGATGGCGATCAGCTCGGCCTCGCGATAGAGGGTCGTCGCCTCGACGTCCTGGCGCTGCGCCCGGCGCAGGTCGCCGCGCTCGAGATAGCGAATGGCATCGCCGAATTCGTCCTGGGCGTCTTCCCAGACGTCGGGCGCGAGCTGCGGCGCCCGCGCGTTGGCCGCGTCCTGGCGGCTTTTCATGACCTGCGCCAGCGCGGTTTTCGCGAGGCTTGCGGCCTCGGTGGCCGTGTTCAGGTACTCGGTCGCCTCGGCCGCCTTGTCGCGCACGTACTCGATGTTGCGGCCGCGTTCCAGGCCCTCCTCGGCATCCTCGTAGGCATCCATGCCCCGCCCGTAGCTGCGCGGGGCGAGCAGGCTGGCATTGGCCGCCTGCGCGCGTTCCAGCGCGGCATCCGCGTCCCGGAAAAAGGTCTCGCGAAGCTCGTTCTGGGCGGCTGCGGCCGCCGCGACGAGCAGCAGCAGGAGGATCAGTTTCTGGAGAGTGCTCTGGAGTGCCATGGCGCGGTCCCGTCGTCGGTGTGCCGGCGCGGCGTTCGCCGCCCGTAAATGTATTAAACCGCGTCATATTACATAGGCCGGGCGCGGATTTCTGCGTGATCCAGGTCTCATCAGTCAGGGTGCCGCGGGCAATTTGTGCTCTGGCTCACAGACCGGCCGGGCGCTCCGGCGTAGCCTTTTCCCCATGGCCGCGAAGTACTACACGCAGTTCCTGCTCACCGACGCGAACTACCGCGGCGGCAACGAGTTCAGCGGTGTCGTCGAGCTCAGCCGGCCGATGGACAGGAATTGCGAAACGGCGGACATCGAGGCCGTACTGGCGAAGAATTTCGACCTGCAGAGGAGTGCCGTCAAGCTCGTCAGCTGGTCGCGGTTGCACTGACTCATCGTTCTTCTGGCGCATATTTCCCCCTGATTCTCCCGGCTTTGCCGGGATTTTTTTGGCCGCTGCGGCCGTGCTGGCACGCCCGCCCCGCTACGTGCGAAAATGGCCGACTTTGCCGGGCAGGTCCCGGCGCCTGCGGCGGGAATTCGTACCACAACGATGAAAGACGAGGGCAACCAGTTTCGCGGCATCCCGGTCGTCCGCTCCGGCAGCAAGTACCGGACGGCGGCGGGCTTCACGGCGATCAAGAACGGCATGAAGACGCGCGCGGACGCGGCGCCGGCGACGCCCGGCGGCAAGCCGCGCTGGCTTCGGGCCCCGATGCCGAGCGGTGATAAGTTCTCGGCCGTGAAGAAGACGGTGCGTGACCACCGGCTCAGCACGGTGTGCGAGGAATCGATGTGCCCCAACATCGGCGAGTGCTGGAATCACGGCACGGCGACCATCATGGTCATGGGCTCCGTGTGCACGCGCGCCTGCCGTTTTTGCGCCGTCGATACCGGCAATCCCCGCGGCTGGCTGGACGCCGAAGAGCCGCAGAACACTGCCCGCGCGGTCGAGCTGATGGGACTTCGTTACGTCGTCCTGACGTCGGTCGACCGGGACGATCTAGCCGACGGCGGCGCCGCGCACTACGCGGCGTGCGTGCGTGCCATCAAGGAACGCACGCCGGCGACCGCGGTCGAGGCGCTGACGCCGGACTTCGACGGCGTCGAGGCGCACGTCGAGACGGTGGTCGATTCGGGGCTGGAGGTCTTCGCGCAGAACGTCGAGACGGTGCGCCGCCTGACGCACCCCGTGCGCGATCCGCGCGCCGGCTACGAGCAGACGATCGCCGTGCTGGCGCACGCGAAACGTCACCGGCCCGACGTGCTGACCAAGACCAGCCTGATGCTGGGTCTCGGCGAGCGCGATCACGAGATCATGCAGGCGATGGACGACCTGCGCGCGGCCGACGTCGACATCCTGACCCTCGGGCAGTACCTGCGGCCGACGCCGAATCACCTGCCGGTGGAACGCTATGTCTCGCCCGACGAGTTCGCCGCCTATCGCGCCGAGGGGCTCGACAAGGGCTTCGTCGAGGTCGTGGCCGGGCCGCTCGTTCGTTCCAGTTACCGCGCCGAGCGCGTGCTCGAAAAGAACAACGTCGGCTTCGCGGCCTGCGGTTCCTGACGGCAACCGATGAGCGAATTCTTCGCCGAATACGGCCTGTTCCTGCTCAAGACCCTGACGCTGGTGGTCGCGGCCGTCGTCGTGATCGGCGCGGCCGCGGCCGCGAACCGGCGCGCGGCGAAAGACGAACACCTGGAGGTCGAGAACCTCAACGACCGCTATCGCAACCTGTCGAAGGCATTGAAGCGCGCCGTGCTGGGCAAGTCCGCGTTAAAGGCCGAGGCGCGCGCGCTGAAGGCCGCCGCGAAGCGCGAGGCCAAAAAGAAAGACGGGCGGCCGCGCACCTTCGTCGTCGACTTCAAGGGCGACCTCAAGGCATCGGCCGTGCCGTCGCTCCGCGAGGAGGTCAGCGCGATACTCGCCGTCGCCCGCGACACCGACGAGGTGCTGCTGCGGCTGGAGAACTACGGCGGCGTGGTGCACGAACACGGGCTGGCCGCCTCGCAGCTCGCGCGAATTCGCGAGCGGGGCATTCCGCTGACCGTCGTCATCGACAAGGTGGCCGCGAGCGGCGGCTACCTGATGGCGTGCGTGGCCAACCGCATCGTCGCCGCGCCGTTCGCGATTCTCGGCTCGATTGGCGTCATCGCGCAGCTGCCCAACTTCAACCGCATGCTCGACAGCCACGGCGTGGACTTCGAGCAGATTACCGCGGGCGACTACAAGCGCACCGTGACGATGTTCGGCAAGAACACGGACGAGGACAGGGCGCGCCTCAGGGAACAGCTGGAAGACGTCCACACGCTGTTCAAGAACGCGGTCGCCCGCTACCGCCCGGAACTGGAACTCGACAAGGTCAGCACCGGCGAATTCTGGTACGGCACGCGGGCAGAGGAGCTGGGCCTCGCCGACGAGATCTCGACCAGCGACGAACTGCTGGCTGGCGCGGCCGGCGAGCGCGATCTTTATCACGTCGCCTACAAGATCAAGCAGCCCCTGCAGAAGCGCCTGCTGGCGAACGTGGACAGCGCGCTGGAGAAGCTGGACACGGCCCGCTGGCGGCGGCAGTTCGAGTCGCGCCTGCCGCGCTGAGGCGGGCCGCAACCCGGGCCCGCCGCGGAACCCGGCCACCGCCGCCCTGTCTGAGTGAGGGAGAGACGGCGCGCTTCCGTTACAATTGTCCACCGTTCTGTGCTGCCCGGTGCCGCAGCATGCCGTCATTGCCCGAGGATCCGACGAGATGAATCGCCCAGTTCGCCTTGCCCTTCTGACCGCGCTGCTGCCGGCGCTCGCGCTGGCCGCGTGCAGCACGTCGCCGACCGGCCGCCAGCAACTCGTGCTGAAATCGGAGGCCGAGCTGGAGCGCGAGGGTACGCGCCAGTTCCGCATGATCCAGGAACAGGCGCCGCTGGTGTCGAACGGCAACACGATCGACTACGTCGCCTGCGTCGCCGACGCCATCGTCGGCGTGCTGGAAGGCGATGACGCGGACATGTACTGGGAAATGGCGATCGTCGACCAGCCCGATATCAACGCGCACGTCCTGCCGGGCGGCAAGATGGTCGTCAAGGCGGGCATCCTGCGCGTTGCCGAGAACCAGCACCAGCTCGCCGCGGTACTGGGCCACGAGGTCGCGCACGTGACCGCGCGGCACGCCGATGAACGCGCGTCGCGCCACGCGGTGACCGGCGTCGGCATCGACATCGCGGCCATCCTGCTGGGCGGCGGCTACAGGAACCAGACGCGCGGTGCCTACGAGGCCCTGTCCGCCGGCGCGGCGCTCGGCATCATGAACCCGTTCAGCCGCAAGCAGGAGACCGAGGCCGACGTGATCGGGCTGCACTACATGGCGAAGGCCGGGTTCGACCCGCGCCAGAGCGTCGAGCTGTGGAAGAACATGAACGCCAGGAACCAGGCGCAGATCCCGGAATACATGTCGACTCACCCGTCCGGGGACACGCGCATCCAGACGCTGGTCGCGGAATACCCGACTGCGCTGGCCCTGTACAACGAGGCACAGGCGGCCGGTCGCAATCCCGACTGCGAGCCGTAACGGCAAGCCAGCCCGTGTGAGCACAGCGGGACCGTTCGTCATTTCGTTCAAGGATCACTTCTCGGGGCACGCCGCGGACTACCGCCGCGCGCGGCCGCGCTACCCCGATGCGCTGTTCGATTTCCTCGCGGGGGCCGCCGTCCGCCACGACCTGGCCTGGGACTGCGCGACGGGCAACGGCCAGGCGGCGCTGTCGCTCGCCGGCCGCTTTGCCCGCGTCATCGCGACGGACGCCAGCGAGCAGCAAGTCGCGATGGCCGAGCGCGTGCCGGGCGTCGAGTATCGCACCGCCACGGCCGAGGACTCGGGGCTGGACGATGCCAGCGTCGACCTCGTGACCGTCGCGCAGGCGCTGCACTGGTTCGACATCGAGGCATTCGACCGCGAGCTGCGGCGCGTCGTGCGTCCCGGCGGCGTGGTTGCCGCGTGGTGCTACGGCATGTGCTCGATCGAACCGGCCTGCGACCGCATCGTGCACCGGTTCTACGACGCGCTGGCGCAATGGTGGCCGCCCGAGCGCGCCCTCGTCGAACGTGGCTATCGCGACATCGACCTGCCGGGGGCGCCGCTCGACAGCCCGGTCTTCTCGATGACCGCCGACTGGCGGGCGGACGACATGCTGGATTACGTGCGCACCTGGTCGGCGACGCAGCGCTGCGCCAGGGACACGGGCGCGGACCCGGTCACGGCGATAGCCACGGAACTGGCGGCGGCCTGGCGCAACGAGACGCGCCGGGTGTTCTGGCCGCTGCACCTCAAGGTGTCGCGGCTGGCATGACGCGCAGGCCGGCACGCGCCGCTTGGTACGGTTCGCGGATTTCTGCGAAACTGGCGCGATCCCCGAGGCTACCGGCAACGCGCCGCACGACCACGAACTTGTTACCCGCCAACCCATGTCATAGCCGCGTGCCCGCGCGCCTGCTCGCGGGCCTCGCGGCCCTGTCGCTTGCCGGCTGCGGCACGCTCGAGGGCTTTCTCGACAACCCGTCGCGGCCGGCCCACGGTGAAACGACGGAGGCGGCCGGCGCCTTGCCGCGCGCGGAGCCGCAAAGCCGCAACGACTTCGTGCTGGACGACCCGCAGCAGTCCGTGGTCGGCGACCTGCAGGTCGTCATCGTCGGGGACGGCCAGACGTTTTCCAGCCTCGCGCGCGAATACGGGCTGGGCTACGACGAGCTGCTGGCCGCGAACCCCGGCGTCGACCCGTGGATACCGGCGCCCGGCACGGCGGTGCTGCTGCCGACGCAGTACGTCCTGCCGGCGACGCCGCGTGCCGGCGTCGTGCTGAACATCGCCACCAAGCGACTCTTTTATTACCCGGAGTCGCCCGACGGCGAGCCGCAACCGGTGCTGACCTACCCGATCGGCATCGGCCGCGTCGGCTGGGAAACCCCGCTCGGCAGCACCCGCGTCACCGCGAAGGCGCGCGACCCGCACTGGTACGTGCCCACGTCCGTCCGCCAGGAGCACGCCGAGGCGGGCGACCCGCTGCCGGCCGTCGTGCCGCCGGGCCCTGACAACCCGCTCGGCCGCTACGTCCTGAAGCTCGGGCTGCCGGGCTACCTGATCCACGGCACCAACCAGCCTTACGGCGTGGGCATGCGCGTCAGCCACGGCTGCGTCCGCCTGTACCCGGAAAACATCGAGGCGCTTTATCCGCTGGTCGGCATCGACGAGCAGGTCACGATCGTCAACCAGCCGCACCTGCTGGGCGTGCGCGGCGAGCAGGTGTATTTCGAGAGCCATGCGCCGCTCGAGGACAACGCCGTCGACACGGCGCAGCACCTCGAGGCGCTGGTCACGAGTGCCGGTGACAGCGGCCTCATCGACGGCAACCCGGCCGCCGCCGCCGCGCGCATGCGCGCCATTGCGAGCGAGTCGCTGGGCGTGCCTGTTCTGCTGATGCGCAGCGACAGCGACGAGATCTTCGATCGCGCGCTGCTCGTTCGCAATACCGTCGAGGCGGACCCGGACGCGCCGACGCTGAGCGAGGTGCGCGAGCTGCTGGACGCACCCGTCCAGCCGGTGGCCGGCGACGTGGAAGCCGTCAACTGATGAGCGAGTGGCTGGACGTCATGCTCGGCGAACTGGAACGCCGCCGCCGGGAGCAGGAAGAGGCAGTCGAGGAAGCGCGCCGGCGTGCCCGGGAACGCGCGGACGACGACGTGCCCGCGCCGTCGACTCAGGAAAAATAATCGCTGAACGCCGCCGGCAGGCGCGACATGCCGGCCGCCGCCGTATCGCCGGCCGGCAACGGCGCGCCATGCCAGGTCTGCCAGAAAAGGACGGCGCCGTCGGGCTCGTATCCGGCCGCGACGTCGTCGACCAGCGCGGCCATGGCCTTGCCCGTGTAGGTGGCTTCCAGCTCGAGAGCCAGTTCGCGGCGCGCAACGCTCATGGCGCGATCGGTGCGCGCATCGGAGCGCGCGTAGCCGGGGCCGAAGAAGCCGTCGCGCCAGCGGACCCGCAAGCGGTCCGCGAGTGACGCGGGAACGCGGCCGTCGAGGCGATGCATCATGAGCGCCGTCTTTGCCGCGAGCCGGTCGAACTTCTCCCGGCTGGCGATCCGCGCCGGCGATATGCGCACGGCGTGCACCTCGATGCCGATGCCGGCGAGCGCAAAGCCAAGCGCGAGGCCGGCGGCCGTGCCCATGGTGCCGGTCGCGACATAGACCCGCTCCGGGCAGGGACACTCGCCGCGGCCGATCTGCGCGACCAGCTCCAGCGCGGCGTTGACGAAGCCGATCGTGCCCAGCCACGAGGACCCGCCGGCGGGGATGACGGCCGCGCGGCGACCGCGCAGGTGACGCCGCAACGTGGCAATACGCGCGCTGCGGCCGCCGCCGAACGGGACCAACTCGGTGCCGAGTTGGAGGTGGTATTCGAGAGTCCGCGCGACGGCATCGTCCCGCGCTTGCCGCGACAGGAAGCAAAGGCAGTCGAATCCCTGCTGCTTCGCGTACACGGCCGTCGCCAGCGCGTGGTGCGAGCCCGCCGTGCCGAACGTGGCAATGGTCCGGCGGCGCCGCCGCCGCGCGCGTGCCAGCAGGTACTCCAGCTTGCGGACCTTGTTGCCGCCGTACGGCTTGGCGGTCACGTCGTCCTGCTTGACCAGCACGTCGATACGCCGGCCGTTCGCGGCGAGTTGCGCCGCGCGCACGGGCGTCGGCAGGTCGGCAAGGCGCACGCGCTCGAGTTGCCGGCCGAGTTCGGGATACAACGCAAGCAACTCATCGTCCGACGTCATGGCATCGATATCCTCGCCCGCCCGGCCTGCGTGCTACCATCCGGGCACGCTCAGCACTCTCGCACATCGTGTGTCTGACATGAAATCGCGGAGACGTATTTGTCAGATCGAACTGCCCTGAATCGTCCCCGGTCCGGCGCCGGCATAACGGTCAGCGAGATATCGCCCATGGATCGCGCGATAGCCGTCATGCGCAACACGACGCCGGCCTTCATCGGCCGGGCGCTGCGCGGCCCGCTGAACACGCCGGTGCTGATCGAGAGCTTTACCGCGTTCACGCGACGTTTCGGCGGCGCCTGGCACCGCAGCACGCTGGGACCCGCCGTCGACCAGTTCTTCGCCCATGGCGGCCAGCGGCTGTACGTCGTGCGCGCCGCCAACGACGCGCGCGGCGCCGTGCTGCGCCTGCCGGCGGGCAGTGCCAATAACACGCTGGGCCTGCGCGCCCTGGAACCGGGTTCCAGCGAACGCCTGCGCGCCGCCGTCGACTACGACGGCATCGTCGACGATCGTCACTTCAACCTGGTGGTGCAGCGCCTGTCGCCGGAGTCGCACGTCGTCATCGACCAGGAAATCCACGCGCGCGTCAGCTGCGACCACCGCAGCCCGACCTGGATCGGCGAGGCGCTGCAGGGATCGTCGCTCGTCGAGCTCATCGAGCCGCTGCCGCCGGTGCGCCCGGACGCGACCATGGGCCGCTATGCAGACGCTACCAGGGGGTACGTATTGCCGGCCGAGCGGGGCACCGACGGCCGTGACCTGTGCGACTACGATCTCATCGGCTCCGCCGCGGACAACACCGGCCTGTTCGCCCTCGATGCCATCGACGACCTGGACCTCGTGTACCTGCCGCCGCCCGCGCTGGATCGCGACCCGGGCCCGGCCGCCATCCTCGCGGCCGAACTCTACTGCCGCAAGCGCGGCGCGATGCTGATCATGGACCCGCCGGCCTCCTGGTCCGGCGCCGCGGCTGCCGCCGCCGCCCTGCGTCACTCCGGCCTGACCAGCGCCAACGTCCTGTCCTACTTTCCGCGCCTCAGGCGCCGCGAGGATGCCGCCGTCGAACCGGCCGGCGGCGCCATCGCGGGCCTGCTGTGCAAGCTCGACCGCGCGGACGGACCCTGGGGCAACCTCGCCACGCGCCGCTACGCGTTCGGCTGGCGCCTGTCACCGGCCGTGACCGTGAACGACGACGAGCGCGCGCTGCTGGAACGCGCGGGCCTGAACGCCATCGCCGTCGGCGACGACGGCCGCCACTGCCTGTACGGCGGCGTGACCCTCGGCCGCGGCAGCCAGGCCGACCCGCAATTCGCCCGTCTCCATTTAAGACGACTGTGCCTGGCCATGGGCAAGGCCATCGAAAGCGCAACGCGCTGGGCCGTCTTCGAACAGGACCGCACCGCCGCCGCCACCCGCGTACAGGCCCAGGTGCACGAGTACATGACGGCACTCGCCACCGCCGGCGCATTCGACCCCGACCGCATCAGCGTGCAATGCGACGCCGAACGCAACGCCCGCGGCCCGAAAGGCGAACGAGCCCTGTGCCTCCTCCTCGCCTTCCACCCCCACGGCTGCGACGAACAGGTATCACTAACCCTCTACCAGACCGCCTCCGGCTGCCGCATGGCAAGCACCGCATTCGCCCCCGTCAACGAAGCCTGCGCCTAGCCAACCCCGCACTGGCCGCAAAAGCCCTGACCCCGCGACCTACTGAAACAACGCCCCGACCGCCAGGTCCCAGTCCATCCGGTCGCCCGCGTACCAGCACGGCACGCAGGTCGCCGGGATCCAGTTCCAGCTCCGGCATGTAACGGTCCAGCCAGCGAATGACGTCGGTGTGCTTCGCGATCCCGGTCGCCTGCCGCTGTATCGACAGGTTGTCACCGGACGGCGCATGGAACTGAACGCGCCCGTTTGCGCCATGCTCGCAACGAAAGCCCCCTCGTGCACCAGCCGGTGATGATGCCGGCACAACAACACGAGGTTGTCGAGAGAGGTTTCGCCGCCGTCCGCCCAGTGCTTGACGTGGTGCCCATCGACAAAGCGCGTGTTGGTGCAGCCCGGAAAGCGGCAACCGCCGTCACGCGCCGTCAATGCACGGCGTATCGCCGGCGGAATGGCGCGCGACTTGCGCCCGATCGAGAGCGGTACCCCGTCGTCGTTCTCGACCAGCCTGACGATCCCGCCGTCACAGGCCACCCGGCGCGCCGTTTCCGCGGAAACGTGCGGCCCGTGCTCGAGGTGCGCAAGATCACTCAGCGGTGACGTTTCCGCGGTAACGCCGGCGTCACCTTCCGGTTCCGCGTTCAGCGTATCTGCGCCCACGTGCACAACGACCTGGAAGCGATCCGCCGTGGCCGACACCGCGTGGTCAGCGGCGAGGTAGGTCTCCGCGACGTCGGCGAGCGCATCGGCACGCCGGCGGCTGGCCGGTTCGCGTTCCGGTTTTGCCGGGCGGGTGTCCTGGACGGCATCCGCCGGCTCGAAGCCGCCACTCTCGCGAAAACGCCGCTCCATGGCGTGCTCCAGCGCCTTGACCACCAATTCACCCTGGTCGGCCGGAAAACGGGCCTTGATCACCAGGCTGCCGTCGTGCTCGTAGAAGACCGTGCACTCGCGCGCCGCGTTCTGCGCCACCGCCGTCGCCGCTTCCATGTCACGCGAGGCCCGGCGGTACTTGGCGATCAGCGTCTCCATGTGCCAGGCAGAGCCGTGCCGTGCAATCATCAGCAGGTAGTCCTCGTTGTCGGTGTTCGCGACCCGCGTCATGGCACGCACCTTGGAGTAGCTCAGCTCGCCCCGCGAGAACGCGGCGCTGATCTTCGGCAGGTCCGCCAGTGCCCGCGCCACGCGCACCTTCTCGCGCGCGGCATTCATGCCGATGCCGCACTGGATGTTGAGCCAGTGGGCACAGGAATGCAGGCCGGGCAGTTCCCAGTAACCCTGCTCGTCGAACTCCCGGATCATCACCAGCAGCCGGTAGGTGCCGGCGTACAGGTAACCGCAGAGTTCGGTGATCTTCGCACCGAGCTTCTCGCTGTTGACGTACTTCGGGTGCAGATTCGGGTGATCGACGACGGTGCCGGTGTCCATGCGTATCTCTATGCAATGGTAGTGACTGAGCCTCTATTGCAGGGTAGCGGACGACGAAATTGATACAACGAGAGAACTGTGTGATTCGCCCACATTGTCGGGTTGTGCTGGTGCGTCGAACTTTGCGGCTACTGCTGAACCGTTCACTAACTTGGAATCAAGCCGAAAGCGTCGATACTTCGGCTCACACCGAGCGCAATCGCCAGTTCGCGCACTGTAGCCGCATGTCTCGTTAGACAATCGCCGGCCCGAGTTCGCCATGACTCAGCAACGAGAGCTCGTGTCGCCTGTTGATCCGACACCACCGCAAGCATCACCCGAGTTGCTGCATATCGCGCGGCAACGATATTATCTGGAGAACCGCGACCAAATGGCGTAAGGTCTTGAATTCATGGGTTCCGGCCATCGAGCGATGAACGTAATACGCAATAATCGCGCGCGCACGGTGATTCAATATCGCGGAACGCGAGCCATTGCTACGGTTAGGCATCACTAGAGGACGTCATTTCATGAAGCTAGTGGTTCCGGGACCAGTAAAAGAGCACGGTCATATTCGCGCGGCGGTTCGGTGTCCACACTGTGGCAAAGAAGCAGTTCTGGAGTCGCTCGGTAAGCGCGATCTATCTGATCTCACCAGAATACGGTTTGCGGGGGGCAACGTCGATGCCCGAACCCCGATTGCAAGGGACACGTGTTTTTCCGTTTCTGATGGAACGAACGTCTGAACCTCTTTATCCGCCTGCAACGCTTGGACTTCGACCCGGAAAACGTACCAAAACAGGTGCTGGAAACCTTTGAAGAGGCACTGACACGCCATGGCAAATGGCTGCTACATTGCATCGGCAATTATGGTGCGGAGAACACTTGAGGAAGTATGTGCTGAACGAAATGCGTCCGGAAAGAACCTCAAGGATAAAGTAAAGGACCTAAAGTCTGAAGATTGTTGTCCCAGCGGAATTGCTGGAGGCCATGGACGAGCTTCAATTGCTCGGGAACGATGCTGCGCATATCGAGGCACAAAAGTTTTCGGATATTTCGGAGGTAGAGGTAAATGTGGCTATACAGTTTACAAAGGAAATACTCAAAGCGCTGTATCAATATACGTCACTCCTTGCAAGGCTGCGTGACCTCAAACGCACTGATGCCTAACAACACGCTGCACCCGTCACTTGACCCAGCCCGCCTTGTGCTGCCGCTCCAGGCGGCCTGCATCAAGAGCGGGTGAGCTGGGACGTTAGGCGGACCTGATGATCGACGAGCGGTTCAACAATGAGCACGCTATTGAGACATACAAGTCTTTAATGCTCTATGGAGCAGCTGGGCTCAAATTCGTGCTTGTTGCCAACGGAACTGCAGCAATCTCCATTCTGACATTCGTAGGCCATCTGACGGCGAATGGACGTACAGAGATTCCTGATCTTCGATTGCCTTTGGGATTATTACTTTTGGGTGTGCTTGTTGGCGGTCCTGGGCAATTGGAACCACGTATTTTACTCAGTTGCGCCTGTTCAACGAGGCAAATGGATCGGGTGAGAGAATTCGAATCCGCTACGGGTTCTGGCTGAATATCACCATTGTTCTTTATTTTCTGGGAATTTTGCTGTTCGCCGCTGGATCGTTTATGGCTGTTTGGAGGCTGAGAGATTGAGCGCATGTCCGCCTGAACGAATCGCTGCACCCGCCACTTGTACGCAGACGATCTTGCGCCGCTTGTCGCTTTCCAGGCAGCCTGCATCAAGTGCCGGGAGAGCTAGGTCGTTTGGCGGCACAGAACGCTTTCGGAGCGCGTTACAAATGGATCGATCGATATTCAAACGGCCTTTCTCGACCAAGGGAAATACGCCTTATCGAGTGCCCGTCCTGCGGCAAGGGCATTCTGAAAATCAAAGACACGATGCAGTTTTTTGAAACTGCCGACTCAGAAAAGGCGCAGGTAGCCACGAAGCATGGTTTCCAGTTTGGATCGAATACAGGTACTGTTGCCTTATGGCGCGCAATTCTTGTAATGACATTGTGTCGAGCTCGGGAACAGGCTCTGTTGAAGAAGATTTTGGGTATGACGAGCGTGGCGAACCTGAATTGGAATACGTCGAGTACTTCATGCCGAAATACTTTGTCCCCCATCTTCGGCCATTCGAAGGTTACCGAAAAAGTACCAGACATCGTAGGCGATGAAATCGGATGGTTCTTGTGCGGTCTTGTTGGCCGGCACCGCACCAGCGGCGGCGAACCACCTCAGGATATACGCTTGAACACTTGTTAACACGCCGTAAAGATCAAGCGATTCGTCACTCAGGGGGGGGGAAGCGGGGACATCCAAGCCTTCATCGAAGAATCGACCTTCTTCCCGCAAAATATGCTCAAGCCAAAGACCTTTTCTCTTCGCGATTAAATGGCTTTGGAAACGCAGGAAGTCACTCCTCGAGTTCCATCACGCTTGACGATGTCCTTGACTCTTATGAGCGTGATGACCGAAGTTGGCTTTCAGAGATGCTTGATCACCGCAGAAAGAACGCCAAGAAACTGGCAAAGAAGAAATTAATCAGCGAAAAGGACCTGAGGTGAGCACAGTGTCGCCGAACAATGCGCTACACTCGTCACTCGACCCAGCCCGCCTTGCGCTGTCGCTCCAGGCGACCTGCGTCAAGTGGCGTGTGAGCTTAGAACGTTGGGCGGCAATCGAGAACTGATGGAAGGGGGCGCCGGAGTCTTGTGGGTATGTTCGGGCTTTCGATCGTTCTCACGTTCTTGGTAGAGAAACCGACCACATTGACCTGGGCTAGGGTAACGATTTCCGGAACAAAACTTTATGGGGTTTGCTTGCTAATAGCTCATCTCTATTTCATTTTTGCCGCATATACAATTGGCGTCTTCGTTGTGCCAAAAAGGGAGGTGACTGGCTGGTGGAAATTTGTGATGGAGCATCGTAGCCGAAGAAGAGATAGGTCTGAGCTCGCGCTAACGTATTTTGCTGTTAGAGTATCTGCAATTGGTGGGCTAATTCTTATCGTGATTGGAATTGTCCGAACGACGAGTTGTAAGAATTGAGAAAATGCCGCCTAACAATGCGCTGCAGCCGTCACTGGACCCAGCCAGCCTTGCACTGTCGCTCAAGGCGGCCTGCGTCAAGAGTGGTGAGCTTAGACGTTCAGGGGGGGCTTACCCGTTACCACGGACGGTTGAGTTAAATTCGATTTCTTCCGCATTGAGTGCTTCCGTCTTTCGCCGCTTTCGCGGATTGTAGAAACGCTCGATGTAGTCAAAGATATCCGCTCTTGCCTCGGCATGCGACAGGTATCGACGACGATTGACGCGTTCCCGTTTCAGCATCCCGAAGAAGCCCTCGCAGGCCGCGTTATCGGCGCAGCTGCCGACGGCACTCGTCGAGCAGATCAGGTTGTGCCTCTTCAGGAATCGCTGGTACTCGTGGCTGGTAAACTGACACCCACGGTCACTGTGCAGGATCGCCGGTTGTTGCGACTCTCGTCGCCATAGCGCCATCAGCACGGCCTGCCGCACCAGCTGACGATTCTGGCAGCGACTCATCGACCAGCCGACGACGATGCCGGAGTGCAGATCGATGACGACGCACAAATACAGCCATAGACCGCCGACGATACGGACATAGGTAACGTCGGTGATCCACTTGGTGTTCGCCTCCTCGGCGACGAAGTCACGATTCAGGTGGTTCTCGATATCCGCCGGCTGCTCACCCGATGGCTTGTTGCGGTGCTTTTTCTTGCAGGGAATGCCCCGGATCTCACCGGCGCGCATCAACCGAGCAACACGATTCAGGCTGCATTGTTCGCCCTCATCGCGCAGGTCATCCCAGATCCGGCCGGCACCCAGGATGCCATCACTCTCCCCATGAAGTACACGAATGCGATCCAACAAGCGTTGATTCTCTTTTGCCCGGGAACTCATCGGACGATCACGCCAGCCGTAATACCCACTGGGTGATACATTGAGACAGCGGCACATCATCCGAACCGGATAGGCTTCGCGGCAACGATCGATGACCCCGTACTTCACTTCGGGTCTCTCGCGAAGAACATTGCCGCTTCGCGCAAAAAATCTCTCTCCTTCCGGAGCCGATTTACCTCGCGTTTCAGCCCGGCCATCTCCTCATCTCGTGCGATTCCCTGGCCCAGGAATGCTTTCGAGCCATTCGACGCCAGCTCCCGCTGCCAGCGGGTGATCATGTTCGGATTGATGGCCAGTTCGCGACCGATCTGAGCCTTGGTCACCCCGGGCTGATTCGCCAGGGCGACCGCTTCGCGTTTAAACTCCGCCGAGTACTTTCTTCTTTTTGGTATGACGCTCCTCCCAAGCCATTATCGGCCTTTTCGTAAGCGTCCGCGATAAAGGGGTTAAACCCGTCGGTTAACCATTGCACTGACCATTCTCAATGACCGGCTCTGGCCGAAAGTCGTCGGACCGAGGATTTCGGGATAGAATGACGGCACCTGACTCGGAACAGACGTTACAGTCGGAGTCGACTATAAGTGTCGTAACATGTCTGACTAAAAACTAGTCAGATTCTCCAAATGTTCTACGATTCCATTCTGCGAAAGGATTGGCCGATGCCAAAGCGATCCAAAGACGCGAAGGTCGAACTCGAAGGTGTCGCGGCACTAATGGAGGCAGGCAATCTGTCGATCAAGACCTACCCGGCTACCGTCTCCATTACGACAGCCATGTCGAGTGCGGGTGTGGATACAGGTCCTATGCTTGCGGCCATCATGAAGCTGTCCTCACACGAGCAAAAGGCGCTGGAGGACAAATCGATGACTATAAACGAACTCCAGGTACCCAGACCAGATGGCTATACGGACGAGCGTGCGGCCAGCCTCGCGTCCAGCTTTGCGTCATCCATCAGGTCAGACCGTCAGACCAAGTGGACGAAATGGCTTGCAGTGGCAGCAATGGGTGCGACCGTCATTGCGGCAGTGCTGTAGGCGCATGCGTAAAAAAGCAGGATCAAAGCAGACGATCAAGGACTACATTAGGAACGCATTTGCAGGTCTGCTGATGCTGGCCTTCTTCGGTATGGCTGCGTTCGTTGGTTATATCTTTCTCACAAGCAGGGGAATCGACGTTACGGACTCGTTAGACATCCCCGACATTATCACTAAGCTGTCTGTGGACTGCGATGGAATGCTCAAGGTCATTGAGGCCGGCGAAAGATGCGAGGCGAGTAACGATTGCCTGATGACCGGCAGTGAGTTCGAGGAATTCAATGAAGCAAAGCGGATATATGTGCGGGACTGTGGCACACGGTAGCGTCAGATACACGCTGAATGATTTGCAGTTCCTTGAACCAGCTCGAAGCGCGCACCCACCGAGTACAACCCGTCGCAGAGGGAGTTGCCGAAACAACTCTTTGATTTCCTCTAACAGTCGCTACCCGAATGACCGAAAGTGGCCGATAGTAACCGTTCGAGTGCTAAGCTGGGAAGAGGCTGCTGATGTCCCATAGCGAATCGTTACATTACAGGCGTCACGCAATGAAACAGGAACGAGATTTCAAGACGAAAGCCGTTCTGACAAATCTGGCCTTGTTCGGGCTTCTGTATCAAACACTCTGGCAATTGCGCAGACGGGCACGATGCCAGTCCCTCAGATAGACACCGCGCGAATTGAAGCCACAATTTACACAGTAAAGGCATCGGGCGACGAACCGACGCAATACATTTACCGATATACAGTTACTAATCCCGATTCAAGCAAGAATGGCCTGTACAAGCTCAGTTTCGATATTTCCAGTCCCGGCCGCGTTGATCTGCAGCCGACATTGCAAACAGTTCCCAAACAGGGGGGAGCTACTACTCGACCGACTCAAGAGGCGGTTGACCTCTTTGGTGCATACTTTTTTGGCCGGCATGGAGAAAGAGTGATATCCATTGGTCTTCAATGCCCGAGAGGATGGAATGGCGGATTACGAAAGGACGCAACGGCGGTGTGCTACGCATCAAATGACGCACCGGAAATTGGGCCGGGCGAGTCAATGTCCGGGTTTGCAATTCACTCTCGATATCCGCCAATGCTTCGGGAGATAATCAATACAGCATTCTGGACTGTGGTTGTTGATCTCTTTTGACGACGGAGCGCGAGAGGTCGACACAGGCGCAGCCTAACCAAAGCCCCCGCCCCCCGGCGTCTCGATCCGCACCGCATCACCAGCCCCGACCGCAACGGTCTCCGTCGCAGCCAGCGCCTCCTCGGTCCCATCCCCCCGGCAAACGACATTTCGCCCGGTAGCCCCGGCCCCGCCACCCTCGAGCCCAAACGGCGCAATCCGCCGATGATTGGACAGAATCGTCACCTCCGCTTCCGTCAGAAACCGAATCTGCCGCACAATCCCATCCCCGCCCCGATGTCGCCCCTCACCGCCAGACCCACGCCGAATAGCAAACCGATCCACCCGCACAGGACAAGCCTGCTCCAGCACCTCCGTATCCGTCAGCCGCGAGTTCGTCATGTGCGTCTGCACCGCATCCGCCCCGTCCCATTCCGGTCCCGCACCGGCACCGCCGGCAATCGTCTCGTAGTACTGGTACTCCGCGTTGCCGAAGCTCAGGTTGTTCATCGTGCCCTGTGACGCGGCCAGCGCATTGAGCGCGCCGTACAGTGCGTCGGTGACGCATTGCGAGGTCTCGACATTGCCGGCGACGACCGCGGCCGGGTACACCGGGCTCAGCAGGCAGCCCTCGGGAATGCGCACGGTCAGCGGCACCAGGCAGCCCTCGTTCATCGGGATCGCTTCCTCGATGAGGCTGCGGAAGACGTACAGCACCGCCGCCCGCGTGACGGCTTCCGGCGCGTTGAAATTGCTGTCCGACTGCGGCGACGTGCCGGCGAAATCCACGCACGCCGTGCTGGCATCATCGCCCAGCGTGACGGCGACCCGGATGCGCTCGCCCGAGTCCAGTTCGTAGTCGAAGCGGCCGTCGCGCAGCGTGCCGAGCAGGCGGCGGACGCTGGACGTCGCGTTCTCGCGCACGAACCGCAGGTAACGCTCGACGGTATCCAGCCCGTAACGTTCGATGGCCCGATCGAGCTGCCGCATGCCCTGGCGATTCGCCGCGGTCTGTGCCCGCAGGTCCGCGATGTTCTGGTCGATGTTGCGGCCCGGCCAGCGCGCACCGGCGAACAGGTCGCGTACCGCGCGTTCGCGAAACTCGCCGCGCTCGATCAGCAGGACGTTGTCGATCAGCACGCCTTCCTCGTCGATGTGCCGGCTGCGCGCCGGCATGGAGCCCGGCGTGATGCCGCCGACGTCGGCGTGGTGCGCGCGTGATGCGACGTAGAAGCGCGGCCTCTCGCCGCCGCCGAACCACGGGCTGACGACGGTAATGTCCGGCAGGTGCGTGCCGCCGTTGTACGGCGAGTTCAGCATGACCGCGTCGCCGTCGGCGAGGCGCGAGCCGTGCGAGGCGATGACGCTGCGCACCGATTCGCCCATCGAACCGAGATGCACCGGCATGTGCGGCGCGTTGGAGACCAGGTTGCCGTCGCTGTCGAACAGCGCGCAGGAGAAGTCGAGGCGCTCGCGAATGTTGACCGACAGGGCCGTCATGCGCAGCACCGTGCCCATCTGTTCGGCGATGTTCATGAACAGGCGGTTGAACACCTCGAGGCGCACCGGGTCCGGGCGTTCATGATCGTCTTCCTGCGTGTCGACGGGACCGCCACTTTGGCCGGTGCGGTCGAGCAGCAGGTGGCCGAGCTCATTGAGCGTGCCGCGCCAGCCCTCGTCGATGACCGTCGTGCCGTTGTCCTCGGCCACGATCGCGGGGCCGTCGATGGCGGTCGTCGCGGTCAGCTCGCTGCGCCGGTACACGGGCACGTCGCGCCAGCCGCCGGCGGTCCACATGCGCGCCTGCGCGGCGGGTGTCGCGGGATCGCCCGCGTCCGGCGCCGTTGCCGGCACCGCGTGCTCGCTGCCGATCGCGGTGACCCTGAGCGTCGCGATCAGCAGGTCGCCCGCGCCGCGGTCCGCGCCGAAGCGGGCCCGGTAGGCACGGTCGAAGTCGGCACGCATGGCGGCCGCCTCGCCGTGGGCGACGTCCAGTTCCGTGTCGGAGCCGCTAACGCGCAGCCCGCAACGCACGTGAAACGCACGCCGCGATGCCGGCACGTCCTGGTCGTCGAGCGCGGCGGCGCACGCGTCGGACAGAGTCCGGATCGGCTCGTCGAGCGCCGCCAGCTCGTCGTCGTCCAGCGGCCGTTCGACGGTCTGCTGGCGCTCGATGCGAATATCGGCAAGGCCCATGCCGTACGCCGACAGCACGCCGGCCAGCGGATGCAGCCAGATGCGCCGGATGCCGAGCACGTCCGCGATGCGGCACGCGTGCTGGCCGCCGGCGCCGCCGAAACAGCACAGCGTGAAATCCCGCACGTCCTCGCCGCGCTCGATGGTGATCTTGCGGATGGCGTTGGCCATGCTCTCGACCGCGACGGTCAGGAAGCCCGCCGCCACGTCCTCGGGCGAGGGCGGCGTGTCGCGGTCCGTGCCGATGTCCTGAGCCAGCTGCTCGAACGCGTCGCGCACGGCGTCGGTGTCCAGCGGCTGGTCGCCGTCGGGGCCGAACACGGCGGGGAAGAATGCGACGGGGATCCGGCCGAGCAGGACGTTCGCGTCGGTGACGGCGAGCGGCCCGTCGCGGCGATAGCAGCGCGGTCCCGGGTCCGCGCCCGCCGAGGCCGGGCCGACCTGGAAGCGTTCGTCGGCGTAGCGCAGGATCGAGCCGCCGCCGGCGGCGATCGTGTGTATTTTCATCATCGGCGCGCGCAGCCGGATGCCGGCGATCTCGGTCTCGTCGCTGCGCTCGTACTCGCCGCTCCAGGCCGAGACGTCGGTGGACGTGCCGCCCATGTCGAGCCCGACCAGGCGCTCGAGTCCGGCAGCGCGCGCGGCCTCGACCATGCCGACGACGCCGCCGGCCGGGCCCGACAGGATGCTGTCCTTGCCGCGGAAATGCCGCGCCGTGATCAGGCCGCCGCCGGACTGCATGAACATGAGCCGCGACGGTTCGGCGACGTCCACGAGTGCCGCCTCGAGCTGGTCGATGTAACGGCGCAGCACGGGCGTCAGGTAGGCGTCGGCGAGCGATGTCTCGGCGCGGCTGATGAACTTGATCAGCGGCTCGACCTCGTGCGACACGGATACCTGGGTGAAGCCGGCGTCGCGGGCGAGTTCCGCGAGCCGCGCTTCGTGTTGCGGGTAACGGAAGCCGTGCAGCAGGCAGATCGCGACGGCACGAATGCCGCGCGCGTAAATGTCCTCGAGCTGCGCGCGCGCGTCGTCCTCGTTAAGCGGCGTCACGACCTCGCCGTCGACGCCGAGGCGCTCGGTGATGCCGGCAACGCGTTCGTACAGCGGTTCGGGCTTGACGATGCGCAGGGCGAAGATGTCCGGGCGGTTCTGGTAGCCGATGGCGAGCGCGTCCTCGAACCCCGCGGTGACGAGCAGGGCACAGCGGCTGCCGCGGCGCTCGAGCAGCGCGTTGGTCGCGACCGTCGTGCCCATCTTCACGGCGGCGACCGCCGCCTCCCTGCCGCCGGACTCGCGCCAGCCAGAGAGCGCGCGGCGCATGCCCTCGGCGGCGGCATCGGCGTAATGCGCCGGGTTGTCCGACAGCAGCTTCAGGGTCTCGAGGCTGCCGTCCGGGCGCAGGGCGACGACGTCGGTGAACGTGCCGCCGCGGTCGACCCAGAATTGCCATGCGTTGCCGGACATGCACAGACGGTAACGGAATCGCAGGTCCGCGACACCATTTGCCGGTATCATGCGGGCACGTGGCGCGGCGCGGAGACGCCGCGCTCGACAACGAAATACAACGCAATTCATACGGGGGAACCATGACGACATTCCGATGCCCACGCGCATGGCGCTGGCAGCACGCCGCGCTGCCGTTGCTGCTCGCTGCCATTGCATTGCCGGCGACGGCAGAGGAGCCGCCGAGAGCACGCGATCTCGGCATTCCGTTCGACGGCACGCCGGGACCGCTGAACGCGATCACCGACGTGGCGGGCGTCGAGGTCGGCCACCACACGATTATCGAGGACCTGGAAGGCGACCGTGCCGTGCGCACCGGCGTCACGGCGATACTGCCACGGGGCGAGGACACGCTGCAGCAACCGGCATTCGCGGGCTGGTTTGCACTGAACGGCAACGGCGAAATGACGGGCACGACCTGGGTGGAAGAGTCCGGCATGCTGGAAGGCCCGGTGCTGATCACCAACACGCACAGCGTCGGCACCGTGCACGAGGCCGCGATACGCTGGCGCGTGCAGCAGGACGGGCCGGACACGAGCGGTTACTGGTGGTCGCTGCCGGTGGTGGCCGAGACGTGGGACGGCTACCTGAGCGACATCAACGGGTTTCACGTGCGCGCGAAGCACGTGTTCGCGGCGCTCGATTCGGCGGCCGGCGGGCCGGTGGCGGAAGGCAACGTCGGCGGCGGCACCGGCACGATATGCCACGAGTTCAAGTGCGGCATTGGCACGGCGTCGCGCCGCGTTGAAATGGATGACGGCGCGTTCACGATCGGCGTGCTGGTGCAGGCCAACTACGGCCTGCGCGACACGCTGCGCGTCGCCGGCGTGCCGGTGGGGCAGCACCTGACCGCCAACCGCGCGTACGCGGCGTTGCCCGGCGGGCCGCGCGAGATGGGCTCCATCATCATTGTCGTCGCGACCGACGCGCCATTGTTGCCGCACCAGCTCAAGCGCATCGTCAAGCGCGCGGCCCTGGGGTTGGCCCGCGACGGCGGCGTCGCCGGCAACGGCTCGGGCGATATCTTCATCGCGTTCTCCACGGCCAACGAGGCCGCCACGCAGTCGGGCGCCGCGGTCGAGGTCACGATGCTGACCAACGACAACCTGTCGCCGCTGTTCCAGGGCACCGTCGAAGCGACGGAAGAGGCGATCATCAACGCGCTGGTGGCCGGCCGCGACATGACCGGCAATCGTGGCAACATGGTGCATGCGATCGATCACGCGGACCTGCAGCGCGTGCTGCGCGAGTACAATCGGCTGGAGCCGCCCGCCGCACCGTAGCCGGTTTTCGCCATGGACAGCACGACCGCCGTATTCCTGACACTGGTCATCTGATAACGCGCTGCTGATCGGCGTTGGCGTGTGGGCCAGCCGGCGCAATACCAGCGTGGCCGATTTCTATCTTGCCGGGCGCGGCCTCGGCGCGTGGATCGCCGCGATCAGTGCGTCGGCAAGCTCGTCGTCGGCGTGGACGCTGCTGGGCGTCAGCGGGGCCGCCTACGCGTGGGGCTTGCCGGCGCTGTGGCTGTTCCCGGCGACGGTGGGCGGGTTCCTGCTCAACTGGCTGTGGGTGGCGCCGCGGCTCCGGCGCCTTGCCAGCGCCGAGGATGCCGTGACGCTGAGCACCGTGCTGGCGCCCGCGACGCTGGGCAACGCGCGGTACACGATCCTGCGGGTGGCCGGGGCGATCATCGTGTTCTCGTTCGTCTTCTACGTTGCGTCCCAGTTCGAGGCGGCCGGCAAGGCGTTCGAGTCCGTGTTCGGACTGTCGAAGGAGGCCAGCATACTCACCGGCAGCGCGATCGTGCTCGCCTACACGCTGCTCGGCGGCTTCTGGGCCGTGAGCGTGACGGACACGATCCAGGGCCTGCTGATGTTCTGCGCCGCGGTGCTGCTGCCGGCGGCCGCGCTCGTCGCGGTCGGCGGGCCGGCCGGGCTGGCCGCGGGGCTGCACGCGGCGGGAACGGCCGGGTCGCCGCTCGCCGGGCTGCCGGCGGTCGCCGGGGTCGTGTTCGTGCTCGGCATTCTCGGCATCGGCATCGGTTACCCGGGCCAGCCCCACGTGGTCAACCGCTTCATGGCGCTGCGCGACGAGACGAGCCTGCGGCACGGCCGCGCGATCGCGATCGGCTGGGCCGTGCTCGTGTACGCCGGCATGCTGTTGCTGGGACTGAGTGCGCGCGTCCTGTACGCCGATCTCGGCGACCCGGAACAGGTGCTGTTTCATGCGGCGGCCGAGCTGCTGCCGGCCATCGTGGCCGGCGTCATGCTGGCGGCGGTGCTGTCGGCGATCATGTCGACCGCCGACAGCCAGCTGCTGGTCGCGGCCTCGGCCATCTCGCACGACTGGCGGCTGGCCGGCGGCGTGCGCGACGAGACGCTGCACCGCTCGCGGCTGACGGTCGTCGCCGTGCTGGTGCTGGCGACGATTCTTGCACTGGTCTGGCGTGCCGATATTTTCTCGCGGGTGCTGTTCGCGTGGGCGGCGCTCGGTGCCGCGTTCGGCCCCCTGCTGCTGCTGCGCCTCGCCGGCCGCGAGATCACCGCGCGCGGCACGCTGGCGGCGATGCTGACGGGCTTCGGCCTGACGGTCGCGATATCCTGGCTGCCGGACGCGCCCGGCGACGCCGCCGAGCGGGTGCTGCCGTTCATCGCCGCGTTCGCCGTCGCGGCCGCGTCCCGGCGGCGCTGAGCGGGAACCTCTGGGCGCCGGCGCGTTCCCTGTAACGGGGGCGCGGCGGAACTGCGACCTGCCCGACGGTTTTCGCGGGGCCGGCGGGCTGAGTGTGGCCAGGGTGGCAACGTCCGGACGGGTTGACCGATGCATCGAACGGGACTGACGACACTTGCACTGCTCGCGCTCGGCCTTGCGGCCTGCGGCGGCCCGGGCGCGGACGGTGCCGTCGAGCCGCCGACCGTGACACCGGCCGTCGACGACGCCGCGGCCTACCGCTTCCTGAACCAGGCGACGTTCGGCGCCACCCCCGCGGCGGCCGGGCAACTGTAAGGCCACGGATCTGGCCGCGTGGCTGGACAGCCAGCTGGCGGCGCCCGCGTCACTGCAACTGCCGTACCTGCAAGGGCTGCCGCCGGCGTTGCCGTTCGAGCGGCAGCGCGACCGCATCGATGCGTGGTTCCGCAACGCCCTGCACGGCGAGGACCAGCTGCGCCAGCGCGTGGCCTTCGCGCTGTCCGAGATCCTGGTCGTGTCGCAGAACGGCGCACTCGCCAGTTACCCGTACGCGCTCGCCGGTTATTACGACCTGCTCGCCGAGCACGCATTCGGCAACTACCGCGAGTTGCTCGAGGCCGTCACGCTGCATCCGGCGATGGGCATCTACCTCAGCATGCTGGGTAACGAGAAGCCGGACCCGGACCGCAATATCCGGCCCGACGAGAACTACGCGCGCGAGCTGATGCAGCTGTTTTCCATCGGCCTCGTACAACTGCACCCGGACGGCACGCCGGTCCTGGACGCGGACGGCGTGCCCGTGCCGACCTACGACCAGGCCGTCATCGAAGGCTTTGCGCACGTCTTCACCGGCTGGCACTTTGCCGGTGCAGCGAGCTTCCGGCAGGCGTTTCCGACGGCACAGAACCAGGTCGTGCCGATGCAGCTCTACCCGGCGTTCCACGACGACGGCGCGAAGCAGCTGCTTAACGGCACGGTGCTGCCGCCGGGGCAGGGCGGCCAGGCCGACCTCGAGGCCGCGCTCGACAACATCTTCCAGCATCCCAACGTGGGCCCGTTCATCGCGCGACGACTGCTGCAGCGGCTCGTCACCAGCAATCCGTCGCCGGGCTATGTCCGCCGGGTTGCGGACGTGTTCGACGACAACGGCGCCGGCGTGCGCGGCGATCTCGGCGCCGTCGTGCGCGCGATCCTGCTGGATGCGGAGGCGCGGCCGGCGCTGCCGATGGAGATCGACGGCAAGATCAAGGAGCCGCTGCTGCGCCTGACCCAGCTCTGGCGGGCTTACGACGCGCAATCGGCGGGCGGCGGCTACCCGTTCGTCGCGGCCAGCGTGTTCCTCGGGCAGGGGCCGCTGCAGGCGCCCTCGGTGTTCAATTTCTTCAGCCCGGATTACGCGCCGCCCGGGGAAATCAGGGACAGCTCGCTGACGGCGCCCGAACTCGAGATTGCAACGGAGTACCAGAACACGCTCGTTACCAACCTGTTCTTCTACCAGGTATTCGGGCTCAACTCGGCCAGCACCGGCCTGGAGGCGGACGACATCGTTATCGACATCGATGCCGAGATCGCTCTCGCCGACGACGCGGACGCACTGCTGGACCGGGTCGGCGACACGCTGCTGGGCGGCGAGATGTCGGCCGTGCTGCGCGCCGAGATCGCGGGCATGCTGGCGCGGATTCCGGCGGACGATGCGGCGCTGCGCGCGGCCGAAGCGATCTACCTCGTCGTCACGTCGCCCGAATTCGCGTACCAGCGGTGATGCCGATGGTCAGCCGACGACAGTTTTTGCAGGCCGGCGCCGCGGCCGGGCTGGCGAGTTGTCCCGGCGCGGTGTTTGCCCAGGGCGTCGGCATGCCCGCGCCGTTCGACGACTACCGCGCACTGGTGTGCGTGTTCCTGTTCGGCGGCAACGATTCGTTCAACATGCTGGTGCCGCGTAGCGCGGCGGAACACGCGGCGTACGCTGCGTCCCGCCAGAATCTCGCGATCGAGCGGGCGGCGCTGCTGCCGATCAACCCGGCAACGCCGGATGGCGCGCAATACGGGCTGCACCCGGCGATGCCGGGCGTGCAGTCGCTGTTCGAGAGCGGCCGCGCGGCGTTCGTGACCAACGTCGGGCCGCTGATCCGGCCGACGACGCGCGAGCAGTTCCTCGCGGGCGCCGTCCCGCTGCCGCCGCAACTCTTCTCGCACAACGACCAGCAGGACCAGTGGCACTCGCTGAAGGGCCGTAACGTCACCCGGACGGGATGGGCCGGGCGGGTCGCCGACCTGGTGCGCGCGGCGGTCAGCGACCAGCGCATGGCAACCAACGCGTCGCTGTTCGGGACCAGTCTTTACCAGTCGGCGGAACAGACCGTCGCGTACGTCATGGGACCGGGCGGGCCGGTGCAGTTCGAGGGCTTCGGCACGACGGGCGTCCTGCTGGAGCAGCGCCGCGCGTTCGAGCGCATCATCGGCGCGGACTACGACACCGTGTACGAGCGGGCCTACGCGGAAATCCAGCAGCGCGCGGTCGCTTCTGCCGACCGGGTTGGCGCCGCACTGGCTGGCGCGCCGGTGCTTGCGACCGCGTTTCCCGCGACGCCGCTGGGCCGGCAGCTGGAGACCGTCGCGCGCCTGGTCGCCGTGCGCGACGAACTGGCCATGCAGCGGCAGATCTTTTTCGTCGCGGCCGGCGGCTTCGATACGCACGACAACCAGGTGGCGGACCAGCCGGGGCTGCTGGGCGGGGTCAGCGAGGCGCTGGCCGCGTTTTACAGCGCCACCGCGGAGCTCGGCATTGCCGAGTCCGTCACGAGCTTCACGCAGTCCGACTTCGGCCGCACGCTGACGTCGAACGGCGACGGCACGGATCACGCGTGGGGCGGCAACCAGCTCGTCGTCGGCGGCGCGGTGCGCGGCCAGGAACTCTACGGCCGCTACCCGCTGCTCGAGATCGGCGGGCCGGACGACGTCGGCGGCGGCCGGATGATTCCGACCACGTCGGCCGACCAGTACGCGGCGACGCTGGCGCGCTGGTTCGGCATCGATGATGCGGACCTGGATATCGTGGCGCCCGCCATCGCCAACTTCGCGGAACGCGACCTGGGTTTTCTGCCGTAAGCGCGAACGGCGTATGAATGGCTACGTTCGGGTCGCGCCGCGGTTGCCCGGCCGGGCCGTCAGTCGTCGTCCGCGACGTAGACGGTCTCGCCGCCGACGACCGTGCGCAGCACGCGGGCATCGCGGATCTCCGCCGGCGGGATGGTCGTGAGATCGCGATCGAGCAAAACGAAGTCGGCGAGCATGCCCGGCACGAGCCGGCCCTTTAAGTCTTCCTCGAACGAGGCGAACGCGGCCTCGCTGGTGTAGGCGCGCAGCGCCTGTTCCACCGTGATCTTCTGCGACGGTATCCAGCCGTCGGGATGGGCGCCGTCCAGCGTCCGGCGCGTAACGGCCGCGTCGATGCCGAGCAGCGGTTTCACCGGCGCGACGAACCAGTCGCTGCCGAAGGCGACGTGCGCGCCGGAATCGATCAGCGAGCGGAAGGCGTAGGTCGTCAGCGCGCGCTCGGGCCCGATGACCCGCTCGGCCCAGCGGCCGTCGTCGATGGCGTGATACGGCTGCATGCTGGCGATGACGTCCTGCGCGGCGAAGCGCGGCAGGTCGTCCGGGTGGATGTGCTGGGCGTGCTCGATGCGAAAGCGCCGGTCGCGCGCGCCGTTGTCGTCGGCGACGGCCAGGTAGATATCGAGCAGTTCGCGGATGGCGCGGTCGCCGATCGCGTGCACCATGATCTGCAGGCCGGCGGCATCGGCGTCGCCGATCCAGCGGCGCATGTCGTCCAGCGAATTGACCAGCATGCCGCGATCGTCCGGGGCATCGGTAAACGGTTCGAGAAACGCGGCCGTGTGCGAGCCCAGCGAGCCGTCCATGAAGCCCTTGAGGCCGCCGATGCGCAGCCACTCGTCGCCTGTGCCGTGTTCGCGCACCTCGTCGCGCAGCCGCTGCCAGTCGCTGAGCGGCACGACCGAATAGATGCGCGTCGTCAGCTCGCCGGCGGCACGGGCACGGCGGTACGCGGCGAGGCTGGGCCAGGCGGCCATGTCGTGCACCGAGGTGACGCCCTGCGCGGCGACGTGCCGCATGGCGGCGCGCACCTCGCGATCCAGCTGCGCCTCGCCCGGCGGCGGCACGGCGCTCTCGACCAGCGCCATCGCGTTGTCCTTGAGGATGCCGGTGGGACGTCCGTCCGCGTCGCGCACGATCTCGCCGCCGTCCACGTCCGGCGTGTCGGCGTCGACGCCCGCCTGTTCGAGCGCCAGCGAATTGGCGAGCGCCATGTGACCGTCCAGCCGGAAAACCCACACGGGGTTGTCGGGCGTCAGCGCGTCGATCCACTCGCGGTCCGGCAGCTCGCCGCCCCAGTTTTCGTGATCCCAGGTGCCGTTCAGGAGCCACTCGCCGGGTTCAAGCGTCGCCGCGAATTCGCCGATGCGGCGGCTGAATTCGTCCGGCGTGGCGGCGTCGCGCAGCTGCACGGACGCGAGGCCGGCACCGCCGGTCGCGAAGTGCACGTGCGTGTCGATGAAGCCGGGCACGACCATGCCGCCGCTGGCCTCCAGCAGCCGCGTGTCGGCGCCGATGTAATGCTCGATCTCGGCACGGGTGCCGACGGCGAGGATGCGTTCACCGCGAACCGCGAGGGCTTCGGCCCAGGGCTCCTGCGGATTGCCGGTCCAGATGCTGCCGCCGCTTACGACCAGGGTTGCCGGCGCCGGGGTGTCGGTCGAGCAGGCGCCGAGCGCGCCCAGCAGCAGTGCGGCACAGGCGGTGGCGGCCCGTCGCAGGGCGCGGCGCGTGCGGGCACGGATGGCTGTCGTGATGACGTCTTGCGCGTGGCGCATGGGCTGAGGCACAGGCGATTTCCCCCGGTTGCGGCTGGTGGCGTTATTTGCGGTGCATTGTAACCGGGCCCGCGGTGCTGATGCCCGCGGGAGATCGTGGGGCCATTGATCGTGGGGCCATCCTGATCGTGGGGCCATCCTGATCGTGGGGCCATTGATCGTAGGAGCGGCTTCCAGCCGCGATGATTGTTGAATCGCGGCTGGAAGCCGCTCCTACGGTGGATTGCCCGACGATGGATTGCCGACGATCGGACTGCCCGACGTGATCGCCCGACGATGGTCCAACGCCGACGGCAGGTCTTCCGTCGGTTCCTAGCGTGTCGCGCCGAAGTAGTAGCGCCCGCCGATGCCGATGAAGGTCGTGTCGTCGCCGAATTCCAGCGACAGGCCGGCAGCGAACTCGTCGTTGAAGAAGTAATCGCCGGCAACCTCGATCGTCGTCTCGCCGTCGGATTCGTCGAGTTCCGTGTGATTGATGAACGCGCGGCCCTCGATCTGCGGCGTGAACATGCGGCGGAAGCCGGCCGACAGGCCGATGCCGCTGTCGTCCGCGTCGCGGAAGCCGGTGTCGACTTCGCCATCGACGTAGGACAGTCGCGCCACGAAATCCGTGCGGGTGTCGACCGGCATCATGTAGCCGGCGCCGATCTCGAGCGCACTCGTGTCGACGTTGAAATCGAAATCGAGCGCCTGGTAGCTGCCGAAGAGATGCACGTTCTCGGCGAGCTGCATGGAGCCGGCCAGTTCGAAACCGTCGCCGTCGACGTCGGCACCGCCGGCCTCGATTTCGCCGTTGAGGTAACGCAGTTCGGCGTAGTCATAGCTCAGTTCCGCTGCCTGCAGCGTGCCCGCGGCCAGGAGCAGGCTAGAGGTCGTGGTCAGGACAGCGTGCCCAAGTCGTCTGGTCATTGTTGGTTACTCCGTTCATTCTGAAAAAGGTGACGGCGCTCGCCGCGCCGCGCGCCGCGTCCGGCCGCCTGCCGTGCAGGGACTTGGAGTCCCGCCGGCGGCGGAAGTTTGGTGATTTTCACCGAAAAATCAACTAATTACTGTCGGCGATTTGCGACAGTGCCGCTGTCGCGGGGGTCGCCGGGCGGGCGCGGCCGGTGCTTCCTATGTTGCTGATTATCGGGCAGTCTGTGCGGCCATGACCCTCGACCGATTCATCCGGCTGGCGCTCGGCCTGCTGATACTGCTCGTGCTGCTGATCGCGCTGGCGGCCCTGCTGTTCGTCACCGAATCCGCGCTGAACGTGTGGGACCGGCTGCGCGAGGGACCGGGCCTGCTGTTGTACGGTTACGTTGCCGGCGTCCTGCTGATCATCGCCACGGCCGTCTGGTTCATGGTGCGGCTGGTCGTGCGGCGGCGTCCCGGCGGCACGCAGAAGCGGTCGCGGGCACCGCTCAGTCGCGAGGAAATCGAGGCACGGCTGCGCGACGCCGATGCCACGGGCGTCGATACCGGCGCGGCGCGCGCCGAACTGGCGGAACTCGCCAGCCGCCGCGACAGCGGCGCGATCCACCTGTGCTTCTTCGGCGAGATTTCGAGCGGCAAGGCGTTCGTCGCGCGCTGGTGCCGGAGGCCGACGTCGACGTCAGCGCCGTGGGCGGCTCGACGGTCGACATCCGCCACTACCGCTGGACCAACAGCGCCGGTCACGACATCCGGCTGACCGACGTGCCGGGCTTCGCCGGGCTGGAGCCAGGCTCGCGAAGCTCGCCGAGGAGGAGGCGACGCGCGCGCACGTCGTGCTGCTCGTTACCGACGGCGATCTCACGCGCACCGAAAAGCAGGCGCTCGAGCGCCTGCTCGCGCTCGACAAGCCGCTGATCCTCGTGCTCAACAAGTCGGATCGCTACGACGCCGGCGAACAGGCGCAGCTCATCGCGCGGCTTCTGGCGCACGTCGACGAGCTGGGCGGCGAGTGGTCGCGCGACCAGGTGGTCGCGGTGTCGGCGGGCGGCGAAACCGACGTCATAGAACGGCGCGATGACGGCACGGAAACGACCCGGCGCCGCACCCGTCCCGCCGACATCGGCGTGCTGGTCGTGGCGGTCAACCGCTTGCTCGAGGAGACGCTGCCCGACATCGACGCGCGTCGCGATCGCGCCGTCTTCCGGCTCGCGGCCGACAAGCTCGCCGAGGCGGAGGCGCGTTATCGCGAACAGCGCGCGGCGCAGATCATCCGCAATTCGACCCGCAAGGCGGTCATTGGCGCGCTGGCCGCCGTCAGCCCCGGCACCGACGTGCTGATACAGGGCTACATCGGCACGACGATGACGCGATCGCTGTGCCGCCTGTACGGCGCCGCGCCGCGCGACCTCGACGTCGAGGAGTTCCTGAGCCTGAGCCGAGCGCGCCGGGCGTGTCCTGCCGTTGTCGCTGGCCGTGGCCGGTAACGGGCTGAAGGCATTCCCCGGCGTCGGACGGTCGCCGGCGGTCTCGTGCATGCGGTAACCTACGGCCTGATATTCGACGCGCTGGGCCGCAGCCTGCAACAGACACTGAAGGAATACGGCGAGCTGCGGCCGGCCCGGGCGGCGCGCGAATTCGAGGACAGCATCGGTGAACATATTGAAACGGGCGTTCAGCAGGTGGTCGGCATGGCGGTCGCCGAAAAAAAGCGCCGCGAGCCCGACTGACGGCGGCGCCCGCCACCTGGCGCTGGCGCGCGAATCCCTGCACGAGCTGATCAACGACAAGCGCCTGCCGCCCGGCGTGCGCGATACGCTTGCCGGCGATTACGCACAGGTGCAGGCGATGCTCGACAAGCTGGAGCACGGCCACCTGCACATCGCCGCGGTCGGCCGCGTCAGTACCGGCAAGTCGTCGCTGCTTAACGCATTGCTCGGCGAAGCGCGCTTCGCCGTCAGCCCGCTGCACGGCGAAACCCGCGAATCCGCCATGGCCGCGTGGGACGAGCAGCGTGCCGGCGGGGTCTACCTCATCGACACGCCGGGTCTCGACGAAGCCGGCGGCGAGGCGCGCGAGCGCCTGGCGCGGGAGATCGCGGAGCGCGCGGACCTCGTCGTGTTCGTCGTGGACGGCGACCTGACCGACACGGAGCTGTCCGCGCTGCGCACGCTGGTCGCGGCGGGGCGCCCGGTGGTCGTCGCGCTCAACAAGCGCGACCTGTACACGAGCGACGACGAGGCGAGCTTGCTGCGGTCGCTGCGGGAACGCACGGCCGGCCTGGTGCCGCCGGAGCAGGTGCTTGCGGTCGCTGCCGAACCGCGGCCGCAGACCGTCATGGAAATCGACGCGGCCGGCCACGAGACCGAGGTCTCGCGGCCGCGGCCGACCGACGTGGCGGAGCTGCGGTTGCGGCTGTGGGAGATCGTGGAGGCGGAGGGCAAGACGCTCGTCGCGCTGAACGCGTCGCTGTTCGCCGCGGATCTCAGCGACCAGGTCGGACGCCGCATGCTCGAGGCGCGGCGCGAAATCGGCGACCGGCTGGTGCGGAGCTATTGCCTTGCGAAGGGCCTGGCCGTCGCCTTCAACCCGGTGCCCGTCGCCGACCTGTTCGCCGCGGCGTTCATCGACGTCGGCATGATCCTGCACCTCGCGCGGGTCTACGACCTGCCGCTGTCGCGACGCGAGGCCGGCTCGCTGATCTCGGTCATCGCCGCGGAAGCGACGGCGCTGATGGGCACGGTCTGGGCGCTGCATTTCGTCTCCAGCGCGCTCAAGGTCGGGACGCTGGGGCTGTCGACCATCCTGACCGCGGGCGCGCAGGGCGCGATCGCCTGGTACAGCACGATGCTGGTCGGCCGGGTCGCGGCCGATTACCTCGCGAACGGCAAGTCGTGGGGGCAGGGCGGGCCCAAACAGGTCGTCGCCGACATTCTCGAGGACCTGGATCGCGAGTCCGTGCTGCAGGAGGCGCGCCGCGAGATTCGTGCCCGGCTCGGGGCGGCGCGTGGCTGAGCCGTCCGCGCGGCACGAACGCGAGCGCCGCATACTCGCGGCGGTGCGCGATGTGCCGCCCGGCAGCGTCGCGAGCTACGGCCAGATTGCCGAGCTGGCCGGGGTGCCGCGCGGCGCGCGCCAGGTCGGCCGCGTGCTCGGTCAGCTGCCGGCCGGTAACGACGTGCCGTGGCACCGCGTCATCCGGGCGACCGGCCGGCTCGCGTTCGACGAGGACAGCCGGGACTGGCGGCGCCAGGCCGGGAAGCTGGCCGCCGAGGGCGTCCTGCTGCACGGGCGGCGCGTCGACATGGCGCGTTACCGGTGGCAGCCGGACCTCGACGAGCTGCTGTGGAAACCGTCTGCCGCGTGGGACGAGGGCGACGCGTGAGCTCCTGTGCGCCCGCGAACGACCCGGAAATCGGTAAACTGTCGCCGGGGCGCACAGTGGCGGAGACCGCGCGGCGCACGGGAGGCAAGAGCATGAGCATGCCGGCGGTGTATTTTTCGCACGGCCAGGAAAGCGGACCCTGGGGCACCAAGATACGCAGCATGGCGGAGACCGTGCGCGCGCTCGGCTGCCGTGCCGAAAGCGTCGATTACCAGGGCATCGCCGAGCCGGGAGCCCGCGTCGACAAGCTGCTGGCGGCCTGCGAGGGGCTGGCCGAGCCGCCGCTCCTGGTCGGCTCCAGCATGGGCGGCTACGTGGCCACCGCGGCCGCCGGGCCGCTCAGGGCGCGCGGCGTGTTCGTGCTGGCGCCGGCGTACTTCATGCCCGGCTTCGACAACCTGGTGCCGCCGTCCGGCGTGCCGCTGGCGATCGTGCACGGCTGGCGCGACGACGTCGTGCCGGTGGACAACAGCATCCGGTTCGCCGCGGCCTGCCGGGCGACACTGCACGTCGTCGACGGCGATCACCGCCTTGCGGAGAACATCGACGAGATCAACGCCTGGCTGCGGCAGTTCATCGGGCAACTCACCGGCACCGGGCAGGGACGCTGAGGCCCGGCCGGGTCGCAGCACCGTCATTTTTACCGGCAGCATTATTTCAGGCTCATGAGACGATTCGCGCGCTTTGTTTCCCGCCCGTGGTACTGGCTGGCCGGCAAGGTCTTCGGCACCTGGGCGCGGCCGACGGTGCAACCCGATGACCCGCCCGCGTTGCTCGCGGACTGTTCCGGCGAGGTGTGCTACGTGCTGGAAACGGGCGGCCTCGCCGACACGCTGGCGCTGGAACGTGCCTGCCGCCAGCACGGCCTGCCGTCCCCGTTCGAGGCGTTCGCAGTTCCGCAGCGCGAATCCAGCCGCGTGGTCGCGTTCGCGCCGCCGGCGCGGCATGCTGGTGCAGCGACCGAGCCGCGTGGGCTCGACGCGGCTGCGGCGGCTGGTCGATGCCGGCGTGCTGCATCGTGAGCAGGGCCTGCTGCTCGTCCCGGTGGCGATCTACTGGGGCCGCTCCCCCGACAAGGAGCGCTCGTGGTTCAAGCTGCTGTTCTCGGAAAACTGGGACGTTGCCGGCCGCACCCGCAAGCTGTTCGCGACGCTGCTGCACGGCCGCAATACGCTGCTCCGGTTCAGCGAACCGGTGGCGCTGCATGCCATCGTGCAGGAACAGACCGAGGCGGAGCTGGCGTGGCGCAAGGTTGCGCGGATCCTGCGCGTGCACTTCCGGCAGCGGCGCGCGGCGACCCTGGGTCCCGACCTGTCGCACCGGCGCACGCTGGTCAACGTCGTGCTGCGCGATCCGCAGGTGCGCCGCATCATCGGGGCGGAGGCGGCTCGACCCGGGCGCAACAGGAGCGGGTCCGGCAAGGGGCGCGCGCAAGTACGCGCGCGAGATCGCCGCGCACATCTCCTACCCGACGATCCGCATCGTCGAGCGTTTTCTCGGCTGGCTCTGGAACCGCATTTACGATGGCATCGAGCTGCATCACGCGGACTGGCTGGATTCGGTCGCCGAGGAAAAGGAGATCGTCTACGTGCCGTGCCACCGCAGCCATTTCGACTACCTGCTGCTCGGCTACGCCGTCTACCACCAGGGCCTGAGCATTCCGCACGTCGCGGCCGGCATCAACCTGAACCTGCCGGTGGTCGGCTCGATCCTGCGGCGCGGCGGCGCGTTCTTCCCCTGCGACGCAGCTTTAAGGGAAACCGGCTGTACGCCGCGGTGTTCAGCGCCTACCTGCACCAGATTCTCGCGCGCGGCCATGCCATCGAGTATTTCGTCGAGGGCGGCCGCAGCCGCACCGGCCGGCTGCTGACGCCGAAGGCCGGCATGCTGGCGATGACCGTGCACTCGTACACGCAGTACCCGCGGCGCCCGGTCGTGTTCGCGCCCGTTTACTTCGGCTACGAGAAGCTGATCGAGGGCGACTCCTTCATCAGCGAGCTGCGCGGTGAGGAAAAGAAGAAGGAGTCGCTGCTCGGCCTCATTCGCAGCGTGCGCGCGTTGCGCGACCGGTTCGGCAAGGTCTACGTCAACGTCGGTCAGCCTATCGATATCGAGGCGCTGCTCGACGAGGCCCGGCCGGACTGGCGCGAGAGCGTGCGCCCCGGCGAGGACAGGCCCACGTGGATGAACGCGGTCGTGGACGACCTCGGCGCGCGCATCATGACGGGCATCAACGCCGCCGCCGCGGTCACGCCGATCAGCCTGCTGGCAACCACCGTGCTGTCGACGCCCAAGCAGTCCATGGGCGAGTTCGAGCTGATGCGCCAGATCGACCTGAGCCGGGAACTGCTCGGGCGATTCCGCTATTCGGAATCCGTCACGCTGCCGGACTGGCCGGCTGCCGACATCATCAGCCACGGCGTCAAGCTGGGCGTCATCCGGCGCGCCGAGCACCCGCTGGGCGACGTCATCTGGATGCCGGAACGCCAGGCCGTGTTGATGACCTATTTCCGCAACAACGTGCAGCATCTCTTCGCGGTGCCGGCCTCGATCGCGTGCTGCTTCATCCAGGGGCAGCGGCTGCACACTCGGAACTGCAGCGGCTCGTGCGGCTGATCTACCCCTTCATGAAGAAGGAACTGACACTGCAGTGGCCCGTCGACGAGATCGACGACGTAACGACACAGGCCATCGACGCGCTGATCGACCTGGAGATCCTGAAACGCGATGCCGACGGGACGACGTTGCTGCGCCCGCCCGCCGGTTCGGCCAAGGCGTTCCAGCTGCTGATGCTGGGCCAGTCGATGGTGCCGATGCTGCAGCGTTTCTATCTCGTGATTGCGCTACTGGTGCGCAACGGGTCCGGCAAGCTGTCCCGGGCCAACCTCGAGTCGCTGTGCCAGCAAAGCGCGGAACGTCTCGCGATGATTTACGGCCTGCACTCGCCCGACTTTTTCGATCGTGCCCTGTTCGGCGACTTCATCGCCCAGCTGCGCGAGCAAAAAGTGCTGCGCCGCAACAACGCCGGCACGCTGGAATTCGACGAAGACGTCACGCGCATCGGCGAGGACGCGCGGCTCGTATTGGGCGAGGAGATTCGCCATAGTATCCTGTCGCTCACGTTTGCCGAATCGGGCGAGTCGCCCTGACCGTCACCTTGATCAACGTCGTTTCGTTTTACCGTTTCGTCGACATCGCGGCACCGTCTCCGCTGCGCGACGCGCTTTACGCCGTGTGCGAGCAGGAACGGCTGCTCGGCACGGTGCTGCTGGCAACCGAGGGGGTCAACGGTACCCTGGCCGGTTCGCCGGGCGGCGTTCGCCGCGTGCTCGGCTGGCTGCGCGATACGCTGGCGCTCGAATCCGCCATTGACGCGCGCTGGACCGAGGCGTCCGAACCGCCGTTCCGGCGGCTGCGCGTGCGCGTCAGGCCGGAGATCGTGACGCTCGGACGCCCCGACATCCGCCCGCAGGCAGGCACGGCGCGGCACCTGTCGCCGGCCGAATGGAACGCGCTGCTCGACGACCCGGACACGCTGCTCGTCGATACCCGCAATCACTACGAGGTGGAGGTCGGCACGTTTGCCGGCGCACTCGATCCCGGCACCGACAGCTCCGCCAGTTCCCGCACTTTGCCGAACGGCTCGCCGCCGACGCGGGCGACGACGGGCGGCGGCGGCCCGTCGCCATGTTCTGCACCGGCGGCATCCGCTGCGAGAAGGCGAGCGCGCTGCTGCAGGATCTCGGCTTTACCGACGTCTGCCAGCTGCAGGGCGGCATCCTGAATTACCTGTCGGCGACGCCTGCCGGCGAGAGTCGCTGGGACGGCGAGTGTTTCGTTTTCGACCAGCGCGTCGCCGTCGATCGCGACCTGGCGGAGGGCGGCTACGAACAGTGCCACGCGTGTCGCCGGCCGTTGTCGACCGACGACCTGCGTTCACCGGACTACCGCGAGGGCGTGTACTGCCCGTACTGCCGCGACGGGCTCGTCGAGGAGCGCGCCGCGCGGCTCGAGGAACGACGCCGGCAGGTGGCGCTGGCGCGGGCGCGCGGCGAGCGGCATATAGGCGGCGCGCCGGAGCAGGAACGCGAGGCGGGCGCGGGCCCGCTCAGGCGTCGAGATCGGGGATGATGTCGCTTTCCAGGTGCGCGATCATGTCTTTCAGGATCAGGCGCTTTTTCTTGAGCCGGCGAATGCGCAGCTGATCGACCAGCGGGTCGTGTGACAGCCGGTCGATGAGGTCGTCGAGGTCGCGGTGACTGATGCGCAGCTCGCGCAGTCGCGCATACTGGCGAAAGCATTCAGTGTCGACTTTGTCGGTCATCGGCGTGCCGGGAGGTCCCGTAACGTGTTCATGTGCAATTCTAGCAGGCTGCTAGCTTACCGCGGCCCGGGCTGCGCCGCGCGCGCGAACGCCAGCCAGTCGTGATCGCGCGGGCCCATGACCACGAAATGGGGATTCAGGACATCGTCTTTTTCGTTATAACTCAGGGGTTTGCCGGATAGCTGCAGCACCGCGCCGCCGGCCTGCTCAACCACCGCCTGGGCCGCCGCCGTGTCCCACTCCGACGTGGGCCCTAGCCGCGGATAGACATCGGCGGCCCCTTCCGCAATGCGGCAGAACTTGAGCGAACTGCCCATCGGCAGCAATTCATGCTCGCCCAGCGCCTCGAGAAACGCATCGAGGCTGCTGCCGCGATGCGAGCGGCTGCCGACCACGCGCGGCGGCTGCTGGCCTGTGCGCCGCCACGCTGAGCGTCCCGGCGGCGGCGCCATCGACGCTGCGGGTCGCCCCGTAGCCGTCGGCCGCGGCGTAAGTCAGCCCCAGCACCGGCACGTGCACCACGCCCAGCAAGGGCCGATGGCCGTCGATCAGCGCCACGTTGACCGTGAACTCGTCGTTGCGGTTGACGAACTCGCGGGTGCCGTCCAGCGGGTCGATCAGCCAGTAGCGCGGCCATTGCCGCCGCTCATCGAAGCGGGGCAGCCCGCTTTCCTCCGAGATGACCGGCAGCGCCGGCGTCAGGTCCGCGAGGCCCGCGGTAATGAGCCGGTGCGCGGCGAGATCGGCGCGGGTCAGCGGCGAATCGTCGTCCTTCAGTTCGACGTCGAAGTCGCTGCGATACGCCGCGAGGATTGCGTCACCGGCCTGCTTCGCAAGCTCGGCGACCGGTTGAACGAGGAACGCAGGATTCATGGAATACCGGCCGATTGCACGGGGAACGGGCGGGCAGTATAAAGCAAGGCTGTTACCGTTTTCGCGACGCGCACGTCGGCAGCACCCGCCGGGGAGACCATGCCGCTCAACCAGTGCGACACGTTGATGCTCGACATGGACGGCACGATTCTCGATCTTGCGTTCGACAATTTCATGTGGCTGCAGCGCATCCCGGCCGTCTATGCGCGCGAGCGGGGACTGGACCCGGAGGCGGCGCGCCGCGCCCTGTTCGAGCGCTACGGTCGCCTGCAGGGCCAGCTGGAATGGTATTGCCTCGATCACTGGAGCGAGCGGCTCGGGCTCGACATCGTCGGGCTGCATCACGCCGAACGGGATCGCATCGGCTGGCTGCCGGGCGCGGAGGCCTTCCTCGCCGAGGCCCGGAATCGCGGCGTACGGCTTCTGCTGGTAACGAACTCGCACCCGGACACGCTCGCGATGAAGGCCGAGGTCACCGGGCTTGCCGCGTGTTTCGACCGCCTCTACAGCGCGCACGACTTGGGCTACGCCAAGGAGCAGCAGCCGTTCTGGGAGGCGCTGGCGGCGCTCGAGGATTTCGATCCCCGGCGGACGCTGTTCGTCGACGACACCGAGCCCGTGCTGGCCAGCGCCGAGACCTTCGGCGTGCGCCACCTGCGCGCGGTCAGCCTGCCCGACGCGAGCCGGCCGCCGCGCGCCGCCGGTCGCTACGCGGCGGTCGGTGGAGTTGCCGAGCTGCTGAAGGCAAATTCGCCCTGACCCGTTTTATTCGTGAACGGTTTGGCTTCGGGTGGTTGGCGAAGGCGGACCCCGGGAGGGCTTTTCAGGGACGCTGTAAATACGTCCCTGTACGCTCCGGGCTCGACATCCTGTCTCGCACGGCCCTGAAAAGCCCTCCCGGGGCCCACCTCCGCCGTCGGGTCCGTGCCGTTCACAAATAAAACGGGCCACCCCGTCCGGAAGAGATTCTCTAGCCGCTGCGGGAGCGTTGGGGTCGGCGGCCGCGCGAGGCGTGTTGGGGCTTGCCGTCGGGGCGCTTCTTGCGCGGTTGCGGCTTGGGGCGCTTGAGCTCCGGCAACAGTGCCGGGTCGAAGTTGGCGACCGGGATCTTGTGGCCGATGTACTCCTCGATGTCCGGCAGCGATACGACATAGGACTCGCAGCCGAAGCTGATGGCGTCGCCCGCCGCGCCGGCGCGTGCCGTGCGGCCGATGCGATGCACGTAGTCCTCGCGATCCTGCGGCAGGTCGTAGTTGACGACGTACTGCACGTCCGGGATGTGCAGGCCGCGCGATGCGACGTCAGTGCCGATCAGCACCGGCAGTTCGCCGCTCTGGAAGCGCTTCAGCATGCTCAGGCGCTTGGTCTGCGGCACGTCGCCGGAAATCGCGCGCGCATCGATGTCGTTGGCCTGCAGGTACGCCTGCACCCGCTCCGCCTCGCGCTTGGTGTTCACGAACACCATGATCCGGCCCGCGCCCATCTCGCGAATGAGCCCCACGAGCAGCGGCATCTTTTCCTTGTTGGACGGGAAAAAAATCGCCTGCCGCACGCGATCGGCCGTGATCTTGTCGGGCTCGATTCGTATCAGTTCCGGCTCGTTCATGTGCTCGTAAGCGAGCTCCATGACACGCTGTGACAGCGTCGCCGAGAACAGCATGTTGAGCCGCTTGTCCGGTGCCGGCAGGCGGCGCAGCAGGTAGCGTATGTCCTTGATGAAGCCGAGGTCGAACATGCGGTCCGCCTCGTCGAGAACGGCCACCTGCACCTGGTCCAGCCGGAACACGCCCTGCTTGAAGTAGTCGATAATACGGCCGGGCGTGCCGATCAGCAGGTCGATGCCCGCTGCAATCGTGTTGCGCTGCTTCTCGTAGTCGGTGCCGCCGTACGCGAGGCCGATGCGAAAGCCGCAGTGCTTGCCCAGCAATTCGGCATCGTTCGCGATCTGCACGGCGAGCTCGCGGGTGGGCGCAAGGATGAACACGCGTGGCTGCACCTGGCCGTCTTTCTCGGCCGTCGGCGTGTTCAGCAACCGGTGGTAGGCGGCGATCAGGAATGCCGCCGTCTTGCCCGTGCCGGTCTGCGCCTGGCCGGCCACGTCGTGGTCTTTCAGGGCCAGCGGCAGGGTGTTTGCCTGTATCGGCGTGCAGAATTCGAAACCCGCATCCCTGATGCCTGCGTGCAGGTCGGGGTGCAGGTCCAGCGTGTCGAACCTGAGGTCGCTCAGATGGTTATCGGTCATGGGACTCCAAGGAAAAAGTGGCTTTCAGGGCTTGCAATATGCGTCGTTAAGCGGTCAAATTGGCGATATCGACGCGACAGTCGTCGCACCTGCCAGTTTCGCCTTCAACGAAATCCAAGAGAAGCCGCGGTCAAGCTGCGACATTTTGCCTGATTGAACGGGCAGCGTCATCCAATTCGCATCGATCGTCACGCCGCAAGGTGGCCACGATCCATGCTCTACAGCCAACCCATTGCAGCCAATCTGGAGGTAGATGCCGGTGAGCGACAAGATCGTGCACACCAACGACGACAGTTTTGATGCGGACGTATTGCAGTCCGCGAAGCCCGTGCTGCTCGATTTCTGGGCGGAATGGTGCGGTCCGTGCAAGATGATTGCGCCGCTGCTCGACGAGGTCGCGGATCAATACGCTGACCGGGTCACCGTGGCAAAACTGAATATAGACGAAAACCCGAATACGCCGCCGAAATTCGGCATCCGCAGCATTCCGACACTGCTGCTGTTCAAGGACGGTTCGGTGCATGCGCAAAAACTCGGCGCCATGTCGAAGTCACAATTAACGGAGTTCCTGGAAACCAATCTGTGAGAGGATACTTGGGTAATCAAACCAGAAGCCGCCCCAAGCAGTCGGCGAAATCAAAAAACTCGGGTGGCCCGGGCAACCGCCGCCGCCGCAGCAAACGACGCGAGAACAACGATGAGCTCCCGGAGGACGACGGCGGTAACCTGGAGGTCATTTCTCCGGATCAGCTCGAGCTCAGCAAGAACGCGATGAACCTGACGGACCTGAAGACCCGTCCGGCATCCGATCTTGTCGATATGGGCGAAAACCTCGGCCTCGAGAATCTCGCGCGCTCGCGCAAGCAGGACATCATCTTTTCCATTCTCAAGGCGCATGCCAGGAACGGGGAAGATATCTACGGCGACGGCGTGCTGGAGATCCTGCAGGACGGCTTCGGCTTCCTGCGCTCGTCCGACAGCTCCTACCTGGCGGGCCCCGACGACATCTACGTGTCGCCCAGCCAGATTCGCCGCTTCAACCTGCGCACGGGCGATACGGTCAGCGGACTCATTCGTCCGCCGAAGGACGGCGAGCGCTACTTCGCGCTGCTGAAGGTCGGCCAGATCAACCACGATGCGCCGGAGAACGCGCGCAGCAAGGTGCTGTTCGAGAACCTGACGCCGCTGTTCCCGCGCGAGCGCCTCGTGCTGGAGCAGGGCAACGGCAGTACCGAGGACCTGACCGCGCGCATCATCGACATGGTGGCGCCGATCGGCAAGGGTCAGCGCGGCCTGATCGTGAGCCCGCCGAAGGCCGGCAAGACGATGCTGCTGCAGAACATCGCGTCGGCGATCGTCGACAACCACCCGGACGTGTACCTGATCGTCCTGCTGATCGACGAGCGCCCGGAGGAAGTCACCGACATGCAGCGCACCGTGCGCGGCGAAGTCGTTTCCTCGACATTCGACGAGCCGGCGAGCCGCCACGTGCAGGTTGCCGAAATGGTGATCGAGAAGGCCAAGCGGCTGACCGAGCACAAGCGCGACGTCGTGATCCTGCTTGATTCCATCACGCGCCTGGCGCGCGCCTACAACACGGTCGTGCCGTCCTCGGGCAAGGTGCTGACCGGCGGTGTCGATGCCAACGCGCTGCACCGGCCCAAGCGCTTCTTCGGCGCCGCGCGCAATATCGAGGAGGGCGGCAGCCTGACGATCCTCGCGACCGCGCTGGTCGACACCGGGTCCAAGATGGACGAAGTGATCTACGAGGAATTCAAGGGCACCGGCAACATGGAGATCCACCTGGATCGCCGTATTTCCGAAAAGCGCGTGTTCCCGGCGATCAACATCAACCGTTCCGGCACCCGCAAGGAAGAGCTGCTGGCCGAGCCGGACGAGCTCCAGAAGATGTGGGTCCTGCGCAAGGTGCTGCACCCGATGGACGAACTGGCCGCGATCGAATTCCTGCTGAACAAGCTGCAGGATACCGAAGACCAATGCGCAGTTCTTCGAGGCGATGAAACGCTAGTAGGAGCGCCATCCCTGGCGCGATCGGAGGTAATCGCGGCTGGAAGCCGCTCCTACGGGGGGCGTTCGATTCCGCCACAACCAGGAGCGCCATCCCTGGCGCGATCGGAGGTAATCGCGGCTGGAAGCCGCTCCTACGGGAGGGCGTTCGATTCCGCCACAACAGGAGCGCCATCCCTGGCGCGATCGGAGGTAATCGCGGCTGGAAGCCGCTCCTGCGGGGTTGTTCATTCGCCCACGCCACAGCGCGAACGTCGCGCCTCAGCCCCTTCGCCCGCACGCCCCGCGATTGACCGCCCGCCTCAGGGCCGGCTCCAGTCGTGGAGCGGCTGCACGCTGCCGGCGGCGAAATGGCGGGTCTCGGACGACAACTCGACGTACCCGGCGGTGCCGGACAGCGCCGAGAAGTCGCCTGACGTGTTGATCACGACCGGCTCGGCGAGCAGGCGCGCATCGGCCCCGGTCGTCACGCGCACCGGCACGAAACAGGTCAGGTCCGGCTCGAACCGGTAATCCGCCGCCAGTACCGCGGCGCCCGGCGCGGACGGCGCGGCGCCGCCGGCCGCCAGCAACGCGGGCAGCACGTAGTGCCGGCAGCAGACCATCGCCGACACCGGGTTGCCCGGCAGCGCGAAGACGGCCTGCGCCGCGGGGCCGGTGCCGAACCACATGGGCTTGCCGGGGCGCTGGGCGATGCGGTGGAAGACCCTTCGGACGCCCAGTTCGGCGAGCACGCGCGGCACGAAATCGGCCTGCCCCATCGACACGCCGCCACTCAGAACCAGCACATCGCTCGAGGCCAGGCGTTCGCCGATGCGTCGCCGCAGGGTGTCGGGGTCGTCGGCGAGATGCTCGTGCCGGCTGTCTGCGTAGCCCTGCTGCCGCAGCATGGCCACGAGCGCGGGCCCGTTCGACAGGCGCACCTGGTGCGCGGCAATCGGCTCGCCCGCCGCGACCAGCTCGTTGCCGGTCGAGATGACGGTGACCGACGGATTGCGGCTGACCGTGACGCGGGCGAGCCCGGCCGATGCCAGCAGCGCCACGTCGTTCGGCGCGATGCGCGCGCCGGGTGCGAGCAGCGTGTGACCGCGGCGATGGTCGCTGCCGCGCGCGTGGATGCTCTGGTTCGCGAGCGGCTCGTAGCCGTCCTCGAGGCGGGCCACGTTGCCCTGGCGCTCGATGCGTTCCACCGGGATGACGCAGTCCGCGCCGGCTGGCAGGACGGCGCCGGTCATGACCTCGATGCATTGCGCCCCTGGCGGCAATGCCAGCGGCGGGTCGCCCGCGTGCAGCGTGCCGGCAATGCCGAAGGCGCGTTCGCCCGCGGTTATCCCGGCATGGCGGACGGCGATGCCGTCCATCGTCACGCGATCGTAGGGCGGCTGGTCGCGTTCCGCGGTCACGGCCTGCCGCAGAATGCGCCCGACGGTGTCCTCGAGCGGCACCTGCTCCACGCCGCGTTGCGGCAGTGCATCGCCGATCGCGCGGCGCGCTTCAGCGACCGACAGCATCGGCCTCGTGGCAGAGCGCGCGCTCGCCGATATCGTGCCGCCAGAAGGCGCCGTCGAACGTGATGCGCGCGACCTCGCCGTAGGCCGTATCGCGGGCGTCGCGCAGCCGCTCGCCCAGGCCGACGACGCACAGGACGCGGCCGCCCGCCGTGACGACATCCTCGCCGCGCCGCGCGGTGCCGGCATGAAACACGCGGCCGCCGCCGCTGCCCGTCGCCGGCAGGCCGTGAATCACCTGGCCGGGCTCGACGTCGCCCGGGTAGCCGGCGGCGGCCATGACCACGCCGACGGCGGGGCGCGGATCCCACAGCGCACGCTGTTCGCCCAGCTTGCCGGCGAGCGCCGCTTCGCACAGCAGGACCAGGTCGCTTTGCAGGCGCGCGAGTATCGGTTGCGCCTCCGGATCGCCGAATCGGCAATTGTATTCCAGCACGCGCGGCGCGCCGTCGTCACCAATCATCAGGCCGGCGTAGAGGAACCCGACATAGTCGATGCCGTCCCGGCGCAGCCCGGCGAGCGTCGGCTCGATGATCTCGTCCATGATGCGCAATTCGAGCTCGCGCGTGATCACCGGGGCCGGGGAGCACGCCCCCATGCCGCCGGTATTGGGGCCACGGTCGCCGTCGTCGCGGGCCTTGTGATCCTGCGAGGTCGCGAGCGGCAACACGCTGTTGCCGTCGCACATGACGATGAAGCTCGCTTCCTCGCCGGCCAGGTACTCCTCGATGACGACGCTCCTGCCGGCGGCGCCGAAACGGCCCTCGCCGAGCATGCCGGTGACGGCCTCTTCGGCCTCCGCCAGCGATTGCGCCACCACGACTCCCTTGCCGGCGGCCAGGCCGTCGGCCTTGATGACGATCGGCGCGCCCTCGGCGCGCACGTGGGCGAGCGCATCGTCCAGCGCGGTAAAGCTGCGGTAGCGCGCCGTCGGGATACCGTGGCGCTCGAGAAACGATTTCGAGAATGTCTTGGAGCCTTCGAGCTCCGCCGCGGCGGCGGTGGGCCCGAACGGGCAGGCCGTGCGCGCGGAACCGGTCGACGACGCCGGCGACCAGCGACGCTTCCGGCCCGACGATGGTCAGCCCGACGCCCTCCGCCGTGGCCAGTTCGACCAGGCCGGCGATGTCGTCGGCCGGCACGGCGACATTGCGCACCCCTTCTTCCAGGGCGGTGCCGGCGTTGCCCGGCGCGACCAGCACTTCGCCGACCTTTTCCGAGCGGGCGCATTTCCAGGCGAGCGCGTGTTCCCGTCCGCCGCCACCGATGATCAGGACCTTCATCGCCACCGCTGTTCCTTCTGTCAGTGGCGGAAGTGTCGCATACCGGTGAAGAGCATCGCGATATCGTGCTCGTCCGCCGCGGCGATGACCTCGTCGTCGCGTACCGAACCGCCGGGCTGGATGATCGCCGAGATACCGTGTTCGGCTGCCGCGTCGACGCCGTCGCGAAACGGGAAGAACGCGTCGGAAGCCAGCACCGAGCCGCGCACGGCCAGGTTCTCGTCAGCCGCCTTGATCGCGGCGATACGGGTACTGTAAACGCGACTCATCTGGCCCGCGCCGACGCCGATCGTCATGCCGTCGCGACAGAAGACGATGGCATTCGACTTGACGAACCTGGCAACCTGCCACGCGAACAACAGGTCGCGCAGCTGGGCTTCGTCGGGCTTGCGCCGGGTGACCCTGGATAGCTCGGCCGCCGTTACGCGGCCGGTGTCGGCCGTCTGCACGAGCAGTCCGCCCGAGACTTTCCTGACGTCGACGGCCGCGGTGTCCGGGCCGGCCGGCACGCCGGTCTCCAGCACCCGCACGTTCTGCTTGTCGGCCAGCACCGCGCGGCTTGCCGCCGGCACTTCCGGCGCGACAATGACCTCGACGAATTGGCGCTCGACGATGGCGCGCGCGGTCTCCGGGTCCAGCGCGCAATTGAACGCGATGATGCCGCCGAACGCGGACACGGGGTCTGTCGTGTAAGCACGCTCGTAGGCAGCGCCGGCTGTCGCGGCGATGGCGACCCCGCAGGGATTGGCGTGCTTGACGATCACGCAGGCCGTCTCGTCGAATTGCCGCACGCACGCCAGCGCGGCATCGCTGTCGGCAATGTTGTTGTAGGACAGAGCCTTGCCCTGCAGCTGGACGGCGCCGGCGAGCGAGCCGGGCGTCGTGCGCTGGTCCCGGTAGAATGCCGCGGCCTGGTGGGGGTTTTCGCCGTAACGCAGCGTTTCGATGCGGCGTCCCGCGTAGAGAAAGCGCTCGCCCACGGGGCTTTCGCCGAGCAGGCTGCCCAGGTAGCCCGCGATGGCGGTGTCGTAACTCGCCGTGTGCGCAAAGGCTTTCGCCGCCAGCCGGCGCCGCATTGCGTCGTCGGGGCCGCCATCCTGCAGTGCGGCCAGCACCTCGTCGTAATCGTCCGGGTCGACGATGACGGTGACACTGGCGTGATTCTTCGCGGCGGCGCGGATCATTGCCGGGCCGCCGATGTCGATATTCTCGATCGCGTCCCCGACCGTGGCGTCGGCGCGGCTTACGGTTGCCTCGAACGGGTACAGGTTGACGACGAGCAGGTCGATGGCGTCGATGCCGTGCGCCGCCATGACGGCGTCGTCCGTGCCGCGACGGCCCAGCAGGCCGCCGTGTATGACCGGATGCAGGGTCTTGACCCGGCCGTCCATGATTTCCGGGAAGCCGGTGCGGTCGGCGACTTCGGTGACGCCGATGCCGGCGTCCGCGAGCTGCCGCGCCGTGCCGCCGGTCGAGAGAATATCGATGCCGAGCCGCGCGAGTTCGCCGGCGAATCCGGCGAGGCCGCGCTTGTCCGACACGCTGACCAGCGCCCGCTTCACCGTGGTCATGCGCGATTCACCCTAGCGCAGCAGCGAGTAGGTCTTGAGCTTCTTGCGCAGCGTGCCGCGATTGATGCCGAGAATGCCGGCGGCCTGGCTCTGGTTGCCGCCCGTGTAGTCCATGACCGCCTTGAACAGCGGCTCTTCCACCTGGCCCAGCACGAGGTCGTAAAGGTCACCGGGCCGGTCACCGTTCAGTGTCGCGAAATACTGGCTCAGCGCGTCTTCGGTGTGTTGGCGCAGCGGTTTGTAGTTTTTCGAGTTGCCCAGCGGCTGCTGCTTTTTTGCGTTCAGTCTGACCACGATCCGTAACTTCCCGATGATTGTGCTGTTCAGGCCTTGTGTCTCCCACTTGCCGAGCGCGCTCAGGCAGCAAGCAGATTCCCGTCGCCGTGTCGGCGAAAATACTCGATCGTGAGCTGAATCTGTTCCGCGGCGCTGTCGACGCGTACCACCCGGGAGCGATATTCCTGCGATGCCCGCAATCCCTTGCAATACCAGGTCAGATGTTTGCGGGCAATTCGTAAACCGGTCGTATCCCCATAAAACCGGTACAGGTCGCTTAGGTGGTCGAGCATGATATCACGCACATTGTTTATTGCTAGCGGCTCGCTCGTGCTTTCCCCGTCGACAAACCGGTTCAGGTGCTGAAAAATCCACGGCTGTCCCTGTGCGCCGCGACCGATCATCAAGGCGTCGGCGCCGGTTAGCCGCAAAACTTCACGCGACTTCTCTGAAGTCGATATATCGCCATTGGCGATAACGGGGATGGAGATCGCCTGCTTGATTGCCGCAATGGTTGCGTATTCCGCCGTGCCGCGAAACCGGCAGGCGCGCGTGCGGCCGTGGACGGCCAGCGCCTTGATGCCGGCGTCCTCGGCGATGCGGGCGATGCGCACGCCGTTGCGGTGTTCCGGATCCCGGCCCGTGCGAATCTTGAGCGTGACGGGCACGTCCACGGCGCCGACCACGGCATCGAGGATGCGCGCCACGCGCGCCTCGTCCTCCAGCAGTGCGGAGCCCGCCAGCCGGTTGCATACCTTCTTTGCCGGGCAGCCCATGTTGATGTCGATGATCTGCGCGCCGCGCTCTGCGCAAAGCCGGGCGGCCTCGGCGAGTTGCGCCGGCTCGGCCCCGGCGATCTGCACGACACGCGGTTCGGCGTCGGCGTCGATGTCGAGGCGCCGCCGCGACTTGGCGGTCCGCCACAGACGGATGTCCGCCGTGGTCATTTCGGAGGTCGTCAGGGCGGCGCCGAAACGCCGGCACAGCCTGCGAAACGGGGCGTCGGTGATGCCGGCCATGGGGGCCAGCAGGACGCGACCGGGAATATGCCAGGGTCCGATGTACATGTGTTGACTGCCGGGTGCCTGCCGGTTGGCCGGGGGCGCCATTGTATCGGCTCGCCGCGTCGCCGGCAGCATGAGATGCCGGGCCGCTTCAGTCCCTGAAATCGTCCACGGCGCAGCGCAGTCGCTCGGGCCCGGCGCGGTAACAGACGTTTAGCTTGAAGCCGGTGGCATCGGGCGCCGGCGCGGCAATGCGGATGACGGCGGTAAAGTCCCTGCCCGGTTGCACGACGCCGCGCCCGGCCGTCCCGGCCGGCAGGTACTCGCCGGGACGCAGGATACGGCTGCCGATGACGTCTTCCCAGCGGTCCGTCAACGAGACGTGCACGAGCGGGTAGGGCAGCGGCGCCGTCGCGCGATTCGCGATGCGCGATTGTATGGTCAGGCGCTCGCCGCTCGCGTCCGTGGCGCCGCTGGTGGCCTGGAATTCCCAGCCGCGCACGTCCCAGGCCGGCGTGACCGGCTGTCCCAGCGCGCTGTAGAGCGGCGCGAGCGTCGCGTCGAACCCGTTCCACGTTGCCAGCGTCGCGCGATTGGCGTGCACGAGCTGCGCGGCGAGCAGCAGTCCGAGGAGTATCGCCGCCGCCAGGGCACCGTAGCGGCGCCGCGGAGTCTCCTCCGTGTCGTCCTCGGCGGCCGCCGCGGCCGGGATGTCAGCGCCGGTCTGCGTGAGCTCTTCGATGTCCAGGCCGCTGATCGTGTCGCCTTCCATGACGATGGTTTCGGCAAACGCCGCGCTCTCGGCGCCGAATGCCTCGGCCGGCGATTCGAACGACTGCGATTCGCCGGCGGCCTCCAGCAGCTCGCGATCGATCTCGTCATCGAGCGACGGCTCGCGCGACGCCGGCTTGCCGGCCGATGGCGTGGCAGATTGTGCCCCGGTCGCGTCGCGTTCCGCGGTGATCGACCATTCGCGGAGTTCCGCATCGCTCGCCGCGGCCGATTGCAATGTCGGCACGCTGCCGGAATCGTCGGCGTGCTCCTCGCCGGCTTCTTCGCGCCCGGCTTCGACCTCGGCCAGCAGATCCCGCCAGTCCTCGGCTTCGCCGAACTCGAGGTCGACCTGGAATTCGTCACTGGGCGGCGGCGGTTCGTGGTCCTCGGCGCGGCGCTGCGGGGCCGCCTGTTCCGCCGGCCGGAAAAACTCGTCCGGCAGCGGCGTGTTGTCGTCAAAGCGCATTTCGCCCGGGTCGGGCGTCCCGACATCGAGGTCGAGCGGCTTCTGCGGATGCGCCACGGGCTCCCCGGGCGGGCTCGTGTCCGCGTCGTCGCCGTCGTCCGGCGCCGCCCCGTCCTCGTCCTCGTCGTCGTAGACGCGCCATTCGACACCGGTATCCTCGATGCGCACGGCGTCCGGGCCGGCAAACTCATCGAGACTGCGCAGCAATGCCTGGCTTTGCTCCTCGAATGCGCGGGCGGTCTGCGTATTGCCGGCATCCTCGTCCGGCAATTCCTCCAGCAAGTGATCGAGCGCGTTGAACGTGTTGGCACAGCCGCCGCAGCGCACCTTGCCGTGCGCCTTGCGCAGGACCGTGGCATTCAGGCGAAAGACGGTCCGGCATTTCGGGCATTCTGTGAACATGCCGTTCTCTCAGCGTTTGCGGCCGGCCAGCCGGGCCCAGCCGTCGGTGAGCATGGCCGGCTCGAATTCGATCCATGGGCGGTACGCCGCGCGCACCGCATCGACCTGGTGATCAAGGATACCGGAAAGTACCAGCCGGGCGTCGTCTGCAAGCCGTTCGCACAGCCACGCGGCCCGGTCGACCAGCGGCGCGGCGAGGATGTTCGCGAGCGCGATGTCGAACACGCCGGCGGCCGGCGCTGCGCTCGTGTCGAAGCGGGCGGCGACGGCGTTGTCGGCCGCGTTCCGCCGGCTCGCGGTCAGCGCCTGGTCGTCGATGTCGACGCCGGTGGCGTGCGCCGCGCCGAGCCTGAGCGCCGCAATCGCGAGGATGCCGGAACCGCAGCCGAAGTCGAGCACGCGCGCGTCGTGCAGGATGCCGCGTGCGTGGCCCTCGTCCAGCCACTCGAGGCACATCGCCGTCGTCGGGTGGGTGCCGGTGCCGAACGCGAGGCCCGGGTCCATTTCGATGACGACGGCGGCGGCATCGTCGGGACGCTGGCCGCGCGGGCACACCCATAAGTGGCTGCCGAAACGCATCGGCCGGAAGTCGCGCAGCCACTCGCGCTCCCAGGCGCGATCGGCCAGCTCGTCGATGCGGTGCGCCGGCAGTTCGGCGAGTCCGAAGGTACGGCGCAGGTCGGCGGCCAGCGCGTCGAAATCCGCCGCCGGCGTGAACAGCCCGGTAATGCGCGTCTGGTTCCAAAGCGGCGCTTCCCCGGGACCGGGCTCCAGCACCGGGTCGTCGCCGGCGTCGCTCAGAGTTATTGCCTCGGCGCCGTGGCGCGCGAACAGGGCCTCCACCGCATCCGCCGGCAGCGCGTCGAGGTCCATGACAAACTGGCGCCAGTCCATCCGTGTTCCTGCCGCCGGTTCGCGCGATTCGTGCATCGCGGCCGGCGATCGCTACTTGAGTCCCAGCCGTTTTTCCAGGTAATGGATATCGGTGCCGCCGGTCCGGAAGGCACTGTGCTGGCAGATCTCCTGGTGCAACGGCACATTGGTCCGGATGCCCTCGATGACGATTTCGGTCAGGGCATTGCGCATGCGCGCGATGGCTGTCTCGCGATCCGAGCCGTGGGTAATCAGCTTGCCGATCATCGAGTCGTAATTCGGCGGTACGCGGTAGCCGCTGTAGACGTGGCTGTCCACGCGCACGCCCGGGCCGCCGGGCGCGTGCCAGAGCTGCACCAGGCCGGGTGACGGCATGAAGGTCTTCGGGTCCTCCGCGTTGAGGCGGCATTCGATCGCGTGGCCCTGGATCCTGACGTCGTCCTGCGTGATGCTGAGGCGCTCGCCGCTCGCGATGCGCAGCTGCTCGCGGACGATGTCGATGCCCGTGATCATCTCGGTGACCGGGTGTTCCACCTGCAGGCGAGTGTTCATCTCGATGAAGAAGAATTCGCCATCCTGGTACAGGAACTCGAACGTGCCGGCGCTGCGGTACCCCATCTCGAGGCAGGCCTTGACGCAGCGCGCACCGATTTTTTCGCGCTGCTCGGCCGTGATGCCCGGCGCCGGAGCTTCCTCGATGACTTTCTGGTGGCGACGCTGCATCGAGCAGTCGCGCTCGCCCAGGTGCACCGCATTGCCGTGGCCGTCCGCAAGCACCTGGAATTCGACGTGGCGCGGGTGCTCGAGAAACTTCTCCATGTAGACCGTCTCGTTGCCGAAGGCCGAGCGGGCCTCCTGCTGCGTGACGTTGATCGCGCTCGTCAGCGACGCCTCCGAGTGCACGACGCGCATGCCGCGGCCGCCACCGCCGCCGGCTGCCTTGATGATGATCGGGTAGCCGATCTGGCGTGCCATTCGCAGGTTCTCGTCCGCATTGTCGCCGAGCGGACCGTCGGAGCCGGGCACGCAGGGCACGCCGGCTTCCTTCATCGCGCGGATCGCGGAGACCTTGTCACCCATCAGGCGGATCGCGCTCGCGGGCGGGCCGATAAAGACGAATCCGCTGGATTCGACGCGATCCGCGAAATCGGCGTTCTCGGAGAGGAAGCCGTAGCCCGGGTGTATGCCGACGGCATCCGTGACCTCCGCCGCGCTGATGATCGCGGGCATGTTGAGGTAGCTGTCGGTCGAGGGCGGCGGGCCTATGCAGACGGTCTCGTCGGCCAGCAGCACGTGCTTCAGGTTATTGTCCGCGGTCGAGTGCACGGCGACGGTCTTGATACCCATCTCGCGGCAGGCGCGCAGGATGCGCAGCGCGATCTCGCCGCGGTTGGCGATAACGATCTTGTCGAGCATCTGCACGCGCCTCCGGCCTCAGCCGCCGCGCTGGTCGATGACGAACAGCACCTGGCCGTATTCCACCGGTTCGCCGCTTTGCGCGCGAACGGACTTGATCGTGCCGGACACCTCGGCCTCGATCTGGTTCATCATCTTCATCGCCTCGACGATGCAGAGCGTGTCGCCGATGCTGACCTGGTCGCCGACCTGCACGAACGGCGCCGCGCCCGGCGACGGCGATGCGTAGAACGTGCCCACCATCGGGGCCGTTACCTTCGTACCTTCTTCTTCCGGTTCGCTCGCGGGGGCGCTGCTACTGCCGCCGCCGGAGTCGGCGGCCGGCGCCGGTGCACTCGCTGCCGGCGCGGGCGGCGCCTGCGGAGCCGGCGCCGCGCTCATGTAGTGGCCTCCCTGCGGGTAACGGGAGATGCGCACGGACTCCTCGCCCTCGGTGATCTCGATTTCGGCGATGCCGGACTCGTCCAGCAGCTCGATCAGTTTTTTTACCTTGCGTATATCCATCAGTCTCCCTCAGCACCGGCAAGCTGCTTGTGCGCCGCCTGCAATGCAAGTTCGTAACCCTGTGCGCCGAGGCCGATAACGCAGCCGGCGGCGATGTCGCTGAAATAGTTGAGCTGCCGGAATTCCTCCCGGGCAAACGTATTGGATACGTGAATCTCGATGAACGGAACCGCGACCGCGAGCAATGCGTCGCGCAGCGCGATGCTGCTGTGGGTGAAGGCGCCCGGGTTCAGCAAAATGAAGCCGATGCCGTCGTCGCCCGCCCGCTGCACGCGTTCCACCAGCTCGTGCTCGGCGTTCGACTGCAGGCAGACGAGCTCGTGCCCCAGGCGCGGCCGCCTGGGTCACCAGCAGCGCCTCGATCTCGGCCAGGTCGGTGCGGCCGTAGACGCCGGGTTCGCGCGAACCGAGCAGGTTCAGATTGGGTCCGTTCAGCAGGAGAATTTTGGCCATGCGCGCGAGATTACCTGAATGAGGTCGTTTTTGCCGAAGATAGCGGCAATACTAACCTTTTTCAGGGTAGATGGCGCAAGTGATTCCGCGCGGAAATTGCCCGGGCGGCCGGCCCAACTGGTTCATGAACGATGGGCTGCGGTGGTGGGCGAAGGCGCGCCCCGGGGGAGGGCTTTCAGGTCTCCGGTCCGGATTGTTCATGAACGGGTTGGCTTGGGTGGTGGGCGAAGGCGCGCCCCCGGGGAGGGCTTTTCAGGGACGCTTTGAATACGTCCCTGTACGCTCCGGGCTCGACGTCCTGTCTCGCACGGCCCTGAAAAGCCCTCCCCGGGGGCACACCTCCGCCTCCTGCGCCCGCGGCGTTCATGAACAATCGGGGCTAGAGGCTTTTTAGGGCGGCGCGTGCGTCGGCGAGATTTGTGCGGCCGGCGGCGAGATTGGCCAGTTCGGTGACGATGGTATCGAGTTGCGGGGCGTGGATTTCGCCGAGGTGGGCGGCCAGCAGTTCGCCGCCCGGCGCGACCACCAGCGTGAACGGCAGGCCGATGAACCGGACGCCGGACGACTCCGCGACGGCCATCGCGTCCTCCTGCCCGACGAGGACCGGGTAATTGAATTCGGCTTCGCCGGCGTAGGCGATCACGTCCTCGGTGAAGTCGACGGCGATGCCGATGACCTGCACGCCGTCGTCACCGTGCTCGGCCTGGGTTTCCTTCAGCAGCGGGATTTCGCGGCGGCAGGGCGCGCACCAGGTCGCCCAGAAATTGACGATGCGCGCCTTGCCCTGCCATTCGGAGAAATCGCGCGGCGTGCCCTCCAGGTCGGGCAGGGTGAAGCTCACCAGCGCCGGGTTGATATCGGCCTCGTTGACGGCGGCGACGGCTTTTTCCTGTTCGCTCGTGACGAGTTGCTGGCGCAGCAGGTAGCCGCTCGCGCCGGCCGCGACGATGACGGCAACGAGCAGGAGTTTCTTCATTCGGGTGTTCCGGCGGCGCTGGCTGTCAGCGAAGGCGCCGAGCCTACCGCACGTTGTACGTGCGAGGCGAATTCGTTCGCTTTCATGTAGCCGACGACCTCGTACCCCGGCCGTTGTTCGCCGTCGGGCCCGAAGAAAATGATCGTCGGCGGGCCGAATACACCGAAGTGCTGCAGCAGCGCCTGGTCGCGTTCGTCATTGGCGGTGACGTCGGCCTGCAGCAGCACCGTGTCCGCCAGCGCGGCCTGTACGGCCGGATCGCTGAACGTGTATTTCTCCATTTCGATGCAGGACACGCACCAGTCGGCGTAGAAGTCCAGCATCACCGGCCGGCCGGCCGCGGCGGCGCCCGCCAGCGCCTGTTCGAGGTCGGCGACCGTCTTGACGCGGCGGAAATCGAGAGCGTGCCCGGCGGCAGCCGTCTCGCCGCCGCCGGCGACGCCGATGCCCGCGAGCGGCTTCAGCGGGTCCTGGCCGCCGGCCAGCGCACCGAGCAACAAGGCGGCGCCGTAGATGACCGCCAGCAGGCCGCCGCCCTTGGCGAGCTTCTGCGTGCCGCCGGCGTCGGCGTTCAGGGTTGTCAGACCACCGAGCCAGACGCCCGCCATGAAGACCAGCACGCCCCACAGCGCGAGCGTGACGCCGCCCGGCAGGATACGCGACAGCATCCAGACCGCCAGACCCAGCATCATGAAGCCGAACGCGTCCTTGACGGCCACCATCCACGGGCCGGCGCTCGGCAACAGCTTGCCGGCGGACGCCCCGACGGCGAGCAACGGCGCGCCCATGCCGAGGCTCAGCGCGAACAGGGCGATGCCGCCGCGCAGCATGTCGCCGGTCTGGCCGATGACGGTCAGGGTCGCGACCAGCGGCGGTGCAACACAGGCGGTCACGATGAGCGACGACAGCGCGCCCATGACGAACGCGCCGATGACGGTGCCACTCTTCTGGCGCCCGCTCATCTCCGACAGGCGCGTCTGGATCGCCGACGGCATTTGCAGGTCGTACAGCCCGAACATGCCGAGCGCCAGCACGACGAACAGCCCCGCGAACAGCGTCAGGACCCACGGCGCGTTGAAGACGGCCTGCAGTTGCACGCCGACCGCGGCGGCTGCGATACCGGCCGCGGTATAGACGAGCGCCATGCCCATGACATAGCTGAAAGCGAGTGCAAAGCCGCGCGCCGGGCTGACGTCGTCGCCCTCGCCCGCGATGATGCCGGACAGGATGGGGATCATCGGCAACACGCAGGGCGTGAGCGCCAGCAGCAGGCCGGCGCCGAAAAATGTCGCTATGACGACGGCCAGGCCGGCGTTGCCGATCAGGGCCGCGAGCCGGGCCTGCTCGGAGACCGGCGCCGCGTCGCCGGGAGCCGCGGCCGCGAGTGCCGTGGTTGCGGTGGCCTGTGGCAGCTCGACGGTCAGGGTGCGCGTTACCGGCGGGTGACAGATACCGTCCTCGGCGCAGCCCTGGAAACTGACGTCCAGCGCCAGCTCGAGGGGCTCCGGCGTGGCGCGGGCCAGCGGCAGGCGCGCGAACACGTCGTCGTGGTAGACCTCGGTCGTGCCGAAGTACTCGTCGGTCTTGGGCTCACCCGCCGGCAGCTCCAGCCGGCCGAGCTGCACCGAGCCGGAATCGGTCGCCGCGCCCAGCTTGTCCTTGTAGAGGTAGTAGCCGTCCGCGACCTCGAAGGACAGCTCGACGGTATTGCCGTCGAGGGCAATGAGGTGCGGCCGGAAGGCCTCGTCCACCGGCAGGAAGTCGCCCATGCCGGACGGTGTGCCGAGCGGCGCGGCGAGATCGATGCCCGAACCGCCCGGCGGCGGCTCGCCGGCGGCGGCCACCAGCTCGACCTCGCGCGTCCAGGTCTGCGCGGGTAGCAGATGCCGAGATCCGCGCAGCCCTGCGAGCGGGTCAGGAGTTCCAGGGTTGCCGGACGCTCGCCCTCGATTTCGTAGGGGATCGTGACGAAGAAGCGCTCGCGGTAGACCTGCTGGACGCCGAAAAACTCGTACCTCGTGGCGGCGGCCCTGCGGCAGCTCGATCGCGCCGAAACGCACGCCCGGCGTGCCGCTCTCGAAGGACAGCTTGTTGCGGTAGAGGTAATAGCCGTCCTCGATCGCCCAGTCGATCTCCAGCGCGCCGCCGGTGTCCGCGACCGCGTAGCGGAAGGCAGCCTCGGGGCGCAGGATCTCCTCGTCGGCGGCCGTGGCCGCCGGGGCCGCCGTCAGCCCGGCGAGGCAGAAAGCAAAGAGGCGTAGGGTCCTGGCTGCGTGCATGGCATCGGTCTCGGGCAAGTCTGGGGCAAGTCTCGGGCAATTCCCGGGCAATTCCCGGGCAATTACGGCGGCGCGGCGGGGCCGGCAGTCCATTGGACCGCGGGACCCCCGGTTATGTTACGTCAACCGGCTCGGTGCGGCGGGCGAGGCGCAGCATAACCGTCGTCCCGGGGGCTGTCATGGACCGGCCGCCCAGTTTCGGCGATTGCCGGTGCCGGCGTCACCGGATGCCCGGGGCCCCTTGAATTTTGGCCGCGCGGCCCTATGATTGGCACTCCTTCCGGCCGAGTGCTAACAGCGGCGGCCGGAGCTACCGAACAATTCGGTTACAAATCAGATTTTTACAGGAGAACCAATCGATGAAAATTCGTCCGCTTCATGACCGAGTCATCGTCAAGCGCATGGAAGAGGAGCGAACGACACCGGGAGGCATCGTGATCCCCGACGCCGCGGCCGAGAAGCCGATCAAGGGCGAGGTGATCGCGGTCGGCAACGGCAAGATTCTCGAGAACGGCGAAACCCGGGCACTCGACATCAAGGCCGGCGACAAGGTGCTGTTCGGCAAGTACAGCGGCACCGAGGTAAAGGTCGACGGCGAAGACCTGCTCGTGATGAAGGAAGACGACATCATGGCTGTCATCGAGGGTTGATGACCGACCCGACTGCCGGTTTCAGAATTCAAACAGATCAGTGACGGGAGCAGACCGCACGGCGGGCCGCTCCCCGGAAAATTCAACAGAGGAACAAGTAAATGGCTGCTAAAGAAATTCGCTTCAGCGACGACGCGCGCCAGAAGATGTTCGCGGGTGTCAATATCCTGGCGAATGCCGTCAAGGTGACGCTCGGACCGAAAGGCCGCAATGTCGTGCTCGACAAGAGCTTTGGCGCACCGACCGTCACCAAGGACGGCGTATCGGTCGCCAAGGAAATCGAACTCGACAACAAGTTCGAAAACATGGGTGCGCAGATGGTCAAGGAGATCGCCTCCCAGACGTCGGACGTTGCCGGCGACGGCACGACGACCGCGACGGTCCTGTCGCAGGCCATCCTGCGCGAGGGGCTGAAGTCGGTAACGGCCGGCATGAACCCGATGGACCTGAAGCGCGGCATCGACAAGGCCACGCTGGCCATCGTCGAGGAGCTGAAGAAGCTGTCCAAGCCCTGCGATGACGAGAAGGCCATCGCCCAGGTCGGCACCATCTCCGCCAATTCCGACAAGGAAATCGGCGAGCTCATCTCCGGTGCAATGAAGAAAGTCGGCAAGGAAGGCGTCATTACCGTCGAGGAAGGATCCGGCCTCTACAACGAGCTGGAAGTCGTCGAGGGCATGCAGTTCGATCGTGGCTACCTGTCGCCGTACTTCATCAACAATCAGCAGAGCCAGAGCGCCGAGCTCGAGAATCCGCTGATCCTGCTGTTCGACAAGAAGATCTCGAACATTCGCGACCTGCTGCCGATCCTCGAGGGCGTGGCCAAGGCCAGCCGCCCGCTGATGATCATCGCGGAAGACGTCGAAGGCGAGGCACTGGCGACGCTGGTGGTCAACAACATCCGCGGCATCGTCAAGGTTGCCGCCGTCAAGGCGCCCGGCTTCGGCGATCGCCGCAAGGCCATGCTGCAGGACATCGCGGTACTGACCGGCGGCCAGGTGATCTCGGAAGAGGTCGGCCTGTCGCTCGAGAAGGCCACGCTGGATGATCTCGGTGAAGCCAAGAAGGTGCAGATCACCAAGGAAAACACGACGATCGTCGACGGCGCCGGCCGCGCCGCGGACATCAAGGGTCGTGTCGACCAGATCAATGCCGAGATCGAGGAGTCCACCTCGGATTACGACAAGGAGAAGCTGCAGGAGCGCGTTGCCAAGCTCTCCGGCGGTGTTGCGGTGATCAAGGTCGGTGCCGCCACCGAGGTCGAGATGAAGGAGAAGAAGGCCCGCGTCGAGGACGCGCTGCACGCGACCCGCGCGGCCGTCGAGGAAGGCATCGTGGCCGGTGGTGGTGTCGCGCTGATCCGCGCCGTCAATGCCATCGAGAACCTGAAAGGCGACAACGAGGACCAGAACGTCGGCATCAACATCCTGCGCCGCGCCGTCGAGGAACCGCTGCGCCAGATCGTTGCCAATGCCGGCGGTGACGCCAGCGTCGTCCTGAATGCCGTTGCCCAGGGCAAGGGCAACTACGGCTACAACGCCGCCACCGGCGAGTACGGCGACATGGTCGAAGCCGGTATCCTGGACCCGACCAAGGTGACGCGCTTTGCGCTGCAGAACGCGGCCTCGGTCTCCGGGTTGCTGCTGACCACGGAAGCCATGATTGCCGATGCGCCGAAGGAAGAAGGCGATGGCCCGGCAATGCCGGACATGGGCGGCATGGGCGGCATGGGTGGCATGGGCGGCATGATGTAAGCATCTGCCGTCGCCAACCGGCACGAGAAAAAGCCCCGCGCAAGCGGGGCTTTTTTTTGGTTCGCGGTGGCTGTTGGGCCGCCAACACCCGGCCCTCACCGTGGGAGCGGCTTCCAGCCGCGATTACCGTGGCGTTGAATCGCGGCTGGAAGCCGCTCCTACGCGCGCGCGGGGGATGCTTACGAGGACGAACGCGCGCGCGGGGGGATGCTTAGGAGGACGAAGGTTGGAAATGGCGCGCCGCGGCTTCCAGGCCCGGCCGCAGGCCGCCCAGGTCGTAGCCGGCCTCGCGCGTCTTCGTGAGCAGCGCGTCGATATCGGCGTGCGGCGCCAGCGCAAACGCCCAGATCGCCGCCGAGCGCATGCCGCTCTTGCAAAACGCGAGAGCGGGTCCGTCGCTTGCCGCGAGCGCATCGCGGAATGTCGCCAGTGACTCGGCGGTGATACCGGCGGGGCCGATCGGCACGTCATGCCAGTCTAGGCCGCAGTCGCGCGCGGCGGTGGCGAGATCGGCGGCCGCCGGCTGGCCGGGCTCCTCGCCGTCGGGGCGGTTGTTGATAATGACCCGGAAGCCGTCGTCTTTCGCGCGAACGATGTCGTCGACGCCGAGCTGGGGCGATACCGCGTAGTCGGCGGAGAGTGGCCGGATGTCCATGGTCGGGCTGCCTCGCTGTCGTCGCTTGCCGGGTCTCCCTAGTTTGCCTCGCGACAGATGCAGATGTCCTTCTGATTCAGGCGGCTGTCCTTGACCCGGGAATTCGCGTCGCTGCCCTTGCAAACCAGGATCTGGCCACTCGGGCAGCTGTTGGCGCTGCGCGTATCGGGCGAGGGCGTATTGGCCGTTGCACAGCCTGCCGTGATTCCCAGGACCGACAGGGCGCAGGTCAGCAGCAAACGGTTGGTTCTTGTCATTTGACTGTCTCGTAATTACAGGCTGTCGATGACACTTTCACAGCGGCAGAATTCGAAATCATTACTGCGGGTATCGAGCTTGGAGGCCGACTTGCCGTAGCAGATCATCGTTTCCGATGCCATGCAGGTCGGCGGTTCGTAGGCCGAACCCATGGAGCCGGCGCAGCCGCCGACGAGCATTGCACTGCCGCCGAGTGCCAGCAACGCCAGTCTTTTCAGTATCGTGATCATCGCCTGTCTCCGGCATGGCCGCCCTTGCGGCCTGCGATGGTGTTGGACGAATGGTGACCCACGAAGGTTCCGTGCGGCCGTGATCCGCCTGGTATCGGCGACGTCGCCCCGGTTACGGGTGTATGTCGACCGGATGGGCCGCATGACCTGGTCCGTCGACCTCGACTCAGCGGGCCTGCTGGACGGTCCCATGATACGCGCGGCGACGTGCCTGCCGCCAGCGTTCGAAGACCCGATAGCCCAGCAGTGTCGCGAGGATGACGGCGTAAAACAGCGGCTCGCGAATGTCCTGCTTGACCTGCCACCAGTAGTGCCAGACACCGAGGATGCCGACGACGTAAACGCTGTTGTGCAGCGATTGCCAGCGGCTGCCCAGGCGCCGCCGCATTGCGAGTGTCGAGGTTGCGGCCATTGCCGTCAGCAACAGCAGCGCGGCGAAGCCTAGCGTAATGAAGGGCCGTTCGACGATGTCTTCGGTAATCGCGCTTAAGCGCAGCGACTGGTCGAGAAACAGCCACACGGCGAAATGCATCAGCACGTAGAAAAAGGCGAACAGGCCCAGCATGCGTCGAAAGCGGGCAAGCCAGTTGCGCCCGGTCAGGCGCCGCAACGGGGTTACCGCGAGTGCAATCATGATGAAGCGCAGGGCCCAGTTGCCGAAATGGTCCTGCAACGCCTCGACCGGATTCGCGCCGAGATCGCCGGTGATGCCGAACGTGTTGCCTGCCGCCAGCAGCAGCGGGACCAGGCAAGCCGCGAAAACCAGTGGCTTCCAGATGAAGCGGATTTGTCGGTTCGTGTCCATGTCGTGACGTGCGCCGTGGCCGCCGGCGCCGGCAGCGCCCTTAGAAATTCCTGCGCAGGTCGAGGCCTTCGTACAGGTGCGCTACCTGGTCCGCGTAGCCATTGAACATCAGCGTCGGCTGCTTGCTGGCAAACAGGCCGGAACCGATGCGGCGCTCACGCGCCTGGCTCCAGCGGGGATGGTCGACGTCGGGATTGACGTTGGCATAAAAGCCGTATTCGTGCGGCGCGGCCATGTTCCACGTCGTTGCGGGCATCGACTCGACGAACTCCATCCGGACAATACTCTTGATACCCTTGAAGCCGTACTTCCAGGGAACGACCAGCCTGAGCGGTGCGCCGTTCTGGTTCGGCAGCACTTCGCCGTACAGGCCCACCGCGAAAACGGTCAGCGGATGCATGGCCTCGGCCATTGTCAGGCCCTCGCGGTACGGCCAGTCGAGCACGCGCGATCGCTGGCCCGGCATTCGTTCGGGGTCGTGGAGCGTCACGAAACGCACGTAACGCGCTTTCGATGTCGGCTCCGCGCGGCGAATGATGTCTGCGAGCGGTATGCCCACCCACGGGATGACCATGGACCACGCCTCGACGCAGCGCATGCGGTAGATGCGTTCTTCCAGGGCATACGGCCTGACGAAATCCTCGAGCTGGAACGTGCCGGTCTTTTGCGCGTGGCCGACGACTTCCAGTGTCCAGGGTCGCGGCTGGAAATCCTGTGCATTGCGATACGGGTCTTCCTTGCCGGTCCCGAATTCGTAGAAATTGTTGTAGGTCGTGATGTCCTCGTAGGAATTCATGGCCTCGTCGGTGCTGAGCGGACTGCGGGCGACGTCGGCCAGCCCGGCGCGCCGGCCGGTTGGCAGGTTCGCGGCCATGCCGGTGCCCGTTGCCAGCGTGGCGCCGGCAAGCAGGCCGGCCTCGAGAAACCGGCGGCGGTCCATGTAGTTTTTTTTGCTGGTGATCTCGGATGGTCGTATGTCCGGTGCGCGGCGTATCAGCACGATGCAGCTCCAGTAAGGTTGTCCTCAAGTAGACCGGATTCGGCCGCCAACTATTGCAACGAATTGTAACGGCGGCTTGCCCGTATTGCGGGGCGATACAGCCGAATATCGGCCACAATGGCCAAATAGTGCGCTTGCTGCCTGAATCAGTTTAAACCTTCGGGCCGGCGGGCAATCCAATTGAGCCAGTGACCCGCCGATGCGGCGTCCGGACACCGACTTGAATTGACGTGCCGCCACCCGCATCTCTGCTTTACCACGGCAAGAGTGAGGACCGCGTAACGCCATGATGCAACAGGATCTTCCAACCCGTCCCGAACGCGGCGAGTCCATCGCCACGGCGACACTGCGCGTCGACATGATTGCCGACCTGGTGTGCCCGTGGTGTTACCTGGGCAAACGACGCCTGGACTCGGCCCTGCAGGCGGTGCTCGGTCCCACGCGCGTGAGCTGGCTGCCGTTTCAGCTGAATCCAGACATGCCGGCCGATGGCGTGTCCTTTGAAGACTATGTTCAGAGCCGTTTCGGGGACTCGCAGAACCTCGAACCTGCGCTCGAGGAGCTGCGCCGTGCCGGTGCAATCGAGGGCATCAACTTTCGCTTCGATCGCATCAGGCGCGTCCCCAACACCGTCAACGCACACCGCCTGATGAAGTTTGCCGAGATCGAGGGCGCCGACACGTCGGCGGTCGCGGAGGGCATCCTGGCGGCGTTTTTCGAACAAGGTCTCGACATCTCGGATCGCGACGTACTGGCCACGATCGGCGGCGCTTGCGGCCTGGCCCGCCAGGACGTGGCGCGCAGTCTCGAGGAGGACTGGTCGCTGGTGCGCGTCGAGACGCAGGAGGCCGAGATCCGCCGCGGCGGGGTCAGCGGCGTGCCCAACTTCCTGATCAACGACCGGCTGGTGGTCGTCGGCGCGCAACCCACTGCCGTTCTGGTCAGCGCCTTCGATCGCGCGATGTTCGGCGAGGACAGCGACCAGCCGGTGTCCGCATCGGTTCACTAGTCCGGGTACTTCATGAACGGCCTGGCTTCGGTGGTAGGCGAAGGCCCTCCCCCGGGCCACACCTCCGCCCCTGCCATCGTGGTGTCCATGGAGTAGCCGGGGTCTGGAAGTCTGCGTACCGGCCAGCCTGCCCGCGTCGGTGCTCGTGCCGACGCTTGCGCAGCGGTCTGCGCATCCGACACTGAAGTGCCCGTTAACGATCTCTGTGCCAAGGGTTGCTAAATTTGTAGCATAGTGCTAGTTTTTCCGCATTGCCGACGGAAGCCCGCATTGCTGCGGGGTGCGGCACGACGGGAAGGAGCTGCACGATGCAAAAGCCACGTCTGAGCCGCCGCGAGCGGGAAATCATGGACATCCTGCTGGAACGCCGCGAGGCAACGGCCCGGGAAGTGCGTGAGCGGCTCGCCAGCCCGCCCGGCAACTCGGCGACCCGCGCGCTGCTGGCCCGCCTCGAGAAAAAGGGCCTGATCACGCACACCGAACGCGACCTCCGCTACGTCTACGCGCCGGCGATGTCCCGCGAGGAAGCGCGTCGCTCCGCGCTGGAACGCCTGACCCGTGTGTTTTTCGACGGCTCGCTGTCCGGCGCGGTCACCGGCATGGTGGAGTACTCGGGGTCACGCATGAGCGACAAGGAACTGGCCGAGGTGCAGGCAGCGATCGACCGCGCGCGCCGCGCGCAAGGCGGTGACTCGTGATGGAGGCGGCCACGGTGTCCGGCTGGCTGACGAGCAGCGCCGCGCTGCCGCCGTTGTTCGTGCTCAAGAGCCTGCTGATTGCTGCGGTGGGCCTGCTGCTCTGGCGGGTCTTGCGGCGAGCCGCGGCCAGCGCGCGCCACCAGGTCCTGGTCGCCACGCTGGTGGCACTGGTGCTGCTGCCACTGGTGGCTGCGCTGGGACCGCAGCTGGCCGTCCCCGTGCCGGCCATGGAGGCAACGCTGCCCGCCGTCGCCGCGCGTGCGCCCGACCGCGGTTCAATCCGGTCCGATTCGACGGCGTCCACCTCAGCGGTGGCGCAGGCCGGCGACGCTTCGGTCGCGGTCACTGCCATGCCGCGCCGCGGCCTGCTCGAAACGACGCTGCTGGCCGTTTACGGCGCGGTCGCGGTCGCTCTCGTGCTGGCCCTGCTTGCGGCGCTGGTTTACATGGCGCGGGTGACGCGCCGCGCCGAGGAGACGAGCGAATCGGCGGAGTGGCGTGCGCTGTGCGCCGCTACCCTGGGCGCACGCCGGGTGCAATGCGCGCCGCGCCTGCTGCTGTCGCGCGACGTGAGCGCGCCGCTTACGTGGGGCGTCGTTCGCCCGATCGTGCTCCTGCCGGTGTCGGCGCGGCGCTGGCCGCGCGCCGAACGGCTGAATGCGATGCGGCATGAACTCGCGCACGTTGCGCGGTGCGACTGGCCGCTGCAGGTTCTCGCGCGGCTCGTGTGCGCGCTTTACTGGTTCAACCCGCTGATCTGGTTGCTGGCCCGCGAACTCAACGCGGAGGCCGAGAAATCCGCCGACGATCGCGTCCTGTCGAGTGGCGCCGTCGCGCATGACTACGCCTCGCAACTGCTGCGCCTGTCGCGGCGTGCAGGCAGCCGGCGGCTCGAGCGCGTCGCGGCCTCATCAATGGCGGGTCCGCATCTCGTGGCCCGCCGCATTCACTCGATATTGAATCCGGGAGAAAACAGAATGCCTGTCAATCACTTTGCCCGTTTTGCCCTGTTCGGTGCCATCGGCGCCGTGTTGCTCGGTATCGGCGGCGCGCAGCTCACGGCCGCGCCGTTGCCGGCCGGCGAAAGCGAGCCATTGCCGCTGATCCGTGCCGCCGCGGACGGCGATCTCGAGACCGTGCAGCGCCTGCTGCAGGATGGCGCGGACGTCAACCGGACACAGCCTCGGTCGTACGGGCCGTACCAGCGTAGCGCGCTGGTTTCGGCTGCCCGCGGCGGTCACCTGCGCATCGTCAATGAGCTGCTGGCGGTCGGAGCGCCGGTCGACCGGATCGTCCCCGGCGATGCGACGGCGCTGATCGAGGCGTTGCGCCATGGGCACAACGACGTTGCGCGCGCGCTGCTTGACGCCGGCGCGGACGCGAACCTGGCGGTCCGTGGCAACGGCAGTCCGCTCATCGCGGCGGCCGGCGGCGACGATGTCGACATCGTGCGTACGCTGCTCGAGCGCGGCGCCGATGCCGAGCTGTCCGTGCCTGGCGACGAAAACCCCCCTGTATCACGCCGCGCAGACGGGCAACGATGCCATTCTCGAGACGCTGATCGAGGCGGGCGTCGACGTCAACCAGGCGATGCCGGGCGACGGCAATGCGCTGATTGTCGCGACACGCAATGACAACGGCACCGCCGCGCGCAAGCTGATCGCCGCCGGGGCAAGGGCCGACCAGGGCTTCGAGGGTGACGGCAACGGCCTGATCGTTGCGGCGGCCGCCGGCGACGTTCGGCTCCTCGGCGACATGCTGGCGGCCGGTGCCGACGTCAACGCCGCGGTTCGCGGCGACGGCAATCCGCTGATCCAGGCGGCGCGCAACGGCCACCTCGAGGCAGCGCAGCTGCTGGTGGGCCAGGGCGCGGACGTGAACCTCGTCGTGCCGGGCGACGAGAACGCGCTCATCGGCGCGGCCTGGAACGGCGATCTGGACATGGTCAACTACCTGCTGAGCGCCGGTGCCGATCCGACCATCAAGGTAGCGGTGCCCGGCGACGGCTATCGCAGCGCATTGCGGCAGGCGAGCCAGGCCGGTCACACGGCGATTGTCGATGCATTGCGTCGGGCAGGCGCGCGCGAGTAGCGGCAGGATCGGGTACGCGGTCGCCGTTTCGCAGGCGCTTCAGCAGGCTGCTAGGCGCGTGCCGGGTCGTGTCGCCGCAGCCAGTCCAGTAGCAACCGGTTGGTGTCGGCGGGCCGTTCCTGCTGGGTCCAGTGGCCGCAGTCCTCCAGCATGTGCAGTTCGAGGTTCGCTACGTGCGGGCGCATGGCCTCGATCTGTCCGGGCGCGATGACCGGGTCGTCCGCGGCGCCGATGAACAGGGTCGGCACGCGCACCTGCTGTTCGATGCCGGCGGCGTCACGCCAGTTGCGGCTGAAATTCCGATACCAGTTGATCGGTGCGGTAAAACCGCCTGCCGCGAATGCGCGTGCGTAGTAGTCGAGTTCGGTCGGGGCGAGCAGCGGCGCGCCGGCCGGCGCCGCATCGAGCAGCGCCAGCAGGTCGATGACCGGCCGCTCGTGCCGCCGGCGGGTCGCCGCGGCGCGTGACGGGCGGCGCATCATGCGGGTCGATGAAACGCGCCGGGTCGGCCGAGAAACGGCGATCGGCCTCGATCGAGTCCTGGAAATTGACGATATAAAAGTCGGGGCCGAAGCGCTCCCGCATCAGGTCGATCGGATCCTGCTCCGTCCGCGGCATGAAGGGGATGTTGAGACAGGCGAGTCCGGCCAGCAGGTCCGGGCAGACGAGCGCCAGCTGCCAGGCGAGCAGGGCACCCCGGTCGTGCCCGACCAGCACCACCGGTGCCGTGCCGGTCGTGCCGATCAGGTCGGCCACGTCGGCCAGCAGCCGGTCCATCCGGTATGCCTCGACGGCCGCCGGCTTGTCGCTGCCGCCGTAGCCGCGGAGGTCGGGTGCGACCGCGCGGTAGCCGGCGGCCGCGAGCGCCGGCAACTGGTGCCGCCAGGAGAAGGCCAGTTCCGGGAAGCCGTGCAACAGGAGGACGGCGGGCCCGTCGCCGGCCTCGTGCACGGCCAGCCGGATGCCGTTGCAGGCGACATGCCGCGGGGCGGGAAAGTCGGTCATCGGGCGTCTCGCGGTGGCGTCATTGTGGGTGTCCCCGTAAGGGCAGGGCGGCGCAATTGTGAGTGTCCCCGTAAGGGCGTCCCGGCAGGCGCCAGGGCGCCGTAATTGGTGAGTGTCCCCGGAAAGGTGCGGGGTGTGGGCGCACAAGTGCTTGAATTTTGCGGCGGCGGGCGCTAGTTTTCGCGGCACGACGCTGAAGGGGAAGAGTACGCGGATCTGGCCCGATTGCGAGCGACCGGGGGACGGTGTGAGCCCCGGATCGGCAGCCGCCGAAGATCGCCCCGGAGTCGCTGCCCGAACGACCCCGGAATCGAGGGTCCTGTAGACGCAGCCGGCTGGCCCCCGAGACCGGGCACTACGAGGCGACGGTGCGGGCATCGTCGCGAAACCGGGTGGTACCGCGAGATTTTTTTGTCGCCCCGGACGCCGCTGGCGTTCGGGGCGTTTTCGTATGAGACGCGCTATGGCATTTGATGAAGTCGCCGGCCGCTATGACGGCCCGGCCCTCGAAAACGACATCCTGGATTTCTGGCGCCGGCACGAGGTCTTCGAAAAGACGCTGGCCATGTCCGCCGGACGCCCGATGTTTACGTTCAACGAGGGACCGCCGACGGCGAACGGCAAGCCCGGCATTCATCACGTGCTGGCGCGCAGTTTCAAGGACGCGTTTCCGCGCTACAAGACGATGCGTGGCTACCACGTGCCGCGCAAGGCCGGCTGGGACACGCACGGGCTGCCGGTCGAACACGAGATCGAGAAGGAACTCGGCATCTTCGACAAGAAGGAGATCGAGTCGCAGGTCGGCATAGAGGAGTTCACCCGTCGCTGCCGCGAATCGGTCATGCGCTACATCGGCGACTGGGAGCGCATGACGGAGCGCATGGGCTTCTGGGTGAATCTCGACGAGGCGTACTACACGCTGGACAACGGCTATATCGAGAGCGTCTGGAACCTGTTGCAGGTGATCTGGGACAAGGGCCTGATCTATCGCGGTTACAAGGTCGTGCCCTACGACCCGCGCATCGGCGCGACGCTCTCGTCGCACGAACTCGCGCAGGGCTACCGGGAAATCGAGGACCCTTCCGTGTTCGTGCGCTTCGCGGTCGAGGGCGAGCCGGACACGTCGTTCGTCGTGTGGACCACGACACCCTGGACGTTGCCGGCCAACATGCTGCTGGCCGTGCACCGGGACGTCGACTACGTGTACGCGGAAAGCGAGGGCGAAACGCTGATTCTCGCCGAGGCGCTGTGCGAGCGCGTCTTTGGCGAGCAGCCATACCGCATCGCGCGACGGGTCAAGGGCAGCGAGCTCGTCGGCAAGCGCTACCGCCGCCTGTTCGACTACCTGGCTGTCGACGGCGACGCGTTCCGCGTCGTGCATGCGGATTTCGTCAGCACGGAAGACGGCACGGGCATCGTGCACACGGCGCCGGCCTACGGCATCGACGACCTGGCACTGGGGCAGGAGCATGGCCTGCCGGTCGTGCACGGCGTCGGCCAGGACGGCCACTTCCTGCCCGAGGTAGAGCCGGTTGCCGGGCTGTTCTTCAAGGACGCGGACAAGCCGCTGATCCGTATCCTGAAGGAACGCGGGCTGATGTTCCGCGCCGAGACCTACCGCCACAACTACCCGTTCGGCTGGCGCACCGGCGACCCGGTCATCTACTACGCGAAAAACGCGTGGTACATCCGTACCTCGGATTTCAAGGAGCGCATGGTCGAGCTGAACAAGTCGATCAAGTGGGTGCCGGAGACTATCCGCGACGGCCGCTTCGGCAACTGGCTGGAGAACAACATCGACTGGGCACTGTCGCGGGAGCGCTTCTGGGGCACGCCGCTGCCGGTCTGGACGGACGGCAACGAAAACTACCGGTGCATCGGCTCGGTGGCCGAGCTCGAAGAGCTCACGGGCCGCTCGCTCTCCGACCTGGACCTGCACCGGCCGGCCGTCGACGACGTGACGTTCGAAAAGGACGGCCGTACCTGGCGCCGCGTGCCGGAAGTGATCGACTGCTGGTTCGATTCCGGCGCGATGTCCTACGCGCAATGGCACTACCCGTTCGAGAATCGCGATACGTTCGAGCAGCACTTTCCGGCCGATTACATCTGCGAGGCGATCGACCAGACCCGCGGCTGGTTCTACACGCTGCACGCGATTGCCACGCTGGTGTCCGACAGCGTCGCGTTCCGCAACTGCATCTGCCTGAGCCACATCGTCGACAAGGACGGCAAGAAGATGTCGAAGTCGCTGGGCAATATCGTCAACCCCTACGACGTCTTCGATTCGGTCGGCGCCGATGCGCTGCGCTGGTATTTCCTCGCGCGGCTGTCGCCCGAGGTGCAGAAGCGCATCTCGGTCGAAATCGTTGCCGAGGTCGCCAGCTCCTTCGTCAACACGTTCTGGAATACGTACGGTTTTTTCATCCTGTACGCCCGCATCGACGACGTCGACCTCGATGACGACATTCCCGCCGCCGACCGGCCGGAAATCGACCGCTGGGCCCTGGCACTGGCGCACCGCACGACGCGCATCGTCACGGACGCGCTGGACGACTTCGATGCACGGACGGCCGGCGAGGCGATCGAGTCGTTCGTCGACCAGCTCAGCAACTGGTACGTGCGTCGTAACCGGCGGCGATTCTGGAAGTCGACGGACCCGGCCGACAAGCGGGCCGCGTACCTGACACTGTACGAATGTCTCGACATGGCACATCGCCTGATGGCACCGTTCGTGCCGTTTCTCGCCGAAGCCGTCTACCAGAACCTGGTGCGCAAGCGCGACCCGGCGGCACCGCTCAGCGTCCACATGACGGCGTGGCCAGCCGCCGACGAGCGGCTGGTCGACGAAGCGCTGCTCCACGAGATCGGCGTCGTGCAAAAAGTCGTCGGGCTCGGTCGCGGCGCGCGCGCCCAGTCGGGGGTCCGCACGCGCCAGCCGCTGTCGCGCCTGCTGCTGCGCGCGCCGGACGACGCCGCGGCACGTGCGCTCAGCGAGCACCGCGACCAGATCCTCGAGGAACTCAACGTCAAGGATGTCGAATTCATCGCGCGCGACGCCGGACTGGTCGACTATCGCATCAAGCCCAACCTGCCGCGCATCGGCAAGCAGTTCGGCAAGCGTATCCCGGCACTGAAGCAGGCGCTTGCCGATGCCGACGGCGCGGCGATCGCGGGCGCCGTGTCGCGCGGGGAATCGTTCGACGTCGCGCTCGGCGACGAAAACGTCACGCTGCAACCCGAAGACGTGCTCATCGAGACGAGCTCCGCCGAGGGTTTCGCGTGCGCCGAGGACGGCGGCTACCTCGCGGCACTCGACACGCAGCTCACGGATACGCTGCGGCGCGAGGGCATCGCCCGCGAGCTGGTGCGTACCGTCCAGGACGCGCGCAAGCAGGCGGGCCTGGACGTGGCGGACCGCATCGTGCTCGGCATCCGCGGGACTGACGCCGTCGAGGCGGCATTGGCCGAGCACCGCGACTACCTGATGCACGAAACGCTGGCCTCGTCGTGGGCAAGCAGTCAGGCGGAGCCGCGCTACCGGGGCGAGGGTCGCCTCGATGACGAGACCTGGACCATCGAAATCAGCAAGGCGGGCCGCCCGGATTGTTCATGAACGGCACGGAGGTGAGAAGGCGGAGGTGTGGCCCGGGGAGGGCTTTTCAGGGCCGTGCGAGACAGGATGTCGAGCCCGGAGCGCACACGGACGTGCTTGCAGCGTCCTGAAAAGCCCTCCCCGGGCGCGATTCGCCACCGCCGATGCCGTGCCGTTCATGAACAATCCGGGCGGCCAGCCGGCTGCCGCACGGGCGCGTGCACCCGATTGTGCTCACTTGCGCCGGCTTCCGTGGATTTGTTATAAGAATCAGGCGCAGGTACTTGAGCCTTCGAGTACACAAAGGGACCTGGCGCGGGATCGTGCGAACCGCCGGCTGCGGTTTACGATCGCCAAAGCGCAGGGCAGGCCGCAACGAGGGTAAGTCGGCCTTTCATAATAATAACGCTGGAGTGGACATGTCCCACCCGATCGAGAGCTTTGCCGCCGCCGTTGCGGTGATGGCCCGTCATGGGCATATAAAACAACGACTTGTCGACGCGTTCGAAGACCATCTCGGCACCATCGAGGAAGACGGCCTGCCGATTCCGCTGCGCCAGCCGTTTGCCGACCTGAAGCACCTGATGGGCCGCGTGGCGCCGCTGAACGGCGAAGGACCGATCTGTGCGTCGGTGCGCAAGATGTCGGTCGAGGAGGCGGATCATTGCGCCCAGCTGATGGTCGACCTGTACGGACTGGCGGTTCGCCACTGCGACGCGGGTCAACGCACGCTGCCGCTGGTCGAGCAGGCCCAGGACGCGCAGGTACCGCCGTTCCTGGTCAAGTCGGGGTGACGGCCTGGGCGGCCGGTAGTCGCCGGCGGGCCGCCTAATTCTTCTGTCGTTACAACACAAGCTGCTGGTGGTGGCCTGCAACACGGCCTCGGCTGTCGTCCGACGACGTCGAGCTCGTCGACCTGTGAGACCGGCCGCGGCCGCGGCCGCCGCTGTGCAATAATTGCCGCCCTGATCACGGACCATTCATCGGGAGCAGCGACCGTGACACGATTCCCCGTCCTTTACCGTAGCGGCCTCGTCGCCGCATTCCTGGTCCTGGCAAGCGCCTGCGGCGAGCCGCCGGCGCCCGACTCGCCCGCCGCTGCCGCCGACTCGCCTGGCGCCGCGCCGGCGGCGGTCGAGCCGCGGCCGGAGGTTTACGCCAGTTTTCCGCTGACCGCCGACCTGAGCGGCCTCAGTGACCGCCAGCGACGCATGATCCGGTTGCTGATCGACGCATCGGCGGTGATGGATGACCTGTTCTGGCGGCAGGCATTTCGCGACGACTGGGCAGACTGGCTGCAGGACGTCGAGGACCCGGCCAGCCGTGCCTATGCGCAAATCAACTACGGGCCCTGGGACCGCCTGGCCAACGACCAGGCGTTCATCGCCGGGTTCGGGCCGAAGCCGCCCGGCGCGAACCTGTACCCGGCCGACATGACGCGCGAGGAGTTCGAGGCGTGGCAGCAACCGGGCAAGGACGGACTCTACTCGCTGGTGCGCCGTGACGACGACGGCGAACTGATGCTGGTGCCCTATCACGAGGCCTACGGCGCCGCGCTCGCGAGGGCGGCTACCCGGCTGCAGCAAGCGGCGGAACTGGCGGACCATGAAGGCTTCAGCCAACTACCTGCGGCTGCGTGCCGACGCGCTGGTGACGGACAGGTACCAGGAAAGCGACATGGCATGGATGGACGTCAGGTCCAATCCCGTCGAGGTCGTGATCGGCCCCATCGAGACGTACGAGGATCGTTTGTTCGGCTACCGCGCCGCGTACGAGTCCTATGTACTGATCAAGGACCAGGAATGGAGCGAACGGCTGTCGCGGTTCGCGGAATTCCTGCCCGAGTTGCAGCGCGGGCTGCCGGTACCGGACGCGTACAAGGCCGAGGCACCCGGCACCGACTCCGACCTCAACGCTTACGATGCCGTGTACTACGCGGGCGACAGCAACGCGGGCTCCAAGACGATCGCGATCAACCTGCCGAACGACGAACAGGTGCAGCTCGAGAAAGGGACACGGCGCCTGCAACTCAAGAATGCAATGCAGGCCAAGTTCGAAAAGATCCTGCAGCCGATCGCGGGCGTGCTGATCGACGAGTCGCAGCGGCAGCACATCACGTTCGACGCATTCTTTGCGAACACGATGTTCCACGAAGTCGCACACGGTCTCGGCATCAAGAACACGATCGATGGCAACCGGACGGTGCGTGCTGCGCTGATGGACGTGGCCGCCAGCATCGAGGAAGGTAAGGCGGATATCCTCGGCCTCTACATGATCACGCGCCTGCACGAAGCCGGTGAGCTGGGCGAGATCGACCTGCGCGACAATTACGTGACGTTCATGGCCGGCATTTTCCGCTCGGTGCGATTCGGCGCGAGCAGCGCGCATGGCAAGGCCAACATGCTGCGTTTCAACTATTTCGCGGACCGCGGCGCCTTCGTGCGCGATCCCGAAAGCGGTACCTATCGCGTCGATTTCGAGGCGACACGGCAGGCGATGACGGCGCTTTCCGGGCGGCTGCTGATGCTGCAGGGGGACGGCGACTACGAGGGTGCCGTGGCGCTGACGGACGAGCTCGGCGTGATACGGCCCTCGCTACAGGCGGATCTCGACCGCCTCACCGACGCCGAAATCCCGGTCGATATCGTGTTCGACCAGGGCGTCGAGGTGCTCGGGCTGGCGGACGCGCCCTGAAACGGCGTTTTTCGGCAGCCGGCTAGCTGTGATCTCTCGAGGACGTTGTTCGCGCAGTTTTCGGCACCGGATGGCGAAGGCGCGACCCGGGGAGGGCTTTTCAGGGACGCTGTGAATACATCCCTGTACGCTCCGGACGCGGCGTCCTGCCGCGTACGGCCCTGAAAAGCCCTCCCCGGGCCACACCTTCGCTCCTGCCTTCGCACCAGTCGTGAACAACCTCCTGAGAGATCACAGCTAGCGCGGCGCGAGGTCCGCCTTGTCGAGCCGGCCGATGCGTTCGCCGAACAGGCTGGTCAGGTACAGCGCGTCGCGCGTTTCGAGGACACCGGTGAGCGCCGGCAGCGTCGCGGCCGTGTCCTGCAGGTCCATCAGCACCTGCCCGGCCGGGTTGATCGCCAGCACGTGGCTGTGCGGCTCGGCGGCCGGCCGCAGTGCCGGCGGTAGCCGTTGCACCACCTTGCGCAGGAACGGCCGTGGCGCGAGCCGGTCGAGCAGGGCGTTGCGTGGTGCGACGAGGCCGACCCAGATTCGATCGTGCAGCCCGGCGGTCAGGTTGTCGGGAAAACCGGGCAGGTTCCCGATCACCGGTACCCGTGCGGCGGCCGGGTCCTCCAGGGAGTAGCGCCACACGCGGTAGTGCGCCGTTTCCGCGACCAGCAGGTAACGCTGGTCGCGACTGACGGCGACGCCGTTGGCGTACGCCAGGCCGTCGGCGAAGGTTCGCGCGGTCGCCTCGACCGGGTCGTAAACGATGACGCGCCCTGTCGTATCGTGCTCCATGATGTCGAGCAGGCTGGCGGCGTAGGCGCCGCCGTGTGCAGCAGGGGAAAAGCGCGCGCTCGAATCGCTGAAGTACACCCGGCCGTCGGCCGCGACGGCCACGTTGTTGGCATAACGCACCGGTTGGCCGTCCGCCGACTCGACGAGCACCGTCACGCGGCCGCCGGTATCGACTTGCTGCAGCCCGCGCAAGGCGTTCGCGACGAGCAGGTTGCCGGAATTGTCGAAGGCCAGGCCGAGCGGCCGTCCGCCGACGTCGGCGTACACGGTCGGCCGGCCGTTACCGGCCAGCCGCAGGATCGTGCCGTCGGCGCTGCTGACGTACAGCGCGCCGTCCGGTCCGAGCGCCGCATCTTCGGGCCCCGAGTACGGTGCAATCGGCAGGGCCGCCGCGGCTCGCAGCCGATCGTTGGGTGCGTAGGGGTCGACGTGGCCGGCGTCCGCGGGGGCTTGCCAGACCCGCGGTTCGATGGGCACGGGCCAGAACGCCAGCCAGGCGATCACGACCACGAGCAGGGCGGCCGGCAGGACGAGGCGGTTGCGCAGGGGGCGCCCGGCCATCGGCATTTCTCAGTCAGTGGAACCGATCATGTTGAGGAACTCGACGCGCGTGCGCGCATCCTTGCGAAACGTGCCGAGCATCTGGCTGGTTACCATGGACACGCCGGGCTTGCGCACGCCGCGCGTCGTCATGCACTGGTGCACGGCATTGACCACGACGCCGACGCCCTTGGGCTTCAGGACGTCCTGGATGCAGTTCGCGATTTGCGCCGTCATCTTCTCCTGCACCTGGAAGCGCCGCGCAAACGTTTCCACGACCCGGGCCAGCTTGCTGATGCCGACCACCTTGTCGTTCGGCAGGTAACCGACGTGCGCGTACCCGATGATCGGCGCCATGTGGTGTTCACAATGCGATTCGAACGGGATGCCCCGGAGCACGATCAGTTCGTCGTAGCCGTCGACCTCTTCGAAGGTGCGCTCCAGGTAGCGCACCGGGTCTTCGCTGTACCCGCTGAACCAGTCCTCGTAAGCGCGTGCGACGCGTGACGGCGTGTCGACGAGTCCTTCGCGACGGGGATCGTCACCCGCCCAGAGGAGCAGTGTGCGTACGGCTTCCTCGGCGGCCTTACGGCTCGGTTTGCGCGGTTTCCCGGCGGCTCTGGCTTTGCTGCTCAACGGTCGGTCGTTCCTGTGCGGATCCAGTCGAGCCCGGATGGTACCCGGATTCGCTCAGGACCGCACAGCGCCGGGGCCCGCCGGGCAGCTGACGCCCGTGCCACCGATGCCGCAGTAGCCGCCGGGATTCTTCGCGAGGTATTGCTGGTGGTAATCCTCGGCGTAGTAGAAATCGGTCAGTGGCGCTATTTCGGTCGTAATGGCGCCGTAGCCCGCGCGTGCGAGCCCGGCCTGGTAGGCGTCGCGGGAGGCGGCCGCCGTTGCGGCCTGTGCCGCGGTCGTCGTGTAGATGGCCGAACGGTACTGCGTGCCGACGTCGTTGCCCTGGCGCATGCCTTGCGTCGGATCGTGTCCTTCCCAGAAGGCGCGCAGCAGTTCGTCGAAGCTGACCTTTGCCGGTTCGAAAACGACGAGCACGACTTCCGCGTGCCCGGTCTCGCCGCTGCAGACCTCCCGGTAGTCCGCGTTCGGCGTGTGACCGCCCGCGTAGCCGGCCGCGGTCGTATAGACGCCCGGCGTCTCCCAGAAGCGGCGTTCGGCGCCCCAGAAACAGCCCATGCCGAAGGCGACGGTTTCCGTGCCGTCCGGGAACGGGCCGGTCAGGGGGTTGCCGTTGACGGCGTGCCGTTCAGGTACGTCAAGCGACCGGTCGCGACCGGGCAGGGCCTCGGCCGGGTCGGGGAGTCGGGTCTTCTTGCTGCGGTCCAGCATGGGTGGATCCTCCGCTGATCGTATTCAATCGGCCGTGCGGGCATCTGCCAGCCGGCGGGCTTCGTCCACTGCGGCGGCGGGGTAACGGCCGCCGCGACGCGGCCGGCTGACGACGCCGTCCGCCGTCAGGAAGCGCACGGGCAAGGACTGGGTTCGACCCCAGTCGACCGCGCGATACACGGCGAAGTGCAGGTGCGGCATCGTCGTGTGCCCGGTATTGCCGGACAACCCGATCCGCTGGCCGGCACGCACGCGCTGGCCGGGTTCCACCAGCGCGCCGTGCCGTTGCAGGTGATAGTACTCGCCGGTCGTGCCGTCGTCGTGCAGCACGACGATGAAATTCGCGTAGCGGCCGCAGCCGTCTTCCCAGCAGCCGATGGAATGGGCTTCCTCGATGCGCGCCACCACGCCGTCGCGCGCGGCGTGCACCGGTGTGCCTTCGTCCATCCTGAAGTCGACGGCGTATTGTTCGCGGCCCGTGTGACTGAACCGTGAGCCGTAGCCCTGCAGCACCCGGTAGCTCCTGCCCGGCTGGTAGGCCAGCAGGTACAGTTGTCGTTCGTCGTGCGTCGCGTGCATGTCGCCGACTGTCCAGTCGAAGAAGTAGCGGTAGCGATGTTGCCGCTCCGGGTCGTGTGCCAGCGCAATGACGCGGCCGCGATTCGCGTGGCGCGAGCGTAGCCGTCACGGTGCGCGGCCCCTCGATCTGCAGGTTGCGGCCGCGTGCTCTGAGCGTAAAGGTGAGCGGATAGGGCTGCAGGTTGACGGCCCGCAACTCTGTCGTGCCGCCATTGCGCGCTTCCTCGACACAAAACCAGTCCGCGTCGCACTCGGCGCCGACGGCCGGCGCCAGGAAAAGTACCAGCAGGCCCGCCCGGCAGCGTGCCGCGCTGCGCGTTACCGTGCCGCCCGGACGTGCCGGTGCTTGCCGCGCGGGGCCGGACATTCAGTCGGGCACGTTGCCGGTTGCCGCGGTGGATTCCGGCAGATCGCTGTCGCGATAGAAGAAGTCGTGGCTGTAGGTCAGGTTGTCGGTCTGTACCGTCATGCCGTCCACGACCTGGGGGCGCTGCATCCGGCGCCGCAGCTCACGACCGACGGCACGCTCCATGTCGTCCAGGACCGCGGGATTCGCCTCGACCAGCTGGATGTTGGTGGGCGTGCCGCGCTCGGATACGGAATAGCTGTAGGTGACCGTGCCCGTCTCGAAGCCCTCCGGGCGCCTGGCCGGCACCACGCCGGTGTCCTCGATGCCGTAGAAGCGCGGCGGCTGCACGTCCTGCAGGACCTTCAGCGACTGCAGCTTTTCGCGCCTTGCCGGCAGCCGGTCCTCGTCTTCCGACAGCAGTGCCCATACGTCGCTGTAGACGCGTTCGGCGCGTCCCGGCTTGCTCGTCAGGATGTAGTAGTCGGCAAGCGACAGCATGGTCGACATCTCCGTTTCCCAGCTGGCATCGGGATGCTCCTCGGCAATGCGAAGCGCGCGTTTCAGGTAGATCTCGCCGGTCGTGTTGGCGGTCGGCTGGTGGTAGGTGACTTCCGGCGTACCGACGTACAGGTACGACTGGCCGAGGCCCGTCAGCGGCTCGATGAGGCTGAGGTCGTCGCGTCCGTGCTCCTCCTCGAGAATGCTGATGATGCGGCGCCATGTGTAGCGTTCGCGATCGTAGAGCCGCAACCGGTTGAGCCAGCGGGCCTGCGTGCGTAGCGCCGGCAGTATCTCGAGACTCTCGGGATCGACGTTACGTGCCTGCAGCCCGAAAATGCGTTCCTGCATGTCGACAGCCAGGTCGAACTCGCCGGCCGCGAGATAGGTTTCCGCGAGCGACTCGAGCACCTCGACCTGCTCGAGGTTGTGCGGGCCGTAATTGACATGGCTGATGTGCACGGCGCGATTGAACGTATCCGCTGCCTGCACCGCTTTGCCCTGGGCGAGCTGCGCGGCGGCCAGTCCCTTGAGCGGATTGATGAGGTCGTCATTCAGCCGGTCGGCGACCCGTTCGATGATCTCGATCGCCGCATTGAAATTGAGTTCGGCGGACTCGTAGTCGCCGCTGCCGTGCTGGGCGATCGCCAGGTTGGTGATCGCGCGTGCCGTTTCCGTGCTGTCGAGCCCAGTGCGTGGCTATCGACAACTCGACGATCTGCTTGGCGAGCACGTCCGCCTCGCCGTACATGGCATCGGCAACGGCGTCGCGGTACAGGCGAAACAGGCGACGCAGTTTTTGCGCGCTGGTCTCCGGCGGCTCGGGCATGCCGCCCTCGAGCGCGTCCGGCATGTCGCCCTCGAATACCGGATCGCTGGCATGCCGCGATCCCTCGAGCGAAATGGTGCCGAGTTCCTCGTCTTCGGGCGGGGCGGCCGTCTCCTGGGCGGCGACGGGGAACGCGGCCGGCAACAAACAGGCGAGCAGGGCGCCGTAACCCGTCCGGCGGCTGACTGTATGCACGCTGCGACGACCGGCACCCGGCCCGGAACGACTGGCTGTGACTCTCATGGCGGCGTTGAAAACCTGGCGAAACTGGAGTCTCAGACTGTATCCCAAATCGTTAGTTCTGGCAGGCGCGGCGCACCCGCCCTTGCACAAGGCGCCGCGGGGCGCCGCTCAGCCCACGTCCAGCGTCATCTGGCGGGGTCCGGGCGGCCGGAAGAGCCCGGTTGCAAGCGGCTCGCCGCGCGCCTCCGTGGCGAGACCGTGGCGCCGGCAGGCGGCACGGAAGCGCTGGCCCAGCATGGCGGCATACGCACCGCGGCCGCGCTGGCGGACGCCGAAACGGCTGTCGTACTCGCGGCCGCCGTGCGCCTGGCGCAGCAGGCTCATGACGTGCACCGCGCGCTCCGGCAGGTGGACCGCCAGCCAGTCGGCGAAGATCTGGCGGACCTCGTGCGGCAGGCGCAGGAGTATCCACGCGGCGTGCCGCGCACCGTGCGCCGCGGCCAGCTCGACGATGCGCTCGAGTTCACGGTCGTTGACGGCCGGAATGACCGGGGCCACGAGCACGCCGCACGGCACGCCGGCCCCGGCCAGGGACTCGAGCAGTGCCAGCCGGCTGGCGGCGGACGGCACGCGCGGCTCCAGCGTGCGTTTCAGGGCGTTGTCGAGCGTCGGGATGCTGACGGCAACCGAGCACAGGTTGTCCCGGGCCAGCTCGGCGAGCAGGTCGAGATCGCGGTGCATCAGGCTGCCCTTGGTGATGAGGCTCACCGGGTGACGATGTTCGAGAAACGCGGCGAGCAGGCGCCGCGTGAGACCGAGGCGGCGTTCTGCCGGCTGGTAGGGATCCGTATTGGCGCCGATGGTGATCGGTTCGCAGACGTAGCCCGGCCGTTGCCACTCCTCGATCAGCCGCTCGACGGCATTGGGCTTGTAGAAGATCCGGGTCTCGAAATCGAGACCGGGCGACAGGTCGAGATAGCCGTGTGACGGCCGCGCATAGCAGTAGACGCAGCCGTGCTCGCAGCCCTGGTACGGGTTGATGGAGCGGCTGAACGGGACGTCGGGCGATGTATTGCGGCTGACGATCCGGCGCGCGCGCATGGCGGTGAGGCGGGTGACCGGTGCCACCCGGCCCGCCGCATCGGCTTCCGCGGCGAGCAGCTCGACCGGCCGTGTCTCGAAGCGGCTGCGGTTCCTGCCGATCGCGCCGCGTCCCTTGTGGCCCCCGCCGTTTGCGCCCTCGGTACTCATCCCGGCCCGCCATACTGTATGGACATACAGTATGGCGGGCAGCCGCCGGCGTCAAGCGGTCGCGCTGCGTTTACTCGCTCTTGTGGACGTACACGTCCTGCTGCGGGAACGGGATCGAGATGCCGTCCTTGTCGAAGCGCTTCTTGATGTTTTCCGTCAGGTCCCACATGACGCCCCAGTAGTCCCCTGTCTTCACCCACGGACGCACATTGAAGTTGACGCTGCTGTCCGCCAGCTGGGCCACGGCGATCACGCAGGGCGGATCGGCGAGCACGCGCTCGTCAGCTGCCACCGTCTCCCTGAGCGCATTGCGAACCTTGTCCAGGTCGTCGCTGTACGAAACGCCGACGACCATGTCGACGCGGCGCGTGTCGTTGGCCGAGTAGTTGGTAATGATGTTGCTCGTGATCGAGCTGTTCGGAACGATGATCGTCTTGTTGTCTGCGGTCTTCAGCGTGGTCGTGAAAATCTGCACGCTTTCGACCGACCCGGAGACGCCGGCGACCTCTACCCAGTCGCCGACACGATACGGCCGGAACATGACGATCAGCACGCCCGCCGCAAAGTTCGACAGCGAGCCCTGCATGGCGAGGCCGATGGCGAGACCGGCGGCACCGAGTACCGCGATGAACGACGTGGTCGCGATGCCGATCTGCGTGATCGCGGCGATGATGACGAATGCCATCAGCATCCAGTAGACGAAGTTGCTGACGAACGATTCGAGGATCCTGTCGACCTGCCGGGCCTGCATGACCTTGCGAATGGCCCTGGCAACGATGCGCGCCACGAGGCGGCCGACGAAGAATATGACCAGCGCCGTGACGAGCATGATGCCGAAGTCGATCCCGAGCGCCTGGAATTTGTCGTACATGGCCTGCCAGTCGAAGCTGAAGCCGGCGATCGTGGTTTCGTTCATTGTTTCTTGTCCTTGTTTACGTGGGGGTCGGCGGCGCCTGCCACCGCTTCGCGGAGCGGCGGCACCGGCCGGATGCGCGTCAGCGCAAGCCAGTTGCCCGCCATTGTAAGCAGGATTCCCGCGACCGCCAGCCAGGTCCAGCGATAACCCTCCAGCCAGCTCGACAATCCCAGCGCCACCACGGGGAACAGCACCGAGGCATAGGCGGCGCGCGCCGAGCCGATGCGCCGGATCAGGGTCAGGTACACGCCGAACGCGATCGACGAGCCGAGCAGCGCGAGGTACAGGAGCGACACGACGTAGCCCGTTTCGAGCGGGAAGCGGAACTCGTGGCCCAGCAGCACGGCAACCCCGGCCGACGTCAGAGCGCCCAGGCCATGGCGTGGGCATTGACGGCGATGACCGGCTGCTCGCCGCGCAGGTTGACCACGGCAGTCATGTTGCCCAGCGACGCCGCAATGATTGCAGCCGCGATCCACAGGATGCCGGTAATCGTTTCGTCGCGCAGGCTGAGGCGCGCGACCTCCGGCCAGAAGACCAGCGCAATGCCGCCGATGCCGAAAACGGCCGCGAGCAGCAGGCGCCGCTCCACCGGCGTACGGAAGAAGAGGCGCTCGAAAAACGCGTTGCAGAGCACGATGGCACTGAACAGAACCGCGACCAGGCCGCTCGTGACAAACGCGGTGCCGTGGTAGACGAGGCAGTAACTGGCGGAAAACAGCAACATGCCCTGCAACATGACGATGGGGTAGCGATCGCGCGGCACGCGGACCCGTCGCCCGCCGAGCTGCGCATAGGCGAACAGGGCGGCCGAGCCCAGCGCGAACCGCGTCGGCAACCGAGACCTCCGGGGCGACCACCCCGAGCTGGAACGGAATCGCGGTCCAGGTCGAACCCCAGATCAGCACGACCAGCGCGAACAGGACGATCACGTGCATTGACGGGACCCGGCGCAAAGGAAACGCAGCGTACCGGAGGCGCCGGTCCTGCGCACCCCGGTCGTGCCGCTCAGCGCAGCGCCAGCAGCCAGGCCCCGCCGATGAGGACGGGCGCCAGGGTGCCGCAGATCCATTGCAGCCTGGCCGCCTCGAACACGGCCGCCGCGCGCGTCAGCAATATCCCGCCGCCGAAACCGCAGACGAAACCCGCGAGGTGGGCGCCGATGTCCGTGGATTCGTCGCCGGTGCCCGTGTACGCGAGCAGAGCGATGCCGCCGACGATCGGGCCGAGGCGGTACGGCCAGCGGTCCTGGGCCATCAGCCGGCCGCGCCAGACGAACCCCGCCACGAGGCCCAGGGCCGCAAACACCGCGGTGGAGGCGCCGATGGAGCGGTGCGCGGGAATCAGCACGGCCGTATTCAGCGCATTCGCGAAGGCGGCCGTGACGACGACCGTCAGCCAGGTCACGCCGCTGCCGATGACGCGGGCAGCCAGCAGCCCGAACAGCGCACCGAACACGAGGTTGCCGAGCAGGTGGCCGATGTCCTTGTGCAGCGTCAGCGCCGTGATCGTTCGCCACCATTCGCCATCGCGTATCAGGGCGCCGTCGACGCGGCCCGCCGTCAGCCAGTCGCGGCCGAACGCGCCTTCGCCGGCGAGCCAGGCGACCAGGCAGATGACGATCACGTACCCGGCGACGCCCGGGTAGGGATTGTGGTTCGCGGTGACCGGCACGGCGCGCCGCCGCGGCAGCGGTTCGTTCTCCCGCGCGTACAGCCAGAGTTCGTGTCGCGCCCGGTGCAGTTCCGCGTCCGGCACGACGATCGCCCACGTACCCTGGCCGCCCAGCAGCTCGTGGGGAATCGCGAGCGACGTCAGGACCAGCGCACGATCCGAGCAGGCACGCCGGTCCTCGCTCTCCCAGGCGACCGACCAGCCGTCGGGAATCACGGGCCCGCCGCGGCGCCGGCCGGCGCCCGGCCGAGAAGTGTGCCTGCCGCGGCGCCGAGCAATGCGCCGCAGTCGCCGTCGACGCGCAGCGTCGCGTAGTTGTCGCCGCGCGTGCGGCCGCGGTTCACGATGGCGACCCGTTCGTGGCGGGCGAGGAAGTCGGCCAGGTCGCTGGCGTCTGTTGCATCCATGAGTCTCGGTTTCGGCTGGTCGTACGCGGCCAGAGCATACGGCAATCGGCGCCGCCGTTGGTGGCCGCCCGCTACGCCGGGTCGTCGCACCTGTGCGTGACGGGCCGCGCGAGGCCCGGGTAAACTGCCGGCTGCAACCGGAATTTGCCGGCGAGGGACTGAAAATGACGTCGAGATGCCTGCTCGTTCTATTGCTCCTGTCACCGGGAATCGTGGCGGCAGAGGTCGTCGACAGCGGCGCGGGCGGCTTTACCGTCGAGCATCGCGTCGTCGCCAACGCAACGCGCGAGCAAGCCTGGCAGGCGACCGTGGACGGGATCGGCCACTGGTGGAACGGCGATCACACGGTCTCGGGCGACGCCGCCAACCTCTACATCGATCCCCGGCCGCTCGGCTGTTTTTGCGAACGCCTGGGCGAGCGCAGCGGACTCGTGCATCTCGTCGTGACGTTCGTCAATCCGGGCGTCATGCTGCGGCTCACCGGCGGCCTGGGGCCGCTCGGCCTGATGGGAGTGAACGGCAATTTCACGCTGGAATACGAGGATGCCGCGGACGATGGCAGCCAGGTCACCATCACGCTGCGCTATGCCGTGGGCGGTTATCGCGCGGGCGGCCTGGATGCCCTCGCGGCGCCGGTCGACGGGGTCCTTGGTGAGCAGCTGCGGCGGCTTGCGGCTTACCTCGACAGCGGGCGCGCGGCAGGCGGCTAGTCCGGCGCCCGGATTATTCATGAACGTTTTGCTGCGGTGGTGGCCAGGCGCGGCGGGGAGGGCTTTTCAGGGACGCTGTGAATACGTTCCTGTACGCTCCGGGCTCGACTTCCTGCTCGCACGGCCCTGAAAAGCCCTCCCGGGCCGCGCCTCCGCCTTTGCGTCCGTGCCTGTTCATGAATAATCCGGACCAGGCCATCGGTGTGCCGGCGAGCCCGGCGACGCCACGGCCGTCGTCCACCGTCGTCGTGGCGCGCGAAGCCGCCGACGGGCCGGAAGTGCTGCTGGTGCTTCGCCAGCCGCGGGCTGCGTTCGGCGCAAGCTACGCCTTTCCGGGCGGCGTGCTCGACGCGGGTGATGCCGCCGCCGGGCTCGCTGCGACGGGCTGGACGATGCGGCCCGCGAGCGCGGCTCGACGTGGCGTTGCGCGGGCCGTCCGGTTGCCGCGTTCAGTGCCGCGATTCGTGAGCTGTTCGAGGAAACCGGGCTGCTGCTGGCACGTCACGGTGACGGTCCGCGTGATTCGCTCGTCTCCGGCAATGACTTCGAGCCGTGGCGCGAGCGCATTCACTCGGGGCGGGTCGCGTGGCCGGACTTCCTCGAGCAGCACGACCTGCGGCTTGCCTGCGACCGCCTGCACCTGCTTTTCGCACTGGGCTGACGCCGCGCGTCTTCGACAAGCGCTTCACGACGCGGTTCTTCGCGACGGAACTGCCGCCGGGGCAGGTGGCCCGCCACGACGGCGGCGAACTGACGGATACCCGCTGGCTGGCGCCGGAACACGCGCTGGAGCTGGCGGGGCGCGAAGAGCTGGCGTTACCGCCACCGACACGCCGGACATTGCAGGCCCTCGCCGCGTTCGGCACGGTGGCGGACACGCCGCGCTGGGCAGGCGAACGGGAAGCGGCGGGCGTAGCACCCGATGTTGCCCGCCGTACTCACTGACGGGAAACGGCAGCGCATCGTGTTGCCGGACAGCCCGATTATCCGCCGATCACCGGGAAGCAGCGAATGACCACGGCGCTGACACCGGGCGTGCCGCGGACGGTGGCGGCCGGCGTCGTGCGCCTCGTCGCGCCCAACCCGGGGCTGATGACGGGCCCCGGCACCAATACCTACATACTGGGCGATGCGGACAAGCTGGTCATCGATCCGGGACCGGCGATACCGGCGCATATCGATGCGATTTGCGAGGCCGCCGGCACGGCCATTCGCCGCATCCTCGTAACCCATACGCACCCGGATCATTCGCCGGCCGCGCGCCAGCTGGCGGCACGGACGGGCGCCCTGCTCCTCGGCCAGGCGGCGCCGGCCGGGCGCCACCAGGACCAGAGCTTCGTACCGCACCGCACGCTCGCCGACGGCGAAACGCTGGACGTGGACGACAGTTCACTCAAGGTGCTGCACACACCCGGGCACGCGTCGAACCACCTCTGTTACCTGCGCGAGAGCGACGGGCTCCTGTTTACCGGCGACCACGTCATCAATGGCTCCACCGTCGTCATCGATCCGCCCGACGGCAACATGAGCGACTACCTGGCATCGCTGGCGCGGCTGCGCAAACTGCCGCTGGTGACTATCGCGCCGGGCCACGGCGAGCTGTTGCAGCAGAACCGCACGACGTGCTCGACTGGATCATCGCGCACCGCCGCGAGCGCGAGGCGAAAATCGTCGAGGCGCTGCGGCGGCATCCGGACGTGACCAGCCAGGCGCTGATCGCCGACGTCTACAGCGGCGTCGACAGCGCGTTGCACCCCATAGCCGAGCGCTCGCTGCTGGCGCACCTGCAGAAACTCGAGCAGGACGGCCTGGCTGTGGCCAGCAACGGTCGCTGGCAACTGACCGGGCGCGGCTGATTCACTGAACGGCACGGAGGCAGGAGGCGGAGGTGTGGCCCGGGGAGGGCTTTTCAGGGCCGTGCGAGCAGGATGTCGAGCCCGGAGCACGCACACGGACGTGCTCGCAGCGGCCCTGAAAAGCCCTCCCGGGGCACGCCTTCGCCTCCGCCGAAGTCGACCGTTCATGAATCAGCCGCGCCCGGTCAGTTGCCGATATCGTCGAATCGTCCGCCGTTTTTCGCCAGCCGCTCCAGCAGCGCCGGTGGCTGCCAGTAGCGTTCGCCGAAACGCTCGGCAAATTCGCACACCTTGTTATAGACGTCGGCCAGGCCGACCCGGTCCGCGTCCAGTGCATCGGCCCGCCGCGATGGCGCGGGAAGCCGTAGCCGTTGATCCAGATGACGTCGATGTCCGACGCGCGCGTGGCGATGCCTTCTTCCAGGATGCGCGCGCCTTCGGTGACGAGGCCGTAGATGCAGCGCTCGACGATCTCGCGGTCGTCGATCTCGCGGCGGCTGATGCCGAGCCTCGCGGCTTCCTCGTCGATGAGCTGCTGGACCTCGGGATCCGGCTGCGGCGTGCCGTCCTCGCCGTCGTAGCGATACATGCCGCGGCCGGTCTTGCGGCCCAGCCGGCCGTTCTCGACCAGCAGGTCGGCGATCCGGTAGAAGCGCGGATCGTCCGGCCGGTCGATCCGCTGCTGGCGCGCCTTGTAGCCGACGTCCAGTCCCGCGAGGTCGCCGACGGCATTCGGGCCCATCGCCATGCCCCAGTCGTAAAGCGCCCGGTCGACTTGCTGCGGCGGCGCGCCTTCCAGCAGCAGCAGCTGGTTTTCCCGGCCGTAGCTGTACAGCATGCGATTGCCGACGAAGCCGAAGCAGTTGCCGACGACGACGCCTGTCTTGCCGAGCATTTTCGCCAGCGCCAGGGCGGTGGCGAGGACTTCCTGCGAGGTTTCGCGGCCGCGCACGATTTCGAGCAGCCGCATCAGGTGCGCCGGGCTGAAAAAATGCAGGCCGATGACGTCCGCCGGCCGCTGGCTGGCGGCGGCGATGGCGTCGACATCCAGCGTGGACGTGTTGGTGGCGAGCACGGCGCCGTGCTGGCAAATACGGCCGAGCCGCGCGAAAATATTCTTCTTGATGGCGAGGTCCTCGAACACGGCCTCGATGACGAGGTCGACATCGGCGAGGGCGTCCAGGTCGGTGCCGGCCGCGAGCCGCGACAGCGCGGCCTCGGCCGCATCCTCGCGCACCTTGCCGCGGCGCACGCCCTCGGCGAACAGGTCGCGCACGGCCTGTGCACCACGCTGCACGCCGTCCGCCGCCTTGTCGAGCAGCAGCACGTTGCAGCCCGCGCTCAGGCAGCAGTGCGCAATGCCGACGCCCATCGTGCCCGCGCCGACGATGGCGATGCTGCCGATACGCCGCGTCGGCGTGTCGCGATCGAGTTCCGGTACGTTGCCGACCTTGCGTTCGGCAAAGAACGCGTGCCGCAGACCGTCCGATTGCGGCGATTCACGGCATTCCAGGAATGCCTCGCGCTCGATGCGAAAGCCGTCCTCGAGATCCCGGGTCGTTGCCGCCTGCACACAGTCGATGATTCGCTGCGGGGAAATGAGCCCGCGGGTGCGCGCTGCAATGCGTTTGCGGCGCTCGTCGAAGACCTCTGCCGCCACGGCATCGACGGCGAGTTCCGCTCGTCCGCCGCGGCGGCTGACTCGCGAGTTCGCCGGCACGGCGCACGGCCGCCTCCGTCAAGCGACTGTTCCTCCACGACCTCGTCGAGCAGGCCGAACTCCAGTGCCTCGGACGCACTGACCGGCTTGCCCGAGAGCATCATGTCCAGGCTGCGGTCCACTCCGATGAGTCGCGGCAGGAGTTGCGTGCCTCCGGCACCCGGCAGCAGGCCCAGGTTGACTTCCGGCAAGCCGACGCGCGCGCTGCGGGCGGCGACGCGGCCGTGGCAACCCATGGAAACCTCCAGTCCGCCGCCGAGGGCCGTGCCGTGGATGGCGGCGATCACGGGCTTCTGCATTCCGTCCAGCCGCATGACGACATCCGGGAGGTGCGGTGCCTGCGGCGGCTTGCCGAATTCGCGGATGTCGGCTCCGGCGATGAACGTGCGGCCGTCGCAGCGCAGCACGCACGCGTCGATGCCGCTGTCGCTGTCCAGCGTCTGAAGGCTTGCCATGAGCCCGGCCCGCACCGGCTGCGACAAGGCATTGACGGGCGGGTGATCGATGGTGATCACGGCGATTCTGCCGCGACGTTCGACTTCGACGACGCTCATGGGCTCGGTTCCTGTCTTGTTATTGGCGAAAAGAGCCCCGCATTGTGTAAAAGAGTCGATGCGCCTGCAAACCCGGGCAGGCTTGATCTGCCCCGGGAGTTGGCATAGCGTAGTCGCCCATTTCGGCATCGAGCGGAATCCCCGGCATGACCTTTGTAGTTACCGAAACCTGCATCAAGTGCAAACTGACGGACTGCGTCGAGGTTTGCCCGGTGGACTGTTTCCACGAAGGGCCGAACATGCTGGTGATCGATCCGGACGAGTGCATCGACTGCACGTTGTGCGAGCCGGAATGCCCGGTGGAGGCGATCTATTCCGAAGACGAGCTGCCTGACGACCAGCAGCAGTTCCTGGAGCTCAACAAGGAACTGTCACAGGACTGGCCCGTCATTACCGAGATGAAGGATCCGCCGGAAGACGCGGACGACTGGCGCGACGTGCAGGACAAGATGCAATACCTCGAGCGCTGATGGGCGGGGCGCCGCGCAGCCGCCGGCGCACGACGCACGACACCTGCGCCGGAATTCTGTTTCTCTGCTACAGGGCGCGGCGATGGCAATCAGTTTCCGGGCACGTTTGATCCGACACCTTGCCCGCCGCTATCTTGCCCGGATGCCGGCCGATGCCGACGTGATCGCGCTGCGGCAATCGTTCGAGGCCGGGGCGCGCCGCCTGCGGGGCGCCGGTGACGTTACCGTGGAGACGCTGACGACGGCCGGGCTGAATTGCGACTGGCTGACGCCGCCCGCCGCCGACGAGACGGCCGTACTCTGCTATTTGCACGGCGGTGGCTACGTCATGGGCAGCCGCGTCACGCATCGGCCGATGGTGAGTCACATCGCGCGCGCCGCGGGCGTGCCGGCGGCCGTGCCCGACTACCGGCTGGCCCCGGAACACCCGTTCCCGGCGGCGCTGGATGACTGTTGTGCCGTCTACCGGCAGCTGCTGGTGCAGGGGCTGGACCCGGCGCGGATCGTCATCGGCGGTGATTCCGCGGGTGGCGGCCTGGCCCTGGCGACACTCCTGGCGCTGCGCGACGCCGGCAAGCCGCTGCCGGGTGCCCTGGTACTGCTGTCGCCGTGGCTGGACCTCACCGGCACCGGCTCGCGCGCGAACGTCGACCCGGTTTTCCGCGCGAACGGGATGCCGCGGCTGACGCGCCACTATTGCCGCGAGGAGCAGCTGGCGACGCCGCTGGTGTCGCCGCTGCTGGCGGAGCTGGGCGGGCTGCCGCCGGTGCTGGTGCAGGTGGGCGCTCACGAAATACTCCTGAGCGACGCGACGCGCGTGGCGGATCGGCTGTCCACCGCCGGCGTGCGCGTGACGCTGCAGGTCTGGCCGGAGATGTGGCATGTGTTCCAGTTTTTTGCCGGCCGGATGCCCGAGGCGACCCGCGCTGTCCGGGACATCGGTGCGTACATCCGTCATACGATCGGGGCGCCGCCCGCCGCGGCAGACGCCGCAGCCGACGAACCGGCCTGACCCGCCTGCCGGGAGCGATGCTGCCAACCCGGTTTGGGCCCGTCGCTGGCTGGCCGGGTGTCGCGCGTGGTCGGCGCGAGTCAGAAGCCGGGATGGCGCCGGCTGTCCTCGTACATGCGCGTCAGGAACTTGCGCAGGGCGGGCACCGCCTCGGCGCGGGTCATCAGCTTGTGCTGCTCCAGGATCCCGGCCATGTCATCAATCGTGCGCTTCCCGTCGATCAGCGACATGATATAGGCGTGTATGCGCGTCGAGCCGGCCTGTGTCCTGAACGAGGGCAGGAGCGGTACCGCTGCCTCACGGGTGACGATCCAGTCGGGCAGCGACCGGTACCGCGGCGGCGGCTCGGCGGCCTCGCGCCGGGTCGCGCAGAACGTGAAGACGTTCTCGATGCGGCCGTGCCGGCTTGCCGGCGAGCACATGTAGGGAATATCGGCTTCGTGCACGGTCGGCGTGTCGAAGCCGGCGGCCTCGACGAACGCGACGACCTCCCCGGCGCTGTAACAACGAGTGCGATCCGCGTGCTCGAATGCGAGCGAGCCGAAGTTGAGCCAGCGTCCGCCGGGCTTGAGCAGCTGATTGACGCGCGCTGCGAAACACGGGAAGTCGTCGTCGACGATGTCGATGAGCCACGGCGTAAGCACCGTGTCGAAAGCACCGGCGGCGAGCGGCGGGCGCAGCACGTCGGCCAGCAACAGGTGGAAGTCGTTGCCGGCCGGCGCGGGGGCCGACAGCGCTCGCGCCGTCGCGACGTCCGCCAGCGAGCGCGGGGCGAGCGGAAATTCGTGCAACGTCAGCGTTTCACCGCGCGTAACGTCGCGGGCGACAAACGTGAGCAGCGGGTTGAAGTCGATGGCCAGCGTGCGCGCAGTGCCGAAGCCGCGATGCACGTCATAGGCCAGCCGCCCGGCACCGGCGCCGAGCACGGCCGTATCGCCCAGGCGGGCAGCGCTCGCATCCGTAACACCCAGAACCTGTTGCAGCTGTTCGAGCGATGCCGCGTTTTCCGCGTCGCCCCAGGCCCAGTCGCGGTGCACGTTGGCGTAGTAGGTATTGAGTCCCTGGTCGGTCGGCAGGCGGGTGCGCAACGCGAGGTGGGTCTCGTAGCTCGCGTCGGTCGATTGCAGGTTGATCGGCGCGAGCAGGCCCCGCAGGGTGTCCCGATGCGTGGCATTCGCTGCGCGCAGCCGTTCGAGCCTGCGGCGCGCCAGGTCCGACAGATCGTCCTTGCCCAGTGCGCTGTCCAGGCGCTGCACCTCGTGCGCGAGGCGCTGCAGCGCGAAGTGCAGGCGCGAGCGCCACTCGGCGAGGGCCGCATCCGGCTCGGCGAACAGCCAGGGTATGTCGCCAATACGCGGGAACGCGGTCTTGCACGCCGTACAACGGTAGCCGCCGTCCCGTGCCGCCAGCGGCGTGCTGTCGCAGCGCGGGCAGGCGAGGAGGTCGCGAAGGTCGGGCGCGTCGTTCATCGGCGCATTATGGCGGCGGCGTTGCGGGGATGCGAGGTGATCGCAGGAGCGGCTTCCAGCCGCGATTGGCGTCGAGTCGCGGCTGGAAGCCGCTCCTACGGTGACAAGGCACAAAAAAGCCGGCAACCAGGTTGCCGGCCGAGGACTGAAGCGAACTCCGGGGGGAACGGAGCCGCTCAGGCAGGGTTCAGTGGCCCGATCGTTCCGCTGACAACCTGGTCGAAGGCCGTCATGGCGTCGCGCAGCGAGCTGTCACCCAGCCCGTGGTTGGGGAACCGGCTGGCGAATAGGCCTTCCTCGCCGTGCAGTGCCATGTAGTTAAGGAGGACCGTGTTGACCAGCAGGTTGACGTTGTTGGCGGCCGGCGTTGCGGCGCGCTGCACCGAGCCGCCGGCGTCCATGTAGCCGATCTGCTGGTGACGTGCCTGCTGCTCGGGCGTGCCGCCGCGCAGGACCGCCCGGCCGTTCGGGTTGTAGACCATGAAGAACGAGGCCGCTGTCGAGGAGTTGTCGCTGACCCATTCGCCCTTGCCACGACCCTCCTGCGAGTTGTCGATGGCGCCGTTGGACGACAGCGAACCGTCGCTGAAGACGTACATCATGAGCGGTACGCCGATGCGTGCCGCGTATTCGATGCACGCACCCATGCAGCGGCCGGCGCGTTCGTCCTTGACCTCGCCCTCGGCGCGCGCGCCGCCATGGTAGTCGTAACCGCCCATTTCGATGCAGCCGGCTCCGGCGAAGCCGTTGATGACGAGTTTCATCATCGACGCGGTCTTGCGGAATTCCTGGCCGTCACGCCCGTTGTCGTTGAACTCGGCGTCCGTGAAGATGCCGTCCGGGCCGACGATAGCCGGGTCGTCGGCCGGGTCCAGCGGCGTGTCGCCGAAGCGGTCCGCGATATCGGCGGCCTTCAGGTAACCGCAGCGGACCATGTCCTTGACGACCTCATCGGCCGTGATCTGTTGCCCGGTATCGACGGCGTTCATCTTCGCGTCGCTCAGCCGATAAATCGATTCCATGACGGCCGTGGCGTCGTCGGGACCGAGTATGCCGACGAGTTGCCCGGTGTCGACCAGGCCGGTGACGTCACTCGGGCGGTCCACCTTCGTGGGCCGCAGTTCGGGATCCATCATCATCGCGGGGATCATCGAATTGCCGCCGGAATCGGTGTTCTCCGTGCCGGCCAGCGTCAGGATCGAACCGTCCGCCCCGGCGCGGGCAATGCCGTATAGCGGGTTGTGCGGGTTGTTGCCCGTATCGTTGTCGGAGCGCGCCGGGATGATTGCCCCGTTCAGGTTGGCGGCGCGGCCGGGGTTCATGCTGAGTTCCATGCCGCGCTTGAAGGCGCTGTCGGAATGGAACGCCAGCCCGAAGTCCGTGTTGGCATACGGCAGGCCAGTGGTCGGGTCGGTGAGGCCGGGCACCATGTCGCCCGGCAGGCCGAGTTTTTCGTAGCCGGCGGTGCCGAGGAAGTCCATCTGGCCGCCTTCCCGGCCGACCAGCACGTTGGAGCCCGCGATATTCGCGCCACCTGCAAGGTCGAAGCAGATGAACGGAATCTTGCCGGCACCTTCAGTGGCGATGTTGCACGGGTCGGACAGGAGCGGCGTCAGGTCGCCCGACAGTTCGGCGAATGCGGCGCGCGGGTTCGCAAACAGGCTCAGGACGCCGCCGCCCAGTGCGAACGCGGAGCCGGACAGGAAACCCTGTGCGACAAATTCGCGCCGCGTGATCGGGCGCCGGTGGTCCGCGTGACGTTGCGGCGCGTCCCAGTTGCGTGCGTTGCGTTTGCTGGCCATAGCTGTGCCTCGTAATCGTCCTTGGTTACTGCAGTACCGTGACGGCACTGCCCAGTACGGCGGCGCACACGCCTTTCGCGATCGCGCGCGTATCCGGGTTGTCGGGGCTGACGAGCAGCCGGTCGATGAGATTGTCCGGCCGCGTTCCGTTGCCGGAGACGTAGCCCAGCTCGTCGCGCACGGCCGAGAAGTCCGGCTGCGTCTGGATGCCGATGCCCATGATGCGATCGATCAGCGGGTCGATGACCTGGTTGCGGCTCGGACCGGAGTAGGCGACGCCAGGCGACTGGTTGAAATCGAAGCCGTTGAAGTAGGTCGCGGCATCCGGGCCCTCGACCAGCGCGTTGCAGTACTCGATAGCCAGCTGGGCGATGGCCACCTGGTGCGACGACAGGAAGGTTTGCACGCTCTCGACCGTCGGCAGGCTCTGGCGCAGGTTCTGGTAGGTCATGTCGACGGCCTGCGTTTCCGGATCGACGCCGGTTACCGCCGCCATGGTCGCGTTGATCTCGTCGAATGTACGCACGCCGATGCGCTGCGCGGCCGGCGTGATGTCTTCCGCCGTAATAATCAGCGGCGGGTCGTCGCTGCGCACGTAGGTCTGGCTGCCGAGCAGGTCGAACGTGAGGAAGAACTCGTCGTCTTCCGGACCTTTTTCGAGCGGAATGACCGCGCCCAGGTCGGACAGGGGCTGGCCCAGTTCACCGAATTGCGACGCGCTGAGTGTCACGTCCAGGTTGGCGTAGGATTGTCCGACACCGGCTTCCTCGCCGTTGATGCCGATGCGCAGGCCCTGCAGCGGGATGCCTTCCGGCTGCTGCATGGCATCCAGCGTGATGAAGTGGGGCTGGTTGAACAGGTAGCCGTAGGTGTCGTACTGCGACACCTCGAACGAGATGTACGCGCTGGGCACGCCGATGATGTCCTCGATGCCGAACAGCAGGAAGAATTTTTCACCGACACCAACGTCGAAGTTCTGCACGACCTGTTCCGGCGTCAGCACGCGATTGTGCACGGCGGCCATCCGAATGGTGCCCTGCCAAAGCCCGCTGTTCGATACTTCGTTGCCGAGGACGAACGCAAACGTGTCCTGCCAGTCGACCAGCGAGCCGGGTGCAACGTCGTCCGATTGCGTGACGAGTTCGCCGTTGACGTAAATGCTGCGGCCGTCGACCGGGCTGTAGTTGGCCACGACGTGCTGCAACGAGGCCTGCAGGATCTCGTTGGCAGATGGCGTGGACAGGGCCGGGTCACCGTTCAGGCTGGTCTCAGTGCTGCGGTGCAGGAAATTGTAGTCATACAGTGTCTGCTGCAGCGTGAAGTTGCGGGCCTCGTCGCCTGCCGAATAGCTGACGATGCGGGCCATCTCCTGGGCCACGTTTGCGGGAACCACCCACGCCTCGATGGCGTATTCGCCCGTCGCCGTGATCAGGTCGTGCAGCTTTTTGCTCGACGCTGTCGAACCCTGCGCCTTGCCGTCGTTGATCGTGATGCCCCAGCCGCCGAACCACGTTACGTCGCCCGACAGCGTCAGGTTGATTGCCGGGTCGACGCCGCTGGTATCGAACGCGGTGGAGCCGCTGCCTGTCTTGAACTCCCACAGCGCGATCTGGTTGTTCTCGTACCGGTTGCCGCCGGATGCGATGGTGCCGTCGATGATGCGCAGCGCGTCACTGTTTACCAGCGCGGCATCGAGCTCCGTCAGCGGTACGGTGTCCGCGAACGCCTGGATCGCGCTCTGCATCTCGGCTGCCGCCGCCGCGCAGCTCGGCTCCCAGCAATTGTGGAATTCGCTGCCGAGGCGCACGACGAAGCGCGAGGCCGCGGGGTCGTCGAGGTCCATCTTCGAACGTGCAGCGTCGAAGGCAGTGACAACATCCGCTTCGGCGAAGTACGGCTGTTGCGAGGTCGGCGCGGACGACGTGTGGCAGCCGGCGCAGTACTCCGTGAGTATCGGCACGTGAATCAGTGTTTCGAAGTCCTGGATCGTTGCGTTCGCGAAATTCTTGCTCGATCCCGGTGACTTTTTCGTCGGTTCTTCCAGTACGATCTCGCGACCGCCGCCGGCGCTGTCACCGGCCCAACCCTCTGATCCAGGTCGTCATGATGTCGGCACACGCCTGCGGGTCCGACAGCCAGCAGTTGTGGCCGCCGCCGACCTTGCTGACCAGCCGCGAATTCGACGGCTGCGCCAGGTCCGCCACCGTATTGGCGGCTTCGTAAGCGAGATTGACGTCGTCGTGGCGCGCGAACATCGGCGCCTGGTTGACCGACTCGTTGTGGCAGCCGCCGCAGCGATTGCTCTGCTCGATATTGTCCCAGACGTTCAGCTTGAACGACTGGATGTCGTCGGTGGCCGGCGGCGGACCCTGGTAGGCCGCGGGCGGCGTAACGCTCGTCACCGGGTTTTCCGTGGTCGGTGCGCCGCCGCCGCAGGCGCCCAGCAGCACAGCGGCCAGCCCGCTTACGAGTACTTTCCGCGCGGTAGCGAAAGACATTGACGATCCTGTTACCTGGTCCATGGTCAATGCCTCCTTACTGGCCCATGCAGTAGACGGCCGCCTCGGCGAACGTCTGCTTCAAGCGGTAGCCGGACTTGAACGACGTCACCATCGAGGTGACCTGCGCCCGGTCGGCAGCGTCCTCGGGTTCGCGCAGGCAGACCGCACGGAAGACTTTCTTGACCTGGCAACTCGCAAACGCGTGGCTGTTGGCAAGTTCACTGCCCATGGATTTGGCGCCGTTGCCGCTGCCGGGCAGCGCCTGGTCCCAGCCCAGGAACTGGTTCTGTCCCCGGCGCCAGTCAGTTTTCCCAGCTGTCGTCCGGCGTGCGATAACCGAACGGAAAGTTATCTTCGTTGTTGAAGTACTTGGGCTGGACCTGGCCCGGTGTGTATTCGATGCTGCCGGTCGCCTCGTCGAAGTTGTAGTACGCGAAGGCCTGCGCCATCGGGTCCATACCGTTGTGGCAGCCGATGCAGTTGTTCAGGAACAACCGGCTGTCGCCACCCGGGCTGCGGGCCACATCCTGCCGGATCCGGTCAGGTGGAAGGCGCGTGTCGTGCACCTGCTCCATGTCGTTACACATGTGGTTCAGTAGCGTGAAGCGGAACATTGCGCGGTTCGTGCCAGCGACGAAAAACGCCTCGGCTGCGGCGCGCGTCGTCATGACGCCGGCTGTCGCTTCCGGCGGCAGCCCGTTGACCGATGACTGGGTCGTCTGCACCAGGCCGCTCTGCATGTCGAGACCGCGGCTTTCGAGCTGTTCGTAGTGGTCGTTGTTGCTGTTCGAGTAGGGCGGCAGGTTCAGGGCCGGATTACCGACGTACACGATATCGGCTGACAGCAGCGTATTGAAGGCCACGTCGTCCCGCACCATCCCGACGACCGTGGCAATGTAGTCGTTCAGTGGGACAAAGACATTGCGTTCACGATTTGTCCACGGCGCCGCAAAATTCTTCAACGTGACATTGTAGAAGTTGGGGTTGTTCATTGCCGTCGTGGCGGCAGCCATCGGATTGCCGGCCTGCACACTGGCTTCCATCTGCGCCAGCACGGCCTCGGTCGGCGGTACGCCGGCCAGTCGATCGTGAATCCGCCTGGCCTGCTCGCGAGGACCGGCATGCGCCAGGCTGATGCTGCAAACAAGCAGCGCGACCGTGAAGTGCCGCAACCCGGTGACAAGTCGTGCGACCGGATCCCGGTCCAGGTACGTCGACGTCCGATTGTCCATAGTCAATCCATTGATGGCTGTCATGGCTGTTCCGTTGCTGGGCACACCGACTACGATGTCGCTGGCCTGGTTGCATTTGCGTGCGCGTCCCGCCGGCGTTTTCCTGTCGGTGCGGAACAACTATGCAGCAGTCCCGCCCTGTTCACCGTGAATGCCCTCACAATCCCTGCAAGGTGCGCCGTGGTCACCGCAACAACGCGCGCGTTCTGTGCCGCTTTGTGAGGTACGAAGCAAGTGCTGTGCCAGCCTGCCGCGCCGGCGGACGATTCGCCGAAAAAGACCGACAAATCAATGACAAGGCGCAGAGATTCGGGCCGGCGCGGAACGCGCCATATGTCAAGCGCTTGTCGGCGGCTTCGCACAGCACTGCGCAACCCGGCAACTAACTGCCTGTTCTTCTAAGGGTAATTGCCTGTCGCCGGAATGCGACAGCTACGTCAGTTGCGGACAAAGCGGGGCCGCGCCTCTGTGCGTTGGCTGTGCACGCGACGGCTGCAGCCTGCGGCACCGGTTTCGATCAGCGACAGACTGTGATCGCGTTAACGGTACCGTTGCGTCCGCGCGTCCACTATTGAACGCTGATGCTTTGCGGCTGCGCACTCCGTCCGATTCGCTCATCAGGCAACCCACCGACTGTCGAATCGCCAGGAAGTCCACCGCCGGCATGTGAGGACAGCGAACGCATCGCTTCCCGAGGTGATCGACATGGACAGACTGACACGATCGGAAAAGGACGCCCGCATTGGCGGCACCCGGTGGAAGACCCTCCTGTGGCCGGTCGTCATGGCGCTCGGCGCGTGCGGTGGCAGCGGCGACGGTGTCAGCATCGGCTCCGGCCAGGATCCGGATCCCGTCATCGTCGATTTCCCCATTGCCTACATCAAGGCGCCCCTGCCGGTAGACGACCAGGGCGAGTTCCAGTCTTCCGATGTACGCGAACAGATAACGTTCAATTTCGGCGCCGATCTCTATTTTCGTGACCGGGCATCGCCCAGCGCAATGGATGTCAACATCACGGCGCGGGAAACCGACGGACTGGGCGCCGTTCGCGACGTGGAAATTTCATACGACGGAACAAAGTTGTTGTTCGCGATGCGTGGCCCCGTCGACCTGGATCTCGATCTGGATGACGAGGACCAGCCGACCTGGAACATCTGGGAATACGAGATCGCGACGGACATGCTGCGGCGGGTGATCGCGTCTGACCTGACCGCGGAGATCGGCCACGACGTGTCGCCACTCTATCTCCCCGACGGCCGCATCCTGTTTTCCTCGACGCGGCAGCGACGTTCGAGCGCCGTGCTGCTCGATGAGGGCAAGCCACAATTTGCCGCACAGGATGAAGATCGCAACGAAGATGCCTTTGTCCTGCACGTCATGAATGAAGACGGCACGGGCATCGAACAGGTTACGTATAACCAGAGTCACGAGTTCGACGCGACCGTCAGCGCTGACGGTCGTATCGTATTCAGCCGCTGGGACAACGCGGCCGGCAACGATGCAATCAACCTGTACCGCATGAACCCGGACGGATCCCGCCTGGAGTTGCTGTATGGCCAGAACAGCCACAACACGGGAACCAACGGCCAGGCCGTGCAGTTCCTGCAGCCGCGTGAACTCGAGGATGGCCGGATCATGGCGCTGGTCCGCCCGTTCACCGATACGGCGGACGGCGGTGATCTCGTCGTAATCGATACACCGACGTTCGTCGAGATCAACCAGCCGACGCAGGAAAATGCCGGCGCCGCCGGTCCGGCACAGGTGGCGGCGACGATCAATGACGTTGTCACCGACACGGACGTACCTTCGCCGGGCGGACGCTATCGTTCGATGTACCCGATCCAGGACGGCACCGGCCGCATTCTCGTAAGCTGGAGCCAGTGCCGGCTCACCGACGTTGTGCCGCCGCCGATGGGCGAGTTGCCGACGATCTACCCGTGCACCGTTGCCAACCTGGCGGACAACGCGCTCGAGGAAGCCGATCCGGTCTACGGCATCTGGATGTACGATCCGCGCGACGAAACGCAACTTCCGGTCGTGCCGCCGGAGGAAGGATTCGCGTTCACCGAGGTGGTTTCCGCGGACCCGCGCCCGTTGCCGCCCGTTGTCCTCGACAGCGAAGACCGCTTCGAAGCAGATCCCGGCCTCGTCGCCGAAGGGGCCGGCGTGATCAGTATTCGCAGCGTTTACGATTTCGATGGCGGCGCCGTCGCGGATATCGCGGCTCTTGCGGACCCCGCGCAGACGACGGCGGCCGAGCGGCCTGCCCGGTTCCTGCGCATCGTCAAGGCCGTGTCCCTGCCGGACGACGAGCTCGTGGACCTCGACAACACGGCGTTCGGCCGCAGCGCACAGCAGGGCATGAAGGAGATCGTCGGCTACGCGCCGATCGAGCCGGACGGTTCGGTCATGGTGAAGGTGCCCGCCAACGTCGCGTTCGCCGTCAGCGTCCTGGACGAGGACGGCCACCGTATAACAGCAAGGCACCAGAACTGGATGCAGGTTCGGCCAGGGCAACTGCTCGAGTGCAACGGCTGCCACGTCGCACAGAGCGGCGTATCGCACGGCCGGCGCGATGCTTTTGCGAGTGCGTGGACCGGCGCACAGGTGGCCGGCGTGCCGTACCCGAACACCCGCCCGGAGTGGTTTGTCGGCGAAGTGGGCGAGACCATGGCCCAGATCCGTGCGCGCGTTACCTGCGCCACCGACTGCGCCTCCCTGGAGCCCTCCATGGATATCGAGTACGTCGACGTATGGACCGATGAAGTCGCGGCGGGCCGTGCGGCCGATGCCTCGTTCTCATACGCCTACGTCGACCTGGCGACGGCGATTCCAACCAGTCCCAATTGCATCAATCCGTCGCTGGACTGGGCATCCAACTGCCGCAGCGTGATCAATTACGAGACACACATCCACCCGCTGTGGGCCGCATCCCGCCCGGTGCTGGACGGTAATGGCGACCCGGTGCTGGACGCGATGGGCAATCCGGTGACGAACGACTGCATCAATTGCCATACGCCGGTCGACGACCAGATGGCTCCGCAGGTGCCGGCTGCCCAGCTGGACCTCACCGACGGCCTGTCACCGGACGAGCCGGATCATTTCAACTCTTATCGTGAATTGCTGTTTCCTGATAACGAACAAGAGCTTAATATGGGTGCGTTGCAGGACCGGCTGGTGCAGAACGGTGTCGACGAGGATGGCAACCCCATCTTCGTCACGGTGACAGTCAATCCTTCGATGAGCGTTGCTGGCGCGAATGCGTCCAACCGGTTCTTCAGCCGGTTCGAGCCCGGGCAGAGTCACGACGGTTACCTGTCTGATGCGGAGAAACGACTAATTGCGGAATGGCTGGATGTCGGAGCGCAATACTACAACAATCCCTTCGACGTCCCGCAAAACTAAAGCTCCGTTATCCGGCAGCGCCGTGCGCGCGACGCGCGGCAACCGGTTTCGCCTTTTTCTTGCGTGCGTCGGCCTGCTGCTCGCCACGGCCCGGATCGCCGTCGCGGACGATCTGCCCGCCATCGTCGCCGTAGACGATCCGTTTCTCGAAATGCATACGGGCGCCGGGCGCGGCTACCCGATTTTCCACGTAATCGAGCGCGGCGAGACCGTCGAGATCGTCAAGCGTCGCACGGACTGGTTCCTGGTGCGGACGGAGGACGGCCCGGAAGGCTGGGTGCATCGGGGACAGATGGAGCGCACACTGCAGCCGGGCGGCTCGCCGCTGGAATTCACCGAGGCGGGACAGGCGGAATTCACCGATTCCCGCTGGGAAGCGGGGCTGCTGGCCGGGGACTTCGGCGGCGCAAACATCATCTCGGTGTACGGCGGCTATTCCCTGAACCGGCACGTTGGCATCGAGCTGTGGGGCTCGCAAATACTCGGCAATTTCTCCAATGGCTGGCTGGGCAGTGTCAACGTCATCCATGAAACCTGGCCGGACTGGCGCATTTCGCCGTTCATTACGCTCGGCACCGGCGTTATTCATACGGAACCCAAGTCGACGATCGTCCAGGGCGAAGACCGGACCGACCAGGCGGCACACGCCGGGCTCGGTTTTCGCATCTACGCGTCGCGTCGGTTCATAATCCGGGCGGAGTACAAGAGCTACGTCATCTTTACCAGTCGGGACGACAACGAGGAAGTGGAAGAATGGAAAGCCGGATTCGCGTTCTTTTTCTGATCGGCACGACCGTGGCAGTGGCAACCCTGAGCGGGTGCGCTGCAACCCGCGATCTGTTCGGTCTCGGGCGCGAATCGGCGCCACCCCCGCGGAGGATCCCGGCCAGGTCATCGAGCCCGAGGTGGCCCGGCGGGAAATTCGCGAAGGTGACATCGATACCGAAAACTTCGAGGTCGGGGCGTTCGTCGGCATCATGGGCGTGGAAGATTTCGAGTCGAACGTGTCGTACGGCGCGCGGCTTGCCTATCACGTAACCGAGGGATTTTTTGTCGAGGGGACGCTCGGCCAGACCGATGCCGGGCTGACGAGTTTCGAACGCCTGAGCGGTGGCGCGCCACTCCTGTCGGACAGCGAGCGCACGTTCACCTACTACAATCTCAATCTCGGCTACAACATCCTGCCCGGTGAAGCATTCATCGGCAGGAGCCGGGCGTACAACAGCCAGCTTTACGTGATAGCCGGCCTGGGTTCCACGCGCTTTGCCGGCGACGATCGATTTACCGTGAACTTTGGCGCCGGCTACCGGTTTCTCCTGACCGACTCGATCGCCCTGCACCTGGATGTGCGGGATCACCTGTTCGATATCGATCTGCTGGGCGAAGAAAAGACCGTTCACAATCTCGAGGGGCATCTTGGCCTGACGGTCTTCTTCTGATACGGAGTTCACAGTTCCGCCGTCGTGCGGAGCGTAAAGTGCTCTGCATGAATGCGAGAATGAAACGACTGGCGAGTGCGCTGCTGTTGGCGCTGATCGCGGCCGGCAGCACGGGCTGCGGCAACATTGAGCCGTGGGTCAAGCCGTACGAGCGTGACCGCCTCGCAGACCCGATCATGTTCCTTGACGCCGATCCCGTGTCCAGCGCTTACATCCAGCACGTCTACGAAGCCCGCGAGGGCGCCCGGGGCGGCGAAGGGGCCGCCGGCGGCGGCTGCGGCTGCAACTGAGCTGGCCGGTCGTGCGCGGCGCCCGCTATTCCCTCCTGCCCGTATTCCTGCTGCTGGCGTTGCGGTCGGCTCACGCCGGCGTGTTGCCTGAAGATCGCAGCGACGTCCTGTATCACCTTTATGACGGCGGCGGGGTCGAAATCGACGGCCCGTCCGTGCTCGTCCGCAAGCAGGTGGCAAAGAGCCTGTCGGTCGTCGGCAATTACTATGTCGACATGGTCAGCTCGGCCTCCATCGACGTCGTGACGACGGCTAGCCCGTATACCGAGGAACGCAAGCAGTGGTCGCTCGGCGCGGACTACCTGCGCGGCAACACAACCATGAGTCTCGGCTACACGAGCAGCGAAGAAAGCGACTTCGATGCCGAGACCTGGAGCCTGAGCGTCAGCCAGGACATGTTCGGTGACCTGACGACGCTGTCGCTGAGCTATGCTCTTGGCGATGATGTAGTGGGGCGGTCCGACGACGAGACGTTCGCGCGCGACAACACGCGTCAGCACTACGGCATCGGCGTCACGCAGATCCTGACCCGCAACCTGATCACCACACTCAACGTGGAGACCATCACGGACGAGGGATTCCTGAACAATCCCTATCGGTCCGTGCGCTACGCGGATTCGGGCAGCGCAACCGGGTACAGTTTCGAACCCGAGCTGTACCCGGCAACGCGGACCAGCAACGCGGTCGGACTTCGCGCGCGCTATTTCCTGCCCTATCGCGCGGCGCTCCAGGGTGAGTACCGCTTCTTCACCGACACCTGGAACATCGATTCCCACACGGCGGCCATCGCCTACGTGCATCCACTCGGGCCATGGACGCTGCGGCTCAAGTATCGCTGGCACGACCAGACGGGCGCGGAGTTCTTCAATGACCTGTTCCCGCGTGCCGAAGCCACCAATTTCCGTGCCCGCGACAAGGAACTCAGCCCGCTCACGAGCACGACAATAACGCTGTCCGCCAGCTACGAGTTCCTGAGCCAGGGCTGGGGATTCGTCGACAAGGGCTCGGTCAACCTGTCGGTCGACCTGTTGAACGTCGATTATCACGAATTCTCGGACCTGACCGCCGACGCGCCGGTCGGCAGCGAACCGCTGTACCAGCTCGACGCGAGCATTTTCCAGCTCTATTTCTCCTTCTGGTACTGATCGTCACCCGCGCCGGCGCCGGCGCTGCCGAATTACCGTACAATGCCGGCTTCACGGCAGCCAGGGACTCATGAATGGGTCGTCTAACCGGTATTGCGCGCCGCGACGCCAGGCGCGCGCCCATGCAGACCCTCGACCACGCCGGCATCCGCACGTCAGACGGCGTCGCCGGTGATTTTCGTGGCCGGCCCGGCAAGCGCCAGGTGACCGTGCTGTCGGCCCGCGCCTGGCAGCTTGCCTGTGCGGACGTCGGACGCGAACTGCCGTGGACGACCCGGCGCGCCAATCTGCTGGTGGCCGACATGGACCTGCCGCAGCGCGCCGGTGACGTCTTGCGCATCGGCGACGTGCGACTGCTCGTGACCATGGAGGTGGACCCGTGTTCGCGGATGGACGAGCAATGCGCAGGACTCCGGGCCGCGCTTGTTGCCGACTGGCGAGGCGGTGTCGCGTGCAGCGTACTGGCAGCCGGCGAGGTGCGCATCGGCGACGACGTTAGCCTGGAGGCGGCCGCAGACTGATGGCCGGTACGTCCCGATCTCGATGACGTACGTCGTTGTGCTGCTGCTCTCGGCTGCCGGCGTAGTCGTCGCAGTGCTGTTCAACCGACTCGTGCGCGACCGCAACAGGGTGAACGCCGCCTGGAGCGATATCGACGTGCAGTTGCAGCGCCGCCATGACCTCGTGCCGCGCCTGGTCGACGCCGTTCGGCACTATGCCGCGTACGAAAAGAGCACGCTCGAGGCCGTCACTGCATTGCGCGATGCGGCTACGCGGGAGCGGAACGTGGCACAGCTCGGCGACCTGGAAGAAGAACTGGCGAATCGCGTCAGCCGCCTGTTGGCCGTTGCCGAGGACTATCCCGATCTCAAGGCGAGTACAAACTTCGCCGAGCTGCAGGACGAGCTGGTTGCGACGGAAAATTACCTGCAGTTCGCCCGCCGTTTCTACAATGGCGCCGTACGCGCGCTCAATACGCGCGTCGAGTCCGTGCCCAGCAACCTGGTTGCCGCCGTGTTCGGGTTCGGGTGCCGCGATTATTTCCAGAAACGCTCTGACGACGTTGCCAACGTGCCGCTCGTCGACCTGGGCCGGGTCGAATGATCCGGCTCCTGGCACTCCTGTTACCGCTCGTGTTGCAGGCGGCCGCTGCCGACGAGCGTATTCTCGACTATCACAGCGATATCGTCGTGCAGGCGGATGGCACTGTCGATGTGACCGAAACGATCCGGGTGCGTGCCGAGGGCCGGCAGATTCGTCGCGGCATCTACCGGGATTACCCGACGCGCTACCGGGATCGCTACGGAAACGAGGTCGTCGCAGGCTACGAGCCAGTGAGCGAGCAACGGGACGGGCGGCCGGAACCGTTTCACACGGAGCGCATCGGCAACGGCGTCCGCACGTATTTCGGCAGTGCGGACGTGCGCCTGGAGCCCGGCACCTACACCTACCGGTATCGTTACAGCACCGAGCGAATGATCGGCTTTTTCGAGGAGTACGACGAGCTTTACTGGAACGTCACCGGGCTCGGCTGGGCATTCCCGATCGACAACGCGAGCGCAACCGTCGGCTTCGGGTTCGACGTTGCGGCGGCAGAGCTGGATGTCGTGGCTTTCACCGGCGGTTACGGCGAGCGCGGCAGCGACTTCCGCGCGCGGACGGCGGACGGGCAGGCACATGTCGAAGCGACGCGGACGCTGCAGCCCGCCGAAGGCCTGACGATCGCCGTGAGCTGGCCCAAGGGCCTGGTTGCCGAACCGGACGGGACTGCGCGGCTGATCTGGCTGCTACGCGACAACAGCAACCTGCTGTTCGCGCTGGCCGGCCTGCTGACGATACTGATGTACTACGTGCCCGTCTGGCGCCATTTCGGCAAGGATCCCGCGGCTGGCGTGCAGCTTACTCGGTACGAGCCGCCGGCAGGATTCTCACCGGCGTCGTTGCGGTATATCCGCAGGATGGGTTACGACAACAAGGTCTTCACCGCCGCCGTCGTCAATCTCGCGGTCAAGGGCTACCTGGCGATCGAGGAGCAGGACGACGAATACACACTGCGCCGGCAACCGGGCGAGGCCGGATTGCCCGCACTGGCGAACGGCGAACGGGAGTTGCTGGAGGCGCTGTTTGCCGATAGCGACTCGGTCCGGCTCGATGACAAAAACCATCGTGTGATGAGCGCCGCCCGCGAGGCGCACCGCAATTCGCTGCGACGCGACTATCGAAACCGGATGTTCCGCACGAACGCGTTGATGAATCTGCCACCGATCCTGTTGTTCCTGCTGACGATCGTACTCGCGTTCCACGGCGGCGGCGCGACGCCGTTCGTGTTCGTGGTCCTGGGCATAACCGTTGCCGTCATGGGCGTTTTTGCCTGGCTGATGAAAGTGCCGACCGCCGTCGGCCGCAAGCTCCTGGACGAGGCGGACGGCTTTGTCGAATACCTCGAAATCGCCGAGAAAGACGAGTTGAACCTGAGAAACCCGCCGGATAAGACGCCGCAACTGTTCGAGCGCTACCTGCCGTTCGCCCTGGCGCTGGGGGTGGAGCAGGCGTGGACGGAGCGCTTCAGCAGCGTATTTGCGCGGTTGCAGGGAGCTGACGGGGCTCCGTATCATCCGGCCTGGTACCACGGTTCGTCCTCCGGATTCGATTTCAGCAGCCGGGCGGCCGGTCTCGGCGGCAGCCTGGATTCGGCCATCAGTTCCTCGATGTCACCGCCCGGTTCGTCGTCCGGCAGCGGCGGCGGGTTTTCCGGAGGTGGCGGCGGTGGCGGAGGTGGCGGCGGCTGGTAGCCCGGCCGCGCGCCGAACGCCGCGAGTGAATCGCGGTCGAATTTCAGTCACACGCGATCAGGGAATGCAGAAGTTTTGAGCCAGTTTGCCTACCAGCGCCGCCCGGCGTACGACAACAGCGCGATACCGACGGTCATTTTCGTGTTACTGGTCCTGAACGGGCTGGTGTTTGCCGGCCAGCAGTTGCTGCCGAATTTCTTTTCCTATTTTTTCGCCTTGTGGCCCGTAGGCCCGGGCCAGCCGGATTTCCAGCCGTGGCAACTGCTGAGCTACGGTTTCCTGCACGGCAACCTGACCCACATTTTTTTCAACATGTTCGGCTTGTGGATGTTCGGCCGGGATCTCGAGCGGTCGATGGGCACCACGCGATTCCTGACGTATTACCTGACCTGCGTCGTCGGCGCCGGCATCGTGCAACTGATCGTGGCGCAGGTGCAGGGCGGCTTTTATCCGACAGTCGGCGCATCCGGCGGGATATTCGGCATCCTGCTGGCCTACGGCATGTTTTTTCCGAACCGGATGGTCATGCTGCTGTTTCCACCGATACCGATGCGGGCAAAGTACTTCGTATTGTTTTTCGGCCTGTTTGAACTCTATCTCGGCGTCAGCGGCCGCTCGCCGGGCGTCGCGAATTTCGCCCATCTCGGCGGCATGTTGTTCGGCTTCCTGCTGCTCCGTTACTGGCGCAACCAGCGCCAGCGCTGAGTGGATACCGGGCGGGTCGCGCGCAAACCGCGCCGGTGTCGAGTATGAGCGTCGATCGACGCGATTTCCTGCGCCGCGCGCTTGCCGGCGGCGCCGTGCTCGGTGCCCCGGCGCTGCTGCCGGGTTGTGCCGTGCTGCCGGCCGTAACGCGGGATCCGGGGCCAGCCGGGAACCCGTTCTTCGCCCGGTTTGCCATCGACGAATCGACACTCACCCGGCTGATGAGCGCATTGACGGCACGCGGTGCCGATACGGCCGATATCTATTTTCAGCACGCGACTCGCAACGACCTGGTCCTGGACGGTGGCGGACCCGTCACGGCAACGACGACGGTGATCCGGGGTGCCGGATTCCGCGTCATGCGGGCCGACAGGGCGGGCTATGCCAGCACAGAAGAACTGACGATGCCGGCGATGCTGGCGGCCGCGAACCGGGCAGCCGCCGCGGTCGGTGGCGCGGCTGTCCCGCCCGCCGGCGGGTGGCTGCATGCCGCGGCCGGTGACCGCTATGTGACCGGCGAGGCATGGAGCGACGTCGTCGCGGCCCGCAAACGGCCGGTGCTCGAACGCGTCGATACGCTCGCCCGCAAGGCGGACCCGCGAGTCGGCAATGTCACCGTGACCTGGGATGACGTTGACGAGCACATCCTGGTAGCGACCTCGGACGGGCGGATCGTCACCGACCGGCGGCCACTGACGCGCATGAGCGTCCAGGTCACCGCGGTGCACGAGGGCGTCTCCCATGACGGTTATGCGAGCGTGTCGGCCCGCGACGGTATCGACTGGTATACGTATGCACGTGTGGACGCCATGACCCGGGATGCCGTGGAGCGCGCACTCGTCCAGTTCGATGCACGCCGTCCGCCGGCCGGCGAGATGCCCGTGCTGCTGGCTGCCGGCGCGAGCGGCGTGATCCTGCACGAGGCCGTCGGGCACGCGCTGGAAGCGGATTTCCTTGCAGGCGGCGTAAGTCCGTACACCGGCCGGCTCGGTGAGACGGTCGCGTCGCGCGAGGTCACGGTCATCGACGATGCCATGCGAGCGCACGAGCGCGGGGCCCTCAACTACGATGACGAGGGCACCGCCTGCGGACGGACAGTGTTGATTGACGAGGGCAGGTTGACCTCTTTCCTGCACGACCGCAGGACCGCACGACTGCACGGTACGACAACGACCGGGTCCGCGCGCCGTGAATCGTTTCGCCATGCGCCGATGCCGCGCATGACGTGCACCTTCATGGCCAACGGCACGACTACGGCGGAGGCACTGCAGTCGGACATGCGGCGAGGCATTCTTGCGGAGACGTCTACCGGCGGGTCGGTCGATATCGGTGCCGGCAACTTCGAGTTTCAGGTCAAGAACGGCTGGCTGATCGAGAATGGCCGCAGGACCGTGCCGATACGCGATGTGCGCATCCTGGGCAACGGGCCGGACATGCTGGCAAGCATTGCCGGCATCGCGAACGACGGGCGCCTGGCAGCCGGGGGCTGGACCTGCGGCAAGCACGGCCAGCGCGTACCCGTATCGCATGGCATGCCGACCGTGCTCGTCAACGGGCTCCGGGTCGACACCGGGCCGGTCACGCCGGCCGACGGGGCCTGATCAGCCGTTGCGGTACAGGTAGCTGTAGGCGTTGATTGCCGGTACGCCGCCGAGGTGGGCGTACAGCACGTTGGCGCCCGCCGGGAAGTAGTCCCTGCGCACGAGATCAATGAGGCCCTGCATGGATTTTCCCTCGTAAACCGGATCGGTCATCATGCCCTCCAGCCGTGCGCACAGGCGTATGGCTTCACTGGTTTCTGCAGACGGCACGCCGTAGACCGGGTAGGCGTAGTCCTCCACGAGCACCAGGTCCTCGTCGGCGATGGGTCGGCCGAGAGTCACGAGATCGGCGGTTTTTCGTGCGATATCCAGGACCTGCGCCCGTGTCTGTACCGGCGTCGCCGATGCATCGATGCCGATGACCCTGTCGGCACGATCGTCTTTGGCGAACCCCACCAGCATGCCGGCGTGCGTGGATCCTGTGACGGTGCAGACAACGATGTAGTCGAACCTGAGCCCCAGTTCCGCTTCCTGGGCGCGAACCTCTTCGGCAAAACCGACGAACCCGAGGCCGCCGTACCTGTGCACCGACGCGCCGGCCGGGATGGCATAGGGTTTGCCGCCGCGGTCCTTGACGTCCTGCAGCGCCTCTTCCCAGCTGGCGCGAATGCCGATATCGAAGCCCTCATCGACCAGCTCGACTTCGGCGCCCATGATGCGGGACATCAGGATGTTGCCGACCCGATCGTAGACGGCATCCGACCACGGCACCCAGCTTTCCTGTACCAGCCGGCACTTCATCCCGAGCTTTGCGGCAACGGCCGCCACTTGCCGCGTGTGATTCGATTGCACGCCGCCGATGGTTACCAGCGTGTCCGCGCCTTCGGCCAGCGCCTCGGGGACGATGTATTCCAGTTTCCGCAGCTTGTTGCCGCCGAACGCGAGACCCGAGTTGCAGTCCTCCCGCTTGGCGAAAATCCGGACCTTGTTGCCCAGGTGCGCGGACAATCGGGACAGCTTCTCTATCGGCGTTGGTCCGAAAGTGAGCGGGTAACGTTCGAATCGTTCGAGCATCGGTCGGCTCCGCATTGCCTGGGTGCCAGGCAAAGCCTATGCGAGATGCACGTCTTTAGGAAGCGGGGAAACGGGGAGAGAATTGGTGGGCCCGCCAGGACTCGAACCTGGGACCAAAAGATTATGAGTCTTCTGCTCTAACCAACTGAGCTACAGGCCCGTTGCCGGGAGCGCGATTCTAGCAGATTCGCGGTGGCGCCTGTTCCCGTACCGCATTTTCCGGCGGACATGATTATAGGTGCGGTTTCCCGTAGGAGCGGCTTCCAGCCGCGATTATTTAACCAATCGCGGCTGGAAGCCGCTCCTACGAAAGCCGCTCCCACGGAGGTACGGCGACGGGCCGCCCGGGATGGCGGGTCCGGATCAATCCTCGAGCAGGAAGCTGCGCAGCTGGTCCGAGCGGGTCGGGTGCCGCAGCTTGCGCAGGGCTTTCGCCTCTATCTGGCGGATGCGCTCGCGGGTCACGTCGAACTGCTTGCCGACCTCTTCCAGCGTGTGGTCCGTGTTCATGTCGATGCCGAAGCGCATGCGCAGTACCTTGGCTTCGCGCGGCGTGAGGCCCGCAAGCACGGAGTGCGTCGTTTCCTTCAGGCCCTCCGAGGTCGCGGAGTCGACAGGCGAATGCACTGTCTGGTCCTCGATGAAGTCGCCCAGGTGCGAATCCTCGTCGTCGCCAATCGGCGTTTCCATGGAGATCGGCTCCTTGGCGATCTTCAGTACCTTGCGGACCTTGTCCTCCGGCATCTCCATGCGCTCCGCCAGCTCGTCAGGCAACGGCTCGCGGCCCATCTCCTGGAGCATCTGGCGCGAAATGCGATTCAGCTTGTTGATGGTCTCGATCATGTGTACCGGGATGCGAATCGTGCGCGCCTGGTCCGCAATGGACCGGGTAATGGCCTGCCGGATCCACCACGTCGCGTAGGTCGAAAACTTGTAGCCGCGACGGTACTCGAACTTGTCCACGGCCTTCATGAGGCCGATGTTGCCTTCCTGGATCAGGTCCAGGAACTGCAAGCCGCGGTTCGGTGTATTTCTTGGCAATGGAGATCACGAGCCGCAGGTTGGCCTCGACCATTTCCTTTTTCGCACGCCGCGCCTTCGCCTCGCCGATCGACATCTGGCGATTGATCTCCTTGATCTCGGCGATTTTCAGGTTTGTCAGTGTTTCGATGGCGATCAGCTTGCGTTGCGAACGCTGCACGTCGTCCTTCATCTTGGCGAGGCTCGACGAATGCTTGCGCTTCGCGCGAATATGCTTCTCTATCCAGTTGAGGTCGGTCTCGCTCTTCGGGAAGCTGGCGAGAAAATCCTTCTTCGGCATGCCGCAATCGCGCACGCAGATCTGCATGACGTGACGTTCCTGGCTGCGGACGACGGCAACGGAATTGCGCAGGTGCCGGACCAGCATGTCGGTCAGCTTCGGCGCAAGTTTCAGCTCCATGATCTGGTCGGCGAGGTCGGTGCGGATCTTGATCGTCTTCTTGTCCGCGCTGCCGTGCTTTTCCAGCGCAGTCAGGGCCCGCTTGTACAGGCGATTGACTTTCTTCATGCGAGCCGCGAGCTCTTCCGGATCGGGTCCCGTATCGACGACTTCGTCGTCGTCATCGTCGTCGTCGGACTTGGCCTGCGGTGACTTGATCTCGTCCGGCGCGTTCGGGTCGATGAAGCCGACCACGAAATCCTGCATGCGCGTATCCCCGGCGGCCACCGCCTCGTACACCTCGATCAGGTGCTCGACGGTCGGCGGAAAATGCGCCATGTGATACTTGACCTGGTTGAGGCCGTCCTCGATGCGCTTGGCGATCTCGATCTCGCCCTGCCGCGTGAGCAGCTCGACCGTGCCCATCTCGCGCATGTACATGCGCACCGGGTCGGTCGTGCGGCCGAATTCCGCGTCGACGCTGGCCAGCGCCGCTTCCGCTTCCTCGGCGACATCCTCGTCATTGGAAACCGCGGCATCGGACAGCAGCAACTCCTCGGCATCGGGTGCTTTCTCGTGCACGGCGATGCCCATATCGTTGATCATGTTGACGATGTCTTCGATCTGCTCCGGATCGACGATATCGTTGGGGAGGTGATCATTGACCTCGGCATAGGTCAGGAAGCCCTGTTCCTTGCCGCGGGCAATGAGATCCTTCAGCTGCTGGGCCTGCTTGTTGCTGGTGACCACTGCGCGTTTCTCGCTCAAGACGGGGTGACCTCCAAGTGAAAAATGCAAACGACCAAGTATAACGTTTAGACCGGTTCTATTCCAGAATTATCCGTTGTCCGCCGCCGCCCGGCGAAACCCGCGCAGCTCCTGGCGCTGGTCCTCCGTCAGCGCGCCAAGTCTTTCTTTTTCAATCAAAAAGTCGATCCGGTCCCGGGCCCCGGCGTGGCGCAGCTGGCGCACGCAGTCGGCCAGTTCGGCGGCCGGGTCGAAATCCTCGCCCGCGGGCAACTCGACCGCCGCCAGCTTGCCGAGGTGGCGCCCCTGGTCGTGATGACGCCAGCGCTCGAGCAGCCCGGCCGTCGTGATATCGGGATCGGCATGCACCGTTTCAATCAGGTCGTGCAGCAGATCGACCCCGGGCCGATCGACCTCCGCGAGCACGGTGGCGTCGAGTTGCGTCCCGGCGACCGGGTAATGCAGCAGCAGCGTGATCGGCGCGACGCACGACGGAAGGCCGGTTGCCGCCGCTGGCGCGTCGCCGTCGCGGCGTGCCGGTGGCGGCTCGCCCCGGCGACACGGGGCCGCGCTCCGGGCCGGCGAGCAACGCCTCCAGCTTGGCGGCCGGCAGGCCGACGGTCTCCGCCAGGCGGGCCGTCAGAAGCTCGCGGTAAACGCCCGCGGGGATGCGGTTCATCAGTGGCCGCGCCAGCTCGGCGAGCCGCGCCCTGCCGTCCACGGAATCGAGGTCGACCTGGCCCGCGAGTTCCTCGATCAGGAAATCGGACAGCTGCTGCCCGCCGGCGAGCTGGGCTTCGAAGGCAGCGGTGCCTTCGCGCTGCACGAACGAATCCGGGTCGTCGCGCTCGGGCAGGAACACGAAACGTACCTGCCGCCCCTCGCGCACATGGGGCAATGTCGTCTGTAGCGCGCGCCACGCCGCCTGCCGTCCTGCGCGGTCGCCGTCGAACGAGAAAACGAGGTCGTCAACCAGGCGGAACAGGCGATTCAGATGTTCGTCGGTCGTTGCCGTGCCGAGCGTCGCAACGGCGAACTCGATGCCGTGGCGGGCGAGGCCGATGACGTCCATATAGCCTTCGACGACCACCAGTCGCTCGAGATTGCGGATTGCCTGGCGCGTCTCGTAAAGCCCGTACAGTTCGCGGCCCTTGTTGAACAGCACGGTCTCGGGCGAGTTCAGGTACTTCGGCTCGTCGTCGCCCATGACGCGGCCGCCAAAGCCGATGCAGCGGCCGCGAGCGTCGCGTATCGGGAACATGACGCGGTCGCGAAAGCGGTCATAGTGCTGGCCGTTGTCCTTGCGGATGACGAGGCCTGCGGCGAGCAGCCGTTCGATCGCTTCGTTCGAGGTGCCGAACTGATCGAGCACGTTGCTCCAGCCGGCCGGCGCATAGCCGAGCCCGTAACGCTTGGCCGTCGTCCCGTCGATGCCGCGGCGTTTCAGGTACTCGACCGCCGGCGCGTGCTCGCGCAGCGCCGATTCGTACCAGCGCTCGACCCGGGCGAGAATCTCGTAGAGTTCGTCGAATCGCCGTGCCGGCCGTTGCCCGGCCTCGCGCGGCACCTCCATGCCCAGCATGCCGGCCAGCGCCTCGACCGCCTCGACGAAGGTCAGGTGTTCGTACTCCATCAGGAAGCCGAGCGCGGTGCCGTGCGCGCCGCAGCCAAAGCAGTGATAGAAGCCTTTTTGCGGGCTGACGGTGAACGACGGCGTCTTTTCGTCGTGGAACGGGCAGACCGACTTGTATTCGCGCCCGGCTTTCTTGAGCTGGATGCGCCGGCCGAGGACCTCGACGATGTCGGCACGCGCAATCAGGTCGTCAATGAAATGCTGGGGTATCAGGCCGCTCATGTCAGTGATGTCAGGCTCTGCTCGACGGCGTGTCCCGGGGGCAACGGCGGCGTTCGTGTTCCGGGTAACGGTACGTGCCCGCCGTCGCCGTGTGCTGCCGCGTTGATTACCGACAGCATAGCGAAAAGCCGGCGGCTTGCCACCCGGTCGGTCCGGGCGGGCCGCGGCACGGGCGTCAGCCCAGGCGGGCCTTCACGCGAGCGCTGACGGCACCCATGTCGGCCCGTCCTTCGGCCGCGCGCTTGACGATTGCCATGACCTTGCCCATGTCCCGCATGCCGGTAGCCCCGGTATCCGCGATGGCTTTCTCGATCAGCGCGTCCAGCTCCGCTTCCGCCAGCGGCTCCGGCAGGTAGGTTTCGAGAACGTCTATCTCCGCCTGTTCGGCCGCGGCGAGATCCTCGCGAGCACCGTCGGTAAATTGCTGCACCGAGTCGCGACGCTGCTTGACCATCTTCGTCAGCACAGTCGTCACCTCGGCGTCGCCGAGTTCCCGGCGCTCGTCGACCTCGACCTGCCGGATGGCTGCAAGCAGCATGCGCACGACGCGCAGCCGGTCCTTGTCACCGGCCTTCATCGCGGCTTTCATGTCGGACTGGATTCGGTCCCTGAGCGTCATGGCACGTGCGTCTGTACCTGTATCCGCTTAGCGGGCAGGGCGGTGTGGCGAGTTGCGGGCTCTGTCACGACAATCTCTGTCAAGACACAGCGGCCGGACAAAGACGTTGTCGCGACTCAGTAAAGGCGTTTGCGGCGCGCGGCTTCGCGCGACGTGCGCTTCAGGTGACGCTTGACGGCGGCGGCCTTCTTGCGCTTGCGTTCCTGCGTCGGCTTCTCGTAGAACTCGGCGGCGGCGCAGTTCAGTCAGCACGCCGGCTTTCTCGCAGGCGCGCTTGAAGCGACGCAACGCGGCGTCGAAATACTCGTTTTCCTTGATACGGACACTGGGCATACTGGTGATCTGTCGTCTGTTCGTCTGCTGGTTCGTGCGGGCAAGCTCTGGATTGCCCGGACAAAGAAAACCGGCTCGTGGCCGGGGCTGACCGACCATGTTATCGCTGCAGGCAGGGCGATGCAAAGCCTTTGTGCGCCGGCACGCCCGCCGGGCGTGCCGGCGCAGGGCAACCGGGCCCGCCGCCGCCGCGCGCGGCATTGACGGGCACGGCACGGCGGGATCCCGGCCGGCTGCGGTATGATGCGCCGCTCATGCGAGTCCTCGGCATAGAAACGAGTTGCGACGAGACCGGCGCGGCGCTGTACGACACCGGGCGCGGCCTGCTCGGGCAGGTACTGCACAGCCAGGTCGACCTGCACGCCGTGTACGGCGGGGTCGTGCCCGAAATCGCGTCGCGCGACCACATTCGCCGCTTGCTGCCGCTGGTGAGCGCGCTGCTGACCGGCGTCGGCGTCACTCGTCCGGACGCGGTGGCCTATACCGCGGGCCCCGGCCTGGTCGGGCGCTGATGGTGGGCAGCGGCCTCGCCAACGGGCTCGCGCTGGGCTGGGACGTGCCTGTCGTCGCCGTGCATCACATGGAAGGTCACCTGCTCGCACCGATGCTGGAAGACGACCCGCCGGCGTTCCCGTTTTTGGCATTGCTCGTGTCGGGCGGCCACAGCATGCTCGTCGTCGTCGAGGGCATCGGCGCGTACCGGATACTCGGCACGACACTGGACGATGCGGCCGGCGAGGCGTTCGACAAGACGGCCAAGCTGCTGGGCCTCCCTTACCCGGGCGGCCCGGCACTGGCGAGGCTGGCCGAGTCCGGCCGCGCCGACGCGTTCGCGCTGCCGCGGCCCATGCTGAACCGACCCGGTTTCGACTTCAGTTTCAGCGGCTTGAAAACGGCGGTCATGCTGGCGGTGCGCGACGTCGACGCCGAAGGCCGGCTGGAGGCAGCACGCGCGGACATCGCGGCATCGTTCCAGCGGGCCGTCGTGGACACGCTGGTCGGCAAGACGCTGCAAGCCGCGCGCGCCGAGAAAATGCAGCGTATCGTCATTGCCGGCGGCGTCGGCGCCAACGCCCTGCTGCGGCACGATCTCGAGAACCGGTTCGACGGTCGCGTGTACTATCCGCGGCTGGAATTCTGTACCGACAACGGCGCGATGATTGCTGTCGCCGGCGCATTGCGGCTCGGCGACGCGGCGGCTCCCGGCGTCATTCGCGCGACCGCCCGCTGGCGCCTCGATACCCTGGCACCGCCAGCGGCACAGGCGCGGCCGGCGACGGTGAACGGCTGAAAGCACCGGGCGGGGACACCATGGACACGATTTTTCTGAACGACCTGCGCATCGAAACCGTCGTCGGCATCTGGGACTGGGAACGCAGGATTCGCCAGACCGTCAGCATCGATCTCGAGATGGGCGCGGATATCCGGGCCGCGGCGGCGAGCGACAGCATCGACGACACGCTGAATTACAAGCTGGTCGCGAAACGCATCCAGCAGTTCGTCGGCGAATCGAGTTTCCAGCTTGTCGAGACGCTGGCCGAGCGTATTGCCGGCATTATCCTCGACGAATTCGACGTGCCGTGGGTAAGGGTGCGCGTCAACAAGCCCGGTGCGATCCGCGGTGCCCGCGACGTCGGTATCGACATTCGCCGCAGCCGCGAGGACGGCTGAGCGGAGGGAACGCCAGTGGCCCGCGTCTTTGTCGGTATCGGCAGCAATCTGCGGCCGCGGCGCAACCTGCGCTTCGCGGTCGCGGAGCTCGGGCGGCGTTTCGGCGCGCTGACGCTGTCTCCCGTTTACAGGAATCCGGCGGTCGGTTTCGACGGGGCCGACTTCCTGAACATGGTTGCGGCATTCGACGCAACTGCGCAACCCGAAGCGCTGTGCGGCGAGTTCGCGCAAATACACGAGCTGGCCGGCCGGACGCGGGGCGCCCAGCGCTTCGTTTCGCGCACACTCGACATCGACTTGCTGCTCTACGACGATCGCGTGGCCGACCGGCCGCCCCTGCCGCGCGACGACATTCTCGACTACGCATTCGTGCTCAAACCGCTCGTGGACATCGAGCCGGACCGCGTGCACCCCGGCACCGGCCGCACCCTGCGCGAACACTGGGACGAACTGCGCCGGCAGCCGCATTCCCTGCACCGCGTCGACATCCGGTTCGACGATGGCTAGAAGCGGATTCGAAAAGAGCCGGGCGAGCAGGGTAACCTCGTAGGAGCGGCATCCTGCCGCGAATCGGCGTCGGACCGTGGTTCAATCGCGGCAGGATGCCGCTCCTGCGGCATTCCTGACAGGACTGTCGGATTCCTACCAGCCGATGCTGCGGCCGCCGTCGACAGCGATGATCTGGCCGGTCACGTACGGCGCGCGCAACAGGTACAGCACGCAATCCGCGATGTCGCCCGGGTCGCCGGCTCGTGCGAGGGGCACCTGCCGCAGTATGGCCGACTTGGCCTTGTCGTCGAGGCCGTCCTCCGGCCACATGATGGCGCCCGGCGCGACACCGTTGACCCGGACCCCGGGGGCCATTTCGCGCGCCAGCGAGCGTGTCAGCATCGCCAGCCCGGCCTTGGCCGCGCCGTAAACGACGTGCTCCCGCAGCGGCCGCCGGGCGTGGATATCGACGAGGTTGACCACGCTGCCGCCCGCTGCCTGCAGTTCGCCGGCCATGGCCTGCGTCAGGAACAGCGGGCCCTTGAGGTTGCTGCCGACGAGGTCGTCCCAGTCCGCCTCGCTGATCGAGCCGAGCGGCGTGGGGTAGAAAGCGGACGCGTTGTTGACCAGGCAGTCGATGCGGCCGGCCCAGGCGAGAAAATCGCCCGCCAGGCGGGTCGTCTCGCCGACGTCCGCAATGTCGGCCTGGAACACGGCGGCACTGTCCGGGCGCCCGGTGTTCAGCGCATCGCGCAAGGCGCACGCTTCCGTCGCGGTGCGCCGGTAGTGTATGCCGACGCGGGCGCCGGCGGCGTGCAGCCGGCGTACGATCGTGGCGCCGATGCGCCGCGATGCGCCGGTGACCAGGGCACACCGGCCGTCAAGCGAGTCGTCGTTGTTCGAGGTCATCCTGGCCGTCGGCTTTTTCCCGCGATCTCAACGCATTGTTCGTGAGCGGAGGAGGCGATGCAACCGCAAGCGACCCTGCCTATTCCCGATACGGACAGTCTGCGTCACAGCGAACGGGTGACGGCCAGCCTGAAATCGCTGATCGCGGACGCCGGCGGCAGCATCAGCTTCGGCGAATTCATGCAACACGCCCTCTACGCGCCCGGGCTCGGTTACTACGCGGCGGGTACGCAGAAGTTCGGGGCCGCCGGCGACTTCGTCACCGCACCCGAGGTGTCGCCGCTGTTCGGCCGGGTGCTGGCGCGACAGAGCGCCGGCGTGCTGGCACAGCTCGGCAATGCCGACGTGCTCGAATTCGGTGCCGGCAGCGGCGCGCTCGCGGAGCACGTGCTGGCAAAACTCGCGGCGCTGGAGCAGTTGCCACGGCACTACCTGATCCTCGACGTGTCCGCGGACCTGCGCGAACGCCAGCGCGAACGGCTGACGGCGACGCTGCCCGCGCTGGTAGACCGCGTCCGGTGGCTCGATGCATTGCCGAAGGACTTTCGCGGCGTCGTGATTGCCAACGAGGTTGCCGATGCCTTGCCGGTCGAGCGATTCGTCGTGGGCAGTGACGGCCTGCAACAAATGCGCGTGGCGGTTGACGACGATCGCTTTGCCTGGCGCCGGGCAAGCGCACCGGGCTGGATGAAGGACGCGGTGGCGACCATCGAGCGCGACCTGGGCCGCGCGCTGCCACCGGGCTTCGTTTCGGAGCTTTCGCCGGGCCTGCACGGCTGGCTGGCCGACATCGGAGCGTCGCTCGGCGAGGCAGTCGTCTTCCTGTTCGACTACGGTGTCGCGAGGCACGAGTACTACGCGCCGGACAGGGACGGTGGCTGGCTCCGCTGTCATTTCCGCCATCGCGTGCACGGTGATCCGCTGGTCTACCCGGGCATACAGGACCTGACGGCATGGGTCGACTTCACGGCGGCCGCCGAGGCCGCGGTGGCCGCCGGCCTGTCGGTGGCGGGATTCGTTACCCAGGCCGGGTTTCCGCTCAACGGCGGGCTGGCGGAGGAGCTCGCGGAACTCCGACGCCGCCGGGTCGGGGGAACGGCTCGCGTTGTCCCGGCAGGTGAAATTGCTTACGCTCCCCGGCGAAATGGGTGAGCACTTCAAGTGCCTGGGGCTGGCCACCGGTGATGTCGACTGGCCCGCGGCGCTGACCGTGGCTGACCGCTCGCACGTGCTGTGACGGATCGGCGGCACGCAACCGGCAAAGGGATCTTCGCTTGACTACCCTGCAAATCGTCGTCCTGGCCATCGTCCAGGGCCTCACCGAATTCCTGCCCATATCGAGTTCCGGCCACCTCGTCCTGGTGCCCGCATTCGCCGGCTGGGCGGACCAGGGCCTGATGTTCGACGTGGCCGTGCACATGGGATCGCTGGCCGCGGTCTGCATTTACTTTCGTCGCGACATCGCGGCGATGATGCGCGGCGGCCTGTTGCTGGCCCGTGGCCGCCACGATTCGCTGGATGCGCGCATGGCGCTTGCGATCGGCATCGGCACGGTGCCGGCGGCGATCGCGGGCTTGCTGTTCGCCGACTGGATCGAGGCCAACCTGCGGGACCCGCGCGTCGTGGTCGTCACGTTGTCCGTGTTCGGCATCCTGATGGCCGTGGCGGACCGCGTAGGGCGCCGGGAACGCAACGTCACCGATGTCGGACCGCGGCACGCGCTGCTCATTGGCCTGGCACAGGCAATGGCGCTGGTTCCGGGCACGTCCCGCTCGGGTATCACGATTACGGCAGGAAGGCTGCTGGGCTACACGCGCCACGATGCGGCGCGTTTTTCCTTCCTGTTGTCGGCGCCCGTCATCCTGCTGGCAGGCAGCTACAAGATGCTGACGCTGGTCCTCGAGGGCGCCGACATCGCGTGGACCGAGCTGGCTACCGGCATCGCCGTGTCCGGCCTCGTGGCGTACCTCAGCATCGAGTTCTTCATGCGGTTCATCAGCGCGATCGGCTTGCTGCCCTTCGCGCTCTACCGTCTCGGGCTCGCCGGCCTCATCGTTTACGTACTGCTCTGAACGCCGGGCGCCCCGCGGCGTTCCGTCAGGTCGTTGGCGGTTCGTCCGCCTTGCAGGCGGCCAGTGCCTGCAGGCGCGCCTGCCGCAGGTGCCGGCCGATCTCCGCGCCGTCGAGGCCGGCTTCCACGAATTCGCGCACCGGCACGGCGGCCGCGCGCGCCAGCGCCTGCCTGAGCCATTCGCGTTGCGGGTAAGGCCTGTCTTCAAGGCCCGTGCGGCCGCGCGCATCCGCCTCGCATGCCAGCAACACGGCGTCAAAACGTGCCGGTCGCCGGAATGCATCGCAGCGCTCGAACAACTTGAGCAGCGTCGCGGGACGCAGTTCGAACGCGCGATGGCAAAGTCCGTGAAACTCGGCAACCAGGATGGCCAGGTCGCGGCACGCGACGGGCACCGGCAGGCGCTTGCCGAGTGCGCGGATCAGCCGCACGCTGCGGCGTTCGTGACCCGGATGGCCCGGCAGTTGCCAGCCGGGAGTCGTCGCCTTGCCGAGGTCGTGGGCAAGCGCGGCGAAACGCACGGCGACATCGTCGGACAAGCGTGCCGCCTGCTCGAGGACCATCAGCGTGTGCACGCCACAGTCGATCTCGGGGTGCCAGCGTTCCGGCTGCGGGATGCCGAACAGGGCGTCGAGTTCCGGAAACACGACGGCAAGGGCGCCGCACTCGCGCAACACCTCGAAATAGCGCTGCGGTGCCGCCGTAGCCAGCGCTTTTTCCGTTTCCTTCCAGACACGCTCCGGCGCGAGCGCGTCGGCTTCGCCGTCGTCGACCATCGCGGCCATGAGCGCGAGCGTTTCCGGCGCGACCCGGAAACCCTGCGCGGCAAAGCGTGCCGCAAAGCGTGCGGTCCGGAGGATGCGAACCGGGTCCTCCGGAACGCATCCGACACGTGCCGCAGCCGCCGCGCCTCGAGATCGGCGATGCCGCCGTGCGGATCGATGACTGAGCCGTCGCTGTCCTTCGCCAGCGCATTGATCGTCAGGTCGCGGCGCGCGAGGTCGTCTTGCAGCGTCACGTCGGCAGACGTGTCGAACTCGAAGCCATGGTAGCCGGGCGCGGTCTTGCGCTCGGTGCGCGCCAACGCGTACTCCTCGCCCGTTTCCGGATGCAGGAAGACCGGAAATTCCTTGCCGACGCGTCGGTAGCCTTTCGCAAGCATGTCGTCCGGCGTCGCGCCGACGACGCACCAGTCCCGCTCGCCGACCGGCAGGCCCAGCAACTCGTCCCTGACTGCGCCACCGACAAGGTACACTTCCATGCGGGAATCATAGCAATAACAGCAACGAATGCCGCGACCGGCGACGTCTGCGGCAACGACGGCGGTGGCGGCGGCATGGATCAGGACCCGCGATGACACGGACACGACGCCGGCATCGGCAAGCCTTACGGGTTGCCTGCGTGCTGCCGCTGCTCGTGGTCCTCGAGGGCTGCTATTACATGCAGGCGGCGCGCGGACAACTCGAAATCTGGCAACGCCGCGAGCCGATCGGGGAGGTTATCGCCGATCCGGCTACCGATGAACGGCTCGCGCAACAGCTGCAAATGCTGCGGGCGGCCCGGCAGTTCGCCAGCGAGGAATTGCACTTGCCGGATAACGGCAGTTACCGAAGCTATGCCGATCTCGAACGCGACTACGTCGTCTGGAACGTGATCGCGGCGCCGGAGTTTTCCCTGCAGCCGCGAACCTGGTGCTACCTGTTCGTCGGTTGCCTCGCTTATCGCGGCTATTTCTCCCCCGATGCGGCAGCTGACCAGGCCGACGCGTTGCGCGCGGACGGTTACGACGTTTACGTTGGCGGCGTCGCCGCGTATTCCACGCTCGGGCGGTTCGACGATCCGTTGCTGAACACGATGATGTCGCGTAGCGACGCGGACCTCGTCGCGTTGCTGTTCCACGAGCTGGCCCACCAGGTGCTCTACGTTGACGATGACACGGCCTTCAACGAGTCGTTCGCCTCCGCCGTGGCGGAACTCGGGCTGGTCGAGTGGCTGGCTGCCCGTGGCGAGCAGGGCGAGCTGGAACGCTGGCGGCAGCGCCAGGCGCAGCTCGCCGAGGTCATGCGACGCGTCGACGCAACGCGCGACCGGCTGGCCGACCTGTACGCGGAGCCGTTGCCCGAGGACGTCATGCGGCGCCGCAAGGCGGCGCTTCTCGAGAACCTGCGGCGGGATGCTTCGGGCAAGGGCAATGACTGGCTGGCCGGTGCGCTCAACAACGCACGGCTGGTCGCCCTGACGATGTACCGTGGGCAGGTGCCGGCCTTTCGTCGACTGTTCGCGCGGTGCGAACGGGACTGGGCGTGCTTCTCCGCGAGGCCGAGCGCATGGCTGACCTGCCGGCCGAAGCGCGCGACGCGGCGCTTCGGGATCTCGCGGATTGCTAGCAGGTTGCTTGCCCGGGGGCGACGGCTGCGGCGGCGTCAGTCGGCCGCCAGTCGTTCGCCGGGCCGCGCGCCGACCGGCGGCAGGACGCGGGTCAGGCGCCTCGTGCTGCCGTGGATGCGCCAGTGGAATATCGTGTCGGCGGTCATTACCCGGCGCACGTAGCGGCGGGTTTCCCGGTACGGAATGGTTTCGACCCAGATCGCGGCGTCGAGGTCCCCCACGGCGGGCAGCCAGGCCTCCACGCGCAGCGGACCGGCATTGTAGGCCGCCGTGGCCAGCACCGGGTTCTCCGCAAACCGCGCGTGCATCTCGCCAAGAAAGCCGGTGCCGAGGCGAATGTTGCTGTCGACATCCAGCAATGTCGTGCAGCCGGCATAGGCGAAGTCGAGCGCCTGCGCCGTGCGCCGCGCGGTGCCGGGCATTACCTGCATGACGCCCAGGGCGCCCGCCGGGGAGCGCACGTCGCGCATGAACAGGCTCTCGCTGCGCGCGACGCCGAGCGCCCAGCTGGGCCGGATGTTCGCGGCGGCCGCATGGCGCATGAAGGCGTCGGCGAACGGCAGCGGGTAGCGCAAGGCGAGATCGTCGTAGCGGTCGATGTTGGCCGCCGTCGCGATCGCGCGGGAGTGCCAGCCCCAGCGATCGGCGAGCAGTGCCGCCTGGACCTGCACGGGCGCCGGCAGGTCGAACACGGCGTCATTCCATTCGGAACGGCCGCGCCCCTCGAGGCCGACGAAATAGAGCTCGCGAGCCCGAACCAGCGCCGGCCGCGCCTCGAGCCCGGCGATGACGCGCTCGTCCGCGACCAGCGGCACGTGACCCCAGGCGTAATCCCTGCCACTCGCGTCAGCGGCGAGAAAACCGTAGTAACTGCGGGCCCTCGCCAGCGCCGCGAATTCGGGCGCCGCGTCGCCGCCGGTCCGGGCGAGCGCCACCGCACGCCAGTAGCGCCATTGGGCGGAGTCGCGTTCGCGCGCGGGCAGGGCGTCGAGGTGCCGGAGCACGTCACGCCAGGCGCGCCGTGCAAGTGCTGTCCGTACTCGCCAGCGCAGCACCTCGGTATCGATAGCTACCCGCTCCAGCGCGGCCAGCGCCTCCGTCGCATCGTCATGGTGATGGCGTGCCAGCCACAGGGCGACGTGCCGATCGGTGGCGGCGCGGCTGGCGGCGGTGAATGGGTAGTGGTCGCGTATCGTTTGCCAGTGTTCGCGTGCCTGCTGCGGTTCGTCATAGGCGAGCCGCTCGACCGCTGCGAGCAATTGCTCGCGGTAGGTTGCGTCCGCACGTGCCGGGTCGTGAGTCTCCAGGAACCTGCGCGGTTCACCGTAGGCCGCCGTCCAGTCTGCAGCCTGCTGCCGGAACGCCGGCGGCAGCGACCTCGCCAGGTAACGCATCATCGCCAGCTCCCGATCGGCCACCGCAAGCTGGTAGCGCTCGTGGTAGAGGCGCTCATCGAGCCAGCCGGCGTCGCGCAACGCATCGAACGCCGGATCGCACGCGGCGTCCTGGCTGTGGCCCACCAGCCACAGCGAGCGGGCAAGCGCGTAGGTCGCATCGTTGCCGTGCCCGGCCAGCTCGGCGCGCAGCGCGAGACAATCGAGGCGAGCATTGCCGTGCCCGGCGTAGTGCCGGCGATAGAGTTGCAGGTAAGCGGCATGCCGGCCCGCCTCGCCCAGCTGCAGCGCGTAGCGATAGCGCAGGTCACTTGCCGCCTTCAGTTGCGGGTAGCGGTCGATGAAATCAATGATTTGCCGTTCATCCACCTGGTGCAGCCGGGCCCGCAGCCAGGCGGCCCGCAGATCCGGCCACAGGGGATAGTCGGCCAGCACGGCGGAGTGCTTTGCGGCCGGCTGCCAGTTGCCGAGTTCGGCCTGCGGGTAGACGTCCCGGAACGCCTCGCGCTGGCTGTCGATGTCGGCTGCGGCGGCCACAGGCGTGGCAGCGGCAACGGCGGCAAGGGCAACAAGGCAAAGGCAGCGGAGGTGTGTCATCGACAAGGCGACGATACCCAGCGTGCCCGGCGACGGCAACTGCCCGGCGCCGCGCGTGCGCCGGGCGGCCTGCTAGCGAATCTGCAGCATCAGCGTGCGATCGCCGCGCCGGACGAGCAGGAACAGGATGCGGCTGTTCTCGGCGATCTGGCGCAGCTGCGCCAGGTTTTCCACGCGCTGGCGATTGACCGCGGTGATGATGTCGCCGGGCCGCAGGCCCCGCTGGGCGGCCGGCGAGCCGGGTTCGACCTCGGTGACCTCGATGCCGGAGCCGCTGGAGGCAGCGGTCGCCGAGAACCGGGCGCCCTCGAGGCCCGGGTGAATGTCGGCGCCGGCGCTCTGCCGGGCACGTGCTTCGCCCAGCGTCGCGGTCACGGTACGACGGCTGCCGTTCGAACGTATTCGATCTCGACTTCCTCGCCGGAACCCTTGAGGCCGATCGCGTTGGCCAGTTCGCGGCTGTCCTCGATATCCTGGTCGTCGACACGCACGATGATGTCGTCGACCTGCAATCCGGCCTCCTCGGCGGCCGACCCCGGCGTGATCTCGGACACCAGCGCGCCCGAGGTGACTTCCGCGCCGAGCGCCTTGGCGCCTTCCTCGTCGATGGTCTGGATCGTGACGCCCAGCAGTCCACGCCGTACCTCGCCGAAGTCGACGATCTGGCGCATGATCGACTGCGCGATCTGTGACGGCACGGCGAACCCGATGCCGACGTTGCCGCCGGAGCGGCTGATAATGGCCGAATTGATGCCGACCAGTTCCCCGTCCATGTTGACGAGGGCACCGCCTGAATTGCCCGGGTTGATCGACGCGTCCGTCTGGATGAAATCCTCGTAGCCGCTGCGGCTGATGCCGGTGCGGCTGAGCGCGCTGACGATGCCGGATGTCACCGTGTGGCCGAGCCCGAACGGATTGCCGATGGCGATGACGAAGTCACCCACGCGGAGCGTGTCGGAATCACCGATCGGAATCTCGATCAGTCCGTTGGATTCGACCTGCAGGACAGCGATGTCGGTGGCCGGGTCGCTGCCGACCACCTCGGCATCCAGCGTTTCATCGTTGTACAGCGACACCTGGATGCGGTCGACGCCGTCGACCACGTGATGGTTGGTCAGGATGTAACCATTGTCCGCGTCGACAATGACCCCGGAGCCGGCGCTGGCGATTTCGCGCGGACCGCCGGGTGTGTCCGGCAGGCCGAAAAAGCGGCGAAACATCTCGTCGCCGTAGGGCGAGCGCGACTCGACGGTCTTGCTCACGCGAATATTGACGACCGCCGGCGAGGCCCGCTCGACCAGCGGTGCGAGGCTGGGCATAGGCTGCGCACCGGCATCGTGCGGGAACACGGCAGTTGCGAGGCCGGCGGCGAAAACTGCCGCGGCAGCCCACACTATCGAAAGTCTCTTCATCATCGGCTTCTGTTTCCTTGCATAGACTGTAGACGCGCCAGGCGCGCGTTGAATTCCGGCAGCGGCGCCCCGCGTCACTCGCCGGTGGCGGCGGCGCTTGCCGAGTGTCGGCGGACCCCGGGAACGGTCCGAAAGTTCCGGCACGGCACCGGCGGCTTGCCGGTTTGCTGCAGGCGCGAGGTGCGAGCCGGTCGCAGGCGACATGCGGCCGGGGGCGTCCAATTCAAGGTCGACGCGTCCCGGCGGCGGGTCTGGCGGGCGCACCGGACGGGCCCGGCACGCCCCTCGTCACGGGTCTTGTCACGCGTCGCGCGCATTTCACTTAATAGCACTAGATGTTGTGCAATCGGTCGGTTCCGGAATCTTTCAGTTTTTTTTCTTTCATCTCAAGCAGTTTTTCTCGAATCGCTTATAGCTACTTGTTTTTTCATGAGAAAATACCCCGCCAAAAAAACGCCCGAAGCCTTGACACTCATGCCGCACGGGCATAATCTTGTGCCCTGTCAGACACAACATCTTGTGTCGCAGATAACGAAGACCAGGCGCCTTTTTTGGGCACTCGCCGGCTTGTTTTGGGGCAGCGGTGAGCGGGGAGCTGTTCGCCTGTGTCATGGCAACCATCGCAACAAGCTTGCCATATCTCGGGGCCTCCCGAGGGAGCCAGGGAGTTAGACCACATGAAGTCCGCGGTGAATTTCGACGCTGAAGGGGTTGCGGATATTCCGTTTCAACCGGCGTCCATAGATATCTGGAAATCGAAGTACCGGCTTACCGCGAAAGACGGCACGCCGATCGACGCGACGGTCGATGACACCTATCGCCGGGTGGCGCGCGCGCTGGCCGATGTCGAGGCCGAACCGTTGCGCGAGAAATATTTCGAGCGGTTCCTGTGGGCGCTCCGCAGCGGCGCCATTCCGGCCGGCCGGATCACCTCCAATGCCGGGGCCCAGGCTCACAAGCCGGCGACGTCGACGATCAACTGCACCGTGTCCGGGACCGTCGCGGACTCGATGGACAACATCCTGAACAAGGTGCACGAGGCCGGGTTGACGCTGAAGGCCGGTTGCGGCATCGGCTATGAATTCTCGACGCTGCGGCCGCGCGGTGCTTACGTCACCGGCGCGGGCGCGTACACCTCGGGTCCGTTGTCGTTCATGGACATCTACGATCGCATGTGCTTCACGGTGTCGTCGGCCGGTGGGCGACGAGGCGCACAGATGGGCACGTTCGACGTCGGGCATCCCGACGTCATGGATTTCATCCGCGCCAAGCGGGAGGACGGCAGGCTGCGCCAGTTCAACCTGTCGCTGCTCGTCAGCGACGAGTTCATGCAGGCCGTGAAGGCCGACGCGGACTGGCAACTCGCATTTCCGGTGACGCGCAAGGAAATGGACGAGGACGGCATCGACGTCAACGATGCCACGCAGTTTGTATGGCGTGAGTGGCCGGAACCGGAGAGCTACGTCCGCAACGCGGAGGGCCTCGTCGCCTGCAAGATTTACAAGACGCTGCCGGCGCGGCGTGTCTGGGACGTCATCATGGCGTCAACCTACGACTTTGCCGAACCCGGTTTCGTGCTCATCGATCGCGTCAACGAACTGAACAACAACTGGTTCACGGAAACGATACGCGCCACCAATCCCTGCGGCGAGCAGCCGCTGCCGCCGTACGGTTCCTGTTTGCTCGGTTCCGTCAACCTGACGCGTTTCGTCGTCGACCCGTTTACGGACAAGGCGCGCTTCGACTGGGACGAATTCCGCAAGGTGGTCAAGGTATTCACGCGCATGCTGGACAACGTCGTGGAGATCAACGGGCTGCCGCTGGCGCGACAGCGGGACGAGATAACGCGCAAGCGCCGGCACGGCATGGGCTTTCTCGGTCTCGGATCGACGATCACGATGCTGCGCATGAAGTACGGTGAGCCGGATTCGGTCGCGTTCACGGACGAGGTGGCCAAGCAACTCGCGCTGGCCGGCTGGGAGGCCGGCCTGGAACTGGCCCGCGAGAAAGGGCCGGCACCGATCATGAGCGAGGAGTTCACGGTCACGCAGGAGATGCTGGCGAAACGGCCGGAAATGCAGCGCGACGGGTACGAAGTCGGCGACAGGATCGCCGGCCGCGTGCTGCACGCGCGCTACAGCCGCTACATGCAGCGTATCGCCGCGGAGGCGCCCGAGCTCGTCGAGGAACTGGCCGAGACCGGTGCCCGGTTCACGCACCACAGTTCGATCGCGCCGACCGGCACCATCTCGTTGTCGCTCGCCAACAATGCCAGTAACGGCATCGAGCCGAGTTTCGCGCATCATTATTTCCGCAACGTCATTCGCCAGGGCCGCAAGACCAAGGAAAAAGTCGACGTGTTTTCCTTCGAGCTGCTTTCGTACCGGGCGCTGGTTAACCCCAAAGCGCTGCCGGTGGCCAGCAAGGAAGGCGACGATCCCGAGACGGCACTGCCGGGCTATTTCATCACGGCGGAAGACATCACGCCCAAGGCACACGTGGACATACAGGCAGCGGCACAGCGCTGGATCGATTCGTCGATCTCGAAGACGGCAAACGTGCCGACGGATTATCCGTACGAGGATTTCAAGGATATTTACCTGTATGCGTACGAGCAGGGGCTCAAGGGTTGCACGACGTTCCGCTTCAATCCGGAGGCGTTCCAGGGCGTGCTCGTCAAGGAGCGCGACCTGAAAAACACGACGTACGCGTTCACGCTCGAGGACGGCACCGAGGTGGAGCTCAAGGGCGACGAGGAGGTCGAATACGATGGCGAGGTGCACACGGCCGCCAACCTGTTCGACGCCCTGAAGGAAGGGTATTACGGCAAATTCTGATTCCGGCGCCGCGTAGCGGCGCGGAAGCACGGTGCGCGCACCGGACAAGGGCCGCATCGTCCTGACCGAGGTCAATGACGACAATGAGCAAGATCCAGATCGACAAGAAAATCGTGGGGTACGCGGTCAAGCAGCCGGTGGACACCCGGGCGGCGGCAAAGCCCGAGCTGACCCGCGAGCCGGCCGAAGACGGCCGTGCGGAAGTCATCCGCATGCACGAGAAACTCAAGCGTCCGGAAATGCTGGTCGGGTCGACGTACAAGGTGAAAACGCCGGTGTCGGACCACGCCATGTACGTGACCATCAACGATATCGTCCTGAACGAGGGCACCGAACACGAAAAGCGCCGCCCGTTCGAGATGTTCATCAATTCCAAGAATCTCGATCACTACCAGTGGATTGTCGCCCTGACGCGCATCATTTCCGCGGTATTTCGCAAGGGTGGCGACGTGACCTTCCTGGTGGACGAGCTGAAAGCCGTTTTCGACCCGCGCGGCGGTTACTGGAAGCCGGGCGGCACGTTCATGCCCTCGATCATTGCGGAACTCGGGTATATCGTCGAAAAGCACCTCATTGCCATCGGCATGCTGGCGGCCCCGGAGCTGGACGCGGCCCAGCAGCAGCTGATTGCCGAAAAGCGCGCCGAGTTCGAACAAAAAGGCCGCCAGCAGGATGCGTTCTCGAAAACGGATTACCCCGCGGGGGCGCAGCTTTGCAGCAAGTGCAACACCGCCGCCGTCGTCATGATGGACGGCTGCATGACGTGCCTGAGTTGCGGCGATTCCAAGTGCGGCTGAGGCCGCGGGCCTGAGGCAGAGCCGGGGTCAGGGCCGGCGCGAATGCGGGTCGCCTACGCGGTACTCACCTACCTGCTGCTGCCGGTCTACGCGCTTTACTGGATAGTCCGCGGGCTCCTGAACCGCAGCTACTGGGACCGCGTGGGCCAGCGGTTCGGTTTCGGCTATCCGCGGCTTGCCGAGGGCAGCGTCTGGGTGCACGCGGTGTCGGTGGGCGAGGTGCAGGCCTCGGCGCCCCTGGTCCGCTCGCTGCTGACGCGATTTCCCGACAGACAGCTGCTTCTGACCACGGTCACCCCCACCGGCGCGGAACGCGCGCGCAGCCTGTTCGGCGAGCGCATCGAGCATTGTTATATCCCGTTTGAAACACCGACCGCCGTGGCGCGGTTCTTCGCCGCCGTGCGGCCCGCCTTCGCGCTGATCATGGAAACGGAGATCTGGCCGAACCTGTATCGAGGCTGCGGCATACGGCAAATTCCCCTGATCCTGGTCAGTGCGCGCATCTCGCCGCGTTCGGTCACGAAGTACCGTCGCCTGCTGCCGTTGTTTCGGGAAACGCTGTCCCACGGCATCCTGATCGCCGCCCAGAGCCGGGCCGATGCGGACCGTTTCCTGTCGCTGGGGGCCAGCGAGGAACGCACCTGGGTAACCGGCAACATCAAGTTTGATATCGAGTTGCCGGCGCACCTCGCCGACGACGGGGCGACACTCCGGAACAGCGCGTTTCCCGGGCGGCCGGTCTGGGTCGCGGCCAGCACCCACGAGGGCGAGGAGGCGCTGGTGCTGGATGCGCACGAGCAGGTCCTCGCGGCCGTCCCGGACGCCTTGCTGGTGCTGGTGCCGCGGCACCCGCAACGCTTCGCCGCCGTCCGTTCACTGATCGGGCGGCGCGGGTTCGAGTGCGTGACGCGAACCTCCGGCGCGACCTGCCGTGCGTCCACGCGCGTCTTCCTGCTCGACACGATGGGCGAGTTGCCGCTTTTCTACGCGGCGAGCGACGTGGCGTTCGTGGGCGGTACGCTGCTGCCGGTCGGCGGTCATAACCTGCTGGAACCGGCCGCGCTCGGTGTGCCGGTCGTGACGGGGCCGCACCTGTTCAATACCCAGGAGATTGCCGACATGTTCGCAGCGGTGGGTGCCTCGACCACGGTCGCCGATGCCGACGAACTCGCGGCGGCGGTTTGCGAGTTGTTCCGGGACGAGCAGGCGGCACGGGTACGAGGTACCCGGGGACGCGAAATCGTCGAGCGCAATCGCGGCGCGCTGAACCGGCTGCTGGTGCTGTTGCAGCCCCTGGTGGGTGACGCGAACGATTGACCGGCGGTGCGCCTGCCCCTACCCGTCGCCCGGCTCGCCGACCGTGGCGAAATCCTCGGGGGCAATGTCCTCCGGTTCCTCGCGTTCTTCCAGCCAGCGGTCGATCTGCTCCAGGTCCTCGACGCTGAGCGTCCCGGCTGCCTGTTTCAGGCGCAATACGTTGCCGACGTACGTGTAGCGACTCTGGTAATAGTTGGTAATGGCCTGGTAGAGGGCTCGTTGCGAGTTCAGTACGTCGACGATGGTACGTGTGCCGACGTCAAAGCCCGCCTGGGTTGCCTGCAGGGCCGTGCGGCTCGACGCAACCGCCTGCGCAAGCGCTTGCACGCGACTGATCTCGGACAGGACGCCGAGATAGGCATCGCGTGTCGCCCGTTCCGTCTCGCGCGCGACGCGCTGCAGCTGTTCCCGGCTGGCCCGGTGCAGGTAGACGGCCTCTCGCACGCGCGACGACGTCCGGCCGCCGGAGAACAACGGGATATTGACCTGCAGCGCGATGGAGTCGGACTGGCGGTCGGTTTCGAAGTCGGGAAACGGCACGCCGTCACGCAGCTGGTCCGTGATTTCGGCGCTCGAGTCGCCGTAGTCGGCCACGAGTTCCACCGACGGGTAGTGGCCGGAGCGGCGAAAGGCAATCTCGTCGCGGGCGATGCGTTCGTTCAGGCGGCTGGCGACGAGCGTCAGGTTCTGTTCCATGGCAAGGTCGATCCAGCTCTGCTCGTCGTTCGGGTTTGGCGTCGGCAGCGGAAAGTCCTCGCCGGGCGCCTCGAGATCCGGGATGTGTTCGCCGGTGATCTCGCGCAACAGCGCCTCGGCGGTTGCCAGCTCGCGCTTCGCGCCGATCTCCGCGGCGACGGACTGGTCGTAGGCCGCCTGCGACTCCTGCACGTCGGTGATGGCGATAAGCCCGACTTCGAAGCGCTGTTTTGCCTGCTCGAGCTGCCGGGCAATTGCGAGCCGGTCGGCGGTGATCGACGCGAGCCGGTCCTCGGCGGCCAGCACGTCGAAATAGCGCTGCGAGACCCGGACGATCAGGTCCTGCTGGGCGGCTTCCCGCTCGGCCTCGGCCCGCGCCACCTGCTTGTCTGCCTGCTTGAGCGCGACGATCTGGTCCCAGCGGAAAATCGTCTGCCGCAGGTCCACTCGCCAACCGTACGATTCCGTTTCGGACTCCGACGTCGCGATACCGATGCCGGTGCTGTCCTGGAAAACCTGCTGGCCGGACGATCCGGAGCGGCCGTATTGCGCGCCGCCCGTCAGCTGGGGCAGCAGGGCGCTGCGTGCCTGCGGTGCCGCTTCGAGCGCCGCCAGGCGTCGAGACTCGGCCTCGTGGATCAGCGGGTCGCTTTGCAGTGCCTGCTGGTAAATCTCGAGCAGCGACGTGGCCTCTGCGGGGGCCGTCGCGGCAAGCGAGGCGAGCGCGGCGGCCAGGGGCAGAATCCGGGTGCGACAGGTCATAGGCAACAATCCGAGGGTGGCGCCGCGCCGGTGCGGCAAGTGTTATGGTTAACTATATCACTAGAACAGTCAAGCGACACGGCCAGCGCGGGCCGCCCTGTTGCGTTGACGCCGGCAGGAGCGATCGTTCGCAGGCACGCCGGCAGACTACTCAGCAGGCAGCTGAAAACGTAGTTTTCGGCTGCCTGTTAGCCGGTACAGGACGTACCGCCATTTTCGATGGCTGCAAGCCATTGAAAATGCGAGCCATTCGAAAACCACGCTTTTCGAATGGTGAAGCTGGAAAAGCCATGAATGGCTTTTCCAGCAACCTACTAGGATGCCGCTGCCGCGGGAACGGTTTCACCGATATCCCCATCAGAACGAGAAGCGGGACGGCATGCGGACATGCCGCAGGGCCTTGAGCGAGGTCTCGAAGAGGCCGGTCGTCTGCCAATCGTTGCCGTCACCGCGCCGGTACAGGCAGGCTTCCATGACCGGATCCTCGCCGATTACGGCGAACAACCGGCCACCCGGTTTGACGGCATCCAGCATGCGCGGGTCCATTTCCGGCAACGAGCCCGTGATCGCGACGACGTCGAACGGGCCGTCCGGCAGTTCGCGACAGGCGTCCAGCGTCTGCAGCGTGACATTCGCGATGCCCTGCGCCTCGAGTTTTTTGCCGGCCGCGGCGACGAAGTCGTCGTGAATGTCGACGCTCACGACACTGGCGCCGAGCTGCGCGAGGCACGCGGTCACGTAGCCGCTGCCGGTGCCGATTTCGAGGATAGTGTCCGCAGGCGAGATTGCCAGCGCCTGCAACATCCGGCCCTCGACCGAGGGCTGCATCATGTATTCGCCATGTCCCAGGGCAGCGCCACGTCGGCGAACGCCAGCGAGCGGAAAGCTGCCGGCGCAAAATGTCGCGCGACAGCCCGTCGAACAGCTCGAGCAGGGTCTCGTCGCGTACGCCCCACGTACGAATCTGCTGGTCCACCATCTGGCGTCGTGCCGCTGCGGTGTCCATCGATTGTTCAGCCTGTAACATCCTGAATTACCTGATCAGTTGCCGCATTCGGGCCGCCGGCCGGCAGCCGGATTCACGCTGTGCGGATTACGAATTATGGTGAATTACTGCAGTGTAAAGCGGTCGCTGAGCTATGCTTGGACTCACACTACATCGCTCTGAATTACCTCGAATCTCCGAAGCCGGAGACACGTCACGAGCGCCCAATAATAACAAATCAGCGAGTCGCGACACCGGTCGTCGACAGCACACCGGAGAGGACGAGGCAGGTCTTGCGTTCCCAGAACGATAAAGCCGATCGACACAGCCTGAAATGCCCACGCGTGAACCGCCAGGTCCCGGTACGGACATGGCCGTAGGCGCGCTGCCAATCATCCTGGCCGTGTTGCTGCTCGCGGCAGTCGGTGCCGCGATCGGGTTCCTTTTGGCCGCGCGCCGCCGGGAGGCGAATATTCGCGCGCTGCGGGACGAGCTGGTCGAGGCCTCCGCCGATGCGTCCGTCGGGCGGCGCCTTGCATTGCCTGGAGACCCGGCGCTGACGGACCTCACCGCGACGGTCAACCGGTTGTTCGATGCGATCGGCGAGCGTGACGAGGAAATCCAGGATCGCGACCGGCTGTTTGCCGAATTTGCAAAGACCATCCCCGAGGTCGTGCTGATCCATGACGAACGCATCCTGCTCGCCAACGAAAGTGCCGCGAGCCTTGTCGGCCTGAGCCCCGAACAGCTCGAGGGACGGCAGGTGGCCGACCTGGTAAAGCCGGCATACCGGGCGTTGTTCCGCAAGACGATGGCACGCCGGCTCGCCGGCCAGAAAGTGCCGCAACGGCTCGAAATCCAGCTGATTAACGGCAACGAACAGGGGCTGTGGGTCGAGGCCCAGAGTTCCATGATCGAATACCGTGGCAACAATGCGGTTCTCACGGTGGCCCGCGACGTGAGTTACCGGAAGAGTCTCGAAGTCTCCCTCAGCCGCAGCAAGCGGCAGGCGCAGTACACGCTCGAATCGATCTCCGAAGGCGTCATCACGACGGACAACGAGGGCCGCATCGACTACATGAATCGCGCGGCGGAAGCGATGACCGGCGCCGATCGCGAAGCGTCAGGGGGGCAGCAGGTCAGCGAGCTCTTCACGCTTATAGACGAGGCCGATCGTCGCTCGCTGGGTGATCCGGTCGAACGCTGCCTTGCGATGCGCCGGCGCGTCAACATGGGCCGCCGTGCGTTGCTGGTGAGTCGCGACGGCCGCCATGAACACTCGATCGAGATTACCGCGTCGCCGATCAAAGGGCCCGGCAACAGCATTACCGGTACGGTCGTCGTGTTTCACGACGTCAGCGAACTCCGCGGCCTCACCCGGCAGATGAGCTACCAGGCAACCCATGACCCCCTGACGGGCCTGATCAATCGCCGCGAATTCGAGCGCCGGGTCCAGGAGGCGATGGACGCCGCCCATGCGGAGGAATCGACTCACATACTCTGTTACATGGACCTGGACAGGTTCAAGGCGGTCAATGACAGCTGCGGCCACCTTGCCGGCGACAACATGCTGCGCGAGGTGGCAACCCTGATAAAGGAGCAGGTTCGTGATTCGGATTTCGTCGGCCGGCTGGGCGGTGACGAATTCAGTATATTGCTGATTGGCTGCCCGCTCGAGAAAGCCACGCAGATAGCGTCGGATATCTGTAATGCCGTTGCGGACTACCGGTTCGTGTGGCAGGACAAGATATTCAACATCGGCATATCGGTCGGACTGGTTGAGATTACGCAGGCCAGCGGCAACCTGCAGGACGTCGTCAGCGCCGCCGACTCCGCGTGCTATGTCGCGAAGCAGCGCGGGCGCGGCCAGGTGCATGTTTACTCGGCGCGGGACGAGGCCATCGCGCGTGAACGCGGCGATATCCAGTGGCTGCGCCTGATGCAGTCGGCGTTGCACGAGGATCGATTCGAACTGGCGCTGCAGTCGATCATTGCCACGGCGGGGCAGGAAAGCGGCCCGGCGTACGAGGTGTTGATCCGGTTGCCGGACGAGCACGGCAGGCTCGCCAACTCCGCCGAATTCCTGCGTCCCGCCGAGCGCTACCAGTTGCTTCCGCAGATCGATCGCTGGGTCGTTTCCGCAACGCTCGCGGCGCTCAATGCCGGCGACATTCGCCTGCCGCAGGGACGCAGCTGCTCGATCAACATCTCCGGCCAGACACTGGGCGACGAGGGCTTTCTCAATTACGTGGTCGATACGCTGGACCGCAGCGGTGTTGCGCCGGGCCGGATCTGCTTCGAGGTCAATGAAAGCGTCGTCACCACCGACGTACAGCACCTGCAGCGCTTTATCGAGGTGCTGCACGGCATCGGTTGCGAGTTTGCGCTGGACGACTTCGGTTCGGGGCTCGGTGCCTTTTCCCGGCTCAAGCAGCTGGCGGTCGACTACCTGAAGATCGACGGTGCGTACACACGGGGTCTGCCTGCGGACGACATCAACCAGGAAATGGTCGTGGCGATGATCAAGCTGGCACGGACGATGCAGTTCCGTGTCATTGCCGAGCAGGTCGAGTCACAAGAGGATTTCGACTGGCTGCGCGAAGCCGGCGTCGACTTCGTCCAGGGCAATTTCATCGACGTGCCGGTGCCCCTCGGCCAGCACAGCACGGCTGCCAGCGGCAGCCACCGCATACTGCGACTCTGAACGTCTGCGCGCCGCCGGCGCGGCGCAAAGACGCCGGCAATGGCAGAGCCATTGCCGGCGATTCGTTGTGTGGACCGGCTGCTGCCGGCCCGGTTCAGAGCAACGGCACCATCAGCAGCGCCACGATGTTGATGATCTTGATGAGCGGGTTGATAGCGGGCCCGGCCGTGTCCTTGTACGGGTCGCCGACGGTATCGCCGGTCACTGCCGCTTTGTGGGCATCGGAGCCCTTGCCGCCGAAATTGCCGTCCTCGATGTATTTCTTGGCGTTGTCCCAGGCACCGCCGCCGGTGGTCATCGAGATCGCGACGAACAGGCCGGTGACGATCGTCCCCAGCAGCAAACCGCCCAGCGCCCTGGGGCCGAGCAACAGGCCGACAGCCAGCGGCACCAGGATCGGCAGCAGCGAGGGCACGATCATTTCCTTGATCGCCGCCTTCGTCAGCAGGTCCACGGCGCGGCTGTAGTCGGGCTTGCCGGTGCCTTCCATGATGCCTTCGATTTCGCGGAACTGCCGGCGCACTTCGTTGACGACGGCGCCGGCCGCGCGGCCGACCGCCTCCATCGCCATGGCGCCGAACAGGAAGGGCACGAGGCCGCCGATGAACAGGCCAATGATGACGAGATGGTCGGACAGGTCGAAATTGACGAGAATGCCGGCACCTTCCAGAGCATTCGTATAGTCCGCGAACAGCACCAGGGCCGCGAGCCCTGCCGAGCCGATTGCATAGCCCTTCGTGACGGCCTTGGTCGTGTTGCCGACCGCGTCCAGCTGGTCCGTGATATTGCGGACTTCGGGCGGTAGTTCCGACATCTCGGCGATTCCGCCCGCATTGTCGGTTATCGGGCCGAACGCATCCAGTGCAACCACGACGCCCGTCATGGACAGCATGGTCGTCGCCGCAATGGCGATGTTGTACAGGCCCGCGAGGGAGTTGCCCTCGGGTGCCAGTTCGAACGCGCCCCAGATGCTGAGGCAGACGGCAAGCACGGGCAGTGCCGTAGCCTTCATTGAAATGCCGAGCCCGGCAATGATGTTCGTCGCATCGCCCGTCTGCGACGCTTCGGCGATCGTCCGTACCGGCTTGTATTCGGTGCCCGTGTAGCATTCGGTGATGACGACCATGGCCGCCGTCAGTGCCAGGCCGATCAGCGCCGAGCCGTAGATACCGCCGACATTGCCCGATTCGGCCATCATGGCGCTCGTCAGCGGGTAGAAGGCGATGGCAGCGAGCACACCGGCGACGATCATGCCCTTGTAGAGGGCACCCATGATCTTGCCGCCGTCCGACGTGCGCACGAAGAACGTGCCGATAATCGATGCAACGATCGAGACGGCACCCAGCACGAGCGGGTAGATGATGGCCTCGGTGCCGAACTGTCCGGCGACCAGTGTGCCGAGCAGCATCGTGGCAATAATCGTTACCGCGTAGGTCTCGAACAGGTCCGCTGCCATGCCGGCACAGTCGCCCACGTTGTCACCGACGTTGTCGGCGATGACGCCGGGATTGCGCGGGTCGTCCTCGGGGATGCCGGCCTCGACCTTGCCGACCAGGTCGGCGCCGACATCCGCGCCCTTGGTGAATATGCCGCCGCCAAGTCGCGCGAAAATCGAGATCAGTGAGCCACCGAAGGCCAGCCCGACCAGGGCGTGAATCGCCTGATCGACCGTGGCGCCCATGCCGGACAGGACGAGGTAGTAGCCGGCAACGCCGAACAGGCCGAGGCCCACGACGAGCAGCCCGGTAATGGCACCGCCGCGGAACGCGATGTTCAGCGCCGGATTGACACCTTTCCTCGCTGCTTCCGCGGTACGCACGTTGGCGCGTACCGAAACGAACATGCCGACATAGCCGGCGAGACCGGAAAACAGCGCACCGATGGCGAAGCCGATGGCTGTCGCCCAGTCCAGCGCGAATCCGAGTAAGACGAACAGCACGAGACCGACCATGCTGATCGTCAGGTACTGGCGATTCATGTAGGCGCCGGCCCCTTCCTGGATGGCGCGGGCGATCTCTTGCATGCGATCGTTGCCGGCCGGTTGTTTGAGAATCCACTGCGTGGACAGCAGTCCGTACAATATGGCTGTGATTCCGGCGCCTATCGCCAGCCACAATGCCAACTCATTGCTCATGCTTCAGTCTCCAAGTGTCTCCGGTTTGCTGCGGGTTGCGTTGCTGCCGGCCCCCGACAAAGGCGCGGATCATACCACAAAGTCGTCGTTCAGCCGCTTCCGGACCGGCTTGCCCTTGACGCTCACATACTTCGGCAAGCCGTTGACATAAGGCGGATAATTCTCGCCGCGGATCAGCGGCGCGAGGTAACGGCGCCCGGCCTCGGTGATCGAGAAACCGTCGCGACTGATGTAGCGACGCGGCAGCTTTTTCTCCTTGTTGGCGATCTTCGACAGCGGCGCCTCCTCGATACGCCAGCGATAGGGCTTGTCGGAAACGCGCTTGATCACCGGCATGACCGAGGTCTTGCCCGCGAGCGCGAATTTCACCGCCGCCTTGCCCACGGCGTAGGCCTGGTCGACGTCGACAGCGGACGCGATGTGGCGCGCGGAGCGTTGCAGGTAGTCTGCAACCGCATAGTGATACTTGTAACCCAGGTTCTCGCGCACCATGTTGGCGACGACCGGCGCGACGCCGCCCAGTTGCGCATGGCCGAACGCATCACGGGTACCTGCTTCTGCCAGGAAGCGGCCGTCCTCGTAGCTTGCCCCTTCACTGACGACCACGACGCAATAGTCGTAGCGCTCGACGCACGCTTTCACGCGCCCGAGGAACGCCTGCTGGTCGAATGGTATCTCCGGAAACAGGATGATATGCGGTGCGTCGCCGCGCTCGCTGCCCGCGAGCCCCGCCGCGGCGGCGATCCAGCCGGCGTGCCGGCCCATGACCTCGAGTATGAAGACCTTCGTTGACGTCCTGGCCATGGACAGCACGTCCAGTGCCGCTTCAAGTGTCGACACCGCGACGTATTTCGCAACGGAACCGAAGCCGGGGCAGTTGTCGGTGATCGGCAGGTCGTTGTCGACGGTCTTGGGAATACCGAGGCAGCGAACCGGGTAGCCCATGCGCTCGCTGATTTGCGAAACCTTGTGGGCCGTATCCATCGAGTCATTGCCGCCATTGTAAAAAAAGTACCCGATGTCGTGCGCGCGGAAAACTTCCACCAGTCGTTCATACTCGGCGCGGTTTTCCTCGAGACTCCTGAGCTTGTAACGTGCCGAGCCGAACGCGCCACCGGGTGTATGCCGCAATGCGGCGATGGTTCGCGCGGATTCGCTGTTCGTGTCGATCATGTCCTCCGTCAGGGCGCCGATGATGCCGTGCCGGCCCGCGTAGACGTTGGCGATCTTGTCCCGGTTTTGCCGGGCGGCCTCTATTACGCCGCAGGCGGTCGCATTGATTACTGCAGTGACGCCGCCCGACTGGGCGTAGAACGCATTTTTCCTGGACATCGCGAGGCCCCGGGGGTTGGTTGATTCGAGTTGCCGCCGAGGATAGCGGAAACCGAAGGCCGCTTCACGGCACCGTCGTTGCGCGGATTGACGCCCGGACGGATTGTGGTAGCGTAGGTCGCCCCTGAGGTGGCCCGCCCGCGTGGCAGGCTGCCGTCGTCGGCGCGCGACGCGTCGGCGCACTGTCAATCACGTCAACGACCAGAGTAGCAGCGAATGCGAATCGTCTTGTTGGGCGCGCCCGGGTCGGGCAAGGGCACCCAGGCCAGGAATCTGATGGCCGACCGCAATATCCCGCAGATTTCCACCGGCGACATGTTGCGTGCCGCCGTCGAGGCCGGCACGCGATTCGGACAGCAGGCGCAAAAGATCATGGAGGCCGGCCAGCTCGTCTCCGACGACGTCGTTCTCGGCATCATCAGTGAAAGGCTGCGCGAGCCCGATACCGAGAACGGCTTCATTCTCGATGGCTTTCCGCGTACCGAACAACAGGCGCTGGACCTGGAAGAACTGCTGGACGAACTGGGCCAGCCGCTGGATGCGGCGGTACTGATGGACGTCGACTTCGACATCCTGCTGAAGCGCCTGACCGGCCGCCGCACCTGCTCGGCGACCGGCAAACTCCTTAATATATATTTCTCGACGCAGGAAGAACTGGACGAGTGCCGGGCCGCCGGCGGCGAGCTGGTTCAGCGCGAGGACGACAACGAGGAAACGATTCGCAGCCGCCTCGATGTCTACCGGGAGCAGACGGAGCCGTTGATCGACTTCTACCGCAAGCGTCGCAAGTTGCGCACGGTCGACGCCGGCGGCAGCGTGGACGAGGTTTACGAACGGCTCATCGCCGTCCTCGACGACGGCCGGGGAGAGCAGGGCGCCGAGGCCTGACGCCGGGTCGCCATCGTTTCAGTCGAGCATGGCCAGCAGTTCAGATCCCACCTGATCGGCACGCCAGCCGCGGAACACGCGCAGGTCCCGCTGGCCCGCGATCGCCGCTGACAGTTCGCGGCGCGGCGCCAGCACTTCCGCGGCAATGCCGAGTTCGCCCGCGCGTGCCGCCACCCGTTTTTGCAGCGACTTCTGCAACGCGCGCTGTTCCTCGTCAGGCCGGGTCTGCGGCAGATGCGATTCACCGGCCTCGCGGGCATCTTGCAGCAGCGCGAGCAACGTATCGCCGTGGCGGCGTACCGTGCCATCCGCAACGTCCGGGATGGCAGCCAGCGCGCGGTGCGTCGTCGCGCCACTGGCGGCGATCGCCAGCAATGCGGTGTCGCGCAGTATCCACTGGCGCGGCTTGTCACTGGCGACAGCGCGCTCTTCACGCCAGCGCGCAAGGCGGATCGCGGCGCCCCGGGCCGGGCCGCCGAGGCCCTGGGCTCCCTTGACCCGCTCAACGGCCGTGTCCGGATCGGCGCGATAGAGTGCCGGGTCGAGCAGGTCGGCGGCGTCCTGAAGCGCCCAGTCCAGCCGACCCCGCCGCTCGAGCCGGGAGCGCAATTCGTCGGCGGCCGGTAACAGGAATTTAACGTCTTCGGCGGCGTACTCCATGACCTCGGGAGAAAGCGGTCGGCGGCTCCAGTCGGCGCGCGTGTGGGATTTCGCAAGTTCGACGCCGAACAGTTCGGCCACGAGGCTGGCGTAACCCATTTGCGGCTGATAGCCGAGCAGGGCAGCCGCGATCTGGGTGTCGAACACGGTATGTGGGAGCCGGTCGGCGGAATTCTGCACGACCTCGAGGTCCTGGCGGGAGGAATGCAACACCCATTCCGGTGCCAGCACCGCGTCCCAGAACGCGCCGAGCTCGACCGCCGGCAGGGGATCGGCACACCAGATCGAATCGCCGGCCACGATCTGCACGAGGCACAGGCGCGGGAAGTAGGTTTTCTCGCGCATGAACTCGGTGTCCACACCGATGCGCTCCATGCCGTTCAGCGCAACGATCAGCGCTTCCGGGCGGGACAGGTCGATCAGTTCGAATTCGGTCATGCAGAGGCCGGTTGGACGATACGTGTCCAGCCCGGACGCCCCACCGATTCCCGCGAATCGGTGAGACGTCCGGGCTGGCGCGACACAGCTTTATCCCGGAGAGAGTAACATGCGATCATTTCCCGCAGTCTTCCTTGTTGGCAAACTGATTTGCTGCTTCTACTCCGGACATTCGTCGACATCATTGCGCTGCGCAAGGGGCCGGACAGCGTGCCACGCTCCTGGCTCGTCGTCATGTTCGCACTTGTCCTCATGGTGATTTCCGCGTACGCGACCGTCACGGTCATCGGCAGCGAGACGGAGCGGAATTACGGCCTGACCGCAATGACCTACGGGCTGGGCATCCTGTTTTATGCGGCGATCATCTACCTGTCGGGTCATCCTCAGCGCATCCTGCAGTCGGTGGCCAGTATCATTGCCTGCGGCTCGCTGATCACGTTCCTGTTCGTCGCCGAATACGCCTTGTTCAAGCCCCTGCTCGGCCAGCAGTTTGCCGGGCTCGTGGCGACGCTGATCCTGTTCTGGTCGGTGCCCGTCGAGGGTCATATTATCGCTCGCGCAATCGCGCAACACTGGTTTGTCGGGATTGCCATTGCCATGGTTGCGTTCGTCCTGCAGTTCGGGCTGCAATCGGCACTGACTGAACCGCGCTGAGCTGCGGCAAGCACATGCATCTGCATATTCTCGGTATTTGCGGCACGTTCATGGGCGGAATCGCGGCACTCGCCCGGGCCGCCGGCCACCGGGTCACGGGCAGCGACGCGAACGTCTATCCGCCGATGAGCGAGCAGCTCGAGGCGCTCGGCATCGACCTGCACGAAGGTTACGATCCGTCAGTCCTCGAACCGGCGCCCGACTGTGTTGTCATAGGCAACGCGTTGAGCCGCGGCAATCCGGCCGTCGAGGCCGTGCTGGACCGGGGTCTTCCGTACCAGTCGGGTCCCGAATGGCTGGCACGGCATGTGCTCTGCGATCGTCACGTCATAGCGGTCGCCGGCACGCACGGCAAGACAACGACAGCCAGCATGCTGGCCTTCATACTCGAGCAGGCGGGCCAGAGTCCGGGATTCCTGATTGGCGGCGTACCCGCCGACTTCGGCGTGACCGCGCGCTACGGCGACTCTGCGTATTTCGTCGTCGAGGCGGATGAATACGATACGGCGTTCTTCGACAAGCGCGCCAAGTTCGTTCACTACGGTCCCCGCACCGCCGTGCTGAACAACCTGGAATTCGATCACGCGGACATATACGCGGATCTCGACGCGATACTCTGGCAATTCCATCAACTGGTCCGCACCGTGCCCGGCAACGGACGACTGCTGGTGAATGCGGCCGACGAGAACCTCTCGGCGCTGCTCCGCATGGGCTGCTGGACCGGTACGGAGCGCTTCTCGATCGACGCGGCGGCCGACTGGCGTGCGGAATTCACGGACAGCGCCGGCCGCTGCGCGCGTTTCAGCCATGGCGATGAGGTCGCCGAGATCGAATGGCAGCTGGCGGGAAGCCACAATCTCGAAAACGCCGTCGCCGCGGTCGCGGCGGCCGCCTCGGCCGGCGTCGGGCTCGCTCGCGCCGCGACGGCGTTGTCGCGGTTCCAGGGTGTCAAGCGGCGCCTGGAACAGACGGCCAGCGTGGCCGGCATCCGTATCTACGACGATTTTGCACATCACCCGACGGCTATTCGCCGCACTATCGACGGCATGCGACGGCGTTTCCCGGGCGAGCGTCTCGTCGTCGCCCTGGAACCGCGCTCCAACACGATGAAGCTCGGCATTCACAACGACGTGCTTGCCGACGCGCTTGCCGGGGCGGACGAGATATTGCTGTACCGCCCCGCGGATTTCGACGACGGCATCGATGGCGCATTGTCGTCGCTTGGCGAGCGTGCCCGGGTGTGCACCGATTTCGTGTCGCTGGTGGTTGCGCTGCGCGCGACGCTGAAACCGGGTGATCACATGATCTTCATGAGCAACGGTGGCTTCGGCGGCGTGCGGCAGAAGCTGACCGCCAGCCTGGCCGATGCCTGAAGCGGAATCCGTGCAGGCGTCCGGGCGCGCTAAACGTCTATAATTAAAGGCAACGGCGCGGCCGGAGCACGCCTCTGTGACGGATTCCCAGCAAGTTCCGCTTTTCCCGCTGCGCACCGTACTGTACCCGCAGGGCCCGTTGCCGCTGCGGGTCTTCGAACCTCGCTATCTCGACATGATCGGCGATTGCATGCGCCACGAGGCGGCCTTTGGCGTCGTACAGATTCGCGAGGGCACGGAGACGGGCCCGGCAACCATCTACGATGTCGGGACGCTGGCCCGAATCACGGACTGGTACCAGGGAAGCGACGGCATACTCGGCATTACCGCCCGGGGCGGCGAACGCTTCACTGTGCTGTCCACCGCGCGCCGTGACAACGGCTTGCTGGTGGGCGAGGTGCGGGTGCTGCCGCCGGAGCCCGAGTTGCGGTTACCCGACGAATTCCTGCCACTGGTGCAGATCCTGGACGGGGTCCTGGACGACCTCGGCAGGCTCTATGAAGACCTGCCGCGCCACTACGAGGACGCGACCTGGGTCGGATACCGGTTCGCCGAAGTGCTGCCGATCAATGCCGGGCAGAGGCAGGAATGCCTGGAGTGCAATGATCCGCTGCGGAGACTGCAGCTGATCCGCAGTGTCCTCGGCGACGTTCGTGCGGTAATGGCGCGCCGGACGGAATGACGGCGCGTCACGCCGCCACGCGCGGCAAGACCTCCCGTGCGGCATCGAGCGTGCGATCGATCTCGGCAGTGCCGTGCGCCGACGACACGAACCCGGCTTCGAAGGCGGACGGCGCAAGGTAGATGCCGCGTTCGAGCATGCCGTGAAAGAACCGCCGGAAACGTTCGATGTCGGCTGCGGCAACCTGCGCGAAGCTGCGGACGGGCCCGTCGGCAGTGAACACGAAGCCGAACATGCCGCCCTCGTGTTCCACGGCCAATGGCACGCCCGCTTCGCCGGCGATCGTCGCGAGCCCTTCCGCCAGCCGTGCCGTGGTTTTGCCGAGTCGGTCGTAGAAACCGTCCTCGTCCAGCAGTTCCAGCGTCGCGAGCCCCGCCGCCATGGCGAGCGGGTTGCCGGAGAGCGTGCCGGCCTGGTAGACGGGTCCGTCCGGCGCGAGGCTCGCCATGATCCCGGCCCTGCCGCCGAAGGCTGCAGCCGGCACGCCGCCACCGACGATCTTGCCGAGCGCCGTGAGGTCGGGACGGATGCCGAACAGCGCCTGTGCGCCGCCGTGGGCAACGCGAAAGCCGGTCATGACTTCGTCGAAAATCAACAGGGCGCCGTGTTCGCTGCACTGGTCGCGCAGCGTCTCGAGAAATCCGCCGACGGGGGGGACCATGTTCATGTTGCCGGCGACGGGCTCGACGATGACGCAGGCGACCTGGTCGCCGAGTTCCCGGAACGCCTGCTCCACCGCCGCGGCATCGTTGAACGGCAGCGTCACCGTATGCTCCGCGAGGCCGGCAGGCACGCCGGGCGAACTGGGCACGCCCAGTGTCAGCGCGCCGGAACCTGCCTTGATCAGGAGCGAGTCCGAATGACCGTGATAGCAGCCCTCGAACTTCACGATCTTGTCGCGTCCGGTATGCCCGCGCGCAAGCCGGATCGCGCTCATCGTCGCCTCGGTGCCCGAATTGACCATGCGCACGCGCTCGATGGACGGGACGACCTCGCAAATCTTGCGGGCGAGTGCGGTTTCGAGGCGGCAGGAGCGCCGAAGCTCAGGCCCCGCGCGGCCGTTTCCTGTACCGTGCGAATGACGTGCGGATGGGCGTGGCCGACGATCATGGGCCCCCAGGAACCGACGTAGTCCACCATGCGGCGCCCGTCCTCGTCTTCCACCCAGGCACCGGCGGCGCTGCGAAAGAAAACGGGGTCGCCGCCCACCGCGGCAAATGCACGGACCGGCGAATTGACGCCGCCGGCTATGTACTTTTTCGCATCGGCGAACAATGACATTGGACTCACTTTCTCATCGATACCCGCGAAGAGCCGCATGCTACCGGAGGCCGTGGTACTTTGCATCGGGACGCCACTGCCGGCCGATTTGCGGATGCGCCGCTTGACACGCGGGGCGCGGCGTTCGAGAGTTCGGCAGATCATGAAGACATACATGTGCCTGATCTGCGGCTACATCTACGACGAGGAGGAAGGCGATCCCGAGTCGGGTATTCCGCGCGGCACGCGCTGGGACGACGTGCCGCTGTCATGGCGGTGTCCGGATTGCGGCGCCGGCAAGGAAGATTTCGAGATGGTCGAGGTATAGATTCGGCACGCTCATCGGCGAACCGTTGGCAGGCCGATGAAAAACGCAGCTTTTCGGCAGCCTGTCAGGGCTGTGACATCTGTGCCGGCCGGTAGCCGCGCGCCTCCAGCAGTGCCGGCAGGCCGTCCGGACCCACGAGATGCAGTGCGCCGACGATGACCAGTACGTCCTCGTCGGCCTTCAGCAGTTCGACGATGCGCTGTGTCCAGTTGCGGTTTCGCGCGACAACGAGCTGTTCGTACAGTCGCGGATGTTCCTGCATGTCGCGCAGCATGGTCTGTTCGAGCAACCCGGTATCGCCGGTGCGCCAGGCGCGCACCAGTTCGTCCATGCGAGCCTCGAGCTCGAGGCTGTCCTCGAGCGTCTGCAACAGCAACGCGCGCTGCACCTCCATCGGCAGGCCGTCCAGTATCTCCAGTTGCTGGCGTACCGATTCCAGCCCCGTGATTGCCTTGCTGTCGGTCTTCGCACGCCGCGTAAAACGCGTTTCGATACCGTGGGCCGGATCGAACCCGATGCGCATCAGCATCAGCTGCTCGACATTGATCGCCGCCAGCCACGGTTCGGTGCTGCCGAGCAGCGCGAGCGGAATATCGGCGCGTTCCGCGAGCTCCGCGGCACGCCGGTACGGTCCGCTCCCGAGCAGCGCCTCCAGGCTGCCGCCGTTCGACAGCACGCCGAGCTCCGTGGCGATGCCCTGTGCCGCGAGCGGATCCAGGTCGTCCATGTCGAGCTCCATGAACAACGATTCGGCATCGTCGTATGCCGAATCGATGACCGGCGGCAGCGGATAATCGGATTCCCGCAGGAGGTGTATGGAGCCCAGCAGGTAGACGGAGTTGGCGGCGCCCTCGACGCGCCACAGCATGAGATCGTGCGGCGCGCCGTCGGCCCGGGCGACAGCGGCCGCGACGAGCAGCAGGGCGGCAATGCCGGACCGGGCGAGGTGGCGACGGTGCGTCACGGCTGCTCCCCGGTCTCTGCCGGTACCCACACGAGCTCCGTCGTAATCGCGCCGTCGGCGCCCAGCGCCACGCGCCGGTACGCCGGCGGCCGGTCGTCCACGGCAAAATCGTCGCTGCCCGGCAGGAATTGCCGGCAGGTGGACGGCGTGCCAATGATACGCATGTCGCCGTATGCGCCTTCGAACGCCTGGTGCACGTGCCCGAACAGACAGCCGCGCACCTTGCCGTCGGCAGCGATCCGCCGCAGGAACGCGTCGCTGTCATCCAGCCCGACGCGGTCCAGCCAGCGGCTGCCCAGGGGCAGCGGCGGGTGGTGCAGGCAAACCAGGACATGCCGGGCGGCGGTCGAGGCGAGCAGTGCCATCAGCCGGTCGGCTTCGTCGGCGGCGACGCGGCCGCCCGCGCTGCCTTCCATACAGCTGTCGATCCCGGCGATCAGCCAGCCATCCTGTTCGTGAGTGCCGCAATAATAAAACGGCGGGTCCGCCAATGCGGCGCGCATCAACGCACGGACGTCATGGTTGCCCGGCACGCAGTGCACCGGCAGGCCCAGGGGTTCGAAATGCCCGCGAAAACGCTCGTAGGCCTCCGCGGTGTCGTCCTGGATGATATCGCCCGTCATCGCCACCAGGTCGGCGGGCCAGCCGGACGCCCGCACGTGCCGCAGTACGCGACGCAGTGACTCGTCGGTCACGGCGCCGCGCAAGCTGCCGGCGGCGTTCGCGAACAGGTGCGGGTCGGTTATCTGCAGTACCCGAACGGCGATGTCGTTGGTCTGGTTGACGGCAGGTCTCGCACGGCGATGTCAGATCGTCCGGGCATGATAGCCCGGGCCGGCGAGGGCAGGCCAGCGCGCCCGCCCGCGGCGGGCACGCCGATAAGGGTCAGTAGCGGTAGTGATCCGGCTTGTAGGGGCCGTCTGCCGCCACCCCGATATAGCCTGCCTGCTCGTCCGACATTTCGGTCAGTTTTGCGCCGATGCGCTCCAGGTGCAATCGCGCAACCTTCTCGTCGAGATGCTTCGGCAGCACGTACACGGTCTTGCCGTACTGCTCGCCGTTTTTCCACAGCTCGATTTGCGCGAGTACCTGGTTGGTGAACGAGTTCGACATGACGAAACTCGGATGGCCGGTACCGCAGCCCAGGTTCACGAGACGTCCCTCGGCCAGCAGGATGATGCGCTTGCCGTCGGGGAAGATGACGTGGTCGACCTGCGGCTTGATGTTCTCCCACTCGTACTGCTTCAGGTAGGCGACGTCGATCTCGTTGTCGAAATGGCCGATATTGCAGACGATGGCCTGGTTTTTCATGCGCTCCATATGTTCGCCGGTAACGACATGGTAGTTGCCTGTCGCGGTCACGATGATGTCGGCCTGGCTGCAGACATCGTCGAGCCGAACGACCCGGTAGCCTTCCATCGCGGCCTGCAGCGCGCAGATCGGGTCGATCTCCGTGATCCAGACCGTGGCGCCGAGACCGCGCAGCGATTGCGCCGAGCCCTTGCCGACATCGCCATAGCCGCAAACGACGGCAATCTTGCCCGCAACCATGACATCGGTGGCACGCTTGATGCCGTCGACGAGCGACTCGCGGCAGCCGTACAGGTTGTCGAACTTCGACTTCGTGACGGAATCATTGACGTTGAATGCGGGGCAGGCCAGCGTGCCTTCCTTCTGCATGTCGTAAAGGCGCTTGACGCCCGTCGTCGTCTCCTCGGATACGCCCTTGATCGCCGCCATCATGTCGGGGTACTTGTCGTGCATCAGCTGCGTCAGGTCGCCGCCGTCGTCCAGCAGCATGTTCGGCTGCCAGCCATCCGGTCCGTTGATGGTTTGCTCGACGCACCACCAGTACTCGTCTTCGGTCTCGCCTTTCCAGGCGAACACCGGCACGCCGCTCGCGGCGATCGCCGCTGCGGCATGATCCTGGGTCGAGAAGATATTGCAGGACGACCAGCGGACTTCCGCCCCGAGAGCCGTCAGCGTCTCGATCAGGACGGCCGTCTGGATCGTCATGTGCAGGCAGCCGGCGATGCGTGCGCCCTGCAGCGGCTTTTCCTTGCCGTATTCGTCGCGCAGCGCCATGAGGCCCGGCATTTCGGTCTCGGCGATGGCAATTTCCCGGCGGCCCCAGCCCGACAGGGTAATGTCGGCCACCTTGTAATCCTGTGCCTGCATGGCAACGGCTTCGTTGCTCATCGAATTCTCCTCGTTCCTGTGGTCGTTCTGATGTGATCGTGGCGGGTGCGTCGGCCGTTCACGCGGCGACCGCGCCGCGCAGCGCCTCGGCCCGGTCGGTGCGTTCCCAGCTCAGGTCCAGGTCGTCGCGGCCGAAATGGCCGTACGCCGCTGTCGAGCGGTAAATGGGCCGGATGAGGTCCAGCATGCGCAGGATGCCGTAAGGCCGCAGGTCGAAATGCTCGCGGATCAGCGCGGTCAGGCGTTCCTCGCTGACCTTGCCGGTGCCGAACGTGTACACGCTGATCGATGTCGGCTCGGCCACGCCGATGGCATAGGACACCTGCACCTCGCAGCGCTCCGCCAGGCCGGCGGCCACGATGTTTTTCGCCACGTAGCGGCATGCGTACGCCGCCGAACGGTCTACCTTGGACGGGTCCTTGCCCGAGAATGCGCCGCCGCCGTGCCGCGCCGTGCCGCCGTAGGTATCGACGATGATCTTGCGCCCGGTCAGTCCGCAGTCCCCCATCGGGCCGCCGATCTCGAAGCGCCCGGTGGGATTGATGTGATACCGGTGTCCTTGCCCAGCCACTCGGCCGGCAGCACCGGCTTGATGATCTCTTCCATGACGCCCTCGCGCAGCTCTTCGTTGCTGACGTCGGCATGGTGCTGCGTCGAGAGCACGACAGCGTCAATGGCGGACGGCTTGTCGTCGACGTAACGGAATGTGACCTGGCTCTTTGCATCGGGCCGCAGCCACGGCAGGGCGCCGCTTTTCCGGACCTCGGCCTGGCGCCGCACGAGGCGATGAGCGTAGGTAATGGGCGCTGGCATCAGCACGGCTGTTTCGTTGCTCGCGTAGCCGAACATCATGCCCTGGTCGCCCGCCCTCTGTCCTCCGGCTTGCCGCGGTCGACACCCTGGCGGATATGCGGCGATTGCTTGCCGAGGGCATTGATGACCGAGCATGACGCCCCGTCAAACCCCATGCCCGAATCGGTATAGCCGATATCGATGACGGTGCCGCGCACCAGTTCCTCGATATCGACCCAGGCTTCTGTCGTCACTTCGCCGGCCACCATCACCATGCCGGTCTTGATCAGGGTCTCGCAGGCGACGCGCGCGCTCTTGTCCTGTTCGAGGATGGCGTCGAGTACGGCATCGGAGATCTGGTCGGCGACCTTGTCGGGATGTCCCTCGGAAACCGATTCGGACGTAAAGAGGAAGGAGTGGGTCATGGGCAGGCGATCCGCTTTGGAAAATGCGGCGCATTGTACCCTACCGCGGCGCGGCGCGGCCACGCGCCATGTGTAACCCTCTGTATCGCGGCGGCCGGTCCCGTCATGCGCCCGCTCGCTTGCGGCCGTCCGGGTAAACAGGGAAAATGCGCGGGCCCCGACAGTCGCGAATTTGCCGCGCATCGCCCGGATTAACCATAACGACCGCCTGAGCGGTCGCAGCAGAGCCCAATGTCACAGCAATCGACCCGCACGTCCGGCGCCGGACAACCCGATCGGCGCCAGCTCGCCAACGCCATTCGCGCACTCAGCATGGACGCCGTGCAAGCCGCCAACTCCGGCCATCCCGGCGCACCGATGGGCATGGCGGACATCGCCGAAGTTCTCTGGAACGATTACCTGCAGCACAATCCCGGTAATCCGGAATGGACGAATCGGGATCGTTTCGTGCTGTCCAACGGGCACGGGTCCATGCTGCTCTACAGCCTCCTGCACCTGACCGGCTACCCGCTGGCGCTGGACGAGATCCGCAACTTCCGGCAATTCGGCTACCGCACCGCGGGTCATCCGGAGCGCGAGCCGGAACTCGGTATCGAGACGACGACCGGGCCACTGGGGCAGGGACTGTCGAACGCGGTCGGCATGGCGCTGGCGGAAAAGATGCTGGCCGCCCGCTTCAACCGGCCCGGCCACGAGATCGTCGACCATCGGACCTGGGTGTTCCTCGGCGACGGCTGCATGATGGAAGGCATTTCGCACGAGGCATGCTCGCTCGCAGGCACGTGGCAGCTGGGCAAGCTGGTCTGCTTCTACGATGACAACGGCATTTCGATCGACGGCGAAGTGGACGCCTGGTTTACGGATGACACGGCGGCGCGCTTTCGCGCGTACGGCTGGCATGTCATCGACAACGTCGACGGCCACGACAGCCGGGCCGTGGCCGATGCGATCGACGAGTCGCTGGCCGAGGCCGGGCGCCCGTCGCTGATTTGCTGCAAGACCGTCATCGGCTTCGGGGCGCCGGGCAAGCAGGGCACGGCCGCGACCCACGGCGCGCCGCTGGGCGACGACGAAATCGCGGCGAGCCGCAAGGCACTCGACTGGTCCTGGGCCCCGTTCGAGATTCCGGATTTCATCTCGGCGGCATGGGATGCGCGCGATGCTGGCAACAGCCGCGAGGCAGCATGGAACGAACGTTTTGCCGCGTATCAAGCCAGCCATCCGGAACTCGCGCGCGAGTACCTGCGCCGCCAGCAGCGGGCGCTGCCCGACGACTGGCCGGACGTCGCGCGCGATGCGATTGCGCGCATCGACGACGCGGGCGAGAACATGGCGACGCGCAAGGCGTCACTGGTGGCGCTCAATGCGTTTGCGCCGGCATTGCCGGAGCTCGTGGGGGGCTCCGCGGACCTGACCGGCTCGAACCTGACCCGGCACGACGGCTCGGTCGCGATTACCGGCGACGATGCATCCGGCAACTATATCTACTACGGCGTGCGCGAATTCGGGATGTCCGCCATCGGCAACGGCATCGGCCTGCACGGCGGCTTCATACACTACAGCGGGACATTCCTCACGTTTTCCGACTATGCGCGGAACGCGCTGCGCATGGCGGCACTGATGCAACAGCAGCACGTATTCGTCTTCACCCACGATTCGATCGGCCTCGGCGAGGACGGGCCGACACACCAGCCGGTCGAACACGTGGCAAGCCTGCGCCTGATGCCCAATATGCATGTCTGGCGCCCCTGCGACACGGTAGAAACCGCACTCGCCTGGCGCGCGGCGATCGAGCGTGGCGACGGCCCCACGAGCCTCGTCCTGACGCGGCAGGGCGTCCCGCACCAGCCGCGGGACGCGGCGATGCGTGACGCTGTTGCACGGGGCGGCTACGTGCTGAGCGACTCCGACGGCGAGCCGGCCCTGTTGATGATCGCGACGGGCTCGGAAGTGGCGCTCGCCCAGGCGGCGGCAAAGGTGCTGCGTGCGGAAGGCGTCGCCGTGCGCGTCGTCTCCATGCCCTGCGTGGAGGTGTTCGACAGCCAGCCGGAATCGTACCGCGCCAGCGTACTGCCGCCCGGGGTATCGGCGCGCCTGGCCATCGAAGCCGGCGTTACCGAAACCTGGCAGCGTTTCGTCGGCACGGCGGGGCGTATCGTCGGACTCGACACGTTCGGCGCCTCCGCACCGGCACCAGAACTGTTCGAGCACTACGGATTCAGCGCGGACCACGTACTGGACGTCGCCCGGGAACTGCTCGGCTGAGTCCGGGATACGGGTCGCAAATGCGCCTGGCGCGGATGATTCATGAACGTTTTACTTCGGTGGCAGGCGGCAGGCGCGCCCGGGGAGGGCTTTTCAGGGACGCTGCAAGCACGTCCGTGTGCGCTCCGGGCTCGACATCCTGTCTCGCACGGCCCTGAAAAGCCCTCCCCCGGGCCACACCTCCGCCGTTGAGCCCGTGGCGTTCATGAATCATCCGCGCCAGGCGCATTTGCGGCAGGCCTGGTGCGGCGGCGACATTCGGGACGGACATGCCTGGCGGCATTTATCAATAATCCGGGACTGACATTATCCGGGACCAACGGGAGAGCTCTATGACCATCAGAGATCGGCATCAACGGTTACGGCCGCATCGGCCGCAACATCCTGCGTGCGCTGTACGAGGGGGACCGGCGTTCGGATATCGAGATCGTGGCGGTCAACGACCTGGGCGACGCGCAGACCAACGCGCACCTGACACGACGCGATACGGCGCATGGCCCGTTTCCGGGCACGGTCGAGGTCGACGGTGACTCGATGGTGGTCAACGGTGACCGGATCAAGGTGCTGGCGGAGCGCGACCCGGCGAACCTGCCATGGGGCGATCTCGGGGTCGACGTCGTCATTGAATCCACCGGCCTGTTCGCGTCGCGTGACAAGGCGGCCAGGCACCTCGACGGCGGCGCGAAAAAGGTGGTCATTTCCGCACCGGCGGGCACGGACGTCGACGCGACGGTCGTCTACGGTGTCAATCACGACGTGCTGAAATCGTCGCACACCGTGATATCGAACGCGTCGTGCACGACCAACTGCCTGGCCCCGCTCGTCAAGCCGCTGCACGACAAAATTGGCGTGAAACACGGCTTGATGACGACGATCCATGCGTACACCAACGACCAGGTGTTGACGGACGTGTTCCACAAGGACCTGCGTCGCGCCCGGTCCGCGACGATGTCGCAGATTCCGACCAAGACGGGCGCCGCCTCCAGCGTGGGCCTCGTGTTGCCGGAGCTTGCCGGGCGGCTCGACGGTTACGCGATGCGCGTGCCGACGATCAACGTCTCGGTGGTCGACCTCAGCTTTGTCGCGGAGCGCGAGACGTCCGTGGAGGAGATCAACGAGATCATGAAGGACGCCAGCGAGGGTGAGCTGAAAGGCGTGCTTGCCTACTGCGACGAGCCGCTCGTGTCGATCGACTTCAATCACGATCCGGCCTCGTCGACCTACGACGCGGGACTCACCAAGGTCATGGGCGGCACGCTGGTCAAGGTGCTGGCGTGGTACGACAACGAATGGGGATTCTCGAACCGCATGCTGGACACGACTGTCGCGCTCGCCAACGCGAAATAGCGGCGCGGCCGGACCGCGAATACGGGGCACGACGACATGCTGAAAATGAGTGACCTGGACCTGGCGGGCAAGCGCGTGCTGATCCGCGAGGATCTCAATGTGCCGATCAGGGACGGCGAGGTCGGCAGCGGCGCGCGTATCAAGGCGGCGCTGCCCACGGTGCGCGCCGCGCTGGACGCCGGCGCCGCGGTCATACTCGTGTCGCATCTCGGCCGGCCCGAGGAGGGGCGCCCGGATGCGCAGTACTCGCTGGCCCCCGTGGCGCGCCGCCTGTCGCGGGAACTGGGCGTCGAGGTGCCGCTCGTTACGGACTGGTCGCAGGGCGTCAGCGTAGAACCGGGCCGGGCCGTGTTGCTCGAGAACATTCGCTTCGAGGCGGGCGAGAAAGCCTGCGACGACGGCTTGTCGCGGCGACTGGCGGCATTGTGCGACGTGTTCGTCATGGACGCGTTCGGTACCGCGCATCGCGCACAGGCCAGCACCGTGGGCGTGGCGCGCCATGCGCCGGTCGCCTGCGCCGGACCCTTGCTGGCGGCGGAACTCGATGCCCTCGGCCGGGCGCTCGGCCAGCCGGCGCGGCCGCTGGTTGCCGTCGTCGGCGGTGCCAAGGTGTCGACGAAACTCGATGTCCTGGATGCGCTGCTCGCCCGGGTCGATTGCCTGCTCGTCGGCGGCGGCATCGCCAACACGTTCCTCGCCGCAGCCGGCTACCCCGTCGGCCGCTCACTGCACGAGGCGGACATGCTGGATACGGCGCGCCGGCTGCTCGAGGGCGGCGAGGGCCGGGCGACCGTGCCGTTGCCGGAGGACGTGGTCGTCGCGGACGAGTTTGCCGCCACGGCCGCAGCGACCGTAAAGCCCGCCGCCGCTGTCGGCGACGACGAGATGATCCTGGACATCGGGCCGCGAGCCGCCGCCAACTATGCCTCGATCCTGGCCGATGCCGGCACGATCATCTGGAACGGGCCGGTCGGCGTCTTCGAATTCGAGCCGTTCAGCGAAGGCACGCGGGTCGTTGCCGGCGCGATTGCCGCTAGCCGCGCCTTCTCGATCGCGGGCGGCGGCGACACGCTCGCGGCAATCGACCAGTTCGGTGTCGGCGGGGACATTTCCTACATCTCCACGGGTGGTGGTGCTTTTCTCGAGTTTGTCGAGGGCAAGACGTTACCGGCGGTGCAGGTACTCGAGGAGCGTGGCAACGCAGAGTCGTAGCCCGGATTGTTCATGAACGGTTTGGGTGCGGTGGTTGGCGAAGGCGTGCCCCGGGGGAGGGCTTTTCAGGGACGCTGCAAGCACGTCCATGTGCGCTCCGGGCTCGACATCCGTGTCTCGCACGGCCCTGAAAAGCCCTCCCCCGGGCCACACCTCCGCTCCTGCCATCGTGCCGTTCATGAACAATCCGGGCTGGTGACCCGTCGCGACTGCGCGTCGTCGGGGACAGGTTGCGCGACGCGTCATGGCACGACCGCAACCGTCGTGTGCGATAATCCGGACCATGCTGAGAAGAACCAAGATCCTGGCGACCCTCGGGCCGTCATCGGACGATCCCGAAACGCTGCGTGCCATGATCGAGGCCGGTCTCGATGTGGCCCGCATCAATTTCTCGCACGGCACGACGGCCGAGCACGCGGCAGCGGCTGGAGGGGTTGCGTAAGGCGGCGCGCGACTGCGGGCGGGAAGTTGGCGTCATGGGTGACCTGCAGGGTCCGAAGATTCGTATTCGCCGGTTTCGGGACGGTGCCGTGTTCCTTGAGGACGGTGCCGGGTTTTTTCTCGATCCGGCGCTCGGCAGCAATGACGGTGACGAGCAGGGCGTCGGCGTCGCCTATGACAGCCTGCATCTCGACGTCCAGGCCGGCGACATGCTGTTGTTGAACGACGGGCAAATAACGCTCGAGGTCGCCCGGGTGGACGGCACGCGCATTCACACCCGTGTCGTCTTCGGCGGCGAGCTGTCGGATCACAAGGGCATCAATCGCCAGGGCGGCGGGTTGTCGGCAGCAGCATTGACGGATACGGATCGTGAGAATATCCGCACCGCCGCGGAACTGGAGCTGGACTTCCTCGCGGTCTCGTTCGTGCGCAGCGCCGATGACGTCAACGAAGCCCGGGCGCTCTTTCGCGAGGCCGGCGGTAACGGATTGATCGTCGCGAAGATCGAACGCCGTGAGGCAGTCGAGAATATCGACTCGATTATCGCCGCGGCGGACGTCGTCATGGTTGCGCGCGGTGACCTTGGCGTCGAAATGGGTTATGCCGAACTGACCGGGATGCAGAAACGCATCATTCGCCGGACCCGCCACATGAACAAGGTCGTCATTACGGCGACGCAGATGATGGAATCGATGATCAGCAGCCCGATCCCGACACGGGCGGAAGTGTCGGATGTGGCGAACGCGGTCATGGATGGCTCCGACGCCGTGATGTTGTCCGCCGAAACGGCCGTTGGCGATTTTCCGGTCGAAGCGATCGCGGCGATGGGCGATATCTGCACGGGCGCGGAAAAGCACGTTCTCGCTCGTGGCCGCACGTCTCACCGTCTCGATGACCAGTTCACCGAGGTCGACGAGGCCATTGCCATGGCTGTGATGTACACGGCCAATCACCTGGACGTGTCGGCGATTATCGCGCTGACGGAATCCGGCTCGACGACATTGTGGATGTCGCGCATTCGCTCGGACATTCCCATTTACGCGTTTACGCCCCATCTCGCCACGAGTCGCCGCGTAACGCTCTACCGCGGCGTCTACCCGGTGGAATTCAAGCTGGAACACACCGAGTCGCGCAAGTTGTACCGGGATATTTTCGCGACGTTGCTGTCGCATGAACTGGTACAGGAGAATGACCTCGTGATCTTCACGAAAGGCGATCTGACCGGCGTATCCGGCAGCACCAATTCGATGAAAATCATTGGGGTCACTTCCTCGCATTGAGTGGTTGCCGGTTTCGAACCGGCGGGAATTGCAGGTTGCGACGGTTGCCACGAGCGCAAAACCGGGCATGCCTCGCCTTTGCGCGGTTTGCCCTGCCGCCGGGACCGTGTTCGCGGGCAGCCCGACGCCGACGCCAGGCCGGCGCGCCGCTCTGCTTGCCAGCGACAATGCCAGTCGTGGTACTGTTCGCTGACGCAGGACATGTCACGGATACCCATGGCACAACAAGACAAGGCACAGCAGAAATTCACCGGCACGCAATCCTACGTCGCGACCGATGACCTCACGATGGCCGTCAATGCGGCAGTCACACTGGAGCGCCCGATACTGATCAAGGGCGAGCCCGGGACCGGCAAGACGCAGCTGGCAATGGAAGTTGCGGCGGCACTGAATCGCCCGTTGTTCGAATGGCACATCAAGTCGACCACAAAGGCTCAGCAGGGCCTGTACGAATACGATGCCGTCGCCCGGCTGCGCGATTCGCAGCTTGGCGATGATCGTGTTCACGACATCGGCAACTACATCGTGCGTGGCAAGATCTGGGAGGCATTCGAGTCGGACGTGCAGCCGGTCCTGTTGATCGACGAGATCGACAAGGCAGACATCGAGTTCCCCAACGACCTCCTGCAGGAACTCGACCGCATGGAATTTTATGTCTACGAGACACAGCGGCTCATTCGTGCGGCGCACAGGCCCATCATCGTCATTACCAGCAATAATGAGAAAGAGTTGCCGGACGCATTCCTGCGACGGTGCTTTTTTCATTACATCAAGTTCCCGGACAAGGAAACAATGGCTCGTATTGTCGACGTGCACTATCCCGGCCTGAAAAGGGAATTGCTGCGAGAAGCACTCGAGTCGTTCTACAAATTGCGCGATGTCCCGGGCCTCAAGAAAAAGCCGTCCACGTCCGAGTTACTGGATTGGCTGAAGCTGTTGCTTGCCGAGGATATACCGCCGGAAGCGCTGCGCAGCGACGATTCGCGCAGTGCCATCCCGCCACTTTACGGGGCGCTGCTCAAAAACGAGCAGGATGTCCACCTGTTCGAGCAACTGGTATTCCTGGATCGGCGTTCCCGACCGCAGTAGTTTCGCCCGACCATGCTGACGCAGTTCTTTTTCATGCTTCGGGACGGCGGCCTGAAGCCGTCGATTACCGAGTTGCTGACCTTGTTGTCGGCACTGCAGCGTGGTGTCGCGCGCGGCAGCGTCGACGAATTCTACTACCTGGCGCGTTCGGCGCTGGTCAAGGACGAAACGCTGTTCGATCGTTTCGATCGGGTTTTCGCTGCCTGGTTCCGCGGCGTGGACGATGCACTGCGCGAACTCGGCGGGGACCTGCCGGAGGAGTGGCTGCAGAAGCAGGCGGAGCTGTTGCTGTCCGAGCAGGAGCGGGCGGAAATCGAATCGCTGGGCGGGTTTGACCGCCTGATGGAGGCTCTGCGCGAGCGGCTGGCGGAACAGGACGAGCGCCACGAGGGAGGCAGCAAGTGGATCGGGACGGCGGGAACGTCGCCGTTCGGCGCCTACGGTTACAACCCCGAGGGCGTTCGCATGGGGCAGCAGGGGTCGCGGCACCGCAGTGCGGTCAAGGTCTGGGACCGCCGCGAATACCGGAATCTCGACGATACGGTCGAACTCGGTACACGCAACATCAAGGTTGCATTGCGCAAGCTGCGCAAGTTCGCGCGCGAGGGAGCGGCGGACCAGCTGGACCTGGACGACACGATCGACAAGACCGCTCGCAATGCCGGGTTGCTCGATATCCGCATGGTTCCCGAGCGCCACAATGCCGTCAAGGTATTGCTGTGCCTGGATGTCGGCGGGTCAATGGACGATCACGTCAGGGTCTGTGAAGAGATGTTTTCGGCTGCACGCAGCGAATTCAAGCACCTCGAGTACTATTATTTTCACAATTTCATCTACGAGAGTCTCTGGAAGGACAACCGGCGCCGGCACAGCGAGCAGGTCCGGACGACGGAGATCGCGCACAAGTACGGATCCGATTACAAGCTCGTGTTTGTCGGCGACGCGACAATGAGCCCGTACGAGATCGTATATCCCGGCGGCAGCGTCGAACACTGGAACGACGAGGCCGGCTCGGTGTGGCTCAAGCGACTGCTGTCGACCTATCCGAAAGCCATCTGGCTGAACCCGGAGCCGCGCGAGCGTTGGGATTTCACGCCGTCGATCAAACTGACACGCGAGCTGATGGACGAACGCATGTACCCGATGACGGTACGCGGGCTCGAGGAAGGCATCCGCAAGCTGCAGTAACGGCGCGCATCAGCCGCCGCCTGCCCCGGCCTGCAATACCGCCAGGTCCGCCAATACCGGTTGCGGGTGCGTGTCCGGATCGATTTCGCAGAAACGAGGCGAATCATGGTGTCGATCTCCGGATGGGCATGGCGACCGCAACCGGAAACTTGGTTCCGCCACGACCATCACTATAATACGCGCGGGGAATGAAAATGCAGCCGGGGAAACATGCGGAAACATAAAGCAGCCCTCGTGCTACCCGGCGGCGGAGCACGCGGCGCCTTCCAGGTCGGGGTGCTCAAGGCAATTGCCGAGATCCTGCCGCCGCACTCGCGCAACCCGTTTTCGATCCTGAGTGGAACGTCCGCCGGCGCTATCAATTCGGTGGTGCTCGCAACCCGCGCCCGCCACTTCCAGACGGCGGTCGGAGAACTCGAGAGCGTGTGGGCGAACTTCACCGGCGCGCAGGTATACCGCACCGACAGCCTGACCATGCTGAAGAGCAGCTTGCACTGGCTGGCCGCCATCGTACTTGGCGGCAACATCGTCGGGATGCCACATTCCCTGCTGGACAACGCGCCGTTGCGGGCGCTGTTGAGCCGCAACCTCCGATTTCCGCGTATCTCGAATGCGATCGACGCCGACTGGCTGGACGCGGTAGCCGTTACCGCCGCCGGCTATGCTTCCGCCCGGTCCACGTCGTTCTTCCAGGGGGATCCCGATCACAAGAGCTGGAGCCGTACGCGCCGCGTCGGCGTGCCCTGCGAGCTGAACCTCGACCACCTTATGGCGAGCATCGCCGTGCCCCTCATATTCCCGCCGGTGCGTATTCATGGCGAGTACTTTGGCGACGGGGCCATGCGGCAGGCGACGCCGCTGAGCCCGGCAGTGCACCTGGGCGCAGACCGGATCCTGGTAGTCGGCGTGCGCGACGAGACCGCCGACCCCGGCGCCGGGCAGGATTCACCGCAGGCGTTTCCCAGCCTCGCGGTCATCGCGGGCTACATGCTCGACACGTTGTTCATGGACGGCCTGTATTCCGACCTGGAACGCCTTACCCGGATCAACGAGCTTGTCGATTCGGTCGCACCGGAGGATCGCCGCGGTGCGGCGGCGCAAATGCGCCCGATCGACACGATGATCGTCGTGCCGAGCCGCGACCTGCGCGAGATTGCTTACGAACTTCGCGCCGATATGCCGTGGCCGGTGCGGGCGCTGTTGCGCGGCATTGGCGGCAGTGGCCGGAACGGCAGCCGGCTGCTGAGCTTTCTCATGTTCGAGAAGGCGTACACGCGGCGACTCATCGATCTCGGCTACCGGGATGCCATGTCCGTCCGCGACGAGCTGCGGGCATTTGTCGAGGGGGACGACGTCCCGCGCCTGTTTGCGCCGAGCTGGGTCAGGAACGACCTGACCGGCCGGCAAGGGTGATGCGGCACGGCCTCTGAAGCCCGCTATATCAGGAACGCGGCACCGAGACCCAGGAACGCCGAGTAGCCGACGACATCCGTGATCGTCGTCAGGACCACGCCACCGGCGAGGGCCGGGTCAATACGCATGCGCTTCATCGTCAACGGAATCGCGTACCCGGCGGCCGCTGCGAACACGAGGTTGATCGTCATGGCACCCGCGATAACTGCGCCGAGACGCCAATCGTTGAACCACAGGTAGGTGGATATCGCCACGACCAGCGCCCAACCGATTCCATTGAGGATGCCGACCAGTATTTCCTTGCGAAATATCCGCCGGGCGTTGGTACGGTCTATTTGTCCCAGCGCGATGGCCCGCGTCATGATTATGAGGGACTGGCTGCCCGCGACGCCGCCCATGCTGGGGACAACCGGCATCAGGACGGCCAGCAGCACGATCTTGTCGATCGTAGTCTGGAACAGGTCGACAACCGATGCAGCGAGGAACGCGGTCGCAAGATTGATCCCGAGCCAGAGTGCCCGGCGCCGGGCGCTCTTGACGACCGGCGCGAACATGTCGTCTTCCTCGTCGAGACCGGCCGCACCCATCAGCGCGTGTTCCGCTTCCTCGCGGATCACGTCGACGACGTCGTCGACCGTGATACGGCCGACGACCCGGTTCTCCTCGTCGGCGACCGGCGCCGACAGCAGGTCACGGTGCTCGAACTCCCAGACCACATCGGCAGAACCGGCTGTCGCAGGTATCGGTTTAACGTCCTTTGACATGATGTCGGCGACGAGCAAATCGGAATCGGCGGTCAGCAGTCGTGACAGGAAGAGTGAGCCGAGGTAGTGATTCTGGCGATCGACGACGAAGATTGCATCCGTGCCGTCCGGTATGTTGCCGCGCGCTCGCAGGTAGCGCTGGACGACGTAAAGCGTGACGTCCGGCCGGACGGTCACGATGTCGACGTTCATGAGACCGCCGGCGCTGTCCTCGTCGTAGGCCAGTACCTCGTGCAGGCGTTCACGTTCCTGCTTGTCCAGGGACCTGAGGACTTCGCGGGTCAGGGCTTCCGGCAGGTCCGCCAGCAGGTCGGCAAGGTCGTCGACCTCCATGCCCTCGGTGGCGGCGATGAGTTCGTCGGTCGCCATGCCCTCGATCAGGCCGTTGCGGACCTCGTCGGCGACCTCGACGAGTACGTCGCCCTCGATGTCCGGCCCGATCATCTCCCAGATGACACCGCGTTCCCGGAGGGGCAGGGACTCCAGCAGGCGCGCGAGCTCGGCCGGCCTCAGGTTGCCGACCAGCCGGCGCGTGCCGCGCAGGCTGCCGGTGCCAAGCCGCTCACGCAGCTGGGACAGTTGTGAGGATTCCTTGTCCGTTCTTTCCATCGGGCTGGCGGCCTTTTGTTCCAGGATTGCCGGTGACGACGCTGCAGACGCGCAGTTTAGCGGGCTTCACGAGCGGGGGCACGCCCGTTGCCGGTCGGGCGCGGGATAGCGAGAGCGATCGCCTAAGTCCGACAGGCTGCTAGTCTGTTTCGCCGGTGCGGGTGCCGATTTCGTTATGTCGCGTCAGGACCGGTTCGTGCGTCGATTGCAGGGCGCCAGCGAGCTTTTCGGTCATGTAGACGGAACGATGCTGGCCACCCGTGCAGCCAATGGCTACCGTCAGGTAGCTGCGATTGAAATTCATGTAGTCGGGTATCCAGCGCTGCAGAAAGCCGAGTATGTCGTCGTACATGCGGACAAAAGCAGGTTGTGCATCGAGGAAGCGCGCGACATCCGGGTGCTGGCCTGTCAGGCCTCGCAACGTTGGTTCCCAGTAGGGATTCGGCAGGCTACGGAGGTCGAAAACGAAATCGGCGTCAGCAGGTATTCCGTGCTTGAACCCGAACGACTCAATGAGAACGGACAGCATGTGTGTCTGGCGGCGGTCCACGCGGGTCCCGAATTGCGTCGGCGAGTTCGTATACGCTGGTGCGCGACGTGTCGATGACCAGGTCCGCGAGATTGATGATTGGTCCGAGCAGCTCGCGTTCGCGGGCAATTGCGGCGCGCAAGGCGGTACCTTCGGCAGACAGCGGATGGCGCCGGCGTGTTTCACTGTAGCGTTTGAGCAGGATATCGTCGTCGGCCTGCAGAAAGAGCACATCGGTCTGGACGTGGTTGTTGCGCAATTCGTTTATGGAAGTGGGCAGTGCCTCTATGTCACGCTGCCGGTTGCGTGCATCGATTCCGACCGCCACACGCGCAGTTCCGCGGTCTTCGAAGCGACTTACTTCGTCCAGCACTGCCCGCAGGAGCGCGGCAGGCATGTTGTCGATGCAGTAGTAGCCGAGATCCTCGAGCACGTGCAGCGCGACGCTCTTGCCCGAGCCGGACAGGCCGCTGACCAGGATCAGTCGGGTATCGTCCGCCATCTGGCTCACGCCGCGTGCAATCAGCGCGCTGCTTTTTGGCGGCCGGCGTCCTCCGACGCCGATTCATCCGCCGTCAGCAGGGCGTCGTAAAGTTCCTTGCTGGTGCGAGCTGCCCGAAGACGATCGCGCAGCGTTTTGTCCATCAATGCCGTGGCAATTGCGCCGATCTCGGCATGGTGCGAGTCGTCGAGATTCTCTGGCACCATCAGGCCGAAAACGAGGTCGACGTCGTCTCCGTCGGTTGCGTCGAAATCAACCGGCGCGGACAGTTTCATCAGTGCGCCGCAACTCCGTTCGAGACCGTTGACACGACAATGGGGAAACGCGATGCCGGCATCCAGGCTGGTGCAACCGAGGCGCTCCCGCTCGATAATCTTGCCGAAAATCTCGTCACTGGCCAGCTCGTCTGCCGAGCGTGCCAGCAATTCACTCAGTATTTCCAGGCAGTGCTTCTTGCTGCGCGCCTGCGCATTGCAGAGCACGCTGTCAGGCTTGACAAGTTCTTCGAAAATCATGGCGATATCGTGTGCAAGGCGCCGTTCGCGGGAAGTCCGGGTCCCGCAGGCGCGCACCGGGCGCGGCTGCGGGACCGTTATTTCTATCCGAAGGAACGCTTGTCCGCTTCCCTGGCGTGATGGTCGACCAGCTTTTCCTTGTGCTTCCTCACCTGGCGGTCAAGCTTGTCCACCAGTCCGTCAATTGCCGCGTACATGTCGTCCTCTGTTGCTTCGGCAAAGAGCCGTCCGCCATTCACATTGACCGTCGCCTCCGCCTTGTGCCTCAGCTTTTCCACCGTGAGGATGCAGTGCACGTCCGAGACCAGGTCAAAATGCCGTTCGATTTTTTCAATCTTGTTGGCAACGTAATTTCGCATCGCTGTTGTAACATTAACGTGATGACCGGTAACGCTCAGTTGCATGGTGTTCTCCCGTAATCTGAATTGTGGACCGGTATGCTCCCCCGATACAGCAATGTCCACGGCCGTCGACAATGTCTTGCTTTCCTGCTGATTTCCTCCTGTGACCAATTCCGGTTTACCTCGGCTTGCGTTCGCGACGCTCGCTGGATGACGAGATTTTCATGGCTTCACGGTACTTCGCAACCGTGCGCCTCGCAACATTTATCCCTTCCTCCGCCAGCAACTTGGCGATCTTGCTGTCGCTGAGCGGTTTTGCCGGGTTCTCTGCGCCGATCAGCTTGCGAATCTTGGCGCGTACCGCGGTCGACGACTGGTCGTCGCCGTCCACCGTCGACAGGTGGCTCGAAAAGAAATACTTGAACTCGAATACGCCGCGCGGCGTATGCATGTACTTATTCGTCGTAACACGCGAAACGGTTGACTCATGCATGCCGATTGCCTCGGCGACATCGCGCAATACCAGCGGCTTCATGGCCTCGTCGCCGCGTTCCAGGAAGTCCTGCTGCCGTGCCACGATGCAACTTGCCACCTTCATCAGCGTTTCATTGCGGATTTCCAGGCTGCGCACGAGCCAGCGGGCCTCCTGCAACTGCGACCGCAGCACGGAGTGATCGCCATTGGTGCTGCCCCGGAGCAGTTGCGCGTATTTCTGGTTGACCGACAGCCGCGGTATGCCGGACGAACTGATTTCGACCTGCCAGCGATTGTCGATCTTGCGCACGAACACGTCCGGGATGACGTACTCCGGTGCGGCCGGGCTGACGGCGAGACCGGGCTTGGGATTACAGCCCGTACCAGTGCCAGCGCCGTGTCGAGGTCCTCTTCGGAGACACGCAGGTTACGGCGCAACTCGCCGTATTCATGGTGTGCAATCAGGTCGAGGTGATTGCTTGCCAGCCGGACGGCGAGATCCAGGCCCTCGGTACCGGGATCGAGCTGGCGCAACTGCAGCACGATGCATTCGGAAAGCGTGCGCGCACCGACACCAATCGGATCCAGGCGCTGCACCTTGGCCAGCGCCTGTTCGATCTGCTCGTCCGTCACGGCCGATTCAGCCTGTACACAGGATCGAATATCGTCGAACCCGGCGGTCAGGTAGCCGTCGTCATTGATGGCGTCAATCAGCGCCTCGCCGATCAGCGCCTCGCGCGGATCGAAATGCTCCAGTTCGAGCTGCCAGAGCAGGTGATCACGCAGCGACTCACCGCTCTGGTCCGCAAACTCGCTGGCGGCACGACCTTCGCCGTTCCAGCCGCCGTCCTGAATTTTCTCCAGCGAACTGCTTTGCCAGCTCTCCTCTGCCTCGATCGTCTCGACTTCGGCTGTGCTGTCGGCGCTGGTCGTCGGCGCCTCCGGCAAATCCTCCATCTCGAGCATGATGTTTTCTTCCAGTGCTTCCTGAATCTGTGCGTTCAGGTCGAGCACCGGCAGCTGCAACAGGCGAATAGCCTGCTGCAGTTGCGGCGTCATCGTCAGGGTCTGACCGAGTTTGAGCTGCAGCGACGGCTTTAACATGAACCGGGCTATACCGTGCCAGAAAACATGAGAAGCATTGTGCTCAGAGCTTGAACTCCTGTCCGAGATACACTTCTCGAACGTGCTGATTGCCCAGTATATCGTCCGGGGACCCGGATGCGATCAGGCTGCCGTCATTCAGTATATAGGCACGACCGCAGATTCCGAGCGTTTCACGGACATTGTGGTCGGTAATGAGGACACCGATGCCGCGGTTGCATAAATGCCTGATAATACGCTGGATATCGAGTACGGATATCGGATCGACACCGGCAAACGGCTCATCCAGGAGGACGAAGCGCGGATTGGCGGCCAGGGCTCTCGCAATCTCCACGCGGCGGCGCTCGCCGCCCGACAGGCTGATGCCCAGGTTGTTGCGCACGTGCCCGACGTGCAGTTCGTCCAGCAATTCGTCCAGTTCCTGTTCGCGGCCGGCACGGTCCAGGTCGCGGCGGTTCTCCAGGATCGCCATCACATTTTGTTCGACTGTCAGTTTGCGAAAAATCGACGCTTCCTGCGGCAGGTAACCCAGGCCGAGTGCCGCGCGCTTGTGCATGGGCAGGGCCGTCAGATCCTTGCCGTCCAGCAGTATGCGGCCGCGATCCGCCGAAATCAGGCCCACTATCATGTAAAATGCAGTCGTCTTGCCGGCACCGTTGGGCCCCAGCAGGCCGACGACTTCACCGCTGGATATTTCGAGGGATATGTCCTTGACGACTTCGCGAAATTTGTAGCGTTTGGCAATCTCCTGCACGCTGAGAATGCTCATGAATCGTCGTCTCCGGCTGCTTCGTCGTCCTGGCCGGACTGATCGTTTGCTGGCGGCGGTTCTTCCTCGTCCGCCTCGTCGTCATCCGTGGCGCCGGGCGTATAAATGACCTTTACCTTGTCGCCCTCGTTGCCGTCCGACTGTGCATTGATGCGTCGCTCGCGAATGTTATACACGAGGTAATTGCTGGAGATGCGATTGCCGCCCTCGGTAATCGTTGCGTCTTCCGAAAACTCGATAATGCCCGCGGGAAAGTCGTACTCAAGGCGGCCCGCCTCGGCGTAAGTTACCTCGTCACTGCCCGGGCGGCGCAGTTCGAAGGTTGCCGGCGAGCCGGTAATTGTCGCTACCTGCAGCTGATGCCCGGCAAAGCGGAGATCCGCCGTGGCGCACTCGATGTGTCCGCTGCCGGTATCGATGGTGACGTCGCCCGAGAATTGCCAGACGCTGTCTTCGAAGTCGAGTTTGCTGGCGCGGCCGAAATCGGCCTCGATACCGATATTCCCCTGCGTCAGGCGCAACCCCCGGAACATCAGCATCGAATTCTTGCCGTCGTAGTCGGTGGCGTCGGCATCCAGGGAGATGGGCAGGCGCAGCTCTTCGTCGATCTCGGGCTGCCGCCGGGGGGCGGTACCGGCGATCACGAGGCCGGCGGCCACGCACAGGGCTGGGAGGAATTTCAGCATACCAGGGTCGACCGGGAACCGGGGTCAGGGTTCATAGTCCGGCTATTCTACGCGGGCCGTGCAAGTTGTGCAGCGCCGCCGCACCGGGACGCAGGGGCGTCAGGGTATGAACTTGCCGCTGACGTTGGACTTGAGCTCGAGCCGGTTCTCGTCCAGAAAGGCTTCCATGCCCGTTGCCGTCAGGCTGCGCTCGCCGATGCGTATCTGCACGCGCCGGTCGGTATGAGCCCGATAGGCTTCCGGCTCGAGCTGCAGCCGCTCGGTGCGAATTTCCGTTACCTCGCCTGAAAACCCGGCCGTACTGACGGCGAGGACATGGCCGGACAGCGTGAGCTGCTCGAGGTCGCCGGTGATGCGGGCCTGGTCCGCGCTCAGCAGCCATGGCACATCGGCGTCCGGCGAGTAGCGAACCTTCACCCCGTCGAACGTGATTTCATTGCCCGCCTGTTGCTCCGCGTACTCGGCCTCGATTTCGTAGAGCAGCTTGCCGTTCTCGCCGGTGCCGAGAATCCGCGCGTTGCGCAGGTAATAACCGCTTTGCCAGGTACCGGTGTCGTCCGTCGGCGGTTCCGGCTGGTCCAGCGAACGGGCCAGGTACCAGGTTGCCGCGGTGGCGCAAAGAAGTACCGCGAAGCCGCCCGCGGTCTTCAGGTTCATGCCGTTTCCCGGGCCTGCAGCAGCCGGTCGCAGACGTCTCGCACTGCGCCGTAGCCCCCGCGCCAGCGGGTGGTGAACTGGCAGGCGGCCACGACGTCCGGGTGGGCGTTTGCCACCGCGAACGACGCACCGACGCGCTGCAGCAGGGGCAGGTCCGGCAGATCGTCGCCGGCGTACAGGGCGTCGTCAGCCGCAATGCCCAGCCGGTCCAGCAGGGCCTCGCACGCCGCAACCTTGTCGTCGCAGCCGAGCATGACGTGCGCGACGCCGAGCTCCGCCATGCGCCGTTCGACGGCGGCAGAGCGGCGTCCACTGATAACTGCCACCTCGATTCCGGCCTCGAGCAGGCGCCGCACACCATAGCCATCCAGCGTGCAGAATGCCTTGGTCTCGACACCGTTGTCGGACAGGTGGATGCGGCCGTCGGTGAACACGCCATCCACGTCGAACGCGGCGAGGCGAATGCGCGCGAGCAGCGCCTTGTCGGCGGGATTCACATGACACCTGCGCGAAACAGGTCGTGGATATTGAGCGCCCCGACAAGCCGGCCGGATTCGTCCGTAACCAGGAGCCCGTTGATCTTGTTTTCGTCCATGACGTGAACCGCTTCGGCAGCCAGGACCGACTCCCTGATGACTATGCAATCACGGTGCATGACTTCCTCCATGCGCGTCACGTGCACGTCCACGCCGCTGTCGAGCGCCCGCCGCAGATCACCGTCGGTGAAAACTCCCAGCACACGTCGCTCGGCGTCGACAACGGCGGTCATGCCGAGACCTTTCTGCGACATCTCGACCAGCCCGGCGCTGAGGCGGACATCCCGGGTGACGGCGGGAATCGCGGCATCCGTGTGCATGACGTCGGCCACGCGCAGCAACAGGCGCTTGCCGAGCGAGCCACTGGGGTGCGATCGCGCAAAGTCCTCGGCGGTAAAGCCGCGACTTTCCAGCAAGGCTACTGCGAGCGCATCTCCCATGGCCAGCGTGGCCGTCGTGCTCGCCGTCGGCGCCAGATTCATCGGGCAGGCTTCCTCTTCGACGCTGATGTCGAGGTGCACGTCGGCGGTTCGCGCCAGTGTCGAGCCCGGTTTGCCGGTCATCGAAATGAGCGGGGCGCCCATGCGCTTGACCAGCGGCAGGATGGTCACGACCTCCTGGGTTTCGCCGGAGTTCGAAACAGCGAGCAACAGGTCCTGCCCGGTAATCATGCCGAGGTCGCCATGGCTCGCCTCCGCCGGGTGCATGTAAAAAGCGGGCGTGCCGGTGCTTGCCAGCGTTGCCGCAATCTTGCGAGCGATGTGGCCGGACTTGCCCATGCCCGTCACGACGATTCGGCCGGTGGATTCCAGGCACAGGCGGCAGGCATCGGCGAATGACTGGTCCAGCCGGCCCGCAAGACCGGCGACGGCGCGCGACTCGATATCAAGTACGCGTTCCGCCAGCGATATCTGCCGTGCCGATGTCAGTTTGGATTTCAACAGTCTGTCCGTTGCCGACCAGCGCCAGTTTATCGGCTGTATCAGGCGTTTTGTACAACTACGTAGGATATGTAGGAAATGAATGCGACGACCAGGCAGAATCCCTCGAACCGGTTGACGGTACCGCGCCGCTCATGCTCGTAGGTAACGGCGAACAGCACCAGCGTAAAAGCGACCATCACGAAGATGTGCAACGACAGCACCGAGGGCGGCAACGCCGCGGGCTGGATTACGGCGGCCGTTCCGATCACCGCCAGCAGGTTGAATATATTCGAGCCGACAACGTTGCCGATCGCCAGTCCGTATTCGCCCTTGAGCGCGCTTACAACGGATACGGCGAGTTCCGGAAGGCTGGTGCCGATGGCGACGAGCGTTATGCCGATAACGACCTCGGACACCCCGAATTCCCGGGCAATCTCGATGGCGCCGTCGACCAGCAGGTCGGCGCCGAACAACAGCGTGCCCAGGCCGACGGCCAGCCACGCGATGGCAGCGCCCATCGACACGTTTTGCGGAATCTCGGCCTCGTAGTCGCTGCGCAGCGGATCGCTGCGCGTTGATTGCATGCCGAGCCGTGCCAGCCACACCATGACGATGACGAGACCCGTCAGCAGGACCAGCCCGTCGATGCGGCTCAGGTACGAGTCCAGGCACAAGGACACGGTCAGCAACGTGACGGCCAGCAGCGCCGGCATTTCCCGCCGCAGCGTCGCCGAGGCGAGCTGGATGGGCCGGATCAGTGCGATCGAACCCAGCACCAGGCCGATATTGGCGGTGTTCGATCCCAGCGCATTGCCGATGGCGAGCTCCGGCTCGCCGCGCAGCGCCGCCACGACGGAAACGAGCACTTCCGGCGCCGATGTCGCGAACGCCACGATGGTGAGACCGATCAGCAACGGCGGAACACCGAGATTGCGTGCGCTTGCCGCGCCGCCGTAGACGAACCGGTCTGCGCCCCAGATCAGGAGCAGCAGGCCGGCAATGACTTCGATGAAATTGCCAACCATGTACCAGACTTCTGCCAGATTTCCACGATAGCCGGAACCAGCGCTTCCCGGCCGTGCGTGTTGCCGTCGCGACAGCGACTCGACCGGTGATCATACACAATCGCCCGTGCGGGTTGGGGGCTGCCGGTCGGCCCCGGCCGGTCTATTTGCTAGACTGCGGCGGCAACGCTGCCCCGGGGACGCCTTGGCAGAGTCTCCCGGGTTGCCCGGTCCCGTCACTGCCCGGGACGCATCATCGGAACGGACGACTATGGATCCAGCTGAAATCGAACGCCTGATCACGGCCGGGCTGCCGGACGCGCAGGTGCGTGTCATGAGTCCCGACAACACCCATTTCGAAGCTGTCGTGATCGCGCCCGACTTTGCCGGTAAGCGGGCGATCGCGCGCCACCAGCTTGTCTACCGCTGCCTCGGCGAACGCGTCGGCAATGAAATTCACGCGCTGTCGATCCGGGCACACACGCCCGAAGAATGGGCGGAGCGGGAGGTGTCCGCCCGGGACTGACGGCGTGGACAAGTTACTGATCAAGGGCGGTGTCCCGCTGTCGGGCACGGTCAACATTTCCGGCGCCAAGAACGCTGCACTGCCCATACTTGCCGGGACGCTGCTCGCGTCCGACCCGGTTACGGTCAGCAACGTGCCGCACCTGAAAGACGTGGCGACGATGCTGACGCTGCTCCAGAAGATGGGCGCGATCGTCACGTTCGACGACAGGCTGCACGTCGAAGTCGATGCAGCGGGCGTGCGCGAGTGTCGTGCGCCGTATGAACTCGTCAAGACCATGCGCGCGTCCATTCTCGTGCTGGGCCCGCTGCTGGCGCGCTTCGGCGAGGCCGATGTGTCTTTGCCCGGCGGCTGCGCGATCGGGGCGCGCCCCGTCAACCTGCACGTGGAGGGTTTGCGCGCAATGGGCGCAAGCGTGGAGGTCAGGAACGGGTTCATTCACGCCGGGCGAGACGCTTGCGCGGCGCGCACATCGTTTTCGACACGGTCACGGTCACCGGCACGGAAAACCTGATGATGGCGGCAACGCTGGCGGACGGCGAAACCGTGCTGGAAAACGCAGCCCGCGAGCCGGAAGTGACCGATCTCGCGCGGTTCCTGCAGAAAATGGGAGCCGGGATTGCCGGCGCGGGCAGCAGTACGATCACGATCCGGGGGCGCGAGTCGCTGTCGGGCACGCACTACGCCGTGTTGCCCGATCGCATCGAAACCGGCACCTACCTGGTTGCGGCAGCCGTCACGGGGGGCAGGGTGCGCTTGCAGAGAACCGACCCGGACATCCTGGAAGCGGTGCTGGTCAAACTGCGCGCGACCGGTGCGGACATACAGGTCGGTGCCGACTGGATGGAGCTGGACATGCAGGGCCGCCGGCCGCGCGCGGTCGACATCCGGACGCCGCCGTACCGGCTTTCCCGACCGACATGCAGGCGCAGTTCTGCGCGCGCTGAACGCCATGGCGAATGGCGTCGGCACCGTGACGGAGACCGTCTTCGAAAACCGGTTCCAGCACGTTCTCGAGCTGCAGCGAATGGGCGCGGATATTCGTATCGAAGGCAATATGGCGATTATCCGTGGCGTCGACCGCCTGACAGCGGCGCCGGTGATGGCCACGGACCTGCGTGCCTCCGCGGGCCTGGTGCTCGCGGGGCTGGCGGCCGACGGCGAGACGCTCGTCGATCGCATCTACCACATCGATCGCGGCTATGAACGCATCGAGGAGAAACTGCGGCTGCTGGGCGCCGACATCCGCCGCGTGCCCGGCTGACCGCGACCGACCCCGCCGCGTCGCGCCGCGTCGTATTCAGCGCAGCTCGCAGGGCAGCTCCGGCCGTTCCGCGGCCGTGAGCCGGGCCCGAAAGCGCTGGCCGTCCCGCCAGCCGCCGATGTCGACGGTATCGCCGGGGTCCAGGCCGGCCACCAGCAGCAGCGCCTGCTGCTTGCTGAGGATGGGGTCGCCGTTGATGCTCAGGATCACGTCGCCGGTTTGCAGCCCGGCCGCGTCGGCCGGCCCGCCCACCGCGAAATGCTGTCCAGCCGGATGCCGATATTGGCGTCGAGACCCAGCGACGCGCTTTGTGCGGCCGTCAGCTCGTTGGTTTCGAGACCGACCCAGCCGCGGATTACCCGACCGTCGCGCTTGATGGCCTCCACGACGCCGCGGACGAGGTCGACCGGGATGGCGAAACTGATCCCCTCCGTGCCCGCATCCTGCGCGAGGACCGCGGTATTGAGGCCCACCAGCTCGCCGGCGCTGTTGATCAGTGCGCCGCCGGAGTTGCCCTCGTTGATCGCCGCATCCGTCTGGATGAAATTCTCGAAGGTTGCCAGACGCAGCGTGCCACGCCCGGTGGCGCTGACGATACCCTGGGTGACGGTCTTGGTGAGTCCGTACGGATTGCCGATCGCGAGCACCACGTCGCCGATGCGAAGCTCGCTGGAGCGGCCCAGCGCGATTGCGGGGAGCACGCCCAGCTCGACTTTCATCAGGGCAAGGTCGGTTTCAATGTCGTAGCCGACGACCTGCGGATCCGCGATACGACCGTCGGCGAGCTGGACACGAATCTCCGCCGCCTCGGCGATCACGTGGTAGTTGGTGACGAGATAGCCGTTCTCGTCGATAACGACCGCGGAGCCGAGACTCGTATTGAGCCGCAGCCCCTCGTCGCTGCCATTGCCCTGGCCCGTCTGCACCAGGCGCCGCGTGTAGATACTGGCGACGGACGGCGCGCTCAGGTCCACGGCATCGGCGTAACTGGCCGGGGCCACGGCATTGCGGCCGGACGATGTCAGCGGCAGCAGGTCGGGGCGCAACAGCACAACGATGAAGGCGAGCGCGAGACCGACGCACGTCGATTGCAGCAGAAACAGCAACGCCGATTGAATGCGGGCCATCAGGCAGCCTCTGAAAAGATCACCGCGCCTCGCGGCAGGGAGGGGATTCCGGAACGGCCCCGGTAGCGGCGCTCCCTAGCCAATTTCGAGTGCCCCCGTGTATAATGCCGCCCTGGTTCCGCACCCAGTCCCGATTGGCCGTTATCCTGAGCCGTTATCCTGACGATAATACGGGTCTGCTGCAAATCTGCCAGTTTTCGGATAAATCAAAAGAAGCCGCCGCCGCCCCAGGCCGGTGTATGGGAGTGCCCGATGACCGACGACGTTGATCGCAACAGGCGTCATTTCCTGACTGTTGCCACCGCCGTAACCGGAGGCGCTGGCATCGCGCTGGCCTCCATACCGTTTCTGTCGTCATTGAAGCCGAGTGCACGGGCACAGGCCCTGGGTGCTCCCGTCGAGGTGCCCGTGGGAACGCTCGAGCCCGGCGCGATGGTGCGTGTCGTCTGGCGGGGCAGACTGGTCTTTATCGTGCGGCGCGACGAACAGATGCTGGAGCGCCTGTCCAAAATCGACGACCTGCTCAGGGACCCGACTCCCGAGGTAGCCGAACAGCAGCCGGAGTACGCGACCAGAACTGAATACTCGTCCGGTGCGGCCGGAATTCCTCGTGGTCGAGGGCTCCTGCACCCACCTGGGCTGCGCGCCGCTGGCCGAATTCGACGTGCGGCCTTCGGAGAACTGGTACGGGGGCTTTTTCTGCCCGTGCCACGGTTCGCGATTCGATCTGGCGGGCCGTGTCTATAAAGGTGTCCCGGCACCGACCAACCTGCGCGTGCCGCCGTACCGCTTCATTCTCGGCTACGAGCGCCATCATGATTGGCGCCGACACAGGAGTTGCCGGCGAATGGCGCGCATCGAATCGGAGATCGGCACGCCCAGCTGGCGGCCTGCTGAAATGGATCGACGAGCCGTTTCCCGCTGACGAAGCTGATGCGGGAGCATGCCACCGAGTACGTACGCATCCGAGAACTTCAGTATCTGGTATGTCCTCGGCGTGCTGGCGATGGTCGTGCTGGTCGTACAGCTCGTTACCGGCATATTCCTCGACGATGAAGGACAAAGCCGTCGGCGGATGAAGGCGTTCGCGTCGGTCGAGCAACATCATGCGCGACGTGGAAGTGGGCTGTGCTGATCCGCTGGACATGCGTTCGCGGGCGCGTCCTTCTTTTTCATCGTCGTCTACCTGGACATGTTCCGGGCAATGCTCTACGGTTCGTACAAGAAGCCGCGCGAGCTGATCTGGATCATCGGCATGCTGATCTTTTTTCGTCCTGACGGCCGAGGCATTTGCCGGCTACCTGCTGCCGTGGGGCCGGAGACGTCCGACTCGGGCGCCCAGGTCGTCGTTTTCGCTGTTCGCGTGCGATCCCGTTCGTCGGCGATGCGCTCGTCGAGATCATTCGCGGCGATTACTCGATCTCCGATATCACGCTCAACCGGTTTTTCGCGCTGCACGTCATCGCCCTGCCGCTGGCCCTGATCGCGCTGGTCGTCGTGCATATCATGGCGTTGCACGAGGTGGGCTCGAACAATCCGGACGGGATCGAGATCAAGGAAAACAAGGGCCCGGACGGGGTGCCCATCGACGGCGTCGCGTTCCATCCGTACCACACGAGCAAGGACCTTGTTGCGATCATCGTTTTCCTGATGATTTTTTCGTTCGTCGTCTTTTTCGCGCCGGAGATGGGCGGACTGTTCCTCGAACACGCCAATTTCGAGCCGGCCAACACGATGGCAACGCCGGAACATATTGCTCCCGTCTGGTACTTCACGCCGTTCTACGCAATTCTGCGGGCGGTTCCGAACAAGCTGTGGGGCGCGATCCTGATGGCGGCCGCGGTGTTGCTGCCGCTGTTCCTGCCGTGGCTGGATCGCTCGCGCGTCAAGTCCATCCGCTATCGCGGCTGGATTTACCGCAGCGCCCTGGCGCTGTTCGTCGTCAGCTTCATGATGCTGGGCTGGCTGGGCCTGCAGCCGGCTGAGGATGTCTATGTGCTGATGGCGCGCATTTTCTCGGTGATCTATTTCGGGTTTTTCCTCCTGATGCCGTATTACACGACCATAGACAAGACGAAGCCGGTACCGGACAGGGTGGTCTATCATGCTGACTAGGAAAGGAGTCTTCGCCGTATTCCTGGGTCTCGCCTGGGCGACAGCAGGACATGCCGCAACCAGCGACCTGCCGATGGACAAGGCGGAAAACGACGTCGACAACATTGCATCGTTGCAGCGCGGCGCCCGGAATTTCATGAACTACTGTTCGGGCTGCCATTCGGCAAAGTACGTGCGCTGGAAGACGATCGGCGAAGGCACCGGCTCCGACCGAGGACCAGCTGGTCGACGATCCTGATGTTGAACAAGCCGAAGAGACGTTTCGAGACCAGCCGAGATCAATCATGCCGCTCGAAGCTGCCCAGCGCTGGTTCGGCCAGTCGCCGCCCGACCTGTCGCTGATTGCGCGATCCCGGGGAACGGACTACCTCTATAATTTCCTGCGTGGCTTCTATGTCGATCCCGACAGCCCGACGGGCGTCGATAACCTCTACCTGGCAGGAACCAGCATGCCGCACGTACTCTGGGACCTGCAGGGTTTCCAGGAAGCCACGTACGAGGCGAGCGAGAGAGTCGGCGACGGCCGGATGAGCCGAGCACGCACTTCGCCTCGCTTCGAGCAGGTGACGGCCGGCACGCTGTCGCCCGAAAATTTCGATGCCTTCGTTCGCGACACGGTCAACTTCCTGGAATACATCAGCGAGCCCGTGCGCAGTACCCGCCGCGTCCTCGGTGTCTGGGTGCTCATGTTTCTCATCTTCTTCTATATCGTTGCGTCAATGCTGAAGAAGCAGATCTGGAAGGACGTGTCCTGACCGAGCCTGAAGCGACGCGTCCGCAGAAGCGGCGCTTGCGTTCCGTGCTCAATTACCTGGGTTCCGAGGGGACTACGCTATGGCAGTAATTGCCAATCGACGATCCGTGATGACGCTGTTTTCCAAGCCGACGTGCATACACAGCCATCGCACGCGCCTGGTGCTCGCGGAAAAGAACATCAACATCGACATTGCCAATGTCGAGGGGCCGGAGTTGCCCGAGGACCTGATGGACCTCAATCCGTACCACACGGTTCCGACATCGTCGATCGCGAGCCGGTCCTGTACGACTCGCGCGTCATAATCGAGTACTCGACGAGCGCTTTCCGCATCCGCCGCTGATGCCGGTCGACCCGGTAACCCGTGCGCAGTTCCGGCTGGCGCTGTTCCGTATCGAGACCGACTGGTACCAGCTGGCCGAGCAGTTCGAGGCGGATGGCGAGCGCAAGCTGGGCGCCAAGTCGAAAAAACTGCTGCGCGAGAGCATCCTGGCCAGCGTCGATCTTTTGCTGCCGCACGTATTCCCTGAGTGAAGAGTTTTCGCTCGTCGACTGCAGCATCGCGCCGGTGCTTTGGCGGCTGCCGGTCTATGGCATCGATCTCGGGTCGCAGGCCGAACCCATCGAGGACTACATGAAACGCGTGTTCGAGCGGCCTTCCTTCCAGGACAGCCTGACGGAACTGGAACAGGAAATGCGGATGTAGCAGCCCCGTTGTGCGCCGTCTGAAAGCCGCAGCCGTCAACGCTGATTTGGGGTTTGTGGTCGCATGTCATCCGGCGACCGACCCGGCATTCAGCGCGGCGCGGGAACCGGCGCAGCCATATCCGGAGATGGACCGGTTTGAGCAATCCAAGTCGATCAAGACCTGACCTGATTCGCGCGATGCACGAATGGATGAGCGACAGCGGCAATACGCCGCACATCGTCGTCGATGCCAAGCTGGACGGCGCTGAGTAGGTTCCGGGAGCATGTGAAGGACGGCAAGATCGTCCTGAATATCAGCGCAACGGCCGGAGATCTCAAGCTGACCAATGACTGCGTCAGTTTCCGGGCCCGCTTCTCCGGCGTGCCGTTCGACGTCTGGGTACCGGTCGCCGCGGACTGCATTTACGCCCGCGAAACCGGCCAGGGCATGATCTTTTCGCACGGCGCGGACCAGCCGGAGCCCCCGGAGCCCCCGGAGCCGCCGGATCCGGACGAGCGCGAGTCGACCCGCAGCGGCCGCAGCCATCTCAAGGTCGTCAAGTAGCACCGGGGCGACGGCGCGACGCGCGTCCGGGCGTGGTCAGCTCCCGGGTCGGAACGCGTCCGGGTACCATTTCAGCGCGGCACGGCCGCTTGTCTTGCCGCTCATTGCGACGACGTCGAAGCGTACCGGCCGGCCGGCATGCCGGGCATTGCGCGACAGGTACCAGGATGCGGCGGCGATGATCCTGCGCTGCTTGGTCGACCCGACCGACTGGACGGCACTCAGGCGGTTGCCCTCCCGCCGGTAGCGGACCTCGACGAACACCAGGTTGTCGCCGTCCTCGAGCACCAGGTCGATCTCTCCCAACCGGCAACGCACGTTGCGCGCCATCAGCCGCAGTCCGCGTTGCTCGAGCCAGGCGAGTGCGGCCGATTCCTGCATGTCCCTTGCGCATGCGCGCGGTCGGCTGCCGCACGCTGCGCCCGCGGCTCATTGCCGCGTGTCAGTATCCCGCCACGGGTAGTCGTTTCGGGACGGCGACCGGGTGTCGGGCGGCGCCACGCCGATATCCCTGGTCAGCGCCGATATCGTCGATACTGTCGCCGCTTCCGGCCGCCGGCGGCACGGGCACCGGCTCGCCGTTTTCGAATCGTGCCCAGGCGAGCCGTCGGTGGATGCGTCCGTCGCTGTCGAGGTACAAACGGCCTGTCGCGCCGTCTATTTCCCGCATGCCATCCAGGTCCGCCGAGTACAGGGCGGCGACGAGATGGAACGCGTCATACCCCAGCGCGTGCAGGCGGCCGCAGACCGCGTTGGCCTGGCCAGTAGCGGTTATACAGGCCGGGCAATTCGGCGATCGATGGCGGCGGCGACAGGATCCACGGCGTATCGGCGAACATGAGGCCGTTCAGGTCGGAATTCGAACGTCCGTCCATCGAGTAGATGCGGGACGTCGAGTAGACGGGCAGATCCCCCGCGTAGTGAAACTTGAGCTGTGACTTCAGCAGCCGCCCCGTCGGCGCCGTTGCCGCGAGAAAGATGAAGTCAGTGTCCTGGCGGCGTCGCGGATCGAATCGCAGCGGCCCCCACGATGTCGGCCCGCAGCCGCTGGTAACGCCGGACGCTTCGCGACAACAGCATCAGGTTCTCGATTTCGAAGGAAAAATCCTGCTGGTCGGGTTCGTAGTTGCGCGCTTCGAGCACCGTGCCGCCGCCGGACTCGCAACGCCGAGTACGAAGCCGTTGAGCAGGCGCCGGCCCCAGTCGTTGCGGGGTACGAGCGCCAGTGCCCGCTGGCGACCGTCGGCCAGTGCGCGGTGTGCGGCCGCGACCGCCTCGTCCTCGGGCGCCAGCGCGAACTGGTAAAACGCGGGTGGCGCCAGCAGGTCGTCGGGCAGGTAATTGAGCGCCAGCGTCGGCACCGGCAACAGGCTGCCGGTCGCGAGTTCGGTGACATTGCCTCGCAATAACGGGCCGACCACGAACCCGGCACCGTCGGCGACAGCCTGTTCGTACGCTGCGGTGGTGCCGCCGTGCGAATCGTAGACGCTCACCTGCTGCGGCTCGGCCAGGTCGCCGGCCGTCGCAAAATACGCCCCGAAAAATCCGTTTTGCACAGCCTTGCCGGCAGCCGCCGACTCGCCGGCCAGTGGCACCAACAGGGCGACGTGCTGCGGGTAATCCGTGCGGCCGGGCTCCGGCAGGTCCAGGCCGTCGAGCAGGCGGGTCGCCGGATGGGCGGGATACTGTTGCCGCCAGCGCGCGACGCCGTTGCCCCAGCCTATGCCCTGTTGCCCGGTCGTCGCCGCCAGCGCACCCAGTTCCAGCCAGCCGCGAATTTCCGGGTCGTCGGCCATGGCCGCTGCCTCGCGCAGTGCGGCGGGACGGCTGACGAGCAGTCCGGCCCACAGCCGTTGCCGGTTCTGACGGACTTTGGCGGCACTCGATAACCACGCTTCCCGCTGGCGATAGAGTTCCAGCGCGCGAATCGGATCGCCTTTCTGGAACCAGGCGTCCGCGAGCAGCGCCTCGGCACGCAGCCGGTGCCGTTCACCCAGGGGTTCGCGCGTGAGCGGTTCGAGCAGCGCCAGTGCGTCGTCCGGCCGGCCATCCCAAAGTGCGAGCGCGGCGGTGTCGGTCAGCCACAGCCAGCGCAACGGGCCGCTTCCGGGTTCCGGTACGCTTTGCAGTGCGCTACGCGCGCGTCGGCCGTCGCCGGCATCCAGCCACTGCTCGACGGCCAGCAGCGTGAGTCGATCGCGCTCGCGCCCCGTTGCCTCGCTGGCAAGTCCGATGTAGCGACCGGCCGCCTCCGCGTGTTCGCCGGCCATGGCGAGCTGCTCCGCCCGGCGTTCGCCGCCAGGCGCTCCGGGGCCCACCGTGGTACAGCCGCCAACCAGCAGAGTGACTGCTGCGAAGACGAGCCATCGGTGCAACGGATTGTGTACTCTGTGTTTCATGTCGGTTCGGCAATGACGGACAGGATTGCGGCACGGGTCGCAGTCTGTCGCCGGCCGCTCGCGGAACAAACACCTTATTCCGGTTGCATTGCAGGAAAATCGAGATTGACTGACGGGACCCTTTACGTGGTTGCGACGCCCATCGGCAACCGCGACGATCTTGCGCCACGCGCTCGCGACATTCTGCGTTGCGTGGATATCGTCGCATCCGAGGATACCCGGCGGACCGGTCGATTGCTATCGCATTTCGGCATCGCCGCCGGGCAGGTGGCGCTGCATGAGCACAACGAATCGCAGGTCAGCGAACGCCTCGTCGCACAGCTGCAGCGCGGCGAGTCGGTCGCGCTCGTCAGCGACGCCGGCACGCCGCTGATCAGCGATCCGGGCTATCGACTGCTGACGCTGGCGCACGCGGCCGGGATCCGGGTGAGCCCGCTGCCGGGGCCCAGCGCGCTGACGGCGGCCCTGTCGGTATGCGGCCTGCCCACCGATCGCTTCTGTTTCGAGGGCTTCCTGCCGGCGAAAGCGCGCGCCGGCCGCAAGCGCCTGACGGCACTGGAGGGCGAAACCCGCACGCTGGTCTTCTACGAGGCCGTGCACCGCGTTCGCGAAATGCTCGAGGATCTCGACAACGCATTCGGGGCCGATCGCGAAGGATTCATCGGACGCGAACTGAGCAAGCTGCATGAACAATGCGTGCGCGCATCGCTCGGGGAACTGGCGGCGATGCTGGCGGACGGCCGGATACCGCTGAAAGGTGAGTTCGTCGTGATCGTTGCGGGCCGAGACGGCGACCCGGCCACGCATCTCGATACCGACCGCCTGCTCGGGCTGCTGTTGCCGTTGATGCCGCAGCGGCAGGCGGTCGACATCGTGACCGCCGCCAGCGGGCAGCGCCGCAACGAGGTTTACCGGCGCATGCTGGAACTGCGGCACGACGATCCGACACCCGGCCCGGACAATTCATGAACGGTTTGGCTTCGGTGGTTGGCGAAGGCGTGCCCCGGGGGAGGGCTTTTCAGGGACGCTGCAAGCACGTCCGTGTGCGCTCCGGGCTCGACATCGAAGTCTCGCACGGCCCTGAAAAGCCCTTCCCCGGGCCACACCTCCGCCTCCTGCCTCCGTGCCGTTCATGCAATCGTCCGGGCCGGGTGTCGCGCACCGCGGTGAGGTGAAATGCAGTATCATGCGCGTTGCGGCAAGGTGAGAGTCGGACAGGCAATCGCGGCGGGCATCAGCCCGTCGAGGAAAGTCCGGGCTCCTTCGGACACGACGCCAGGTAACGCCTGGAGGGCGCGAGCCCATGGAAAGTGCCACAGAAAACAGACCGCCGGCGCCCACGGTGTCGGTAAGGGTGAAAAGGTGCGGTAAGAGCGCACCGCGCGGGTGGCAACACGCCGCGGCACGGTAAACCCCGTCGGGAGCAAGACCAAATAGGGGAGTGCACCGGTGTTCGCACCGGTACCGCCGGTCCCGAGCGGACTCCCGGGTAGGTTGCTGGAGGCGGTCGGTGACGGCCGTCCCAGAGGAATGATTGCCCGCGACAGAACCCGGCTTATGGCCGGCTCTTGCCTTGCCGCACTTCCCCATTAAAAAATATATAAAAAACAGTTAGTTATAATGTAGACTGCGCATTGTGACCGAATCGCTGCGCGTCACGACCGCGAACGGCGCCGGGCCGCCGGCTGTCGCCGTTTCCCGACGCATTATTCACAGAGGGTCGAGAAAACGCATTTAACTTGTTGATTTACAGTTCTTATCGCCTGCCACAATTTGCCCTTTCCAGGCCACCATATTGCCCCTAAGTCCCTGTAGAACAAGAATTAATTACGCATTTTGTTGACCCTGCCCGGCACCGTCCATATAGTGTCAAAAAGTGGATAATAGTGGGAGAAGATGGGTTCCGAGCCCCGATCGCGGGCCGGGCCGATCGACAGGCAATTACCGTGTTTCGTGGGGCAACCAAGGTATCGCTGGACGCCAAAGGGCGGCTCGCCATCCCGACCCGTTACCGGGAGCGGCTCGCTGCGCGTTGCGAAGGCCAGCTGGTGGCGACCGTCGATCGTGACAGCTGCCTGTTGCTGTATCCACTGCCGGACTGGGAAGAGATCGAGCGCAAGCTGATCCGGTTGCCCACCCTGAACAAGCAGGTGCGCCGCCTGCAACGGCTGATGGTCGGTTACGCGACCGAACTGGAGCTGGATGCAAGCGGGCGCATCCTGCTGTCGCGCGAGCTGCGTGAATTCGCCGGCCTTGACCGCCACGCAATGCTGATCGGTCAGGGCAACAAGTTTGAGCTATGGGATGAGCAAGCCTGGAACGAGAAGCGGGACGCCTGGCTGGGCGATGACGAGGACGTCGACCTGCCCGCCGAACTCGAATCGCTGTCGCTGTAGCCGGAGTTGACAGCGTGGCGGGACGAGCCGGTGGCGAGCACGTACCGGTACTCCGATCGGCGGTGCTTGCAGGACTGAACATCCGGCCGGGCGGCACATATGTCGATGGCACCTTCGGGCGCGGCGGACACAGCCGGGCAATTCTCGAACGACTGGGACCCGAGGGGCGACTGCTGGCGATCGATCGGGATCCGCAGGCGGTAGCAGCCGCGACAGCCTTGAGCGCGGACACGCGCTTCGCGATGGAGAAACGTGAAATTGCGCAACTTGACGAAATCATTGAAGAGCGCCGCCTCCGCGGGCGGGTCGACGGACTGTTGCTCGATCTGGGCGTCTCGTCGCCACAACTGGATGACGCTGAACGCGGCTTCAGCTTCCGGAACGATGGACCGCTGGACATGCGAATGGACCCGACGTCAGGACAAAGTGCTGCCCAATGGCTGGCTGCCGTGGACGAGAAAACGTTGAAATCGGTGCTGAAACAGTACGGCGAGGAACGGCACGCCGGCAGGATCGCGCGGGCAATCGTGCGTGCGCGGGCCGGGCAGCCGATCACACGCACGGCACAGCTTGCCGCCATCGTGGCCGCCAACGCGGGCCGCGGTGAACGCAAGCACCCGGCAACGCGCACGTTCCAGGCGTTGCGCATAGCGGTCAACGACGAACTCGGCCAGCTCGATGCGGCGCTGGCGGCGTCGCGGGACGCGCTTGCGCCGGGCGGGCGACTTTGTGTCATCAGTTTTCACTCGCTGGAGGACCGTCGGGTGAAGCGTTTCATGCGCGACAACTCGAGGGAGCCGGCTGCCTATCGCGGGCTGCCCTCGATTCCGCCGGAATACCCGCCGTCTTTTGCCGTGGTCGGCAGGGCCGTCAAGGCCACCGCGGACGAAATCGCGGTGAACGAGCGAGCACGCAGCGCGCGCCTGCGAATCGCGGAGCGAATCTGATGCAACAGCAGGAGCAGCGACGTACGCCGGTACTCCTGACCGTCGTCTTCGCCAGCGTGTGCGTGGCGTCAGCACTTGCGCTGATTTACACGAAGCACGAAGCGCGGCGGCTGTTCGTGGAGCTGGAAACGCTGACAGCGGAACGTGATCGGCTGAACATCGAATGGGGGCAGTTGCAGATCGAGCAAAGCACCTGGGCGACGCATGCCCGTATCGAGCAGGTTGCCACGGACGAGCTGTCGCTGTTACGGCCGAAGCCTGCGGACATCTACGTAATTGAGCGCAAATGAGTCGCGGAGCAGAAACGAAACAGCAGACCGCGCGGCGATTCGCGGGCCGGTTGTCGCTCGTGGGCGCATTTTTCCTGTTGGCTACGGGGTCGCTGGCGGCGCGCGCCGTTTACCTGCAGGTATTAAACAAGGAGTTCCTGAACGAGCAGGCGGACGCGCGTCACCTGCGCACCGAGAAGATCAGCGCCCACCGTGGCACGATCACCGACCGCAACGGCGAGCCGCTGGCCATCAGCACGCCGGTCGACAGCATCTGGGCCAATCCGCGGGAACTCGCCGCGGCCGTCGACCAGGTGCCGCGGCTCGCGAATGCCCTCGAGATTGATTCCGAGTTCCTCATGCGGCGCATCACGCGCAGCATGGACAGGGAATTCCTCTACCTGAAGCGGCACCTGAGCCCGGAGCAGGCGCACCGCGTGCTGGCTCTCAACCTGCCGGGCGTCAACGTCATGCGGGAGTATCGGCGCTACTACCCGGCGGGCGAGGTGGCCGGCCATCTCGTCGGCTTCACCGATGTCGACGACAATGGCCAGGAGGGGCTCGAGCTCGAATACAACCCGTGGCTGAGCGGCGAATCGGGCGCGAAGCGCGTACTGAAGGACCGACTCGGCCGTTCGGTGGAAAACGTCGAGAGCATCAGTCCGCCACGGCCTGGCAAGGACCTGCGGTCCAGCATCGACCTGCGTCTCCAGTACCTTGCCTACCGGGCGCTGAAGGGGGCCATCCGGGAATTCAGCGCAAACTCCGGCTCCATCGTCATCCTGGACGTGGCAACCGGCGAAGTGCTTGCCATGGTCAACCAGCCGACCTACAACCCGAATGACCGGGCCCAGTATTCCGCGGAGCGCTACCGCAACCGTGCCATCACGGACATTTTCGAGCCGGGCTCCAGTATCAAGCCGCTCATCGTCGCCGCGGCGCTGGAAAGCGGCGAGTACCGGCCGAGCAGCGTCGTGGATACGACGCCGGGCTACGTGACCGTCGGGGCGAAGCGCATCGAGGATCCGCGCAACCTGGGCCGCGTGAGCCTCACAACGGTGCTGGCACGTTCCAGCAATGTCGGCGCGACCAAGGTCGCGATGTCACTTGAGCCCGATCAGCTCTGGCATACGATGACGCGCTTCGGCCTCGGTACGCTGACCTCCAGCGGCTTTCCCGGCGAGTCCGCCGGCTTGCTGACGCATTTCAGTCACTGGCGCCCGATCAGCCAGGCGACGCTCGCCTACGGTTACGGCCTGTCGGTGACCCCGCTGCAGCTCGCGCAAGCCTATGCGGCCATCGGCAGCGGCGGCATTCTGCGGCCGGTTTCGCTGACGGCACTGAGCGACGTGCCGGAAGGCGAGCGCATCATCAGCCCGGAGACCGCGCTGTCGGTGCAGCGCATGATGGAGGAGGTCGTCCGGCCCGGCGGCACCGGGACCAAGGCGTCAATCGCCGGCTATCGCGTGGCGGGCAAGACCGGCACGGCCTGGAAATTTGCCGCCGGTGGTTATTCGCGCGACCGATACCTGTCGATCTTCGCCGGGTTCGCGCCCGCAAGCGACCCGCGTCTTGCCGCGGTGGTCGTCATCGACGAACCGCACGGCGAACTCTATTACGGCAGCGACGTCGCGGCACCCGTGTTCGGCGAGGTCATGTCCGAGTCGTTGCGCCTGCTGGCGATCCCGCCGGATGCGCTGCCTGACCGGGGCGACGGCGACTCCTTCATGCAGGCCATGAGTCGATGAGCATGCCCGCCAGCCAGTCAACGCCGTCACCGACCCTTGCCGACCTGCTGGACGGCATCGCCCAGGCGCCCCCGGTGCCCGTTACGGACATCACGAGTGACAGTCGCCGGCTCGTTGCCGGCGCCGTTTTTCTGGCCTGCCGTGGCGCGCGCGCGCACGCACTGGAATTTCTTGCGCCGGAAGCGGCGGCTCGGGCGGCGGCGATCGTATGGGACGGCGATGCCGGCGTGTCACCGCCGACGACCACGCCCGTTGTCGTCGTACCGGATTTGCGGGCACGCCTCGGTGACATCGCCAATCGCTGGTTCGATTCACCGAGCGCCGCGCTGGCCGTGACCGGCGTAACCGGCACGAACGGCAAGACGACACTCGCCTGGCTGTTGGCCCAGTGCTGGCAGCGACTCGGCCAGCGCTGCGCGTATCTCGGCACGCTGGGCGGCGGCATAGACGAAATCACGGACACGGGCGGCCTGACGACTCCGGACTGTATCGAGTTGCACCGGGCTCTTGCGCGCTTCCGGGATGCCGGCGCCGTACGCGCCGCGCTCGAGGTTTCCTCGCATGCGCTGGACCAGGCGCGGCTTGCCGGTGTGCACTTCGCGGCGGCGGCATTCACGAACCTCAGTCGCGATCACATCGACTATCACGGCGACATGACCCGCTACGGCGAGAGCAAGGCGCGGCTGTTCACCGAGTTCACGCCGCTCCACCGCGTGATCTGTGTCGACGACGAGTTCGGCCAGGCGCTGGCGACGCGCGCCGGCGACGACGCGATCCGGGTCGCAACCACCGCCGTTCCCGGCGCAACGACGGGGCGCCATGTCGTGGCCGGGGACATCGAGCCCACGGCCACCGGCACGCGGTTCCGTGTCCGCAGCTCCTGGGGCAACGGCGCGTGCGAGCTGCCGTTGCCAGGCCATTTCAACGTGGCGAACGCCTGCGAGGTCCTGGCCTTGCTGCTATGCGACGGCGTCGCGCTCGACGACGCGCTGGCGGTCATGGCCACGGTGACGCCACCGCCCGGTCGCATGGAGCGCGTGACGGCAGGCGCCGCGCAGCCCGGGCCGCAGGTATTCGTCGACTATTCGCACACGCCGGCAGCGCTGGCGGTCGCGCTGCGCGCATTGCGGCCCCACTGCGAGGGAACGCTCTGGTGCGTATTCGGCTGCGGCGGCGACCGGGACCGCGGCAAGCGACCGCTCATGGGTGCGGTTGTCGAGGCAGAGGCCGACCGGGCGGTGCTGACCAGCGACAATCCGCGCACCGAAGACGCGGCGGCCATCATGTCGGACGTTGCAACCGGCATGTCGGTGCCGCCCGTCGCTATCGAGGATCGTGCCGCGGCGATTTGCTGGACTATCCGCCAGGCCGCGCCGGTGGACACGGTGCTCATCGCCGGCAAGGGCCACGAAAACTACCAGGTGCTGGGCGAACGGCGCATTCCGTTTTCAGACTTCCAGGTCGCCGCGCAATGCCTGCGCGAACTCGCGCTGGCCGGACGATGATCGAGGGGACGATGCGACAGGCCGCACAAACGATGCAGGGCAAGCTGACCGGCACGGACGCAGGCTTTCGCGGCGTCGGCACGGACAGTCGCCGCGTGCAGGCGGGCGAGCTGTTCTTTGCCCTGCGCGGTCCGACGTTCGACGGCGCCGATTTCGTGCCGCAGGCGCTGGCCGACGGTGCCGCCGGCGCGGTGTCGGCAACGGCCGTTGACGTTGACGCGCCCTGGATCCGCGTCCGGGACACGCGTGTTGCGCTCGGTCGTCTCGGCCAGGACTGGCGCCGGCGAATGTCCGCCACGGTCATCGGCATCACCGGGAGCAACGGCAAGACCACGTTGAAGGAGCTGCTGGCGCATTGTCTTGCGCCGGTCGCGCCGACGCTCGCGACCGAGGGCAACCTGAACAACGACATCGGCCTGCCGCTGATGCTGTCGCGCCTGTCACCGCAAGATCGCTACGCGGTCCTCGAAATGGGCGCCAACCATGCCGGTGAAATCGCCTGGCTGGCCGAGCTGGCCGAACCGGACATCGTCGCGATCACGAATGCCGGGCCCGCTCACCTGGAAGGCTTTGGTTCGCTCGAGGGCGTCGCGACCGCAAAGGGCGAGATCCTGCAGGGTGCGCGGCGGCCGGCGACGGCCGTGCTCAACGCGGACGATGAATTTTTCCCGACATGGCGCGCGATGGCCCAGGACATCGACATCCTCACGTTCGGCTACAGCAATGGCGCGGATATCCGCATACGCCACGCGCAGGCCACCGGCGACGGTATTGCGTTCGATCTCGACATGCAGGGCGAGACCTTCGGCATCCGTTTGCCGTTGCCGGGCCTGCACAACGCCATGAACGCCTGCTGTGCCGCCGCGGTTGCGCTGGCCGCCGGGCTCCGGCCGGCCCAGGTCGTTGCCGGCCTGCGCCGCGCCGTGCCCGTGAGCGGGCGGCTCTGTCCGTTGCCGGGCCTGCACAATGCCCGCCTGTTCGATGACTCTTACAACGCCAACCCGGCGAGCGTGATCGCGGCGGCGCAGTTCGTTGCCGCGCAGCCGGGCCGCGGCTGGCTGGTCCTGGGCGACATGGGCGAGCTGGGTAATGACGCCGCCGGCCTGCATGCGGCGGTGGGCGCCGATATCCGCGACGCCGGCGTCGAGCGGCTGTACGCCACCGGCCCGCTGGCACGGCACGCCGTTGACGCATTCGGCGAGGGCGGTCAGTGGTACGGCGACATCGCGGAGCTGATCGACGCGCTCCGGGGCGAGATCGGCACCGGCATCAACGTCCTCGTCAAGGGCTCGCGCTCGATGCGGATGGAACGCGTCGTGCAGGCGCTGGCCGCAGAGCCGGCCGCGGGAGGACAGTAACGTGCTGCTGTACCTGACCAACTACCTGGCGCAATTCGAGTCCGGGCTTCAACGTTTTCAATTACCTGACGATGCGCGGATTCTCGGCGCACTGACCGCGCTGGTTTTGTCGTTCGTCATCGGGCCGCGCATGATCGCGCGCCTCAGCAGCAACCAGGTCGGCCAGCCGATACGGACCGAGGCCCGGTGACGCACCTGCCGAAGGCCGGTACGCCGACCATGGGCGGCGCCATGATACTCACGTCCATCGTCGTCAGCACGCTGCTGTGGGCGGATCTCGAAAACGCGTTTATCTGGATCGTGCTGTTCGTCACGCTGTCGTTCGGCGTTATCGGCTACGTCGATGATTATCGCGAACTGATCCTGCAGAATCCGCCGGGCCTGGCGGCACGCCACGAAGCTGTTCTGGCAGTCCGCAGCCGCGGGCACCGCCGCCCGTTGCGCTGTACGTGCTGGCGGAGGACAGCGTGTCGACCTCGCTGCTGATCCCGTATTTCAAGGACCTGCTCATCCCGCTCGGGCTGGCACAGGTCGCGGTGACGTTCATCTATATCGTCGGCTTCAGCAATGCCGTCAACCTGACCGACGGCCTGGACGGACTCGCCGTCATGCCGACCGTGCTGGTGGGCGGTGCGCTGGGCGTATTCGCCTACGTGACCGGCAACATCAATTTCTCGGAGTATCTCGGCATCCCGTACGTCGCGGGCACGGGCGAGATCCTGCGTCTTTTGCGCGGCGCTGGCCGGTGCCGGGCTCGGATTCCTGTGGTTCAACACCTACCCGGCCCAGGTGTTTATGGGCGACATCGGCGCGCTGTCGCTGGGCGCGGCGCTGGCCGTGGTGGCCGTGATCGTGCGCCAGGAAATCGTGCTGGCGATCATGGGCGGCGTGTTCGTCGTGGAGACGGTCTCGGTCATCATCCAGGTGGCGTCGTTCAAGCTCACCGGCCGCCGGGTCTTCCGCATGGCGCCCCTGCATCACCATTTCGAACTGAAGGGCTGGGCCGAGCCCAAGGTCATCGTCCGGTTCTGGATCATTACCGTGATTCTCGTGCTGATCGGTCTCGCGAGTCTGAAGCTACGATGAGCGAACGCAACGACAAGAGTGGCACGAACCCGGCAGCGCGCGCGGCGCGCGACCTGGTCTACGGTGTCGGCAAGACCGGCCTGTCGATCGCGCGCTATTTGCAGCGCAACGACCGCAACGCGATCTACGTGGATACGCGCCGCGCGCCGCCCGGGCTGGACGCGCTGCGCGATATCGTGCCGGATGCGGAAATCTATCCCGGTGCCACGCCCGACAACCTGCTGGACGACGTCATCCGCATCGTCGTGTCGCCCGGCATCAGTGACCGCGACCCATTGCTGGCGGCAGCGCGGGCACGCGGTATCGAGGTCGTGTCGGACATCCAGCTGTTCGTCGAGAGCGCGCGGGCGCCGTTCGCCGCGATTACCGGCTCGAACGGCAAGAGCACCGTCACCACGCTGCTCGCGCAGATGTGCCGCGCCGCCGGCAAGACCGCGCTGGCCGGCGCCAATCTCGGCGAGCCGGCGCTCGACCTGCTCGTCGAGGCCGAACCCGACATCTACATCCTCGAATTGTCGAGCTTCCAGCTGCAGCGCACGCAACAACTGCCCGCGAAGGTCGCCGTGCTGCTCGATATTTCCGCCGACCATCTCGACTGGCACCGGGACGAGGCGGAGTACCGCGCCGCCAAGTACCGGATCCTGCGTGACGCGGACTGTGTTGTCATCAACCGGGAAGACCCGGAGGCGCGGCAGCACGTGGGCCGGTCGCAGACCTGCCGGTCGTTCGGGCTCGACGAACCGCGGCGCCGCAACTTCGGGCTGCTGGAGCGCAACGGCGAACCCTGGCTGGCACGCGGAGACACGCCGTTGCTCGCCGTTGCCAGCCTGGCGCTGGTCGGTGTCCACAACCAGGCCAACGCGCTTGCCGCGCTTGCGGCCGGCGACCTGCTGGGTCTCGATACCGACGCAATGGTGGGCGTACTGCGCCGGTTTCCGGGACTGCCGCACCGCATGCAGCTCACGCGCCGCATTGGCAATGCGGCATACGTCAACGATTCGAAGGCGACGAACGTGGCGGCCGCCATCGCGGCGATCCGGTCGATCGCGGGGCCCGTGGTCCTCATTGCCGGTGGCCAGGGCAAAGGCGGCGATTTCGCCCGGCTGGCCGATGCGGTGCGCGACAAGTTGCGTGCCGCGGTACTGATCGGGGAGGACGCGGACGCGATCGGTGCCGCGTTCGCTGCGCGGACCGCCGTCAGCTTCGCGACGTCGATGCCGGATGCGGTGCAGCAGGCAGCGCAACTCGCGCGGCCCGGTGACACCGTGTTGCTGGCACCCGCGTGCGCGAGTTTCGACCAGTTCGACAACTACATGCAGCGCGGCGACGCATTCTGTGCTGCCGTCGAGGCCTTGCCGTCATGACGGCGGTGAACGCAACGATGCCGTTTCCGGTGCGACTCCGGACGCCGCTGGCGATCGAGCCCGTGCTGCTTACGGTCGCGCTGCTGCTGTTGCTCGGCGGCATGGTGATACTGGCAACCGCGTCCGTTTCGGTATCCGACGACCTCACCGGGAACCCGTTCCACTACGTCCAGCGGCAGGCGCTGGCAGCCGCCATCGGCGGGGCCGCCGGCCTCGTCTGCCTGTTCGTTCCGATGGCGGCATGGCGAAACCTCGGGCCCTTGCTGCTGTTGCTGGCGCTCGCGTTGCTGGTCGTCGTGCTGCTGCCGGGATTCGGTTACACGGTCAACGGCAGCACGCGCTGGTTGCGCGTCGGCGTCATGAACCTGCAGGTGTCCGAACCGGCCCGCCTGTGCCTGATCCTCTACCTCGCCGGCTACGTGGTGCGCCGCAACAAGGCGCTCCGCGAGCAGTTCAGCGGTTTCCTGAAGCCGATGCTGCTCGTTGCCGCCGCCTGCGGGCTGCTCTTGGCCGAGCCGGACTTCGGCGCGGCGATCGTGCTGCTGGCGACGACGCTCGCGATCCTGTTCGTTGCCGGGGCGCGGTTTCGCGACTTTTTCGTCTTCTTCGGCGTCGCTGTCCTGGCCATGGCGGCGCTGGCGGTGACCTCGCCGTACCGGCTGGAGCGCCTCACCGCGTTCACGGATCCGTGGGCCGACCCGTTCGATTCCGGCTTCCAGCTGACCCAGTCGCTGATTGCCATCGGTCGCGGTGAATGGTTCGGCGTCGGCCTGGGCGAAAGCGTGCAGAAGCTCTTTTACCTGCCCGAGGCGCATACCGACTTCGTGTTCGCCGTGTTCGCCGAGGAATTCGGCCTGTTCGGCTCCGTGGCGCTGATCGGGCTGTTCGGCGTCCTCTTGTGGCGTATCGGCAGACTGGCCTGGCGCGCCGCCGATTCGGACCGGTTGTACGAGGCGTATGTCGCCGTGGGTCTCGGCACCTGGCTGGGACTGCAGGCGTTCATCAACATCGGCGTGAACATGGGGCTGTTGCCGACCAAGGGCCTGACGCTGCCGCTGGTAAGCTACGGCCGCAGCAGTCTTATCGTAACGATGGTCAGCATCGCGATCCTGCTGCGCATCCACCATGAGCTCGTGACCGACGCGAGTCCGGCGAATCGCCGGCGTGCGCCACGGAGGCGGTCATGACGCTGCAACCCATTATCGTCATGGCCGGCGGTACCGGGGGCCACGTCTATCCCGCGCTGGCGGTGGCCAATGCGCTGCGCGAGCAATCGCGCGACGTCGTCTGGCTCGGCACGCACCGCGGTATCGAGGCGCGCGTCGTGCCCGCCGCGGGCATCCCCATGGAGTGGGTCAGCGTTGCGGGGCTGCGCGGCAAGGGCACCCTTGCATTGCTGGCCGCACCGTACCGGCTGCTGCGCGCGTTGCTGCAGTCGCTCAGCATCATGAAACGCCACCGGCCCGCCGCCGTGCTGGGCATGGGCGGCTTCGTCAGCGGCCCCGGCGGAGTAGCCGCCTGGCTGCTCCGCCGACCGCTGATCATCCACGAACAGAATGCCGTCGCGGGCATGACCAATCGTCTTCTGGCGCGCCTCGCCCGGGTTGTGCTGCAAGCCTTCCCGGGCAGTTTTTTCCGCGCGCCGCCGCGCCGTTACCACCGGCAACCCGGTACGCCCGGAAATTGCCGCGCTGCCCGCGCCGGCCGAGCGGTTTCGCGGCCGCCATGGCCCCGTTCGCCTGCTGGTACTCGGCGGCAGCCAGGGCGCGCTGGCGCTCAATCGCGCCGTGCCGGCAGCATTGGCAAGCCTGCCGGCAGAGCAGGTGCCGCAGGTGCGGCACCAGACCGGCACGCGCACGGCGGACGCTGCCGCGGACGCCTACCGCAGCGCCGGCATCGAGGCCGAACTGCCGGCGTTCATCGACGACATGGCCGCCGCCTGGTCCTGGGCCGATCTCGTGATCTGCCGGGCGGGTGCGCTGACGGTGGCGGAAGTCGCGGCGGTCGGCCTGGCCGCGATCTGCATCCCGTTTCCCGCCGCCGTCGACGACCACCAGACGGTCAATGCGCGCGGCCTCGTCGATGCCGGCGCGGCCGTCATCGTCCAGGAGCGCGACCTCGATGCCGGTTTGCTCGGCGCGATCCTCGGGCGCTGGCTGGGCGACCGCGGCGACCTGCTCGAACGGGCGGAGCGCGCGCGCGGGCAGGCCCGCCCGGACGCGCTGCGGAACATCACCGACGCCTGCCTGGCGCTCGCGGGAGGTGCATCGTGATCAAGCGGATGCGCCGCATCAATCGCGTGCATTTCGTCGGTATCGGCGGCTCCGGCATGTCCGGCATCGCCGAGGTGATGCTGAACCTGGGTTACCAGGTGCAGGGCTCGGACCTGCGCGCGAACGCGGCCATCGAACGGCTCGAGAAACTCGGCGCGACCGTTTACATCGGCCACGACCGCGGCCATGTCACTGCCGCCGATGCCGTGGTCGTATCCAGCGCCGTCGACGAATCGAATGCCGAAGTGGCCGCGGCGCGCGAGCTGCGACTGCCGGTCGTTCCGCGAGCCGAGATGCTCGCCGAACTGATGCGGTTCCGCTATTCGATCGCGGTGGCGGGCACGCACGGCAAGACGACCACGACCAGCCTCGTCGCCAGCGTGCTGGCCGAGGGCGGGCTCGATCCGACGTTCGTGATCGGCGGCCGCCTGGAAGAGCGCGGGCAGCAGCGCGCGGCTCGGCGAGGGCGAATACCTGGTCGCGGAGGCCGACGAATCGGATGCATCGTTCGTGCACCTGAAGCCGATGCTCGCCGTGGTCACCAACATCGATGCCGATCACATGGCGACCTACGACGGCGACCTCGACCGGCTGCGCCAGGGCTTCATCGAATTCCTGCACAACCTGCCGTTTTACGGGCTCGCGGTCGTCTGCGTGGACGACCCGGGCGTGCGGGCGATCCTGTCGTCCGTCGGCCGCTCGGCGGTCAGTTACGGCATCGAGGCCGAGGCCGACGTGCGCGCGCAGAACATCCGTTTCGGCGAGGGCTTTACGGAGTTCGAGGTGATCCGCGCCGGGCACGACGACGCGCTGGCCATTCGCCTGCGGCTGCCGGGCCTGCACAACGTGCGCAACGCGCTCGCCGCCATTGCCGTGGCCGGCGAGTTGCAGGTGGGCGACGACGCCGTCGTCGCCGCGCTGCAGCGCTTCGAAGGCATCGACCGGCGCTTCCAGGTCAACGGTGAGGTCCGCACCGCGAGCGGCACTGTTCTGCTGGTGGACGACTACGGGCATCACCCGACCGAGATCGCGGCCACCGTCGCGGCGGCGCGTGCCGGCTGGCCGCAGCGTCGCGTCGTCCTGGTGTTCCAGCCGCATCGCTACACGCGCACGCGCGACCTGATCGACGATTTCGCCAGCGTCCTGTCGGAGGCCGACGTGCTCGTGCTGCTCGAGGTTTACGCGGCCGGCGAGGATGCCATCGCGGGCGCTGACGGCCGCGCGGTCGCGCGGGCCGTGCGGAGTCGCGGCGGTGTCGAACCGGTCTTTGCCGAGTCGTTCGACGACGCGGTGGCGGTACTCGGCGACCTGCTCGACGACAACGACCTGTTGCTCACGATGGGCGCCGGCGATATCGGCGGCTTCGCGGCCCGGCTGCCGGACCTGCTGGCCGCGCCCGGTTCCCTGAAGGCGCACTCATGATGGCGGCACGCACAACGGCATTGCGGGGCGAGCTGCGGCGCGACGAGCCCATGAGCCGGCATACGTCGCTGCGCGTCGGCGGCCCCGCCGAACTGTTTTACAAGCCGAGCGATGCGGCGGACCTGGCCCTGTACCTGGAATCGCTGGATGCCGCCACGCCCGTGTTCTGGCTGGGACGCGGCAGCAACCTGCTGGTGCGCGACGGCGGACTGCCCGGCGTCGTCATCGCCACCGCGGGCATCTTCCGGGAACTCGAACGAGTCGGCGAGCGCGAAGTCAGCGCCGGCGCCAGCGTGCTGTGCACACAGCTGGCGCGCCAGTGCATTCGCTGGGGACTCGGGCCGTCGGAGTTTTTCGCCGGTATTCCCGGCACGCGTGGGCGGTGCGCTGGCCATGAACGCCGGCGCGCACGGCGGTGAAACGTGGGAGCGCGTGCTGGCGGTGCGCACCATGGATCGTCGCGGCACCCTGCACGAGCGCGGACCCGCGGATTTCGATGTCGGTTACCGCAGCGTGCGCGGACCGGCGGACGAGTGGTTCATCGGGGCGCGGTTCGGTTTCGACGCCGGTGCCCGGGCGAGCATGGACACGATGAAGACGATGCTGGAGCGCCGCAGGACCACGCAGCCGCTGGGCCTGCCGAGTTGCGGCTCCGTGTTTCGCAATCCGCCGGGCGACCACGCGGCGCGGCTGATCGAAGCCTGCGGGCTGAAGGGCTACCGGGTCGGCGGCGCCGAGGTTTCGGACAAGCACGCCAATTTCATCATCAACCGCGACAATGCCAGCGCGGCCGACGTCGAGGCGATTATCCGCCACAACCGGCAGGCGGTGCTGGAGCAGCACGGTGTCGAGCTGATCTGCGAAGTCCGCATCGTCGGCAGGGAGGCGGCATGACGGCCGATAGCGGCCTGACACGCATCCAGGACCCGGCGGAGTTCGGCCGTGTCGCGGTGCTGCTGGGCGGCTATTCCAGCGAACGCGAGGTCTCACTCGCGAGCGGCCGCGCCGTGCTGGCGGCGCTGGAGGCCCGCGGCGTCGACGCGCATGCATGGGATCCCGCGGAACGGGATTTTCGCAACTTTGCCGCCGCCGGTTTCGATCGTGCATGGATCGCACTGCACGGGCCCGGTGGCGAAGACGGCGCATTGCAGGGCGCGCTCGAGTGGCTGCAGATTCCCTACACGGGCAGCGGCGTGATGGCGTCGGCGCTCGCCATGGACAAGGTTCGCTGCAAGCACCTGTTCCGGGCAGCCGGTGTGCCGACGCCGGACTACCGCGTGCTCGACTCGGTCGCGGACGCGCGTCGCGCGGCTGACGACCTGGGCTATCCGCTGGTCCTGAAACCGGGGCGGGAGGGCTCCAGCGTCGGCATGAACAAGGTTTTCGATCGCGACGACCTCGACAGTGCCGCCGAACTCGCGCTGTCGTTCGGTGCGCCCGCGCTGGCCGAATCCTGCATCGTCGGGCGCGAGCTGACGGTATCGGTGTTGCAGGGCGAAGCGCTGCCGAGCATTCGCATCGAGACGCCGCGAGTTTTCTACGATTACCGCGCGAAGTACGAGTCGGATCGCACCAAATATCTTTGCCCGGGCACCGGCGATGCCGAAGAGGAGGCTCGCTACGCGGCGCTGGCGTTGCTGGCGTTCGATGAACTGGGCTGCAGCGGCTGGGGTCGGGTCGATTTCATGAGCGACCGGGATGGCGAGCCGCACGTGCTCGAGGTCAATACGGTGCCGGGCATGACCAGCCACAGTCTCGTGCCGATGGCGGCGAAGGAAGCCGGCATCGATTTCGCGGAGCTCTGCTGGCGCATTCTCGAAACCAGCATGCAGGAGCCGGTGGTGCGAGCCCGGCGGGAGGCGGTGGCCAATGGCACGTAAACAGGCCAAAACGCGCAAGCAGGCACCGCGCGTCAGCGTGCGCTTGCCGCGCATTCCGGTCGCCCGCATCGGTGGCGTCGTGCTGGCCATGATCGTCATCGTCCTGGGCCACCGCTATGGCGGCACGCTGGTCGACCGGCCGATCGAGAAAATCACGATCGAAGGTCCGTTCCAGCGCGTCAGCGCGTTGCAAATCGAGGCGGCGATCGGCGACGAACTGGCGAACGGCCTGCTCTCGGCGGACCTCGGTCGCATCCAGGCGCGACTGGTGGCGCTGCCATGGGTGGACCGGGCAATCGTGGCGAGACGCTGGCCGCAAACGCTGGAAGTCAGCTACACGGAACAGGTGCCGGCCGCGAGCTGGGGCGACGGCGGCCTGCTCAATACACGCGGCGAGCTGTTCGTAACCGACGCGCGTCACGTGCCCGCCGAGTTGCCACGGCTGAGCGGGCCGGAGGGACGCTATGCCGATGTCGCCGAACGGTACCTCGCGATCCGGGAACAGCTGATTCCGCGGGGCCTGGACGTGCGCAGCCTGACCCTGGACGCGCGCGGTGCCTGGGACATGACGTTACAGAACGGCATCGCGATTCGGCTCGGCAAACGCGATATCGAGGCGCGCACGGCGCTACTCCTGGATGTCGTCGTCGACCTCGTCATGCGGCGCGCCGCCGAGATCGAATTCGTCGACATGCGCTACAGCAACGGTTTCACGGTCGGCTGGAACGGCGCTGCCCCGCCGGGCAGTAATGACGAGCCGGAGCCGGAGCAGGAAATGCTGGCGGAGCGTTCACGGTGAGCACCCGGCAGTGGACACAACGAAACGCGAAAACGGGAAACGTCGAGTGAGCAAGCGTGCGGAGAAAAACCTGATTGTCGGTCTCGACATCGGCACGTCGAAGGTCGTCGCGATTGTCGGCGAAGTGACCGACGACGGCAGCATCGAGGTCGTCGGGATCGGCTCGCATCCTTCGCGCGGGCTGAAGAAGGGTGTCGTCGTCAACATCGAATCAACCGTGCATTCGATACAGCGAGCCGTCGAGGAAGCGGAACTGATGGCCGGTTGCGACATCCACTCGGTGTACACCGGCATTGCGGGCAGCCACGTGCGCAGTCTCAATTCGCACGGCATCGTCGCGATACGCGACAAGGAAGTCAGCGCCGGTGACGTCGACCGCGTCATCGACGCCGCGCGTGCCGTCGCAATTCCCGCGGACCAGAAGATCCTGCATATCCTGCCGCAGGAATTCCTGATCGATAACCAGGAAGGCATTCGCGAGCCGATCGGCATGTCGGGCGTTCGTCTCGAGGCGAAAGTGCACATGGTGACCGGCGCCGAGAGTGCAGCCCAGAACATCGTCAAATGCGTGCAGCGTTGCGGCCTGGAAGTCGACGACATCGTTCTCGAACAGCTTGCGTCGAGCTACGCCGTCCTGACCGAGGACGAGAAGGAACTGGGTGCCTGCATCGTCGATATCGGCGGCGGCACGACGGATATTGCCGTGTTTCTTGGCGGTGCCATTCAGCATACGGCCGTCATACCGATTGCGGGCGACCAGGTCACGAACGATATCGCGGTCTCCATGCGCACCCCGACCCAGTACGCGGAGGAGATCAAGATCAAGTACGCGTGCGCGCTGTCGCAGCTGGCCAATTCCGACGAGACGATAGAGGTGCCGAGCGTCGGCGACAGGCCGCCGCGCCGACTCGCCCGCCAGACGCTCGCCGAGATCGTCGAGCCGCGTTTCGAGGAACTCTTCGGCCTGATTCGCGACGAACTGCGCCGCAGCGGCTTCGAAGAGCTCATAGCCGCCGGCGTGGTCATCACGGGCGGCAGCGCCAAGATGGAAGGGGCCGTGGAACTCGCCGAAGAGGTGTTTCACATGCCGGTGCGCCTCGGTTCGCCGCAGTACGTCGACGGTCTCCTCGACGTCGTTCGCAACCCGATCCATGCGACCGGCGTCGGTCTGCTTCTTTACGGCTATGAAAACCTCGCCCGCCGCGGCAAGCGCAGCGCGCCCGTTGCGGCCGGCATGGGGGATGTGTGGGAACGGATGAAGTCCTGGTTCCAGGGCCATTTTTAGGCGCGCCGGCGATGTTGCGGACGCGCATTGGGAACGTGACGCACGGCTACGGCGGTGCGCGCGATGTTTGTTCGAGAGTGAGCGTTTTTCTTGCAGTATTTTTTTGCAGTACAGGGAATCCTGAGCGGAGGGATCAGCAATGTTTGAGTTAATGGATGCGCACAGCCAGAGTGCGGTAATCAAGGTCATCGGCGTCGGCGGCGGTGGCGGAAATGCCGTGGCCCACATGGTCAACGCCGGCATCGAGGGCGTGGATTTCATCTGCGCCAATACGGACGCGCAGGCGCTCAACAGCGCACGCGTGCGCACGGCGCTGCAGATCGGTTGCAATATCACCAAGGGGCTCGGCGCGGGCGCGGACCCGGATGTCGGGCGGCAGGCGGCGATGGAGGATCGCGACCGGATCCAGGAAGTGATCGAGGGCGCCGACATGCTGTTCATCACGGCGGGCATGGGCGGCGGCACCGGCACCGGCGCGACGCCGGTCGTTGCGCAGGTCGCCAAGGAGCTCGGCATACTGACCGTGGCGGTGGTGACCAAGCCGTTCACGATGGAGGGCGGCAAGCGGATGGCCATTGCGGATCACGGCATTGCGGAGCTCGGGAAATACGTGGATTCCCTGATCACGATTCCCAATGAGAAACTGCTGTCCGTCCTGGGCGGCGAAACCACGCTGCTGGATGCGTTCCGGTCCGCCAACGAGGTGTTGCAGGGTGCGGTACAGGGCATCGCCGAGCTCATCACGCGGCCGGGCCTGATCAACGTCGACTTTGCCGACGTGCGTACCGTCATGGCCGAGATGGGCATGGCGATGATGGGATCGGGATCCGCGTCCGGCGAGGACCGGGCACGCGAAGCCGCCGAAATGGCGGTCTCGAGCCCGTTGCTCGAAGACATCAACCTGTCCGGCGCCAACGGCATCCTCGTCAATGTCACGGCCGGCATGGACCTGTCCATCGGCGAATTCCAGGAAGTCGGCAATACGATCAAGGAATTCGCGTCGGACGACGCAACGGTGGTCGTCGGTACCGTGATCGATCCGGATATGACGGACCGCATCCGCGTCACGGTGGTCGCGACCGGGCTCGGCAAGCACGCCGGCGCAGTCTGCGGCGCCGATGCGTGTCGTGCGGCGCGCCGACGAGCGGGCATCGGCCCCCGAGCCGAACTACCAGACGCTCGACAAGCCCACGGTGCAGCGCAAGCGTGCCGTCGGCGACGGGCTGGAGGACGGCGGGTTGCAGGAGGACCTGCTCGACATCCCGGCGTTCCTGCGGCGCCAGGCGGACTGATCCGACGCATGCCGGCCAGCCGCGTTTCGCTCACTCGGCGAGGCTGCCGGTCCTCCGCAGCGACCGGCCCGGAAGGCTCCGGGCCGGTCGCTTTCCAGCCGCCGCGAGCCGCGCCGGCGAGCGCGACGTATTTGCTTGTGATTGTTTGTCCGTGTGGTAATCTTGCGCCCACTTTAAGTTAAGCAGTGGTGCTAACTCGTTGACTTTCGTGGTGTTTCAGCAACAGGCAACACCCGGGAGCGCATGGCCCGGGCGACCGCGGCGCGTGCCGGCGGCGACAGCCGTTCGACGAATTGCCACAGCCCTTGCATCGTGCGACGTCGTGGCAACCGGCCGGCGACGCCGGCACCTGCAATCCGACCCAGAGACATTGTGGCAATGTTGCGACAACGAACACTGAAAACGGCGATCCGCGCGACGGGCGTCGGCCTGCACAGCGGCGAAAAGGTCTACATGACGCTGCGGCCGGCCGCCCCGAACAGCGGTATCACGTTCCGGCGCGTGGACCTGGACGCGCCGGTGGATATCCCCGCCAGGGCCGACCTGGTCGGCGAGACGATGCTCGGAACGACGCTCGTCCGGGGCGACGTCAAGGTTGCCACGATCGAACACCTGATGTCGGCGCTGGCCGGGCTGGGCATCGACAACCTGCATGTCGACCTGTCCGCGCCGGAGGTGCCGATCATGGACGGCAGCGCCGCGCCGTTCGTGTTCCTGCTGCAGTCCGCGGGCATCGAAGAGCAGAATACGCCGAAGCGTTTCGTCCGCATCAGGCGCCGTATCCGGATCGAAGACGGCGACAAGTGGGCCGAGTTCCGGCCGTTCGACGGCTTCAAGGTCAACTTCAATATCGACTTCAACCACCCGGTCTTCAACAAGCTGAGCCAGAGTGCCTCGATCGACTTTTCGTCGACCTCGTTCCTGAAGGAGGTCAGCCGGGCGCGGACTTTCTGCTTCCTGCGCGATGTCGAGACACTGCGCGAGCACAACCTGACGCTCGGCGGCAGCATGGACAACGCCATTGTTCTCGATGACTACCGGATCCTGAATGAAGACGGCTTGCGCTATGCCAACGAGTTCGTCGTGCACAAGATTCTCGACGCGATCGGCGATGTCTACCTGCTGGGCCACAGCCTGATCGGCGAGTTCTCGGCCCACAAGTCGGGCCACGACCTGAACAACCGGCTGTTGCGCGCATTGCTCGCGGACGCGGCGGCGTGGGAAGAGGTCACCTACGACGACCCGACCAAGGCGCCTATCTCCTACGCGACGCCCGCGTACGCCTGACCGCGCGGCCGTTCAGCGCGCGACCCGGACCTGGCAGCGCGTTGCCTCGACACCGGCGGCGCGTGCCGCCGCCAGCAGGGCCTCGCTTTCGAAACGCAGCCGCGACGCCCACGCGGACGAGGTGCAGACCAGTACGAGCTCGCCGTCGCGCACATTGGCCGCAAGCAACGCGTCGGCCAGCTCGTCGTCGAGGACGGCGCGCAGCCGCCCGGTCAGGTCCTGCATATCTTGAGCACGCTGGATAATTTTCTCCAGGCGCCCGCCGGGCCCCGGTTTCAGCAGCTTGTCGAGCCGGGTGACAGTCATGGAAGTGTGACGAGGTAGGCGTTTTTCAGCGGCCGCGAGTGACCGGAGTCGACATTCTGGCGACCGAATCTTGTAATGAAAAGCGGCATTATGCATATTGACTCCCTCGACAAAGGCATACCCGTCGAAAGGCGGGGACGCAAAACCACCGATCTAAGGGACCTTGTCCTAGGATAGCGGGGCTGCCGAAGTGACCATCCATTGCAGGCCTATAACAATGAGAGGGCGCCGACCACGGCAGCCGGGCGACCGATGGAGAGGTCCAATTCGCACGCGCAATATCAAATTTACGCATCCGGGGCGTAACGCATGAATGTAGTTATTTTCGGCAAGGGGTTCGGCAAGCCCCGGCAGATCAACCTGTCCGGCGTGACCGCGTCGCTCATTGCCTCGCTGACAGTCGCCGTCTTTTGCAGCGCGGCATTTTTCGGCGGCTACGTTTACTCGGTCCACACCGGATCCGGCGTCCCCCTGGAAACCACCGAAGCCCTGAACACGGAACTCGACGCACAGCGGGCCGCGATTGCCGCCACGCGTCGGCAGACCGAAGACACGCTCGATGCGCTCGCCCTGCGCATCGGCCAGATGAACGCCCGCGTCATTCGCCTGGACGCGCTGGGCCGCCGCCTGACGGAGATGGCGGACCTGGAGGACGGCGAGTTCGATTTCGACTCCACGCCGGCCCTCGGCGGCCCCGAAGAGCCGGACCCGACCGGCTCCGCCGCGGCGGTGCCGGAGGTGCTCGATGGCCATGCGGGGCCTCGCGCTGCAGCTCGACAGCCGCGAAGCCCAGCTCGGCGTGCTGGAAAGCGTCATTCTCAACCAGAACCTGAACGACCGGGTGCATCCGCAGGGCCGGCCCGTCAAGTCCGGCTGGATGTCCTCCTATTTCGGCCGCCGCACCGATCCGTTTACCGGCAAGCCGGCGACCCACCGCGGCGTCGATTTCGCCGGCAAGGAAGGCGCCGAGATCCTGGCCGTCGCGGACGGCGTCGTCACCTGGTCATCGAAGCGCTACGGCTACGGCCAGATGGTCGAGATCAACCACGGCAACGGCTACGCGACCCGCTATGCGCACAACTCGGAAAACCTCGTGGCCGTGGGCGAGGAAGTGAGAAAGGGCCAGACCGTGGCCCTGATGGGCGATACCGGGCGGGCGACCGGCCCGAACCTGCATTTCGAGGTGCTGCATCGCGGCCAGCGGGTCAACCCGGTCAATTTCATCCGCAAGGGCAGCGCCGAGTAGCCATCCGCCGCCGTCCGGCGCGTTCTTGGAATGCCGCCGGAACCGGCCCCATGCCTGCACGTCGAGCCTGGCCTCTCCGCCTCCGGGGATGCCCGCATCCGGTGCTGCAAAATTTCGGCCAACACGTAAAATACCGGTCTTTGTGCGCGGCCCGGGCGGCCCACACACGTCATCCAGGAGCCCTCAGTGGCAAACTTTCTGACCCGACTCTTTGGCAGCCGCAACCAGCGCCTGCTGCGCGAACTGTCAAAGGTCGTCAAACGCATTAACGACCTTGAAGAGGAGTTACAGGCGCTGGAAGACCCGGCGCTCGCGGCCAAGACCGACGAATTCCGGCAGCGAATCGCCGACGGCGCCACGCTCGACAGCCTGCTGCCCGAGGCCTTCGCCGTCGCGCGCGAGGCCGCCCGGCGCAAGGTTCGCATGCGGCCGTTCGACGTCCAGCTCATTGGCGGCATGGTCCTGCACCAGGGCAACATTTCCGAAATGCGCACCGGCGAGGGCAAGACGCTGGTCGCGATCCTGCCCGCCTATCTCAATGCATTGAGCGGCAAGGGCGTGCACATCGTGACCGTCAACGAGTATCTCGCCCAGCGCGACGCCGACTGGATGCGCCCGGCTTACGAATTTCTCGGATTGAAAGTGGGCGTTGCAAAGAGCGGCCAGTCACAGCAGGAGAAATCGGCAGCCTACGCCGCTGATATTACCTATGCGACCAACAACGAACTGGGCTTCGACTACCTGCGCGACAACCTGGCGTTCTCGCTGGAAGACAAGGTGCAGCGCGAGCTGAATTTCGCCATTGTCGACGAGGTCGATTCCATCCTGATCGACGAAGCGCGCACGCCGCTGATCATCTCCGGGCCGACGGAAGAGAACACGGACCTCTACAACAAGATCAACAAGCTGATCCCGAAGTTGCGGCGCCACGAGGAGACCGAACAGCCCGTCAACCACGACATCCTCGCGAAATCGGTGACGGTGGTCGACGAGAAGGGCAAGCCGGTCAAGGGCGACGACGACGCGATGAGCCTCGGCGAGGCGATCGCGCTCGCAGACTCGCGCAATGCCGACCTGGTGCAGGAGGAAGAGGGCAAGGTGCCGGCCTGCCGCCTCGTTACTCGCGGGCATTACACGACCGACGAAAAAGCCAAGCAGGTGCACGTCACCGACGATGGCCACCAGTACGTCGAGCAGCTGATGCTGGACGCCGGCCTGCTGGACGAGGGCGAAAGCCTCTACGACGCCGCGAACATACGGTTGCTGCACCACCTCAATGCCGCGTTGCGGGCGCACGTCATGTTCCATCGCGACGTCGAATACATCGTCAAGGACGGCGAGATGATCATCGTCGACGAGTTCACCGGGCGGACGATGCCGGGCCGGCGCTGGTCCGACGGATTGCACCAGGCCATCGAGGCCAAGGAGGGCGTCGCCGTCAAGCAGGAAAACCAGACGGTCGCCTCGATCACGTTCCAGAACTACTTTCGGCTGTACGACAACCTGTCCGGCATGACCGGCACCGCGGACACGGAAGCCTTTGAATTTCAATCGATTTACGGGCTGGAAGTCATCGTCATACCGACTCACAAGCCGATGATTCGCGAAGACCTGTCGGATCTCGTCTACCTGACCGAGAAGGACAAGTTCGACGCGATCATCGAGGACATCGTCGATTGCCGCGAACGCAGGCAACCGGTGCTCGTCGGCACGACGTCGATCGAGACGTCCGAGTATCTCGCCGACCTGCTCAAGAAACAGAACATCCGGCACGAGGTGCTGAACGCCAAGCAGCACGAACGGGAGGCCGTCGTCGTTCAGCAAGCCGGGCGGCCCGGCGCCATCACCATCGCCACCAACATGGCCGGCCGCGGCACGGACATCGTGCTGGGCGGCAACCTGGACGCCGAACTCGCCGAAGCGGGCGACGGTGCCGACGAGGAGGCGATCCGCGCCGACTGGCAGGAACGCCACAACACGGTGATAGAAGCCGGCGGCCTGCACATCGTCGGCACGGAGCGTCACGAGTCGCGAAGAATCGACAACCAGTTGCGCGGCCGCTCCGGCCGGCAGGGCGACCCCGGGTCCACCCGTTTCTACCTGTCGATGGAAGACAGCCTGATGCGCATATTCGGCGACCCGAACCGGACCAAGGCATTGCTGTCGCGCGCGGGCATGCGGGAAGGCGAAGCGATAGAAAGCCGGATGCTGTCACGGCAGATCGAGCGTGCGCAACGCAAGGTCGAGGCGCACAGACTTCGACATACGAAAAAACCTGCTGGAATACGACGACGTCGCCAACGACCAGCGAACGGTCGTCTATCACCAGCGCAGCGAGTTGATGGCGGCCGACGACGTCCGGGATTCGGTCGCGGCTATACGCGAGGAAGTCGTCGAGTCCGTCGTGGCACAGTACATTCCGCCTGGCAGCCTCGAGGAACAATGGGACGCCGAAGGGCTTGCCCAGGCGCTGGAGCACGATTTCAACCTGCGCCTGGACATCCCGCAGTGGATTCGCGACGACACCAGGCTCAACGAGGAAGGCGTGCGCGTGCGCTGCGTCGAGGCACTGCAGCAGGCGTACGAGGAAAAGAAAAGAACATCGGCGAGCAGCTCATGCGGCACGTCGAGAAAGAGGTGATGCTCAAGCAGCTGGACTACCACTGGAAGGAGCACCTGGCGGCGATGGATTACCTGCGGCAGGGGATCCACCTGCGCGGCTATGCCCAGAAGAACCCCAAGCAGGAGTACAAGCGCGAGGCGTTCGAGCTGTTCGGCGCCATGCTCGAGCAGATCAAGCACGACTCGATCAGCATCCTGTCCCGCGTCCGGGTGCAGAGCGAAGAGGACGTGCAGCGCATGGAGGCCCAGCGGCGCGCGGCGCAGGCGATGGAATTCCGGCACGCCGAGGCATCGGCACTCGGCAAGGACGCGCCGCCGCCGGCGGGCGGCGCTGCCGCGCCCGGGCAGGCCGCCGGACCGGCCCCGGCCGAACCGCAGTCGCCGTTCGTGCGCGGCGAACGCAAGGTGGGCAGGAACGAGCCCTGCCCGTGCGGGTCGGCAGAGAAATACAAGCAGTGCCACGGTCGCCTGGCCTGAACGATCGGGCACTCCGGCCGCGCCGTATCCGGGTCGTTGCCGGCATCCTGCAGGACAGCCACGGCCGCATACTCGTCAGCGAGCGGCTGGGAGATTCCCCGTTTGCCGGCCTGTGGGAATTTCCGGGCGGCAAGATCTCGCCCGGCGAGTCACCGGAAACCGCCCTGCAACGCGAACTGGTCGAAGAGATCGGCGTGCACGCCATCGACAGCAGACACTTCATGCACCTTCGGCACGACTACGACGATCGTCGGGTCGCAATCGACTTCTACCGCGTTGCACGCTGGGAGGGCACGCCGTGGAGCCGGGAAGGGCAGCGGCTCGAATGGTGGCTGCCGGGCGAGATTGCGGCGGGTGCCATGCTGCCGGCCGATGAACCGGTGCTGCGCGCGCTCGCGGCCTGTCGGTCCTAGACGTGGCCTCAGGGAGTTCGCTGGTCCGGATTGTTCATGGACGATTGACTGCGGTGGTCGGCAAAGGCGCGCCCGGGAGGGCTGTTCAGGGACGCGGCAAGTACGTCCGTGTACGCTCCGGGCTCGACATCCCTGTCTCGCACGGCCCTGAACAGCCCTCCCGGGGCCCACCTTCGCCGTTGCGTCCGTGCCCTTCGCGAACAACGGTCCGTGGTATGCCGAACTGCCGCGGTCAGCAGATGCTGAGGTGGAACGGGACGTCGTGGCCGGTTTGCACGGCGCGCCGGTCGATGGTCGACCATTCGAGAAAGCGGATCGTGAAGCGGTGCTGGCCGCCGCTGATCTCCGGGTATAAAGGGCTGCCCTGCGGGTAACGTTACGCGGAGGATCTGGTTGTGCGCATCGCGCTGCACGTTGTGCTGGTACATGCCGTTGACTGCCACGCGTTCGCCGGGATCGGCGGACTCGCGCAGCAGCCAGAGCAGTTCCATTACGGCGTCGCAGACCGGACGGATGACGTTCACCCAGTTCATGAGGTCCTGCTGGCGGCGGGCAAAGGACTGCCTGACCCAGTGACTGTATTCCGGCAGATCGAACTCGCAGGTGCCGCCGGGTATCGCACTGCGGTGCTTTATTGAACTCAGGAATTCGCAGTCTTTCAGCGGCTGCAGGAAATTCGCGCCGATGGCGCGCAGGCCGTCACGGTTCTGCTGCAGGTTGCCTATCGTCGCGGCCAGGCGCTTGCCGTCCACGCCGGGCTGGCTGCGGAAGCGCTCGAGGCGTTCCAGTTGCCGGTCCAGCTCCTTGTGCACGTCGCTGCGCACATCGCCGCGACCGAGTATCGCCATGATCTCCAGCAGGCTGCCCGTTGCCGCGCGAGTGGCCCAGTCCGCTTCCTGCTCGCTGTTGTAGAGTAATTGCTGGTAGAGAAACTCGAGCCGCATGAAGGTGCGCATGCGCTCGTTGAGCGGTTGTTCGTACTCGGACAATGGTTGCCGCGCGGAAGGTTGTTCGACGTTGGGGGCGGCTCTTGCCATGGCGCTATTCTGCGCCACGGCCGGCCGGACAAGCAAATGACGTCAATTGCCGACAGCGCCGGATGCCGCGCCGGCCGCCAGCGCCCGGTAGCGATCGTGCAACTCGACCACCCGCCGGCGGGCTTCGTCGATGCTCGCATCGTTGGTCAGTACGTCGTCGGCGATGGCCAGCCGTTCCGGGCGGCTGGCCTGTGCGTCCATCATGCGGCGCGCCTGCGCGGCGTCCTCTGCGTCGCGCTCGAGCAGGCGCTCGAGCTGTACGTCTTCCGGCACGTCGACGACCAGGATCCGGTCCATCTGGTGACGCATCGGTGATTCGGCCAGCAGCGGCACGACGATGACCTGGTACGGTCCGCCCGCGGCGTCGGCCTGCGTCAGTGCCGCTTCCCGTATCCTGGGATGCAGTATCCGTTCCAGCGTGCGTCGCTTGTCGTCGTCCGCGAACACGACGCGCCGCATGGCGGCACGATCCAGGCCGCCGTCCTTTGCGAATACCGCGTCGCCGAATGCCGTCACGAATTTCGGCCAGTGCCGGCTGTCCCGGCCGGACGACGTCGCGCGCGATCGACATCGGTATCGATGACGGGCACGCCCAGTTCCGCAAACATCGTTGCTATCGTCGACTTGCCACTGGCGATGCCGCCCGTCAGGCCCACGCGGTACGGACTGCTGTTGGCCGTTCCCATGTCAGTGACTACTCGCCGGACGCCGCTATCATCACGTGACTGCTGCAAACCACCAGGCGCCTATCTGCGGTCCGTACATCATTGCCAGCCAGCCGGCCGCCGCGAGAAACGGTCCGAAGGGCATCGGCACGTTGCGATCGCGGCCGCGCAGGATAATCAATGCGATGCCGAGTACCGCGCCGACGAGCGCCGACAATATGATGATCATGGGAAGCTGCTGCCAGCCCAGCCAGGCGCCGAGCGCCGCGAGCAACTTGAAATCGCCGTATCCCATGCCTTCCTTGCCGGTCAGCAGGCGAAACAGGTGGTAGACGCTCCAGAGGCTCAGGTAGCCCGCCAGCGCACCGACTATCGCCGTCTTCGGATCGACGAACAGGACGTCGGCCCCCGGCTGCGGATAAAACAGCGACAGCACGAGGCCGGCCCAAAGCAGCGGCAGCGAGAGCGAATCGGGAATGACCTGGTGATCGAAATCGATGAACGTGACGGCGATCAGCACCCAAGTCAGGCCGATGCCGGCGAGTGCCTCCCAGCCGAAGCCGAACCGCCATGCCACGAGCCCGGTCAGCACGGCGGTGAGGATCTCAACGGCCGGATAGCGGATCGAAATCGGTTTGCTGCATTTGTTGCAGCGGCCGCGCAGCAACAGGAAACTCAGGACCGGCACGTTCTGCCACGCGCGGATAGCGGCACCGCATCGGGACACCGGGACCGCGGGACGGTCAGATTGAACGTGCCCTCCGGCAGGTCCGGCGCCGGCTCCGCCAGCAGTTCGTCGCATTGTGTGCGCCAGTCGCGCTGCATCATGAGGGGCAGGCGATAAATCACGACATTCAGGAAACTGCCGACCAGCAGTGCCGTGATCACGGCCAGCGCGAGAAATGCGTTGGGGTACTCTGTCAGGACTTCAATCATCGGGTCGTCACCCCACCCAGGCTGGAATATTCGGTTGCCGAAACGAGTGCGGCGCCCGCAGGCGCCGCACTATCATACCGTTCTGTCTCGATAAAGGGCCGGATCAGACCACCGCGCCCATCTTGAAGATCGGCAGGTACATCGCGACAACGAGGCCGCCGACCAGGATGCCGAGAATCGCCATGATCAACGGCTCCAGCAGGCTGCTCAGGTTGTCGACGGCGTTGTCGACGTCCTCTTCGTAGAAATCGGCGACCTTGGCCGACATCTCGTCGAGGGAGCCGGATTCCTCGCCGACGGCGATCATCTGGATCACCATGTTGGGGAACAGGTCCGTGTTCTCCATCGACTGCTGCAGTCGCTGGCCGGTCGCGACCTCGTCCTTCATCTGCAGCACGCCTTCCTCGTAGACGATGTTGCCAGTCGCGCCGGCAACGGACTCGAGTGCTTCCACGAGCGGCACGCCGGCACTGAACATCGTCGATAAAGTACGGGCGTAGCGGGCAATCGAGGCCTTCTGCAGGATTGGGCCGATGATCGGTGTCTTCAGCGCGATGCGATCCAGGAAATGCCGCATGGCGCGCGAGCGCTTCTTGAAATAAAGAAACGCGGCGACTGCCGCGATCGCGCCCAGCGCGAGTATCCAGCCCTGCTCTCGAACAAAAACTGACAGGTCGATGACCATGCGCGTGAAGGCCGGCAGGTCGGCACCGAAACCCTGGAACAAATCCTCGAACGCGGGGATGACGAAGATCAGCAGGATGATCGTCACGACGAATGCAACGGCCAGCACCGCTGCAGGGTACGTCAGCGCCTTCTTGATCTTCTTCTTGATTGCCTCGGTCTTTTCCTTGTAGGTGGCGATCTTGTCGAGCAGCGTTTCGAGCGCACCGGCCTGTTCGCCGGCCTCGACGAGGTTGATGAACAGGTCGTCGAAGTACAGCGGGTGCTTGGCGAGTGCCTCGGCGAGCGCGCTGCCGCCCTCGACATCCGCCTTGATCGTCAGGATCAGCTTCTGCATCGCCGGGTTTTCGTGCCCGACGCCGACGATCTCGAACGCCTGCACGAGCGGGATGCCGGCGGACAGCATCGTCGCGAGCTGGCGGCTGAAAATCGCGATGTCCGCGGTCGTGATCTTGGCGCCGGCGCTGAAGAGGCCCGGGCTCTGTTTCTTGATGCGGCTGGGCACGACGCCCTGGCGTCTGAGGTCCGCCCGGACGGCGGCCTCGCTCTGCGCCATGGACTTGCCCTTGACCTTCTTGCCCTTGCTGTCCGTGCCCTCCCAGAGGAAGGGCATGCTGCTCATTGCTGCTGATTCTGCCATGGTAGTTCTCTGCCAGGCGCGCCCAGGCGCTTTATCGTTCCGTTATTCAACCGTGACCCGGTTGACCTCTTCCAGGCTCGTCAGGCCGTCCCGGACCTTGTTGAGTCCCGACTGCCGCAGGTCGACGACGCCTTCCTTCGCGGCCTGGTCGGCGATCTGTATGGCGTTGCCGTCTTCCATGATGATCCGTCCCATCGTCTCCGACACTTCCATGACCTGGAATATGCCGAGGCGGCCCTTGTAGCCGTCGTTACAGCTCTTGCAGCCCTTGGGACCGTAAATCGTCAGGCCCTTCTTGATGTCTTCCTTTGCGAAGCCTTCCTTCTCGAGCGCTTCGTCCGGGATATCGCGAACTTCCTTGCAGTTGTCGCACAGCCGGCGCGCCAGCCGCTGCGCGATGATGAGGCTGACCGACGTGGCGATCGCGTACGGCTTGACGCCCATGTCCACCATGCGGGTCAGCGTGCGCGGCGCGTCGTTGGTGTGCAGCGTGGACAGCACGAGGTGGCCCGTCTGGGCGGCCTTGATGGCGATCTCGGCCGTCTCCAGGTCGCGAATCTCGCCGACCATGATGACGTCGGGATCCTGCCGCAGGAAGGCTTTCAGCGACGACGCGAACGTCAGGCCCACCTTCGGGGTTGACGTTGACCTGGTTGATGCCCGGCAGGTTGATTTCCGCCGGGTCTTCCGCCGTGGAGATGTTGCGATCCACGGTATTCAGGATATTGAGACCCGTGTACAGCGACACCGTCTTGCCGGAGCCCGTCGGACCGGTTACCAGGATCATCCCGTACGGCTTGTTCAGGTGCTTCAGGTACAGCTCTTTCTGCTGCTCGTCGTAACCCAGCGCATCGATGCCAAGCTTTGCGCTGGCCGGGTCGAGAATACGCAGCACGATCTTTTCGCCGAACAGGGTCGGGCACGTGTTGACACGAAAGTCGATCGCGCGATTCTTCGACAGGCGCATCTTGATGCGGCCGTCCTGCGGCACGCGCCGCTCGGCGATATCCATCCGCGACATGACCTTGAGACGCGCACAGACCTTGTTGGCCAGCGCCACGGGCGGCTGCGCGACCTCGGACAGCACGCCATCGAGACGCGTGCGGACGCGAAATATCTTCTCGTACGGCTCGAAATGGATATCCGAGGCGCCCCGCTTGATCGCGTCGAGCAGGACCTTGTTGACGAAGCGGACGACCGGCGCATCCTCGATGTCGTCGCGCGTGATGCCGTCCTCGGCATGGTCCTCGTCGCTGGAGACATCGAGGTTCTCGAGATCGAAATCGTCGTCGTCCAGCGACGACATCGTCGCGTGTCGACCGCTTCGAGCGCCTTGGTGATCCGTTCTTCGAGCTTGGCCTGCTCGACGACGACGGGGTCGACCTTGAGGCTGGTCTGGAACTTGACCTCGTCGATCGCCTGCAGGTTGGTCGGGTCCGAGATGCCGAGGAACAGGCGCTGGCCGCGCTTCACGAGCGGCAGTACGCGGTGCTTGCTCAGCAGCTTCTGGTCGACGGCCCGCATGCGCTCGAGGTCCACCTCGATGGCGTCGAGATCCAGGAGCGGGACACCGAATTCGTCGCGGCGGCCGACCGCTCTCGGCGCGCGAATCGGCGAGTTCGGTTCGCCACGAGATAGGCGACGAGCGGCAGCTTTCTCGCAGGCGGGCGGCGATTCCGTCGCCCTCGAGGACCGAGTCCTCGGCGATAATGCCGTCCTGGACGAGGGCGCCTGGGGCAGGCCGGGAAGCGAGGTTTGGTCCGCGGTGGCTGCCATGCGGTTTGCGGGTTACCCGGAGGCCGTAGGTTATCAGGACTTTACAGTCTTACCGATAGAGAGGTGTAGACGATCGACTGCGTTGTTGTGCTGCCGGATGCGCGATGGCGCTGTTATTTGGCGTCGTCGACCGGAATCCCTGCAGGATCGTGCGCGATGCTCAGGGGACGCTCTGGTGGCGGGTTGCGCCCGCTTCCTGGACGGTCTAGGTACGCGGCTGAATCCCGATCGTCGACTGGTCCAGGGTCATAGGGAGCGGTTAGCGCCGCCGCCGCTCATCGGTGTCCGCGCCGGCCGGTGCGTCGGATCGCTCACCGCAGTCGCCGGGATGAACGTCGCGTCCGCCCCGCAGGCGCGGAAGTGCGGCGTACCTGAGGCAACGGTGTCGCCGAAATATTCGCTTGCGTGCGGCGTCGTTTGCCAAACGTAATGTCGAGCCGGCCGTCGACGATGTCGACGGCACTGACGTAAGTTGCCCCGCGTGTCTACCCAGGATCAGTGCGGTCAGGCCCTGCGGCTAGGCACGGCCCGGCAGGCGGCACGCCTGTGTTGCGTGTAACGCAGTCGACCCGAGCGGTACCTTGGCACTTCGCGGCAAAACTGACGGCCTCTGCGACCTGGGCGCCGGAAACCAACGTCAGGGTCTGGTCGGCGGACACGGCGAGCCGACGCGGAGGAATGCCGACCGAATCGCGCCCGACGATGTCATCAGATTCGATGAGCGTTGAAGCCGCGAGTGCCGAGCGCGTTTGCCATTCTGACGCAGCCGCTCCTGCCGCCGGAGTACCTGTTCGCCGTGCGCGGTACACCGGGCGACCGGACCGCCGGTCGACGAAAAAGCAGCTCCTTGCCGCCGGACTGGCTGCAATTCATTGTCCAATCCTGGAAAAAAGCCCCGACTGCTGGCAGCCGGGGCTTGGCCGGATCACTGCGAGGCCGATCATCGCCTCGACGGTGCGATCTGTTCGACGGCGTGCGGCACGATGCTGCTGGAAGGTGATTGTTCGGATGGTCGTACCGCTGGCGCCGGTCCAGCCGACGCTGCCCAGGCCGTTAGCCACGTTGGGCGTGAGCGTCAGTATGTCGCTGGCAGGCAGGATTGCTGTATGGGCGTTGGGCCTCCGGTAGGCCACGCTGATCACCAGTCTGCGCCATAACCGCAACGCCGCCTGCGTCGCGTCGCCGGCCATGGTCAGCGTGTTGGCATCGGTCAGGGCGGGCTGCAGCACTGAGCTGCCGGCGAGTGCTCGCCGCGGTGCTGGAAGTACTCGGTCACGGCTGCCTGGCGCTGCCGGACCAAGCTCGGGCCTTCAGAAACCTGCGCGCCGAATCGTGTAGTTCCTGAGTACGCCGGGATCGGCAATGGCGGCCAGGGATGCCGATAATGGCTACCGCGATCATCCGCTCGATGAGCGTAAGAATCCTGTTGAATCTTCTTCATGTTTCTATTCCATGTGGGTCAGAGCTTCAGTAACTAGCGAAAACGGCGTTGCCGCCTGTACGGGTACTAAAGCAAACGCCGTGCCAGAATCATGTGCTACTAGTCTGGTGCGCATCGTTGATTAGCGTGAATTATCAGGGTTTCTTCTGCCGTCGTGCCGCAGACCCAGACAGGGCGGCCGGCGTCGAGCAGATTCGCGCCACTCGGTGTGGCTACTGGCGAAATTTTGTCACGTCCGGTCGGCGAGCGGCGACAGCTACCCCGTAGGAGCGGCTTCGGCCGCCGACCGGGCGCTCAGATCGCGGCTGGAAGCCGCTCCTCCGGGGGTGCGCTTCTTGATGCCGGTAGCGCGAGATTGCCGGTACGGGGGTCGCTTCCACGGTGGTCAGGGAAAATTACCATTGTGGGGCGGGTGTTAGTCGATGCCGAGCTTCTTGATGCGGTAGCGCAGTTGCCGGAACGACAGGCCCAGCAATTTGGCGGCGGCCGTCTTGTTGTAGCGGGTCTTCTCCAGCGCATCGACTATGGCCTGGCGCTCGACGTCCTCGATGCGGCCGCCGAGGTTGGTCGGGCCGCCGTCGCCGGCAGACGGCGTGCCGCCGGCGTGCCGGCATCGCCCGGCTCGCGTTGCCTGCAGGGTGGGCGCCGGCCGATCCGCCGCACCGTGCGGCACGGCGTGACCAGCGCGCTCCACGCCTGTTCTCCAGCTCCCGGCGCGCGTTGCGGGGAAAGCGGTAGCCCGACGAGGCAGGTGACAGGGCGCTCTCGTCGAGGGCGGCCGGCGAACTGCCGTGGCGCTCCAGGATGTGGCCGGCGCAAGCGGCAGGATGGGGTCGCCCGCGCTTGCAGCGCAGCGCCGGCACGCGCAGTTCGATGAGCGTTGATCCGGTAGAACAGGTCCTCGCGGAACTGGCCCTCGGCGACCATGTCGCGCCAGCGGCCGGTGCGTCGCGGACAGGAACCGCACGTTGACCGCCTCTTCGCGCGCCGCGCCCACCGGCCGCACGCTCTGCTCCTGGATCACCCGCAGCAGCTTGACCTGCATGGCGAGCGGCAGGTCCGCGATCTCGTCGAGAAACAGCGTGCCGCCGCTGGCGCTCTGGACCAGGCCCGACTTGTCGCTGACCGCGCCCGTGAAGGCCCCCTTGCGGTGGCCGAAGAACTCGCTCTCCATCAGTTCGGCCGGGATCGCGCCGCAATTGACCGGCACGAACCGGCCGTCCGCGCGCGGGCCGCTGTCGTGAATCAGCCGCGCCACCAGTTCCTTGCCGGTACCCGATTCGCCGCTGATGTGCACCCGGGGCCTGGCTGCGCGGAGCGCGCTCGATCAGGTCGCGCAGCTCGCGCCTGACGCCGAGACTCAGCCCGGCGAGCCGGTTGCCGTCGGGGCCAGTGCGGCGCCCGCAGCTTCAGCGCGCTCTCGATGACGTTCCGCAGGTTGGCGAGATCCAGCGGCTTGGAAATGAAGTCGAACGCGCCGAGTTTCAGTGCCTGCACGGCCGTTTCGACGTTGCCGTGCGCGGTGATGACGGCGACCGGCACACCCGGCGTCCGCGAGCTGCATCCGTCCCAGCAGGTCCAGGCCGTCGCCGTCGGGCAGGCGCATGTCCGTCAGGCACAGGTCGAAGCGCCGCTCGCCCAGGAGCTTCCGGCCGGCGCCGAGATCGGCGGCGACCACGGTCTCGATGTCCATGCGCTCGAGCGTGAGGGACGAAAGCTGGCCGAATGTCCGGCTCATGGTGGGATCGCGAGGGCGAGCGGCTGGCTCATCAGCCGCGGGAAACCCCCTGGCTGTAGGCTGTCGGTGTCGCCGGCGACCTCAGGCGTCGAGTTGCTGCCAGCGGCCGCTGCTCGCGCGAACACGATGCGGAAGATGCTGCCGCGACCGTCCGCGGCGGCTGGTCAGACGAGCGTCGCCCGGGTTCGGCTGCGCAGAGCTTGCAGCGCGATCTGGAGACCGAGACCGGTCCCGCCCTGCCGGGCCGTGAAGAACGGCTGGGATGCTATCGATGATAGCGATCGTAATGGTTTTTCGGATGTTCTCTTCGTTCGTTGCGTCTGCTATCATCGATCGGTGTCGGCATTCTTCAGCCGGCAGGGCGGGACCGTCTCGGTCTCTATATCTCGCGCGAACTCTACAAGCTGAACGCGGGCGACGCTCGTACCAGCCGCGGGGACGGCGGCGGCGGCATCTTCCGCATCGTGTTCGCGGACGGCGCACTGGCAGCGAGCTCGACGCCTGATGCCGGTGACACTGACAGCCTACAGCCAGGGGTTTCCCGCGCGATGAGCCAGCCGCTTGCCCTCGTGATCGACGATGAGCGAACGGCGTTGCGCAAGCTTGTCCCTCACGCTCGAGCGCATGGACATCGAGACCGTGGTCGCCGCAAATCTCGGCGCCGGCCGGAAGCTCCTGGCAAGCAGCACTTCAACACTGCCTGACGGACATGCGCCTGCCGACGGCCTCGACCTGGTGGAATGGATGCAAGTCGCGGACGCCGGGTGTGCCGGTCGCCGTGCATCACCGCGCACGGCAACGTCGAAACGGCCGTGCAGCGTGAAACTCGGCGTCGACTTCATTTCCAACCACTCGATCTCGCCAACCTGCGGAACGTCATGGAAAGCGCGCTGAAGCTGCGGGCGCCGCATGGGCCGACGACGACCGGCTGCTGGCGGTGCCGGCGTCGTGCGCAAGCTGCGCGACCTGATCAAGCGCGTATTCGCGCAGCCAGCCCGGTCCGCGTGGCGGCGAATCGGGTACCGGCAAGGAACTGGTGGCGCAGCTGATTCGCGACGGCGGCCCGCGCGCCGACGGCCAGTTCGTGCCCGGCGATCCGGCGCGATCCCGGCCGAACTGATGGAGCGAGTTCTTCGGCCACGGCAAGGGGGCCTTCACAGGGCGCGGTCGGCGCAGTCGGACCTGGAGTCCAGAGCACCACGGCGAGCACGCTGTTCTCCAACAAGATCGCGGACCTGCCGCTGGCCATGCAGGTCGAGCTGCTGCGGGTGATCCAGGAGCAGAGCGTGCGGCGGGTGGGCGCGGCGCGCGAAGAGGGCGATTGACGTGCGAGTTCCTGTCCGCGACGCACCGGCCGCTGGCGCGCATATGACCGCCGAAGGCGAGTTCCGCGAGGACCTACCGGATCGACGTTCATCGAACTGCGCGTGCCGGCGCTGCGCGAGCGCGGCGACGACATCCTGCTGCTCGCCGGCCACATCCTGGAACGCCACGGCAGTTCGCTGGCCGCCTCGACGACACCGTCACCTGCTGCTCGGCTACCGCTTTCCGGCAACGTGCGAACTGGAGAACATGCTGGAGCGCGCGGTCACGCTGTGCACGGGCGGCCGGATCGGCCGCGACGACCTGCAGGTACGCGAGCCGGGCGATGCCGACGCCGGCGGCACGCCGTCTGCCGCAACGGCGGCCGAGTCGACATCGAGCGCCAGGCCGTAGTCGATGCGCTGGAGAAGACCCGCTACAACAAGACGGCCGCCGCCAAATTGCTGGGCCTGTCGTTCCGGCTTGCGCTACCGCATCAAGAAGCTCGGCGTGGTTAACGCCGCCCGCGATGGCGGATCCTGACCACCGTGGAAGCGGACCCCGATACCCGGGGCTACCGCATCGAGGAAGCCACCCGTCAGAGCGGCTTCCAGCCGCGTACTGTTGCGGTCGCGGCTGGAAGCCGCTCCTACGGGGGTAGCTGTCGCCAACCGGACGTAACAATTTTGTCATAGCTGACACCGAGTGGCGCCGATTATCAACACCGGCCGCCGGACCGGCACTGGCGAAGAAACCCAATAATTCACGGTAAATCAACTCTCTAACGACAGAACGCGCCATTCTGGCACGGCGTTTATTCCATTGCCGTCAGCGGCAACGCCGTTTTCGCTGATTACTGAAGCCAATCCATGGAGATGGACATGAAGAAGTTCAACGGGTTTACGCTCATCGAGCTGATGATCGTGGTAGCCATTTATCGGCATCCTGGCCGCCGTCCATCCCGGCGTCAGGACTCGCGAACCGTGCGCCAGGTTTCTGAAGGCCTGAGTTTGTCCGGCGGTACCAAGGCAGTCATGACCAGTACTTCCAGTAGCGGCACATTGCCCGCGACTAACGCCGATTCAACCGATGCCATCAACATCCCGGCAACCTGTTAACGCAGGTTGCCAGTCGCGACGGTGTGATCGGCGTGACCTTCGGCAACGACGCACAACCCGGGAATCAGCCACCGATATACTGACGATGACGCCAAACGTGGCTAATGCGGGCGGCGTCGATGAACCTGTGGCAGCGCGCGACGATTGACAACAACCATATACCAGCCGCTTGCCGTCCGTAACGATTGACCGCGGGGCCACGATTGCCTCCAGGTCTGAAAAAGCCCGGTACGCCGGCTTTACAGGATTTCAATTTCCTGCGCCACGGCGGCAAGGGCTGCGTCACCAGTGCGGTCGGCGCACGCACGGCGAACTCGTCATCTTGCGGCAGGGAGGCTGGCGAATGGCGCGTAACGGAACTCGCGGTTTCACCCTCATCGAATTGATGATCGTCGTAGCGATAATCGGTATTCTTGCGTCGCTCGCCCATCTCTCCTACCAACCTCGCGTCCGCAGGGTGGCAAGGCCGTCAATTTCCGCCAATGCCGAGGTACCGCTGGTGACTCGTTTCACTCAACCGGCGTGCCCTGCCGATCGTGTCGCCGCGGCCTGACCGCACCGCCCAGGTGACGCGCAAGGCAACTACGTCAGTGCCGTCGACATCGTCGACGGCCGGATCAACATACGTTCGGCAACAACGCCCACGCAGGCGATTTTCGGTGAAACGTTGTCCGTTACACCGTACTTCAGCGCCGGACGCGCGACGTTTATCTGGCGCTGGTGAAGATCCGCGGTGCGGCACGATAACAGCGGCGGTGTGACGACAACATACCAGGCCGGCACGATGGACGGCATTACCTGCCATTCCACGGTGCCGAAACCCTGACCAGTACCTGAGCTTCGCCGCGACGCTGCAGGGGATTCCGGTAGCGTAATGTCAAATAATAGTGCTATTTGTGATCGGCAGCACAAAATGCAAGGTGATCCACCTCTATCGGTCAGACTGTAATCCTGATAATTACGGCCTCCGGGAACCCGAAACCATGGCAGCTACCGCTTCTCAAACCTCGCTTTCGGGCCTACCGAGGCGCCTCGTCCAGGACGGCATTATCGCCGAGGACTCGGTCCTCGAGGCGACGGACGCCGCCCGCCGCGAGAAGCGGCCGCTCGTCGCCTATCTCGTGGCGAACGAACTCGCCGATTCGCGGGCCATAGCGGTCGCCGCCTCCCACGAATTCGGTGTCCCGCTGCTGGATCTCGACGCCATCGAGGTGGACCTCGAGTGCCTGCGGGCCGTCCGAAGCCAGAAGCTGCTGAGCGAGGCGCCGCGTCCTGCCGCTCGTGAAACGCGGCCAGCGCCTGTTCCTCGGCATCTCGGACCCGACCAACCTGCAGGGCTCATCGACGAGGTCAAGTTCCAGCCCAGCCTCGAGGTCGACCCCGTCGTGGTCGAGCAGGCCAAGCTCGAAGAACGGATGGCCGAGGCGCGCTGGAGGCAGTCGACGCGACGATGTCGTGGCTGGACGACGACGATTTCGATCTCGAGAATCTGGATGTCTCCAGCGACGACCATGCCGAGGACGGCATACGCGCGACGACATCGAGGATGCGCGGTCGTCCGGTTCGTCAACGGCCCTGGTCGACGCGATCAAGCGGGCGCCCGGATGTCCATTTCGAGCCGTACGAGAGATATTTCGCGTCCGGCACGCGTCTCGATGGCGTGCTGTCCGAGGTCGCGCAGCCGCCCGTGGCGCTCGCCGAACGAGGTCGTGCGCCTGAAGGTCATGTCGCGGATGGACATCGCCGAACGGCGTGCCCGCAGGACGGCCGCATCAAGATGCGACCTGTCGAAGAATCGCGCTATCGATTTCCGTGTGCAACACCTGCCCGACGCTGTTCGGCGAGAAGATCGTGCTGCGCAGTCTCGATACCTGCGCCAGCGCAAAGCTCGGCATCGACGCAGCTCGGCTACGAGCCGGAGCAGAAAGAGCTCTACCTGAAGCACGCTGGACAAGCCGTACGGGATGATCCTGGTCACCGGCCCGACGGGCTCGGGCAAGACGGTGTCGCTGTACACGGGTCTGAATATCCTGAATACCGCGGACCGCAACATCTCCACCGCGGAGGACCCCGCCGAAATCAACCTGGAAGGCGTCAACCAGGTCAACGTCAACAACAAGGTGGGCTTGACCTTCGCCCGCGCCCTGCGCGCCTTCCTGCGGCAGGATCCCGGACGTCATCATGGTTGGCGAGATTCGCGACCTGGAGACGGCCGAGATCGCCATCAAGGCCGCCCAGACCGGCCACCTCGGTGCTGTCCCACGCTGCACACCAACGACGCGCCGCAGACGCTGACGCGAATGGTGGACATGGGCGTGCAAGCCGTACGCGATCGCCACGTCGGTCAGCCTGATCATCGCGCAGCGGCTGGCGCGCCGCCTGTGCGACAACTGCAAGGAAGTTGCGCGATATCCCGGACGAAGCGCTGCGTCGAGGAAGGCTTCAGCCGAAGGAGGACATCGCAGACGGGCCTGAAGATTTACGGTCCGAAGGGCTGCACGAGCTGTACCGACGGCTACAAGGGCCGTGTAGGCATCTACCAGGTCATGCCGGTTACGGAGGCGATCGGACGGATCATCATGGAAGGCGGCAATGCCATACGAGATCGCGGACCAGGCCGCGAAGGAAGGCGATCGTCGACCTGCGGCAGTCGGGCCTGAAGAAGGTCCAGGACGGCCTGACGAGCCTGGAAGAGGTCAACCGGGTCACGGTTGAATAACGAAGACGATGAAGCGCCTGGCGCACCTGGCAGAGACTACCATGGCAGATCAGCAGCAATGAGCGGCATGCCCTTCATCTGGGAGGGCACGGACAAGCAAGGGCAACGAGGTCAAGGGCAAGGCCATCGGCCGCAGCAGGCGCTGGCTCGCGGCTGAGCCGTCAGCGGGCATCGTCCCGACCACGGTCGCACAAGAAACAGAGCCGCCTCTTCAACGGCCGCGCGCGGCAAGGTCACGACCGCGGACATCGCGCATGTTTCAGCCGCCAGCTCGCCACTATGATGGCCGCCGGCATCCCGCTGGTGCAGTCGTTCGAGATCGTCGGCGACGGCCACGAAAACCCGTCGATGCAGAAGCTGATCCTGACGATCAAGGCCGATGTCGAGGGCGGCGGCGGCGCCTGCCGAGGCACTCGCCAAGCACCCGCTAGCTTTCGACGACCTGTTACGTCAACCTGGTCGAGGCCGGCGAACAGGCCGGTGCGCTCGAGACGCTGCTCGACAAGGTCGCGACCTACAAGGAAAAGACCGAGGCCCTCAGCAAGAAGATCCAAGAAGGCCCTGCACTACCCGCGGCGGTCGTGGTCCGGTTGCGATCGTCGTCACCGGTCATCCTGCTGATCTTCGTGATCCCGCAGTTCGAGTCTCTGTTCCAGGGCTTCGGCGCCGACCTGCCGGCCTTCACCCAGCATGGTCATCAACCTGTCCGCGCTGGCTGCAGAGCAAGGCTGGATAGTCGCTGTTCGCGGCGGCGATCGCTGCAGTCGTGACGGTTGCCTTACATCAAGAAGCGCTCAGCAGCTGCGGATGTACCGTGGATCGCCTCGTGCTGAAGCGCGCCGATCATCGGCCCGATCCTGCGAGAAGGCCTCGATTGCGCGCTTCGCCCGCACGCTATCGACCATGTTCGCGTGCCGGCGTGCCGCTGGTGGAGGCACTCGAATCCGTCGCCGGCGCGACCGGACATCGTCTACGAGGAAGGCGTGCTGCAGATGCAGCGACGAGGTCGCGACCGGCCAGCGACTGCAGCAGTGCGATGGAGAACACCGGACCTGTTCCCCAACATGGTGATCCAGATGATCGCCGTCGGCGAGGAATCGGCGTATCTCGACGAGATGTCGGCCAAGGTCGCCGATTTCTACGAAGAGCGACGTCGACGACGCCGTCGACAACCTGAGCAGCCTGCTGGAGCCGCTGATCATGGCGATACTCGGCGTCCTGGTCGGCGGCCTCGTTGTCGCGATGTACCTGCCGATCTTCAGAGATGGGCGCGGTGGTCTGATCCGGCCCTTGATCGCGAGCAGAACGGTATGATAGCGCGGCGCCTGCGGGCGCCGCACTCGCTTCGGCAACCGTATATTCCAGCCTGGGTGGGGTGACGACCCGATGATTGACGTCCTGACAGAGTACCGCAACGCATTTCTCGCGCTGGCCGTGATCACGGCACTGCTGGTCGGCAGTTTCCTGAATGTCGTGATTTATCGCCTGCCCCTCATGATGCAGCGCGACTGGCGCACACAATGCGACGAACTGCTGGCGGAGGCCGGCGCCGGACCTGGCCGGAGGGCACGTTCAATCTGACCGTCCCGCGGTTCCCGTGTGCCCGATGCGGTGCCGCGATCCGGCGCGTGGCAGAACGTGCCGGTCCTGAGTTTCCTGTTGCTGCGCGGCCGCTGCAACAAATGCAGGCGAACCGATTTCGATCCGCTATCCAGCCGTTGGATCCTCACCGCCGTGCTGACCGGGCTCGTGGCCTGGCGGTTCGGCTTCGGCTGGCAGGCGCTCGCCGGCATCGGCCTGATCTTGGTGCTGATCGCCATCACGTTCATCGATTTCGATCACCAGGTCATTCCGGATTCGCCTCGCTGCCGCCCGCTTTCTGGGCCGGCCTCGTGCTGTCGATGCTTTTATCCGCAGGGCCGGGCGGCATGTCCTGTTCGTCGATCCGAAGACGGCGATGCCCATCGGTGCTGGCGGCTACCTGGGCCTCTGGAGCGTTACCACCTGTTTCGCCCTGCTGACCGGCAAGGAAGGCATGGGCTACGGCGACTTCAAGCTGCTGGCTGGCTACTCGGCGCCTGGCTGGGCTGGCAGCAGCTTCCCATGATCATCATATTGTCGGCGCTCGTCGGCGCGGTACTCGGCATCGCATTGACTATCCTGCGCGGCCGCGATCGCAACGTGCCGACGCCCTTCGGACCGTTTCTCGCGGCGGCCTGCTGGCTGCAACCATGTACGTACCGCAGATAAGCGCCTGGTGGTTTGCAGCAGTCACGTGATGATAGCGGCGTCCGGCGAGTAGTCACTGACATGGGAACGGCCAACAGCAGTCCGTACCGCGTGGGCCTGACGGGCGGCATCGCCAGCGGCACCACGATAGCAACGATGTTCGCGAACTGGGCGTGCCCGTCATCGATACCGATGTCATCGCGCGCGACGTCCTTTGCCGGGACAGCCGGCACTGGCCGAAATTCGTGACGCATTCGGCGACGCGGTATTCGCAAAGGACGGCGGCCTGGATCGTGCCGCCATGCGGCGCGTCGTGTTCGCGGACGACGACAAGCGACGCACGCTGGAACGGATACTGCATCCCAGGATACGGGAAGCGGCACGACGCAGGCCGACGCCGGCGGACCGTACCAGGTCATCGTCGTGCCGCTGCCCTGGCCGAATCACCGATGCGTCACCAGATGGACCGGATCCTGGTCGTCGACGTGCCGGAAGACGTACAGCTCGAGCGCCTGCTCGAGCGCGACGCAGAGGACGCCGCGCAGGCGCGCCGCATGATGGACGCACAGGCCAGCCGCCCGGAACGGCTGGCCATCGCCGACGACGTACTCACCAACTGATGCGAGCATCGACGAAGCCCGCCGGCGGGTGGTCGAGTTGCACGATCGCTACCGGGCGCTGGCGGCCGGCGCCGGCATCCGGCGCTGTCGGCAATTGACGTCATTTCGTTGTCCGGCTGGCCGTGGCGCAGAATAGCGCCATGGAAGAGCCGCCCCCAACGTCGAACAACCTTCCGCGCGGCAACCATTGTCCGAGTACGAACAACCGCTCAACGAGCGCATGCGCACCTTCATGCGGCTCGAGTTTCTCTACCAGCAATTACTCTACATATGGAGCAGGAAGCGGACTGGGCCACTCGCGCGGCAACGGGCAGCCTGCTGGAGATCATGGCGATACTCGGTCGCGGCGATGTGCGCAGCGACGTGCACAAGGAGCTGGACCGGCAACTGGAAGGCCTCGAAGGGCTTCCGCAGCCAGCCCGGCGTGGACCGGCAAGCGCCTGGCCGCGACGATAGGCAACCTGCAGCAGAACCGGGACGGCCTGCGCGCCATCGGCGCGAATTTCCTGCAGCCGCTGAAGACCTGCGAATTCCTGAGTTCAATAAAGCACCGCAGTGCGATACCCGGCGGCACCTGCGAGTTCGATCTGCCGGAATACAGTCACTGGGTCAGGCAGTCCTTTGCCCGCCGCCAGCAGGACCTCATACTACTGGGTGAACGTCCGTCCGGTCTGCGACGCCGTAATGGAACTGCTCTGGCTGCTGCGCGAGTCCGCCGATCCCGGTGAACGCGTGGCAGTCAACGGCATGTACCAGCACAACGTACAGCGCGATGCGCACAACCAGATCCTCCGCGTAACGTTACCGCAGGGCAGCCCTTTATACCCGGAGATCAGCGGCGGCCAGCACCGCTTCACGATCCGCTTCGAATGGTCGACCATCGACCGGGCGCGCCGTGCAAACCGGCCACGATGTCCCGTTCCACCTCAGTATCCGCCGACGGCAGTTCGGTATACCACGGACCGTCGTTCGCGAAGGGCACGGACGCAACGGCGAAGGTGGGCCCCCGGGAGGGCTGTTCAGGGCCGTGCGAGACAGGGATGTCGAGCCCGGAGCGTACACGGACGTACTTGCCGCGTCCCTGAACAGCCCTCCGGGGCGCGCCTTTGCCGACCACCGCAGTCAATCGTCCATGAACAATCCGGACCAGCGAACTCCCTGAGGCCACGTCTAGGACCGACAGGCCGCCAGCGCGCGCAGCACCGGTTCATCGGCCGGCAGCATGGCACCGGCGGCAACTCGCCCGGCAGCCACCATCCCAGCCCTTGCCCTTCCTGGTCTATGGCGTGCCCTTCGAGCGTGCGCAACGTGAGCAGCTCGATCGCGACACGGCGATCCTCATAGTCGTGCCGCAGGTGCATGAAGTGGCTGCTGGCTAGAGCGTGTACGCCGATCTCCTCGACCAGCTCGCGGTGCAACGCCGATTGCCGGTGACTGACCCGGTGTGATCTTGCCGCCCGGAATTTCCACAGGCCGGCAAACGGGAATCTCCCAGCCGCTCGCTGACGGAGTATGCGGCCGTGGCTGTCCTGCAGGATGCCGGCAACGACCCGGATACGGCGCGGCCGGAGCGCCCGATCGTTCAGGCCAGGCGACCGTGGCACTGTCGCAATTTCTCTGCCCCACCCGCATGGGCAGGGCTCGGTCTCCGCCCACCTTGCGTTCGCCGCGACGAACGGCGTCGTGTTCGGCCGGGGCGGGTCCGCGCCGGGCGCGGCAGCGCCGCCCGCCGGCGGCGCGTCCTTGCCGAGTGCCGATGCTCGGCGTGCCGGAATTCCATCGCCTGCGCCGGCGCGCCGCTCGGCCTCCATGCGCTGCACGTCCTCTTCGCTCTGCACCCGGACGCGGGACAGGATGCTGATCGAGTCGCGCTCGATCTGCTCGAGCATGGCGCCGAACATCTCGAACGCCTCGCGCTTGTACTCCTGCTTGGGGTTCTTCTGGGCATAGCCGCGCAGGTGAAGTCGCCGGCAGGTAATCCATCGCCGCCAGGTGCTCCTTCCAGTGGTAGTCCAGCTGCTCAGCATCACCTCTTTCTCGACGTGCCGCATGAGCTGCTCGCCGATGTTCTTTTCTTTTCCTCGAACGCCGCCGACGCCCCCTCGACGCAGCGCACGCGCACGCCTTCCTCGTTGAGCCTGGTGTCGTCGCGAATCCACTGCGGGATGTCCAGGCGCAGGTTGAAATCGTGCTCCAGCGCCTGGGAGTACACGACGTCGTAGA
>JAXHLH010000013.1:0-269602 GCA_034522415.1 Woeseiaceae bacterium
CGGCGTGGTCCTGCGCGGCGATGTACAACCATCTGGCTGTCCTGATGGGCGCATGATCGCCTGACGCGATGGTAGTGCTGCAGTAGACCATCGTTACGCCCTGGCGATGCAGGACGTGCTGCGGCACTCCGCCTGTTCGTTGTAGTGCGCGAGTAGGAGATGGTCAGCCGGGCGTCGTTGTAGGTTCAGCACCGGCCATGCCCAGGACGATGCCTTCATCGCTCGGCAACAGCTGGGCGCCTATGGGCGTAAACCCGGCGATGACCTGAGATCCGGCAGCCGCTCGATTTCGCCGATGCGCGAATAGAGCTTGGCGAACTGCTGTCCCTGGACAGCGGCAGCATCGCTCGGATCCATCAACGTCAGCAGGTGCGCCTGCACTGGCTGCGTTGGCAATGCCGTATGATCGATGGCACATACGCCATGTGACCCAGCCAGCCGGCGGCGATCAGCATCGTCGTCGGGCCGGGCCTGCGCAGGGCCCGGAAGCGAGGATTTCGCCGGGCTTCACCGCCTGGCAAGCCGTTGCCCCCAGCGCTTTGATAGCCGGCGTGCTCTCCGCCGCCGCCTCCTTGCGGGCGATGCCGCGTGTAGTGGTTATCCGGCAGGTCGGTCGCGATGCTGGCGAGGCATTTCACTTGCGGAAAGATCGGCCTCGACGCGTGCCATGGGCTCCTATGGTGGTGGCTCATGCATGGTGGTGGCTGCTGGGATGAGCATGTGACTGGTGCATGGCTGATGTCCCACAAAGATGGTTGGTACATGGCAAAGTGCCTGGTCACAGTGGTGGACAACACACTGTGGGTGCTGGGACACTGTCATGTGGGTGGGTGGCAGCTCTGGGTAGGTGGATGGCGGCTCACCAAGTGCAGGGACTGCTGGTCCCCGCAGCAGGTGTCGCTGGTGTTGAGCGTGTGTGCCTGCGCTGCGCATGTATGCCGATGTGGCAGGTGCCAAGGGATAGGTGGAGTAGAACCCGCACAGCCCTGACCCTACGGGCAACTGCAGCGCTGGGACACGAAGGTATTCTGCAGATGCTGAAGCCCAGCCTTGAGGTCCTGCCCTTCTTGAACGAGCTTGCCGCGGCAATCGCCTTTTCCAGCGTCTCCTGGACGAGATCGTCGGCATCCGCGTGGTTGTGGCAACGCCGTAGGCGTAGCGCCGCGGGCTGGCGATGTGGAAGTCCAGGTGGTCAATCATGGATCTCCGCATGGTCAATCCTGCGTCACGATCCTTGATGCGGTGGGTTGCGCGGAAATTCGCCCGGTGCGCGGGCCGCATTGCGGATGCCTGTCCGCGGCGGCAAAGGCTCGGCCGGAATCCCTGTCCGGCCGCCCGGCCCGGGTCCATGCACCGGCTGGCGCATGCCGGCTGTGCATGAACTCCACCGCCCGCTTCGACGCCGACCTGTTACGCCGCTACGACCGGCCCGGTCCGCGCTACACGTCCTACCCGACCGCGCCGCATTTTGATGCGACCTTCGGGGAGGCCCGGTTGCGCGAGTACGCGGCGCGCAGCGGCGACGCGCGCAGCTCGAACCCCGGCCGATATCGCTGTACGTGCACGTGCCGTACTGTTTCAGCCCGTGCTTTTATTGCGGCTGCAACCGCATCATCACGCGCGACCTCGCGAAGGGCGAGCGCTATCTCGAGCGCCTCTTGTGCGAAATCGAGCGCGTCGGCCCGCTGTTCGACCGCGGCCGCGAGGTCGTGCAGGTGCATTTCGGTGGCGGCACGCCGAATTTCCTGTCGCCGGCGCAGCTCGGCCGGCTGCTCGCCGGCATGGGGCGCCACTTCAGTTTCAGCGATGCGCCGGAGCGCGATTTTTCCATCGAGCTGGACCCGCGTTACGTGAACGATGGCGACATCGAGGCCCTGGCGGCGCTGGGCTTCAACCGGGCGAGCCTGGGCGTGCAGGATTTCAACCCGGACGTGCAGCAAGCGGTCAACCGGGTGCAGAGCGTCGAGCAGACACTGGGTGTCATCGAGGCGTGCCGCACGCACGGCCTGCGTTCGGTGAACGTCGACCTGATCTACGGCCTGCCGCGCCAGACACCGGAGGGCTTCAGCCGCACGCTCGACACGATCATCGAGGCGTGCCCGGACCGGCTGGCCGTCTACGGCTACGCGCACCTGCCCTCGTTGTTCAAGGCGCAGCGCCCGATCAATGAAGACGAGCTGCCCGACGCCGAGGGGCGGCTGGCGCTCCTGCAGCTCGCGGTCGCGAAGCTGACCGCGGCCGGCTACCGCTACATCGGCATGGACCATTTCGCGTTACCCGGGGACGACCTGGCCCGCGCGCAGGCGGAGGGCAGCCTGCATCGCAACTTCATGGGTTACACGACGCATGCCGACTGCGACCTGGTGGGTCTAGGCGTCAGCGCCATCAGCCACGTCGGCGACAGCTACAGCCAGAATCCGCGCGATCTCGCGGGCTGGGAAATCGCGCTGGACCAGGGACGCCTCCCGGTCTGGCGCGGCATGGCGCTGTCGTTCGACGACGTGCTGCGCGCCGACGTGATCCAGCAACTGATGTGCCAGGGCAGATCGACATCGCCGGCACGGCGCGCCGTTTCGATATCGATTTCAGCAACTACTTCGGCGGCAGCTGGCAGGCACTGGCGGATCTCGAGCGCGACGGCCTCGTCACGATTGGCAATTCCACGATCGCCGCGACGTCGCGCGGTCGTTACCTGGTGCGTATAGTCGCGATGTGCTTCGATGGCTATCTCGACACCACGACCCCGCGCGAGGCCCGGCCACGTTATTCGAAGGCCATCTGAGTGGCGGCACGCCGTGCGCCCGCGCACGGTCAACGCCTGAGCCATCGACTGGCCGGTGCGCTGCCGCGGACGGACATCGATGATTGATTATTGCCCGCAGATCAAGGCAGTGCACGTGTTTGCCGTGCTCGCGAGCGGTTCGCTGTTCCTGCTGCGCGGCCTGGCCGTGCAGGGCGGCGCGGGCTGGGGCATGGCAGCGCCTTTGCGTTACCTGAGTTACACGATCGACACGGTACTGCTGGTGGCCGCCCTGCTGCTGCTGGCCATCCTGCCCGCCGCCGCCTATGCGAACGGCTGGCTCGCGCTCAAGATCGCGCTGCTGGTCTGCTACGTCGGGCTGGGGACCCTGGCACTGAAGCGCGGGCGCACGGCGCGCGTGCGCCGGGTTACGTTCATTGCCGCGCTGCTGGTGTTCGGTTGCATGTACGCGATCGCACGGGCACACCACCCGCTGGGCCCGTTGCGGCTGTTGCCGGCGGGGATCCATTGAAAGGCAGGAAGACCATGACCATGACGCCGTTCGCCTACGGGTTCCGGCCGTTTTTCCTGCTCTCCGGCGTGTACGCGATCGTTTCGGTCGGGACCTGGCTGTACTTCTACAGCCACGGCACGTCACCGCTCGCGCCCATGCCGGGGCCGCTCTGGCACGCGCACGAAATGCTGTTCGGCTTCGTGGCCGCGACCATCGCCGGCTTCATGCTGACGGCCGTGCCGAGCTGGACCGGCAGCCGCGGCTTCGCCGGGACACCGCTCATCGTGCTCACATTGCTCTGGCTGGCCGGTCGCGGTGCGTTCTTCCTGGCGGGCAGCCTGCCGACGGCGGTCGTCGCCACCGCGGAGCTCCTGTTCCTGCCGGCGCTGATCCTTGCCCTGGCGCCGTCGCTGCTCAGGACCGTGAATCGCAATACGCCGCTCCTGGTCGTGCTGCTCGCGTTCTGGGTAGCCGATGGCGTGTTCCTGTACGGGATCGACGCCGGCGGGCCGCTGCTCGCCAGCACGGCCCTGCGCGCCGCCCTCGATCTCGTCCTGCTGCTGATCACCGTGATCGGCGGGCGCATTGTGCCGGCGTTCACCGCCAACGCGCTGCGCTCGCGCGGCCTGGCGCCAGCCGTGCGTTCGAGCCGCCCGCTGGAAGGGCTGGTCATCGGCGTGATGGCGCTGTTCCTGCTGGCGGACACGCTGGCGCCGCAGCACCGGCTGACGGCACTCGTTGCCGGCATCGCCGCCGTGCTGCACCTGGCCCGCCTGGGGCGCTGGCAGGGACTGCGCACGCTCGACCAGCCTATCGGTCTGGATACTGCACGCGGCCTACCTGTGGCTGCCGGTCGGTCTCGCGCTGAGGGCCGTGTACGGGCTCACCGGGATGGCGTGGGCGGCACACTGGCAGCACGCGCTGTCGGCCGGCGCTGCCGCCACGATGATCCTCGCGGTCATGACCCGCGCCGCGCTGGGGCACACCGGCAGGCCGCTGGTCGCCAGGCCCGCGATCGCGCGCGCCTACGTGCTGCTGATTGCCGGCGTCGCGGTGCGTGTCTTCGGTCCGGCGCTGCTTCCCGCCAGCTACATGGCTACCGTCGTCATTGCGGGGGTACTCTGGCTTGCCGCCTTTACGCTGTTCGTCCTGGTGTACGCGCCGATCCTGCTAGGTCCGCGCGCCGACAGCCGCGCGGGCTGACCTGCCGGGCGACATTCCGCCAGGTTCACTGGCGGTGTTCGTTGAGCAACTCGAGCAGCTCGGCGGGTTCGCGGCCGCTGGCGTCCTTGTTGATCGAGCGCAGCTCGGTGTGAAGGCCCGCGGGCTCGGCCGCCTTGCGCAGCAGGCCGAGCAGCCGGGGCGCGGCGACGAAGGTCGTATCGACGACATGCTCGCCATGCTGCGCGTGCACCAGGCGCCGCGTGACCTCGTTTGCAAACCGGGCGAGCTCGCTGTCCTTCGGCGAGACTTCTTTCGCGAGCGTGTGACGACCGCTGCCGTAGCTGTCGAAGCTGCGTCCGCCCCGGTCGCTCAGCAGCTCACCGGATTTCGTGCGCGCGTACGGATTCTCGATTTCGTACTCGCGCGTCAGTTCGCCGCGTCGTTCCGTCTGCGAGTAGGTCACGGCCGAAGCGGCGTCGGCCACCACGACCCAGAATCGCCTGGGCTCCCTGTCGTCCTTGCGTTGCTGTACCACCTGCGTACCTCCCTTGCGGCGCCGCTACCCGGGCTAGCTGCGAGAATCCAGCGTGGTCACCGGGTGACAAGCATCCGGGGAATCTACTTATCCAGCGCGCCGTGGCCAGGGTCGGTGGCCGAAGAGGCCGGCTCGCCGGCCTTGCTGTACCAGTCCGCGATGCCGTCCCAGGTTTCCTGCGCCGTTTCCGCGTACCAGAACAGGTCACGGTCCTCGACGTCGATGACGCCCTGGTGGACCAGGAAGTCGATATCGAAGGCCGCGCGCAGTCGTCGCTGCCGACGAGCACGACCGGCCAGTGGCGCCATCGTGCGCTGGCTGCACCAGGTTCGGGACCTCGAACAGCTGCGTCCTGCGTGTGCCGAAACCGCCAGGGAAACGCGACCGAGCGCCTTCGCACCGTCCAGCCGGGAAATGCCGTTTGCGCGCCGCGAAGTCTACCGGGCGCTGAACGCACAGGTCCGGCGACACTGGTTGAGGTTGGGAAACTGCTCGTGCGGCAGCGTTATGTTCAGGCCGATACTCCTGGCACCGACGTCGGTTGCACCGCGATTGGCCGCTTCCATGATGCCGGGGCCGCCGCGGGTCGTGATCGTCAGCGGGCGATCGTCCGGACCGTCGCCGGAACGACCGACGAGCCTGCCGAATTCGCGCGCAATGGTCATAGTCAGCGCTTTTCGCGAGCAGCCTTTCCGCGACAGCCAGGTGCGCACGCAAGCCGGCATCCGCCGGTTGCCCGTCCAGTGCCCGCTGCAGCGCAGTCACCCGGCGCTCCGCCTCGGCCCGCTCCGCGATTCGCGTGCTGCCGAAAACGACGATCGTCTGTTCGATGCCATGCCGACGCAGGCCGGCCGCTTCCGGCTTGGGGTGATCGAGTTCCCAGTCGCACGCCCCGCAGGTCGTCGCTGTCGAGGAACTCGTCGTCGCGGTCCGCCGGACGGTAACTGGCACTCTGCAACAAGGTCGAGACCCGCTCCGCCGCCATCGGATCGTCCGCCGTCGACTTTGCACCGCGCGCTGCCAGGGCAGCGACTCGTTGCGGTGCAGCCGGGTCGCGGCGCGGTTCGGGTACCGTCCTCCCGGGAGGCTTCAGGATCATCGCCACGGCTGGCCGTCGTCGAAATGCCTTGCTCGTCCCCGGAATTGACTGCCCGCGAACCGGGATGACCGCTTCCGAGCTGTAGCGTTCCCGGACGGCAGCCGCCAGCGCCCGCTGCGCCCCGGGTTCGCCGTGCACGAGGATAGAGCGGCCGGCCGGCCTCGAAATGCCCGTACCAGTCGAGCAGGTCCCGCTGGTCTCCATCGGCGGACAGTCCGCCGACCGTGCGAATGCTGGCGGCACCGGCCAGGTCTCGCCCAGCAGCCGGATCGAGCCGACACCGTCGACCAGCCGGCGGCCCAATGTCCCGTAAGCCTGGAAACCGACGATCACGACGTGGCATTCGGGGCGCCAGACGTTGTTCTTCAGGTGATGATGAATGCGGCCACCGGTGCACATTCCGCTGCCGGCAATGATGATGGCCCCGGAGCGAATGTGGTTGATTGACATCGATTCCTCGGTGCTGCGCGTCGCGTGGTAGTTCGGCAGGTCCGGCAGGTGCGAATCCGGGCCGAACAGGCGCGCGCCGTACAGGTGGCGATAGCGCGAGTAGGTCGTCGTCGCCTCGATTCCCATCGGGCTGTCGAGGAATATCTGCCAGTCGTCCAGGTGCCAGCGCTCGTAGTTTTCCGCCATCAGGTAAAGAAGATCCTGCGTGCGGCCCACGGTGAAGGCCGGAATCAGGATATTGCCTTTGCCTGCGCGAGCCGTTTCGAAGACTTCCGTCAGTTCGTCCATCGTAGCGGCGATGTCGCGGTGCTGACGATCACCGTAGGTGCTCTCCAGCAACACGGCATCGGCGTGCCGCAACTCCGCCGGCCGGTTCATGACCGGCGCATCGCGGTAGCCCAGGTCACCGCTGAACACGAGGGTGCGACCGCTGTTGCCCGTGCCGTGCGTCAGCTCGACTATTGCCGAACCCAGTATGTGCCCGGCGTCGTGCAGCGTCAGGGAAAGGCCCGGCACGACCTCCGTCGCTTCTCCGTAGGCGAGGCCCCGGAGATATTGCAGGCACTCCTCGGCTTCGGCGCGGGTGTACAGCGCCTCGACCGGCGGCTCGTCTTTGTCGCGCTTCTTGTTGGCCCATTCCGCGTCCTTCTCGTTCAGGTAGCCCGAATCCGGCAGCATGATCGAGCAGAGTTCGCGCGTCGCGTTCTGGGCGAAAATCGGACCGCGGTAGCCTCTCTTGACGAGCAGCGGCACGCGGCCCGAATGGTCGATGTGCGCGTGGCTGAGGACGACAGCGTCGATTTCCCCGATGGGTACCGGGAACGGCTCGGCATTGCGGGCTTCTTCCTTGCGGCTGCCCTGCACGAGACCGCATTCCAGCAATACCGTGTGATCGTCCGTGCGCAGCACGTAGAGAGATCCGGTGACCTCTTCCGTTGCGCCGAAGAATTGCAGGTCGAATGTCATCGGGTTTCCCGGCAGGCACGGCGGCCAAAGCCCGTAACTGTTGCAGATTGCCGCCGGAGGTCAATAGGCAGTAGCCGGCATTGCCCGCCGCGCTGCTGCTCGTGCTCGTCATGGACCCGTTCGGGAACGTGCCGCTCTTCCATGTCCGGTGCTGGTCCGGTCGCCCGAGCGGCGCGGGCTCGTGGCAATCGAACGCCTCATGGGCATGGTGCTGATCGCCATCGCGACCAAGATGGTGCTGTCCGGCATCGGCGAATTCTTCGGCCTGCAATAGCCGGCGACATCACGCCGGTCACAGATCGACGTTGCGCAGCCGCAGTGCGTTGCCGATCACCGAAACGGAACTCAGGCTCATCGCCGCGGCGGCGATCATCGGGCTGAGCAGCAGACCGAAGAACGGGTACAGGACGCCCGCCGCGACCGGGATGCCCGCCGAGTTGTAGGCAAACGCGAAGAACAGGTTCTGGCGGATGTTCTGCATCGTGCGCCGGCTCAGGTTTCTTGCCTGCCAGACGCCGGCCAGGTCGCCGCGCACCAGCGTGATGCCGGCGCTCTCCATCGCGACGTCGGTGCCCGTGCCCATCGCGATGCCGACATCCGCCTGTGCGAGGGCCGGTGCGTCGTTGATCCCGTCGCCCGCCATCGCCACGATCGCACCGCGCTCCTGCAGCTCGCGCACGACGCGGTTCTTGTCTTCGGGCGATACGTCGGCATGCACCTCGTCGATGCCGATGCGACGCGCAACCGCCCGCGCGGTGCCTTCGCTGTCACCGGTCAGCATGACGACCCGCAGCCCCGCCGCGTGCAGCCGCTCGATGGCGTCGGCGGTGGATTCCTTGACCGGGTCGGCCACGCGCGATGAGGCCGGCGGCGCGGCCGTCCACGGCGACGAACACGACGGTCTGGCCATCGTCGCGCAGCGCCTCGGCCTCGCCGCGCAGGTCGTCGACGTCGCACTCAGGCGCTTCGATCAGGCCTGGCGTTGCCGACGGCGACACGGCTGCGCCGTCGACATCGGCCTCGGCGCCCTCGCCGGTAGTCGACTCGAAGTCCGTGGCGCGGGCGTCGAGTTCCCGTTCGCGTGCGCCGTTGACGATCGCCTGGGCCAGCGGGTGCTCGCTCGCCGTTTCCACGGCGGCCGCCAGCGCCAGCAATGCGTCGTCGCTCGCATCCGCGGCCGCGTCGACGCTCGACCAGCTGCGGCGCGCCCTCGGTCAGCGTGCCGGTCTTGTCGACGACCAGCGTGTCGACCTTCTGCCATGCTCTCGAGCGCCTCGGCGTTCTTGATCAGCACGCCGCGCTGCGCGCCGCTTGCCGGTGCCGACCATGATCGACATCGGCGTGGCCAGGCCCAGCGCGCAGGGGCAGGCGATGATCAGCACCGCGACCGCGTTGACCAGCGCGTAGGCCAGCGCCGGCGCCGGGCCCAGCACGCACCAGGCGACGAAGGTGAGCACGGCGACTACCGACCACCGCGGGCACGAACCACGCGGCGACCACGTCGGCCAGCCGCTGGATCGGCGCGCGGCTGCGCTGCGCCTCGGCCACCATCTGCACGATCTGCGACAACAGCGTGTCGTCACCGACCCGGCTGACTTGCATGACGAGCCCGCCGGTGCCGTTGACCGTGCCGCCGATCACCTCGTCGCCGGCGGACTTCTCCACCGGTATCGGCTCGCCGCTCACCATGGATTCGTCGACGGCGCTCCTGCCTTCCTCCACCGTGCCGTCGAGCGGAATCTTCTCGCCGGGACGCACGCGCAGCAGGTCGCCGGTGTTGACCTCGTCCAGCGACACGTCCTGCTCGTCGCCGTCGTCGCCGATGCGGCGCGCGCTCGGCGGCGCGAGTTCGAGCAGCGCGCGCATGGCGCCCGACGGTCCGGCTGCGTGCCTGCAGTTCCAGCACCTGGCCCAGCAGTACCAGTGTGGTGATGACCGCGGCGGCTTCGTAATAGACCGCTACCTCGCCGGCCGCGCTCTGCATGGCGGCGGGAAACGCCCACGGCGCCGCGGTTGCCACCACGGAATAAATGAACGCGACGCCCACGCCCAGCGCGATCAGCGTGAACATGTTCAGGTTCATCGTGCGGACCGATTGTGCGCCGCGCACGAAGAACGGCCGGCCGCCCCACAGTACAACCGGCGCAGTGAGCGCGAGCTGCGTCCACTGGCGCCACGCCACCGGCAGCAGGTCGTCGAGCGGTTGCCCCGGAATCATGTCGCCCATCGCGTAGACGAATACCGGCAGCGTCAGCGCGAGACTGACCCAGAAGCGCCTCGTCATGTCGTCGAGCTCCGAGGTGTCTTCCTCGCCGCTGACGGGCCCCTCGGGTTCCAGCGACATGCCGCAGATGGGGCACCCCGAGTCGCGCACGTCGCGCACCTCGGGGTGCATCGGACAGATATAAACCGTGCCGTCGTAACCGTCCGGCACCCGGTCGTAGCGGCCGCCGGCAGCGGCCTCGTCGCCGTCGTTGCTGCCCCCGTGGTGACAGTGGGAGTGATCGCTCATCGGGAATTACCTCCTTGGTTCGCCAGGGCGGCCGTGCGCCAGAACAGGAACAGCGCCGGAATGACGATCAGCGTCAGTAGCGTCGCGCTGATCATACCGCCCACCATCGGCGCGGCGATGCGGCGCATGACTTCCGCGCCGGTGCCGCCGCCCAGCATGATGGGCAGCAGGCCTGCTATCACGGCGGCGACCGTCATCAGGACCGGACGCACCCGCAACAGTGCGCCGTCGATCACCGCGTGGCGAATATCGTCCGCCGACAGCGCGCGGCCCGACGCCTCCGCTGCGGCCCTGCGTCGCTGGATCGCCTGGTTCAGGTACACGAGCATCACGACACCGATCTCCACCGCGACGCCGGCCAGCGCGATGAAACCCACGCCGACGGCCACGGAAAACTCGTACCCGAGCAGGTACAGAAGCCACAAGCCGCCGGCCAGTGCCATCGGCAGCGTGCCCATGATGATCGCCACCTCGGCAAAGCGGCGGAAGTTCAGCATACAGGCAGCAGCACGATGATGCCGATGGTTACCGGTCCGACGAGCGGCAAGGCGCTTCCTGGCCGCGGACCATGTACTCGTACTGGCCCGACCAGTCCAGGGAATAGCCCGGCGGCAACGCCAGGCGTTCGCTGACGGCCTGCTGTGCCTTGGCGACGTACGAGCCCAGGTCGCGGTCCCTGATATCGACATAGGTCCAGCCATTCAGCCTGGCATTCTCGCTCTTGATGACGGGCGGGCCATCGGCCACCTCGGACGTCGGCCACGTCGGCGAGCGCGATGCGCGCGCCGCGCGGCGTGACGATCGGCAGCGCGCGCAGCTGCTCGACCGAGTCGCGCCACGCGCTGCGGGTAGCGCAGGTTGACCGGGATAGCGTTCCGCGGCCCTCGACGGTCTGCGGTGACGTTCATACCGCCGACCGCGGTGCGGACGACCTCCTGCACGTCGGCGATATTCAGCCCGAAGCGGGAGGCGCGCCGCCGGTCGATATCCACGTCGACGTAGCGGCCGCCGGCGACCCGCTCCGAGTACACGGACGCGGTGCCGGGTACCGTTGCCAGGATGTCCTCGAGCTGCGCGCCGATGCGCTGGATCTCGCCGAGGTCCGGGCCGGCGACTTTCACGCCGACCGGTGTCTTGATGCCCGTCGCCAGCATGTCGATGCGCGTCTTGATCGGCATGACCCAGGCGTTCGTCAGGCCGGGATAGTCGACGATGCGGTCGAGTTCGTCGCTGCAGATGCTCCCGGCGTCATGCCCGCGCCGCCACTGCTCCCGCGGCTTGAAGCGGATCACCGTCTCGATCATGGTCAGCGGCGCCGGGTCCGTGGCGGTATCGGCGCGGCCGATCTTGCCGAACACGGTATCCACCTCCGGCACGCGTGCGCGATCAGTCTTGTCGGTTTGCTGCAGAATCTCGCGCGCCTTGTCGATGGAGACGCCGGGGAATAGGTCGTCGGCATGTACATCAGGTCGCCTTCGTCGAGTTCGGGCATGAACTCGGTGCCCAGCTTGCTGCGCCGGCCAGAGGCCGACGACCAGCGTATCGCCACCACCAGTGCCGATGGCCGGCTTGGCGAACCGCAGCACTGCCGTTGAGCACCGGCCGGTAGGCCGCAACGAGCAGGCGATTGACGGGGTTACGGTCTTCGGGGACAACGCGCCCGCGAATGAAGTAACCCATCAGCACCGGCACGAGCGTGACCGACAAGCCGGCAGCCGGCGCCCATGGCGTAGGTCTTGGTGAACGCCAGCGGCGCGAACATGCGCCCCTCCTGCGCCTCCAGCGTGAACACCGGCAGGAAGCTGAGCGTGATGATCAGGAGCGAGAAGAACAGCGGGCGTCCCACTTCGCTCGCGGCATCGCCGACCACCTCGCCAGCGGTTGCTCGTCGCGTCAGCGGTGTCGCTCTCGATGTGCTTGTGCACGTTCTCGATCATGACGATCGCTGCATCGACCATGGCGCCGATGGCGATGGCGATGCCGCCGAGCGACATGATGTTGGCGTTGATGCCCTGCAAGCGCATGACGATGAAGGCGCACAGGATGCCGATCGGCAGGCTCAGTATCGATCGCCACCGAGCGAGCGCAGGTGAAACAGGAACACGGCGCACACCAGCGCGACGATCACGAACTCTTCCAGCAGCTTGCCGCGCAGCGTGTCGACGGCGCGCTCGATCAGCGCCGAGCGGTCGTAGGTGGGCACGATCTCGACGCCCTCCGGCAGGCTGGCCTGCAGGGTCGTCGAGCCGCTGCTTTGACGCCGTCGATGGTCGCCGAGGCGTTGCCGCCCCAGCGCATCACGACGATGCCGCCGACAACCTCGCCATCGCCGTTCAGCTCGGCAATGCCGCGCCGCATCTCCGGCCCCACGCGCAGTTCCGCGACGTCATCCAGCACCAGCGGCGTGCCGTTGGCGTTGACGCCCAGCGGTATCGCCGCCAGGTCGGAAAGTCCCTGCAGATAACCGCTCGCGCGCACCATGTACTCGGCTTCGGCCATCTCGATCACCGAGCCGCCCGACTCCTGGTTGCCGGACTGGATCGCCTGCCGCACCTCGGGCAGCGTCAGGCCGAAGGCGCGCAGCCTGTCCGGATCGACCACGACCTGGTACTGGCGCACCATGCCGCCGACGGTCGCCACCTCGGCAACGCCGGGCACCGTCTGCAGTTCGTATTTGAGAAACCAGTCCTGCAGGCTGCGCAGCTCGGCGAGGTCGTGACGTCCGCTGCGGTCCGTGAGCGCGTACTCGTAGATCCAGCCGACGCCGGTCGCATCGGGACCGAGCGCCGCGCGCGCGCCGTCCGGCAGCTGATCGGCAACCTGGCTCAGGTACTCGAGGACGCGCGAGCGCGCCCAGTAGAGATCGGTGCCATCCTCGAAGATGACGTAGACGTAGGAGTCGCCGAAGAAGGAGTAGCCGCGCACCGTCACCGCGCCGGGCACCGACAGCATGGCCGTGGTCAGCGGATAGGTGACCTGGTCCTCGACGACCTGCGGCGCCTGCCCGGGGTAACTCGTCCTGACGATGACCTGGACGTCCGACAGGTCCGGCAATGCGTCGACCGGCGTTTCGCGTAGCGCGTAGAGCCCGGCGACGATCAGCGCGCCGGTCGCCAGCAGGACCAGCACGCGGTTCCTGTATCGACCAGCGAATGAGGGCGCTGATCATCGGGGCGGCTCCGTCGCATGCCCGTTACGGTCCGTGCGTTGCGCGGCGTCATCCGCGTCGGTCTTCGTCGCCCGGTGCCGGCATCCCGTGGCCGGCGTGTTCGTCGGCCTCATCGTTCATGCGTGCCAGCGCCGAGTCGATGTTCGATTCGGAATCGATCAGGAACTGCCCGGAAGTCACCACCGTCTCGCCCGCGGAAATGCCCCGGCGGATTTCGACCCGGTCGCCGGCCTCGATACCGGTCTCGACGGGCTGGGCGCGAAAATGCCCGCCGCCCAGTGCGACGACGACCCGGTCGACGCTGCCGCCCCGGATCAGCGCCTCGCGCGGCACATGGACCACCGGCCCCGACGCATCACCGAAGACAGTCACGCGCGCAAACATGTTGGGTCGCAGTACCTCCGCGGCGTTCTCCAGCCGCAGCCGCACGGTCAGCGTGCGGGTGTCCGGATCGAGCACCGGGTACACGTAGTCCACGCTGCCCTCCCACTCCCGGCCGGGCAGGTAATCTAGCCGCACGCGCGCGCGCTGCCCCGGCCTGACCCAGGCGGCCTGGCGCTCGAACACCTCCGCCAGCACCCAGACGCGATCGAGCTCGGCGATCGACATGATCTCGGTCGCCGGCGTGACATAGACGCCTTCGCGGACGCCCAGGTGCGCGACGACACCGTCCATTTCGGCAACCTCGCGAATACGCTGGCGGACCGTGCGCTCCCGATCGAGCCGCTCGATCTCGCCCGCGCTGAATCCGAGCGCACCGAGGCGCTCGCGGGATGCGCGGTGCAACGCGGTGTTGCTGCTCTGCAGCGCGGCGAGGTATTCCTCCTGTGCGTTGACGAGTGTCGGCGAATACAGTTCGTAGAGCAGCTCGCCCTGCTGCACGCGATCGCCGGTCGCCTTGATGGCGAGCCTCTCTACCCAGCCTTCGACGCGCGTGTGTATGTGCTGCACGGTGTCTTCGTCGTAGCGCACGTAGCCGACCGTGTCGATACGCCGCGACAGCGGACCCTGTTCGGCCGCGGCCGTCCGCACGCCGAGGTTGTTGACGATGGCGGGATTGATCGTGACCACGCCGGCGTCACCGGCCTCGTCCGCGTAGATCGGCACGAGGTCCATGCCCATGGGGGACTTGCCCGGCCGGTCGCGGCGGTAGGTCGGGTCCATCGGCGCCTGCCAGTACAGGATCTCGCGGTCACTCCCGGCGGCGGGCGCGGCAGCCTGGCGTTCGCCGGCAGGCAGCAGCAGGTACCCTGCGGCCACACCGAGCAGCGTCGCGCCGAGGATCGGCAGGGCGCGCTTCAGGAATGTGTTCATCGGTCGATTCCTCCGAGGCTTGCGAGCACCGTCCAGGTCTCTGCACGCTCGTATTGAAGACGCGCGCGTTCGAGACGCGCGTCGAGTTCGTCGATGCGGCCGCGCATGACGTCGGCGAAGTCGCCGGTTTCACTCTGGTAGGCCGCCAGCGCGGCACGCGCGCGGTCCTCTGTCTGTTCGAGGATCTGCCGGTCGTACAGCTCGAGGCGGCGGCCCAGTTCGCGCCAGCGCGCCAGCGCGCTGTCGAGCCGGGCGCGCAGCTGCCGCCGCACCTGCTCCCTCGCATTGGTTGCAGCGCGTCGCTCGCCGAGCGCAGCGGCCAGCGAGCTGTCGCGCCGCTGGCGCCCCAGGAACGGCAGGTCAACTGTTACCGACACGCTGACGAAATCCGAGCGCGGCGCGCCCCCGGGCAGGCGCCCGTCGCGGTAGCCGTAGGCGAGATCGACGGCCCAGCCGGGCTTGTAGCGTTCCTCCTCGAGCTCCACCGCCGCCCGGCGCGCGGCGATTTCGGCATCGGCGGCCGCCAGCGCGGGGTGGTCATCCAGCGCGCCCTGCAGCGCGGCCGCGGACGGCAGGATCGCCAGGTCGCGATCCAGCGGCGCCAGCGGGCGCCGGGCCGCGTCGCCCACCCACTCGGACAGCGCGGCGCGCGCCTCGGCAAGGCGGCTTTCCACGCCCAGCAGGCGGTCGTCCAGCCGGCTCAGCTCCAGGCCGGCACGCAACACGTCCTGCTGATCCTTGCGACCGACGGCATACAGGGAACGGGTTACCGTGACGAGATCGGTGAAGAACGGTCGTGACTCGGTCACGATGTCGCGTGCCTCGGTCCAGTAGCGCACCGACAGCCAGGCCGAACGAACGGCCGCGCGCACGTCGCGGCGGCGTCCGTCGGCGCTTTGCGCCATCGCGGCGGCCAGCGATTCGTAGCGGCGCGCGTCGGCCGCGAGACTGTCACCGGGCGGGAACGCCTGCCGCAATCCGAGCTGACCCTGCGTCATCGCCTCGGTGGCAAAGCCACCGGACTCGATCGGAAAATTGATTATCCCGGCGCGCAGCGACGGGTCCGGCAGCCTGGCTGCCGCGGCGGCGCGCTCGCGCAGGGCCTCGGCACGCGCCGACAACGCAGCGTGGCCCGGCTCTGCCGCCAGCGCCAGTTCCTCGGCGGCAGCGAGCGTCAGGGTATCTGTTGCTGCGCCTCGGCGCGCGCCGGTACGGCGAGCGCGAGCGCGAGCGTGAGCAGCGGCAACGCGGGCGTGCGACACGCACCGCGGACGGTCGGATAACGGGCCGCAACGGGGCCCGGGAAAGCGGTCATGGTCAATCTCCGGCAGCTAGAACCAGCGAACGGTCAGTGCGGGGAGATTGCTAATCCAGGTAAACGCAATGAAGAACGTGCAGCGGCCTTGACGCGAGCGGTGGTCGGGACACACCGCGCAGGCACTGAGGGGGAGGCGCCGCGGCCAGGGTCGCGCGCTGAACGGACGGTGCCGGGACCAGCGGCTGGTCCTGGGGCGAGTCTTTCGGTTTCGTCTTGCTGCTGCGATTGTCGAATTCCGTGTCCGGCAGGACGTAGCAGTCAGCGGGGGCATCCCCGCAATCCGGTGCCGGGGCCGCCTCGTGAGAGTGCGCCGGCATCTCGCCGTGCCCGGCGTGCGCGTCCGTTGTGCCGTGTGCCCCGGCCGGGCAATGCACGCAGTCGGCCTCGTCCTGCAGGCCGAACGCCATTGCACAGGGCTGGACCGCGACGCCCAGCCACACGAGCGCGAACCATCCGAAAACGGCGCGGGCGTGCCTGTGCGTCTGGCGGCGGATTGTCGGCAGCGGGCTCACGGCAGTGTTGGCCAACCTGTGGCGCAGGGAGTGCAATCAATCTAGCCGCAAACGCGCACAAAAGGCAACCATGCGCGTCACGCTTCCGGCCGGCGTGCCGGCCGGGCACGGCGGAGGAACCGGTCGCGGCAATAGCGGTTAAAGTAGGCGGCCTATGAAGCCTTCGTTCAGCCGGCACGGCGCATGCCCGGACAGTCGCCTTATCGCGGAATTCCGTCCGTGACGCCGGGCCCGGACACGATCCTGCGCGTGGCCGTCAACGTGCCGCTGTCGCGGCTGTTCGACTACCTGCCGCCGGCCGGCACGGACGGCGCCGGACTCCTGCCCGGCATACGGCTGACCGTGCCGTTCGGCCGCCGCCGGCAAACAGCCGTGTTGATGGAGTGCGCCGGGACCAGCGATTTGCCCGCCTCGAAACTCAAGCGGGCAATCGCGGTGCTGAACGACAAGCCGCTGCTGCGTGCCGCGGATCTCTGGCTGTTGCGCTTCACCAGCGACTATTACCTGCACCCGGTCGGCGAGGTGGCCGCGGCCGCGCTGCCGGCGCTGCTGCGGCAGGGCCGGCCGCTGTACCCGGCCACGGAGCGCGTTACGCTGACGGCGGCCGGGCGGGACGCGGACCCCGACGCACTGGCGCGGCGCGCGCCGCGGCAGGCGGAAGTGCTGGCGGCGCTCGCGGCGCGTGGCGGCGCCTGCGACGCGGCCGAACTGGACGAGGCCGTGCCGGCGTGGCGCCGCTGCCGCAAGGCGCTGCTGCACAAGGACTGCCTGCGGATCGACGAGGTCACGGCGACGCCGGTGGCGGTGCCCGAATCGACGGCAGAGCCCGGTCCCGCACCGAATGCCGCGCAGCGCGAGGCCCTGGCCGCGATGCGCGCCACGAGCGGTTTCGACGTGACACTGCTGGATGGCGTGACCGGCAGCGGCAAGACCGAGGTCTACCTGCACCGCATGCAGGACGTGCTGGCGCAGAATGGCCAGGTCCTCATCCTCGTGCCCGAGATCGGGCTCACGCCGCAGTTCGTCCGCCGGCTCAGGCGGCGGCTGGGGCGCGAACCGCTGGTGCTGCACTCGTCGCTGCCCGACAGCGACCGCCTGGCCGCCTGGCGGGCCGCGCGGGACGGTAGCGCGCCGCTCATCCTCGGTACCCGCTCCGCGGTGTTCACGCCACTGGCCGCGCCGGGCCTGATCGTCGTCGACGAGGAACACGACGGTTCCTACAAGCAGCAGGAAGGCCTGCGGTACTCCGCGCGCGATCTCGCCATTGCTCGCGCGAAGCATCTCGACATTCCCGTCATACTCGGCAGCGCAACGCCGGCGATGGAAACCGTGCTGCGCTGCCGGCAGGGCGCCTATCGCCACCTCGTGCTGCCGGAACGCGCCGGCTTCGCGGCGCCGCCGCTCATTCGCCTCGTCGACCTGGCGCGCCATCCGGCGAACGACGGCCTGTCGGACCCGCTGCTTCGCTCGATGGACCGCCACTTAGACGAGGGCGGCCAGGCGCTGATCTTTCTCAACCGGCGCGGCTACGCGCCGACCCTCATCTGCACCGCTTGCGGCAAGATCGCCGAATGCGAGCGCTGCGACGCGCGCATGACGGTGCATGCCGGCAGCCAGTCGCTGGCGTGTCACCACTGCGGCGCGAGCCGGCCGCTGGATACGAGTTGCAGCGACTGCGGCGCCGACTGCCGGCCCCTGGGCCAGGGCACCGAGCGCATCGAAGGCGTGCTGGCCGCGCGCTACGGCGGCGACGCGGTGACACGCATCGACAGCGACAGCACGCGCCTGAAGGGCACCATGGACAAGGCGCTCGCGCGTGCCGCGAGCGGTGAGGCACGCATCCTCGTCGGCACGCAGATGCTGTCCAAGGGCCATCATTTTCCGAAGCTGACGCTGGTCGGCGTCATCAACGCGGACCAGGGCCTGTTCAGTACCGATTTCCGCGGCGGCGAACGTCTCGGCCAGAGCCTCGTGCAGGTGGCCGGGCGCGCCGGGCGCGAGCGCCGCCAGGGCGAAGTGGTCATCCAGACGGCATTCGCCTCGCATCCGTTCTGGAGCCGCCTGCTCGCAGGCGGCTACGACGAGGTCGCCGCGTTCACGCTGGCCGAGCGCGAAGCCGCCGCCTGGCCCCCGTTTTCGCGTCTCGCGCTGTTGCGCGCCGAAGCGCCGCAACGCGGTCCCACACACAACTTTCTCGACACCGCACGGCAACTCGCGGGCGAGCTGGGACTCGACCACGTACGCGTACTCGGCCCGGTCAGCGCGCCGATGGAACGCCGCGCCGGCCGCTACCGCGCCCAGCTGCTCGTGCAGAGCGCCAGCCGCCAGGCGCTGCACAACCTGCTCGGCCGCCTCGTCATCAAACTGGAAAACCACCCCGCCGCAAGACGCGTACGCTGGTCCCTCGATGTCGACCCCGCCGAGTTGTTCTGAAGCTCCGCCCGGGCTGTTCATGAACCGCACGGAGGCAAGAGGCGGACACGTGCCCGCCGAGGCGCACTGAAAAAGGCACGGACACTTCATGAACGGCACGGAGGCAGGAGGCGGAGGTGTGGCCCGGGGGAGGGCTTTTCAGGGCCGTGCGAGACAGGGATGTCGAGCCCGGAGCGCACACGGACGTGCTTGCAGCGTCCCTGAAAAGCCCTCCCCCGGGGCACGCCTTCGCCAACCACTCAAGCCAAACCGTTCATGAAGTGTCCGGGCCGGGCCGACAGGCACAATTTTTGAGATCGCTTTCGCCACAAGGTTAGAATTGCCGCCTCGCCACGACATCCCGCATGTCACCCACCCCGGACCCGGACATTGAAAAGCAGCATTGAAAAACTCCTCGGGCAGGCCGTCGACGCCATGCCCGAACTCGAGGACGCGCCCGAGTTCGAATCGCTCAGCACGACGGTCGAGCGTGCGCGCGACCCGCGGCACGGCGACTTCGCCAGCAACGTCGCCATGCGTCTCGCCAGGGCCGCCGGGCGCAACCCGCGTGAACTGGCGGCCGAAATCATCGCCCGGCTGCCGCAGAGCGACCTCGTCGACAGGGTGGAGATTGCCGGGCCGGGCTTCATCAACTTTCACGTGGGGCAGGCGGCATTTCACCGCGAGATCGCGGCGATCCTCTCGCAGGGCGCCGACTACGGGCGGCGGCCGCAGCGCGAACGGCCGCATATCCTGCTGGAATTCGTGTCGGCCAACCCGACGGGTCCGCTGCACGTGGGTCACGGCCGGCACGCCGCGTTCGGTGCGACGCTCGGCAACCTGCTGGAGGCCGCCGGCAACCGCGTAACGCGCGAGTACTACGTGAACGACGCCGGCCGGCAGATGGACATACTCGGCGTCAGCGTCTGGCTGCGCGTGCTGGAGCGGATGGGCATCGAGGTGCCGTTTCCGGCGGCCGGCTACCGCGGCGACTACATCGGCGATATCGCCACCGGTATCGACACGGCGACGCTGCCGGCCGTGACGGCCGACGAGCTTCTGGACGGATTGCCGGCCGACGCGCCCGACGGCGACAAGGAGAAGCGCATCGGTGCGCTGATCGACCGTGCGTACCGGACGCTGGGGGACGACGGCTTCGTCGCATTGCGGCAGCAGGCGCTGGATTCGATCCTGGACGATATTCGCGACGACCTCGCGGAATTCGGTGTCGAGTTCGACCGCTGGTTCTCGGAGCAGAGCCTTTCCGACGACAATCGCATCGACGAGGCGCTGGACGTGCTGAAGAAGCGCCGCATGCTGTATGAAAAAGACGGTGCCTGGTGGTTTCGCGCCACCGATTTCGGTGACGAGAAGGACCGTGTCGTCGTCCGCGACAACGGCAAGAAGACCTACTTCGCCTCCGATATCGCCTATCACTACGACAAGCGACGGCGGGGATTCGATCACCTGCTCGATATCCTCGGCTCGGACCATCACGGCTATGTCGCGCGGGTGCGCGCCGGGCTCGAGGCGATGGGCTACGCCGGGGACGATCTCGAGGTCGAGCTCGTGCAGTTCGTCACGCTGTTCCGCGGCGGCGAGAAGATGCAGATGTCGACCCGCTCCGGCGAGTTCATCACGCTGCGGCAGCTGCGCGACGAGGTGGGTATCGATGCGGCGCGTTTTTTCTACGTCTCGCGCTCGAACGACCAGCACCTCGATTTTGATCTCGAGCTCGCGAAGAGCCGCTCGAACGAGAATCCCGTCTATTACATCCAGTACGCGCACGCGCGTGTCGCCAGCGTATTCCGGCAGCTCGCCGAGCGCGAGCTCGACTACGACGAGGCGGCCGGCGTCGCGGCATTGAAACGGCTGCACGAAGACCAGGAGAAAGCGTTGATGTCGACGCTCAGTCGCTACCCGGAGATCATCGAGCTGGCCGCCGCGAACCGCGCACCGCAAAACCTCGTGCACTACCTGCGCGACCTCGCGAACGAATTTCACACCTATTACAACGCGCATCCGTTCATCGTCGACGACGACGAATTGCGGCATGCGCGCCTCGCGCTGGTCACGGCGACGCGCACCGTCATAGCCAGCGGCCTCGGGATACTCGGCGTCTCGGCGCCCGAGTCGATGTAGGCGCGGAACCCTCGCCATGGCCCGCAAACCCGATCGCCGCCGCCGGAAAAACACCGGTTACGAGGAGTTCCCCGGCTGGATCTGGATGCTGTTCGGACTCGCCATCGGCCTGTCCGTGGCGCTCGCCATCTACCTGCAGGACCACCCGCCGTCCGCGCCGCCGTCCGAACAGGGGGCAACGCCATCGGCGCCCGCACCTGCGGGCACGGCCTCGGCGCCCGCCGCGCTGGACGAGAACGGCGAAAGCGCGCCGGCCGCCGAGCCGCCGCCGCAGCGCTTCGACTTCTACAACATGTTGCCCAATTTCGAGGTCGTGATTCCGGAGCAGGAGTCCGACGTGACGACGGACACCGAGCCGCGGGCCGTCGAGGAACCCGGCGTATACGTGTTGCAGGCCGGATCGTTTTCGCGCTACGAGGACGCGGACCGACGGCGCGCGCAACTTGCCCTGCAGGGCATCGAGTCGACGATACAGCGCGTCGGCGATCGACGACCGCACGTATCACCGGGTGCGTATCGGCCCCATCGACGACCTCACCGAACTGAACGTGATGCGCAGCCGGCTGCGCCAGGCCAACATCGATGCGCTGCGCATCCGGCTCGGCGACAAGTAGCCGGCTCGCGGCGCTGGCCGCGGCGTCGCTGCTCGCCGGTTGCGCGGGCACGCCGCCCGCCGGTGACGCGGAACCCGCAGCCGAACCGTCACCGCCCGCTGCGGCGCCACCTGCCGCGCCGGCACCACCCGGCGCGCCGTCCGCCAAACCGGACATTCGCCGCCTGAGCGTCGCCGCGGTCGGCGACATGATGCTCGGCACCGATTTTCCGGAAGATCATCTGCCGGATGACGACGGCGCCTCGTTCCTGGCCGCCGTGACGCCCGTCATCGCGGCCGCGGACATCGCCGTCGGTAATCTCGAGGGCGTCCTGGTCGACGGCGGCGAACCGGCGAAAGCGTGCAATGACCCGGCTGCGTGCTACCTGTTCCGCTCGCCGCCGCGCTACGCGGCGCACTTCGCCGCCGCCGGCTTCGATGTGCTGTCGCTAGCGAACAATCACGCTCGCGATTTCGGCGAAGCCGGCCGGACGGCCTCGATGCAGGCACTGGCCACGGCGGGCATTGCGCACACCGGGCGGCGCGGAGACTTTGCGACGCTGACCCGCCACGGCCTGACGATCGCCGTGCTGGGCTACGCGGTCACGCGCAATTCGAACCTGCTGCACGACTACGATCGCGCGGCGGCAACCATTCGCAGGTTCGCCGACACGCACGACATCGTCATCGTGACGTTCCACGGCGGTGCGGAGGGCGGCGACGTGACCCGGCTGCCGTTCGCCGAGGAGTACTACTTCGGCGAACCTCGCGGCGACGTCGTCCGGTTCGGCCGGCTGGCGGTGGATGCGGGAGCCGACCTCGTCATCGGTCACGGCCCGCACGTCGTGCGGGCCATGGAACTCTACAGGGACCGCCTCATCGCCTACAGCCTGGGCAACTTCGCGACGTACTACGGCATCAGCGTCGACGGCCTGAAAGGTGTTGCGCCGATTCTCGAGGCCGTGCTCGATGCAGAGGGCCGGTTCCTCGCGGGGCGCATCCATTCGACGCACCAGCAGCGCCCCGCCGGGCCGTCGTTCGATCCGTCGAAACAGGCGCTGTCCGTGCTGCGCGAGCTGAGCCACGCCGATTTCGACGAGCCCGGGCTCGTGTTCGGACCGGACGGAACGCTGCGTCGCGACTGACGGACGCGCGCGAAACTCAGTCGTCGCCCGCGGCCACGGCACGGAAATCGACGCCCAGCGAGCGCAGCTTCCGATACAGGTGCGTGCGCTCCATGCCGACGCGCTTGGCCAGCTTGCCGACCTTGCCGTCGCACAGTACGAGCTGCTGCTGCAGATAGGCGCGCTCGAACTGTTCGCGTGCCTCCCTGAGCGGCAGCGCCAGCAGGTCCTGCTTCACCAGGGGTTCGTCGGCGTGCGCACCGGCGCTGACCTCGTGCTCGATCTCCTCGAGCGTGATTTCGTCGCCTGCGCCCGTCATCAGCAGGCGGCGCACGAGATTTTTCAGTTCACGCACGTTGTCCGGCCACGGGTAGTTGCGCAGCCGGTTCTGTGCCGCCACGCTGAATCGCCGGAACCCGAGCCCTTCCGCATCGACCAGCTTGTCGACGTAATAGCTGAGCAGTTCCGGCACGTCTTCGGCGTATTCCCGCAGCGGCGGCACGCGCACGCTCAGCACGTTCAGGTTGGACACCAGTTCGCGCCGCAACCGTCCGGACTCGACGGCGCCGTCCACATCTGCCGTGACGGTTGCAAGGACACGCGCCCGCAACTCGACCGGGTCGCTGCCGCCCTTGCGCATGAAGCGGCCCTGCTCCAGCACGCCGACGATCAGCTTCTGCACGCCATCGCTCAGGTCGGTCAGCTCCTCGATGATCAGCGTGCCGCCGGCCGCGCGCTCGAAACAGCCCTTGCGAATCTCGCCGCCCACCTCGCTGCCGAGCAGCTGCTCTTCAGCGTTCGAGTCCGTGAGCGAGGCGGCCAGCAGGATTTCCAGCTCGCCGTCGGCGCGGTTGCTCATTGCGTGAATATAGCGCGCAAACGCGCCGCGGCCGGTACCCGGCTCGCCCGTCAGCAGCACCGGCGACTCGTGGCCCGCATATTGCTGGACAGTCTCGCGCAGGCCCTTGATCAGCCGGCTGCGACCGACGGGTGCGAGCAGCGACGGCAGCAGGTGTCGTGACGTGCCGGCCTTGCGGCGTGCGGCGTCCAGCGCTCGCTCGACCGTGCGCAACAGCTTCGCGATCGACAGCGGTTTCTCGACGAAGTCGAAAGCGCCGAGACGCGTCGCCTCCACGGCCGTGTCCACGGTGCCATGCCCGGACATGATGACGACGGGGCAGTGCCAGAGCTGGCCTGCTCGGACCACTCCCGGAGCAGGCTGATGCCGTCCGTGTCCGGCATCCAGATGTCGAGGAGGACGAGGTCGAAGCGCGCATTCGCGCGCGCCTCGCGCGCCGCCGCCGCGTCCTGCGCCACCGTCACCTCGTAGCCCTCGTCAGTGAGAATCTCGGAAATCAGTGCCCGAATGTCGGCTTCGTCATCCACCACCAGCACATGTGATGTGCTCATGCTCTTTCCCTCCGTTTTTCTGCGCGTCCCGGCATCATCGCGATCAACGCTTCGCGCGCGGATTCGATTGACGCGGCAGTCGTATGCGAATGACGGCGCCCCTGTTCGCGGTTCTCGGCCTCGATCATGCCCGCGTGCTCCTCCACCAGCTTCTTGACCGATGGCGAGCCCCAGGCCAGTGCCCTTCGGTTTTGTCGTGACGTACGGGTCGAACACCTGGCTCAGTGAACCGACGTTGAAGCCCGGCCCGTTGTCCGCGACCGTGATCTCGATGACGTCGACACCCAGGTACGCCGCGGCGTCCACCGTGACGTCGATGCGGCCGTTCTTGCCGTGTTCCAGTGCCTCTGTCGCATTGCGGATCAGGTTGTGCAGTATCTGTCGCACGCGACCCATGTCCGCCTCTATGTCCGGCAGCGCGTCCGCCGCGTGCAGCACGATCTCGACGCCGCTCTCCTGGGCCCGGTAGAGATCGACGACCTCGTGCGCGAGGCGGCCCGCGCTGAACCGGTTGATGTCGAGATCCGGCGCCCGCGCGTACTCGCTGAAGGCATTGACCATCTCCTTCATCGCCTCGACCTGCTGCACGATCGTGTGTGTCGCGCGGTCCAGCACCTGTGCCTCGTCCGCCGCCATCGAGCGCAGGTATTTGCGTCGCAGGCGCTCCGCCGACAGCTGTATCGGTGTCAGCGGGTTCTTGATCTCGTGTGCGAGACGCCGCGCGACCTCGCCCCACGCGGCGTCGCGTTGTGCCTGCAGCAGCGCGGTGATGTCGTCGAATACCACGACGAAGCCCGGATCGTGATCCTCGTCGCCCGGCAGCATCGTGCACGCGCAGGTCAGGACCCGGCGCCCGACCTCGCCACGCAATACGATCTGTTCACGCCATTCGCGATCGCCGGCATTCAGGTGCACCCGCGCAACGTCCACGAACTGCTCGAGCAATGGCTGGCCCCTGGCGACGTCCGGCAGGTATTCGCCGACGCGGCTTTCGAGGTCGACGTTCAGGATCGCGCCCGCGGCCTGGTTGGCCGTGCGGATGCGCAGGTCCGATTCCAGCGAGACGACGCCGGTCGACAGCCGCGCGAGTATGACCTCGAGATTGGCCCGTTCGGCCTCGACCTGCGCCTGGCTGAGGCTGGCCTGTCGCCGTGCCGTGGACAGGCGCTGGGTCATGTCGTTGAAAGAGCTGACGAGGAAACCGATCTCGTCGCGCGACGGTGTCGGCAGCCGCGTGTCGAAGTCACCCTTCGCCACGGCGCGCGTGCCGGCCACGAGGTCCTGGATCGGCGCCACCATGCGGCGCGACAGGACGAACGCGCCATAAATCGACGCCAGCAGGGACAGCATCGGCGCCACGGTCAGCGTCATCGTGAAACTGCGCTTCAGCGGTTCCCGCAGGTATTCCGCCAGCTTGTAGTCGCTGTACGACGAATCGACGCTGTCCGCCATGCGGCTGATGCGCTCCGACACGGGAAAGCGCGCGCGCAGCAGGCCGGATATCTGCGGGCGATTGCGCGTGCCCACGGCGACGGCCGTGCGAATCTCGTAGCGGCCCTCCTCCAGCGGGAACAGCCGGACATACGGGCGATTCTGCTGGATCTGCAGCACTACCTCGTCGCTGGGCGCCTCCGGCACCGAATTGGCGGCGAAGTCCGAACTGGTGGCGATGATCTGCTGGTTGCGCCCGAACAGCGTGATTTCGCTGGCGCCGGTCTGCCGCCTGAGCGAACTCAGCTCGAAAATGACCTGGTTGATGCTGACCTGCTCCAGCAGGCCGGCAATGCGCGTCGTGCTTTCCAGGTGCTCGCGCATCTGCATTTCCAGCGCGGCGCGACTCAGCGCCAGCGCGTCGTCGAGCCCGGCCTCGACCTCGACGTTGAACCACGTATCGATGCCGCGATTGATGAACTGCATCGAGAAGTAGAAAACGACGAGCAGCGGCACGGCCGCGAGGCCGACGAACATCGCGACCATGCGGGCCTTCAGCTTCGAGCCCGGCACGTGCGCGCGGTAATCGCGGAACAACCGGGCAAGATTGCCGACCATCAGCGCGAACAGCACCAGCACGCCGGCGACGTTGACGAGCAGGATGTAGACGTACATCCGGTCGAACTCCTGCGAGTTCTGCGCCGTGCGACTCAGCAGGTACAGCGCGACCAGCGCCAGCGCGACGCCAAGCGCGCCCAGCGTTCCGTAGAGGAGCCGTTTCAGCGTTCGATTTGCCATTCGAACCACTCGCTCTTCAATTGCCACTGGTCACGCCAGAAAAACAGCATCCTGAGCGGCGCCGGGTACTGGCGCGTACTCAACAGGGCACGCAGCCGCATGCGGTAGTCGCTGCTCGCCTGAGGATCGACGCATCGACGACCGGCAGGTCTTCTATGCGGCCGAGATCGTTGAGCGCCGAGTGCAGCGTGGCGAACGAATCCTGGTTGCCGGTGTTCAGGCTGCGCACGATGTAGCGCTGGCTGACGGCCGGTACGTCCAGTTCGTAGCGCAGGTCGAGCGCGGCGTCGACGGCGTCCGGCAGGAAGCGCCGTTCGCGAATCACTTCTAGCCGCAGCTCGATCGTCAGCGGCACGCCGTTGTTCAGGGCATCGAGCGCCTCGTCGCTCAGCACCAGTTGCAGGCGGGCGTCCAGCACCTGCACGCCGTCGACCAGGCGGGTGTCGGCCGAGCGGACGTGGAAATAGCCCTGCCGGTCGCTGCGGGTCTGGGCCAGCGCCGTCCACAGCAGGCAGGCGAGCGCTACCAGCGGCGGCGCGCGAGCGGATTGTGGTGGCGGGTCTCATGCGCTCGTCACGGGGCTTTTTCCAGGCAGGCGTAATAAAAACCGTCAAGGCGCATCGTCCCGGGCAGATCCCACCCACGGCCTTTCGGCCCATTAGAGCGCGGATGTTGTTATTTGGCAACAATGGCATTTCGCGCGCATCGGCCGTGGTTTCCAGGTGCCGTGCGACGAGCGCGTCGTTTTCCGCCGCGAACACCGAGCAGGTGACATACAGCAGCCGCCCGCCCCGCGCCAGCAGCGGCCACAACGCCGCGAGCAGCGCCGCCTGGCGAGCGGCGAGCGCCGCGACGTCGCCGGCGCGGCGCAGCAGGCGGATGTCCGGTGTCGCCGGATCACGCCACTGGCCGAGCACGGTGCGTCGACCAGGATGCGGTCGAACGGCTCGCCGTAGCCACGCCCCCGGTTCAGATGCGTCAGCGTGCAAAACCGTTGCCTCGCCGCCGGTGCGGGCCAGGGTCTCGCGCACGCGCTCGAGCCTTGCTGCGTCGCTGTCGATCGCGGTCAGGCGCGCGTCCGGCGCCATCAGCTCGGCCAGGTGCGCCGTCTTGCCGCCCGGCGCGGCGCAGGCGTCGAGGATCGAGCGCCCGCCGTCGGCCAGCAGCCACGGCGCGGCGAGCTGTGCGCGCACCGTCCTGCCGAAGGCGCCCCTCCGTAAAGCCAGGCAGCGCCTCGACGGCACGGGGCGCGGCGGGCGCAGCGCGTGCTCGAGGCCGCCCAGCGTGGCGCGGCGGCGCCTGGCGCCGGCGGCGGCGGTGGCGACGAGTTGCGGCGCGGCACGCGCAAGGCTCGCCCTGGCGCGCATTGACGCGCAGCCACATCGGCGCCCGCTCGTTGTTGGCCTCGCACACGTGCCGCCAGTCGTCGGGCCAGTCCGCCGCAGCCGCTCCAGCATCCATTGCGGATGTTCTCCGTAACGCGCCACCTCGCCACCCGGTACCGGCCGTTCCCGCAGGTAGCGTCGCAGCAGGGCGTTGACGAGGCCCTTGAATTTCGGCGCACGCAGCAGGCGGGCCGCCTCGACGGTCTGCGACACGGCCGCATGCGGCTTGACGCGCGTGTACTTAAGCTGTGCGATGCCGACTGCCAGCAGGTCGCCGACCAGCGCATCGCGGCGCGCCAGCGGGCGCTCGAGCAACATGGCCGTCGTCGCGCGCAGGCTGAAATGGTGGCGCAGGGTTTCGAAGCAGAGATGCCGGAGGAACGGCCGGGCCGCGGCGGCTACGCCATCTTCGGCCGCCGCCAGCGCCGCATCCAGGCGAACGCCCCTCGCTTGCCACCGCATGCACGGCGCGCGCGGCCTGTGCCCGCAGCCTGACGCCGCCCGTGTCCTGGTCCACGCGTGCCGCCCGTCAGTCCGCGGCAACCGCCAGCGTCTGCCCGGCAAGCTCGACCTGGGCCGCGAACTCGCCGCCGGAGATGCGCTTGCGGCCCGGTCGCTGCACGTCGAGCAACCGCAGGGCGTCTTCGCCGCAGGCAACGTCCACGCCGGCCGGTCCGGCCTGCAGGACGGTGCCCGGTCGACCTGCCGCCGACGGCAATGGCTGTGCCCGCCAGCACTTGATGGTTTCGTCGCCGAGGTCGAAACGCGCCCCGGGCACCGGGTTCCACGCCCGGACGTTGCGTGCCAGCGCGGCGGCCGGCCGGCGCCAGTCGAGGATCGCGTCCGCGGGCCGAAGCTTGCCGGCGACGGTGACCCGGCGCTCGTCCTGCGGCTCGGCCCGCAGGCGCCCGGCGATGATGTCGGGCAGGCTCCGGACCAGCAGTTGCCCGCCCAGCACGGCGAGCCGGTCGTGCAGTTCGCCGGCCGTTTCCTCGTCGCCGATCGGCAGGCTTTGCCGCGCGTAAACGGGACCGCTGTCCAGCCCGGCCTCCATGCGCATGAGACTCACGCCGGTCTCGCGGTCGCCGCTCGCGATCGCCGCCTGGATGGGCGCCGCGCCGCGCCAGCGTGGCAGCAACGACGCGTGGACGTTCAGGCAACCGTGCCGCGGAATGTCGAGGACGGCCTGCGGCAGCAGCAGCCCGTACGCGGCAACGATCAGGAGGTCGGGAGCGAAGTCCGCGAGCTCGCGCACGGCAACCGGGTCCGAGAGCGACGCCGGCTGGCGGACGGGCAGGCCGCTCTTCAGTGCAAAGTCCTTGACCGGCGACGATGTGAGCCTGCGGCCGCGGCCGCTCGGCCGGTCGGGCTGCGTGTAGACCGCGGCCGGCCACACCTCCGCGGCAACGAGCGCACGCAGACAGGCCAGCGCGAACGCCGGGGTGCCGGCGAACAACACTCTGGCCTGCATCGTGGGAATGGGTCCGGAGGCTCGCGGGCGTCCCGCGAATCAGAGTACGGCGGCCGCGGCCGGCTCGCGATCCCGGCGATCTTTCTGCAGTCGCTTGCGGATACGCTGGCGCTTGGCTTCGGACAGGTAGTCGACGAACAGTTTGCCGTCCAGGTGGTCGATTTCGTGCTGCACACAGACGGCCAGCAGGCCTTCCATCTCGCGCTCCACCGTCTCGCCGTTCCTGTCGAGATAACGCACGCGTATGTGCTCGGCGCGCTCCACCTCCTCGTAGTAGCCGGGCACCGACAGGCAGCCTTCCTCGCTGACGGCCGTGCCGTCCATCTCGAGGATCTGCGGGTTGATCAGCACATGCGGCTCCGTGCGGTCGGCGGTCACATCGGTCACCAGCAGGCGCTGGTGCACGTCGACCTGGGTCGCCGCGAGGCCGATGCCGGGCGCCTGGTACATCGTCTCGAACAGGTCGTCGACGAGGGCCCGCAGATCGTCATCCACGGCGGCGACCGGCGTCGCCTTCCTGCGCAGCCGCGGGTCGGGGAATTCCAGTATTTTCAGTATCGCCATATCGCTTGCGGTCAAAACTCGCGTAGCGCACTACGAACTTGACCTAAATTTTTGACTTCATTGAATAAGATAGCGGACAATGCCGCCTGGTTAAAGGGCTGCCCGGCACCCTCCGTGGGACCGAATTGTGACGTGTTTGGCAGCTTGCGAGCGTTCTAGACGACATATTATACAACGCCTGTCGCTGGGCAGGTCGATAGCACCGTTCGACAGCACCGACCGTTTGCACCATCCGATTGCACCATCCGTTTGCACCAGGGAGCCGCCGCCGATCATGTCCCCTTTCAATGCCCGCCCGAACACCGGTTTCCGCCTGTCCGCCCTGCTCGGGACCGCGGTGCTCGCCGGCTGCGCCCTGAACCCGTTTGCAGGGGACGAGCCGGCGCCGGCGCGGACCGAAGCCACGGCACCGGTGCCGGAGCGCTCCACCTCGCTGGACCCGAACGCAAGCCAGTCGCGGGCCACGACGTCCCGGCCCGAGCCCCGCCGCGAACAGGAGCTGACACCGATTCCGCTGGCCGCCGGCCACCCGGACGAGTACGTCGTGCAGCAAGGCGACACGCTGTGGGACATCGCGGCAACGTTTCTCCAGGATCCCTGGTATTGGCCCGAAGTCTGGTATGTCAACCCGCAGGTCGAAAATCCACACCTTATTTATCCCGGTGACGTGCTGGCGCTGGTCATGGTCGACGGGCAGCCGCGCATCACGACGCTGCGCGGCTCGGCCTACCGGCTGTCGCCGCAGGCGCGCATCACGCCGCTGGACGCCGCGGTGACCAGCATCCCGTACGAGCAGATCGCGGCATTCCTGTCGCGCGGCATGGTGCTGGAGCGCTCGCAGATCGACCCAGCTTCCCTACATCCTGACCTCACGCGGTGATCGCATGATCGCCGCCGCCGGCAACGAGGTCTATGTGCGCGGCGGCGAGCCCGCGGCGCCCGGCACCCGCTACAGCATCGTCCACGTCGGCGAACAGCTGGTCGACCCGGACGACGATCGCGTCGTGGGCTACCAGGGCATCTTCATCGGTGAAGGCGCACTGACCCGTGGCGGCGATCCCGCCACCGTGACGCTGACGGAAACCAATCGCGAGGCACTGGCCGGCGACCGGCTGGTGCCCGAAACGGTCGACATCCCGCTCAATTTCTTCCCGAAAGCGCCGGATACGAACATCGACGGCCGCATTATCTCGGTGGTAGATGGAGTATCGCTGATCGGGCAGTATCAGGTCATCGTCATGAATCGCGGCGCCCGTGACGGGCTCGCGCCCGGCGATGTGCTGACGGTCTGGCAGGCCGGCGAGGAAGTCCGCGACCGCTTCGCGAAAGGCTCGATCAAGAGCGGTGGCGTCGGCTTTTTCAGCAACATCGGCGGCGAGAAGGTGATGCTGCCGGATGAAGAGGCCGGCACGGTCATGGTCTTCAAGGTCTACGACCGGATCAGTTACGGGCTGGTCATGGAAGCGACCAGCGACATACACGTGCGCGACGCGGTGCGCAGTCCGGAATAGGTTCCGCTGCCCGACGACCCTTCTTGAGGGCCGGCGCCGGATTCTGGCGCCGGCCCTTTTTCGTTGCGGCGCGTACCCCGGCTTCGCGGAGCAGCATCACGCATGGAAGGATTGGCGGATTGAGTGACGACTATCGAGCCTGGCTGACCCTGTCGCTGGCACGGCTTACGGGCGCGCAACTCGAGCCCCTGCTCGCCGCGCACGGTCGCGGGAACAGCGCTGCTCGACCAGAAAGCCGCGGCACTGGAGCGAGGCGGCCTGTCGCGACGCGCGATCGATGCGCTGCGATCTCCCGACGAAAATGCGATGGCGGCCGCGTTGGCGTGGGCCGCTGAACCCGGCAATCATCTCGTCGCCGCGGGCGACGAGGCCTACCCGGAACTCCTGAAACAGATTCGCGACTGGCCGCCGATGCTCTACGTGCGCGGCAACCTGGACGCATTGCACCTGCCGTCGCTTGCCATCGTCGGCAGCCGCAACCCGACATCCGGCGGCAGCGACACCGCGCGCGAGTTCGCGCGCCACCTCGGCGAGCCGGCTTCCGTCGTCAGCGGGCCTTGCGCAGGGTATCGACAGTGCCGCGCACGCCGGCGCGCTGGATGGCGGCGCGTTCACGATCGCCGTGCTGGGTCACGGCATCGATCGCGTATACCCGGCGTCGAATCACGCGCTGGCCCACCGCGTCGCCGCGGCGGGCGCCCTCGTGTCGGAATATCCGCTCGGCACGCCGCCGCGGCGCGAGCATTTCCCGGCCCGCAACCGGCTCATCAGCGGGCTCTCGCTGGGCACGCTGGTCGTCGAGGCCGCCTGGCGCAGCGGGTCCCTGATCACGGCACGGCTCGCATCGGAGCAGGGCCGCGAGGTGTTCGCGATACCCGGCTCCATACACAATCCGCTCGCGCGCGGATGCCACCGGCTGATTCGGGACGGCGCGAAACTCGTCGAGAGCGCAGCCGATATCGTCGAGGAACTCCAGCCGCTGGTCGGGCACCTGATGCAACATAAGGACGAGCCCGCCGATGCGGCGAAGGTCGACAGGACTCGCGATGCGGACTACGAACGACTGCTCGCAGGGCTCGGATACGATCCCGTCAGCGCGGACGACCTCGCCACCAATTGCGGATTGACGATCGACCAGGTTTGCTCCATGCTCCTGATACTGGAGCTCGAGGGCGAAGTCGAAGTTCTGCAGGGCGGGAAATACTCGAGACTGAACGGCTGAATGCACGCAGGCATTGCATGATCGGCCGATCCATTGGTTAAGGAGCCGCTCCAGGCATGAAAGAAAACGTACTCGACGTATTGATGTATCTCTTCGAGACATACATCGATGCGGATGAGGAGCCGGAACCGAATCAGAACGTGCTGCGCAGCGAACTCGTTCGGGCAGGCTTCGGCAGTGGCGAAATCGACCGGGCACTCGAGTGGCTGGACGGACTGACCGACAATCACGACAGTCTCGCCATTCATCCGCAAACCTCGCACGGCACACGCGTCTATAACGAAGTCGAGCACGAGCGTCTCGATATCGAGTGCCGCGGCTTCATTGCCTACCTCGAACAGATCGGCATCCTGTCGCCGCCGCAGCGCGAAATACTGATCGACCGGCTGCTCGCGCTCGAATCCCACGACATCGACGTCGAGCAGATCAAATGGGTCGTGCTGATGGTCCTTTTCAGCCAGCCGGGCCAGGAAATCGCTTACGCGCGGATGGAAGACCTGGTGTTCGAGGAGAATACCGGACTGCTCCACTGAGCCGGCTTCCCGCCGCCGTTCCAGGCTAGTGTCCTTGACACACTGCCATTGAGCAGGTAAACGAACCGCGGCACTGTCTGCGGTTTTTTGCTTCAGGCGGTTCATTTCCCCATTAACCGGGTTGCCGAACAGCATGCCGCGAAACCTCGTAATCGTCGAATCACCCGCCAAGGCCAAGACCATCGGCCGCTACCTGGGCAAGGATTTCGACGTCATGGCGTCGTATGGCCATGTGCGGGACCTCGTGCCGAAGGAAGGCGCCGTCGATCCCGAACACGGCTTCGCGATGAAGTACCAGGTTATCGAGCGCAATGAAAAGCACGTCAATGCCATTGTTCGCGCACTGAAAAAATCGGACGCCCTGTATCTCGCGACGGACCCGGATCGCGAGGGCGAGGCCATATCCTGGCACCTGGTCGAAATTCTCAGGGACAAGGGCGCCCTGGACAACAAGCCGGTACACCGCGTCGTGTTTCACGAAATCACGAAGGGCGCGATCCAGGAAGCGCTGGCGCACCCGCGCGGCATCTCGGACGAACTCGTTTACGCGCAACAGGCCCGCCGTGCGCTCGACTACCTGGTCGGCTTCAACCTGTCGCCGTTGTTGTGGAAGAAGGTGCAGCGCGGCCTGTCGGCCGGCCGTGTGCAAAGTCCCGCGCTCCGCATGATCGTCGAGCGCGAGGAGGAGATCGAGGCTTTCAAGGCGCGCGAATACTGGACGATAGAGGCCGACGTCAGCAAGGAAGACCAGCCTTTCGTCGCACGCCTGACGCGGTACAACGGCGAGAAGGTCGAGCAATTCAGCTTCGAGAACGAAACCACTGCGCGTGACGTCGAAAAGACGCTGCTGGACGCGGCCAATGGCAAGCTGACGGCCGTAAAGATCGAGAAGAAGCAGCGCCGCCGCAATCCCGCGGCGCCGTTCACGACGTCCACGCTGCAACAGGAAGCCTCGCGCAAGCTGGGCTTCAACACGCAGTGGACCATGCGGGTTGCACAACGATTGTACGAAGGTATCGAGCTGTCGGACGAAGGCACCGTCGGGCTGATCAGCTACATGCGCACCGACTCGGTCACGCTGGCGCAGTCTGCCGTCGACGAGATTCGCGAGGTAATCCGCGAGCGTTACGGCGACAAGAACGTCCCCGAGGAAGCGCGCCAGTTCAAGACGAAAGCGAAGAATGCCCAGGAGGCGCACGAGGCGATACGCCCGACGTCCGTCGCGCGTACGCCGGAGTCTCTGAAGGGCCGCCTCGACCGGGAACAGCTGAAGCTCTACACGCTGATCTGGCAACGCACGATGGCGTGCCAGATGGTGCCCGCGGTCTTCGATACCGTGGCCCTGGACCTCGCTCCCGGCGAGAGCGCGAGCGGTGAGGACGCGCCGCACCTGATGCGGGCCAACGGCTCGGTAATGGTCGAGCCCGGCTTCATGGCGGTTTACCAGGAAGGCCGCGACGACGCGGCACTGGACGAGGGCGACAGGCTGCTGCCCGAAGTTGCGGAAGGCGACCTGATATCGCTGGTCGAACTGCGGCCCGAACAGCATTTCACGGAACCGCCGCCGCGCTTTACCGAAGCCAGCCTCGTCAAGACGCTCGAGGAATACGGCATCGGCCGTCCGTCCACCTACGCGAGCATCATCGCGACACTGAAAAACCGCGAGTACGTCGAAATGGACGGCAAGCGGTTCCTGCCGACGGATATCGGCCGCATTGTGAACGGATTCCTGACGGAACATTTCACGCAGTACGTCGACTACGACTTTACGGCGCGACTCGAAGACGATCTGGACGCGGTCTCGCTGGGAGAAAAGGACTGGGTGCCATTGCTGGAAAACTTCTGGCAGGACTTTTCCAGCCTCGTCGAATACAAGGAAGAAAACGTCACGCGTGAACAGGTCGCCATGGCGCGCGAACTCGGCACCGATCCGAAGAGCGGCAAGCCGGTCACGGTCCGCATGGGTCGCTTCGGGCCGTTCGTGCAGATCGGCACCAAGGACGACGAGGAAAAGCCGAAATTCGCGGGCCTGAGACCCGGGCAGAAGATGAACGAGATCACGCTGGAGACGGCGATGGAATTGTTCAAGCTGCCGCGCAAGCTCGGCGAGACGCCGGAAGGCGAACCCGTATCGGCAAGCATCGGTCGCTTCGGCCCCTACGTGCGCTACGGCGACAAGTTTGTCGGCATTCGCGGCGAGGACGATCCGTACACGATCGAGTTGCCGCGCGCGCTGGAGCTCATCAAGGAAAAAAAGATCGCGGACGCCAACCGCATCATTCAGGACTTCGAGGACGAAGGCATCCAGGTCCTGCACGGACGCTACGGACCCTACATCACCGACAAGACCAAGAACGCGCGCGTACCGAAGGACCGCGAGCCGAAGTCTCTGACGCTGGAGGAATGCAAGGAACTGCTCGCCGCCGCCCCCGTGCGCGGCCGCCGCGGCAAGAAGAAAAAGAAGACGGCGAAGACCGCAGCCACCGCGGAGACGAGCACGGCCAGTAAGTCCGCGACGAAGAAAAAAAAGAAGAAAAAGAAAAAGAAGAAGAAGAAAAAAGCCGCGACCGGCAGCAAGAAGGCCGGGGGCGGCAAATCCGCGGGCAAGGGCGCCGCGCGCGACAGCGGGGACTGAACCCGTATGATGGCGATGCGACGTGCCGGCCGTATCGTCCGCGCGGGCGGCGTCGTTGCGTACCCGACCGAGGGCGTCTTTGGGCTGGGCTGCCGGCCGGACGACGGTGAGTCCGTCTTGCGCATCATCGAGATGAAGGAACGCGATCCGCTGCAGGGCGTGTTGCTCATCGCCGCGGACGCCGCCCAGCTCGACGGCTGGGTCGCTCTGCCGGACGATGCGCCCGCACTCGCCGGCAGTGCCGCGCACCCCGTCACCTGGATCGTTCCCGCTGACGAATCCGTGCCGCTCTGGATACGCGGTCAACACGACGGCATTGCAGTACGCATCACGGCCCATCCCGTTGCGGCCGAATTGTGCCGGACGGCCGGCATGCCGCTGGTATCGACCAGCGCGAACATCGCCGGCCGGCCGCCGGCGCGGACGCCGTACGTGCTGCGGCGCAACTTCCGTCGGCTGGTAGACTTCATCGTGCCCGGTCATTGCGGCCCGGCCAGGGGGCCTTCCGAGATTCGCGATCTCGCGACCGGCCGGACAGTGAGGGCGGCAGCCGGATGACTGACAGCGCCACGGACACGAGCCGCGTCGAGACCTTTCTGAAGACGCTGCAGGACGATATCTGCGCGGCGCTGGAGCGGACCGACGGGCCCGGCCGTTTTCGCCGCGATACCTGGGAGCGTCCCGGCGGCGGTGGCGGAGAAAGCCGCGTCCTGCGCGAGGGCGGCGTATTCGAGCAGGCCGGCGTCGGCTACTCGCACGTGTTCGGCGACGCACTGCCGCCGTCGGCGAGCAAGAGCCGTCCCGAACTGGGCGGCCGGGCGTTTACCGCGATGGGCGTGTCGCTGGTGCTGCACCCGCGCAATCCGCATGTGCCGACGACACACGCCAACTTCCGCTTTTTCACGACGCTGGCCGACGACGCGCCGCCGGTATGGTGGTTCGGCGGCGGTTTCGACCTGACTCCTTACTACCCGTATCACGACGATGTGCTTCACTGGCACCGTACGGCCCGCGAAGCCTGCCAGCCATTCGGGGACGACTGCTACCCGCGTTTCAAGAACTGGTGTGACGAGTATTTTTTCCTGAAACACCGCAACGAGACGCGTGGCGTCGGCGGCCTTTTTTTCGACGATCTCAACGAACCCGGTTTCGAACAGGCGTTCGCGCTTACCGAGAGTATCGCCGCCCGTTTCCTGCCGGCGTACCTGCCGATCGTGGAAGCACGGCGCGATGTCGAATACGGCGAGCGCGAGCGCGAGTTCCAGCTCTACCGGCGCGGGCGCTACGTCGAGTTCAACCTCATCTGGGACCGCGGCACTCTGTTCGGCCTGCAATCGGGCGGCCGCACGGAGTCTATACTCATGTCGCTGCCGCCACGCGTCCGCTGGGAATACGACTGGCAACCACAACCGGGCAGCCCGGAGGCGCTGCTTTACTCCGATTACCTGCGTCCGCGCGACTGGCTGGGTGAGACGGAAACCGGAAACTAGCGCATGTCCTGGATAACCGAAACGACGCCCGATACTGCCGACGGTGAACTGGCACGCATTTATGCGCGCCTGCTCGAGCAGCGCGGCAAGATCGCCAACATCCTGCAGGTACAAAGCCTCAATCCAGCGGCGCTGCAAAACCATGTCGATCTGTACATGACTCTCATGTTCGGCGAGTCCGGCCTGTCGCGCGCCGAGCGCGAGGCCATTGCCGTGGTCGTGTCGTCGACCAATGACTGCGAGTACTGCGTCGCCCATCACGTCGAGGCGCTCACTCGCCTCGGCGGGAGCGAACAGCCGGATGCGGACACGCTGCAAACACTGTCCTCGGCGGACAACCTCGATGCGCTGGAGCCACGACTGGGCAACATCGTCATGCACGCGGAAAAGCTGACGTCGGCGCCGGGTGCGATGACCGAGAGCGACCTCCTTGACCTGCGCGCGGTCGGACTCTCCGATCGCGACATCCTGGATCTCACGCTGATCGTCGGCTATTTCAATTTCGTCAATCGCATCGCCGTGGGCCTCGGGGTCACGACCGATGGGAACGAGACGAGCGGGTATCGCGATTCGCCCTGACAGGTTGCCCGGCAGTCCCCATTTTCAGGAGGCTGTGGTAACTTGCCCGCAAACCGGACCGGTTCTCCATTGCATCCCCGCGGGCGCGTGCTGGTGACGAACAAACCCTGTATTTTCCTGGGCCTGCTGCTGGCAGGCGGCGCCGTCGGCGCAGCTCCCGACGCCGAAAGCACGCTGCAGAGCGGCGGGCCGCTTGCCGCGTACACGTTCGAGGAAGCCGATACCGCCACGCGCAAGGTCTACATCGTGCAGCTCAGGCAGCCGTCCGCCGCCGAGTACCACGCCAGCCGCGCGGCCGCGGCATCGGGCAAGGTCGCCGGGCCGCGGCCCCGCTTCGACAAGAACAGCGCCCTGGTACAGAGCTACACGCAGGAACTCGCGAACGCACAACAGGACGTGTTCTCCAGGGCCGGACCCGGTGCGGAGCAGATCTACAGCTACCGTTACAGCCTCAACGGTTTCGCCGCGCGCATGACGGCGGCGCAGGCCAGCCGCCTGGGCGGCCTGCCGGAGGTCGCGCGGGTCTGGGAAGACGAGATACGGCCGCTGACCACCAGCGACAGCGCCGACTTCCTCGGGCTGTTCGACAACGAACGCGGCCTGCGCGGCCCGCTGGGCCTGGACGGCGACGGCGTCGTTATCGGCGTCATCGACAGCGGCATCGCGCCCGAACACCCCGCACTCGCGGATACCGGGAGGCGCCGCAGCCGCGGCTGTGCCGCTCCACGTGGGGCCAGAACAGCCTGCTGGGCCGCTGGCTGTGCCGCCGTTTCCGGCGCCAGCCGGACGTCGTGTTGTTCCAGCCGCCGCAGGACTGGAACGGTACCTGCCAGGCCGGCCCGGAGTTCAGCGCCGACGCCTGCAACGACAAGCTGATCGGCGCGCGCTATTTCGTCGAGGGCGCCGAGGCAAGCGGTCTCATCGACGAGGACGAAATCTTTTCCCCGCGCGACGTGGACGGACACGGAACGCACACAGCGACCACCGCCGCGGGCAACCGGGTGGATGCCGATATATTCGGCACGTTCGTCGGCCGCATCGAGGGCATGGCGCCGCGTGCGCGCATCGCCGCGTACAAGGCCTGCTGGCTGCGACCGGACGCGACGCGCGCGAGTTGCAATACATCCGACCTGGCGCTGGCCATCGACCAGGCGGTTGCTGACGGCGTGGACATCATCAACTATTCCGTTGGCAATTCGATGCGCGAGACGACGGCGCCGGATGATCTCGCGCTGATGGCTGCCACCAAGGCCGGCGTTCTTGCCGTCGTGGCAGGCGGCAACGACGGACCGAATTTCGCGACCATAGGCTCGCCAGCCGGCGCGCCGTGGGTAATCACCACCGCCGCGTCCAGTCGGGACGGCGAGCATTCGCTGGAAGCGCTGCAGGTCGACGCGCCGGCCTCGCTGGCCGGCCGCTACGCAGTCAGGGAGGCGACATTCTCCGCGCCGCTGATCGACAGCGAGCCCGTCGAGGCCGATCTGGTGCTCGCCGACGACGATGACGACACACTCGGAGACGGCAGCGCCGGCACCACGTTCGACGCCTGTGAACCCCTGGTGAACGACGCCGATATCTCCGGGAAGATTGCGTACGTACAGCGCGGCGGCTGCGACTTCACGGTCAGAGGCAGTTCACGCGGAGGACGCCGGAGCCGTCGCGGTACTCGTATTCAATATCGCGGGCGACCCGATCGCGATGATCGGCGATCCGGGTACGGTCGACATCCCGGCCCTGATGATCGGCCAGGCCGACGGCAATCGTATCCTCGACGAAATCAACCTCGGCGAAACGGTGCGTGTCGTGATCGACAAGGAACTGCTCCTCACCGTCGAGGATACCGGCAACCGCATGGGCGTCTTCTCGTCGCGCGGACCGGCACCGGTACAGGACATTCTGAAGCCCGACGTGACGGCGCCCGGCATCAATATCCTGGCCGGTTTCACGCCGGATGCGATCGCTGCCGCCGCGGGCGAGAACTTCGCCTACCTGACCGGTACGTCGATGTCCGTGCCGCATGTCGCGGGCGTCGCGGCATTGTTGCGGCAGGCACACCCCGAATGGTCACCGGCGGCCATCAAGTCGGCGCTGATGACGACGGCCCGCCAGAACGTCACGCTGCAGGATGGCGAGACGGCGGCGCTGCCGTTCGATTTCGGCGCCGGCCATATTCGGCCGAACGCCGCTGTCGACCCGGGCATCGTTTACGACGCGGGCGACGACGACTACGATGCGTTCGCCTGCGCGCTCGGCGCTGACGCCGTGACGGCGGAACGCTGCAATGCGTTGACGGCAGCCGGTGTCTCGCTGGATCCCGGCGACATGAACCAGCCATCGGTTGCCGTTGCACGGCTCGCCGATACACAGACCGTTTCCCGCCGCGTGACCAACGTCGGTGACACGAGCGCAACCTACACGGCTGTTATCGAATCGCCAACCGGTATCGAGACAACCGTAACGCCGCCGTCACTGTCGCTCGCGCCGGGGCAGACGGCCGGCTTTGACGTCACGTATACCTACCGGTCGGGACCGCTGGACAGCTGGCGCTTCGGCAGCCTGACGTGGGAAGACGACGACCACAGCGCCCGCAGCGTCCTCGCGGTGCGGCCCGTGTCGCTGACGGCGCCGGCGGAGGTTGTCGCGACCGGCACCAGCGGGACGTTGACGTTTCCGGTCGAGTTCGGCTACGACGGCGCGTACACCGCGCGGGTGCACGGACTGCGCAAACCGCTGGTCATCGAGGACTTCGTCGCGCGTGACGTCGACAAGAACTTCGAGACAGCCGATTCCGGCAACGGTGCGACGGCGCATCTTTATGCCGTGCCGAGCGACCAGGCCTACCTGCGCTTCGCGATGTTCGATGAACTCACCGACGGCGCCGACGATCTCGACATGTATGTCTATTACTGCCCGGACGACGTCAACTGCGCGCGCATCGGCGAGAGTGGCGGCGACACATCGCGCGAGCAATTCGACGTATTGTTGCCGGGTAGCGGCACCTACATCGTTTTCGTGCATGGCTTCGAGACGGACGACGTCGCCGGCGGGCCGGGCACCGTCTATCGCATCGCGGCGTGGCAGTTCGGGCTGGACGACGACGTCGGCAACATGACGGTCACGGCGCCGGCCGCCGTCACGTCCGGGTCCACCGAGGAGATCCGGGTGGACTGGAACGGACTGGATCCGGACACGATCCACCTGGGCGGTATTTCGCACTCCACACCCGGGGGGCTGTCGAGCCTCACTGTGATAAGTATCCAGAACTGATGACGACACGACGATTTTCCGGGCTGCTTTGCCCGGTTGTGACGCCTTTTTGCGACGACCTGGCGCCCGATGGTGAATTGCTCGCGGCGCAGTGCCGCTGGCTGCTGTCACAGCACTCGGGGCTGGCCGTGTTCGGCACGAACAGCGAGGCCAATTCCCTGTCGGTCGACGAAAAGCTCGACCTGCTCGATACGCTGGTCGACTGCGGCATCGACCCGGAGCGGCTGATGCCGGGTACCGGCTGCTGCGCGCTCACCGACACGGTGCGCCTGACGCGGCGCGCGGTCGAGCTGGGCTGCGGCGGCGTGCTGATGTTGCCGCCGTTTTACTACAAGCACGTCAGCGACGAGGGACTCTGGCGCAGTTTCGCCGAGATCATCGACCGCGTCGGCGACGCGCGCCTGCAAATCTACCTCTACCACATTCCGCCCGTATCGCAGGTGCCGCTGACTCTTCCGCTGATCGAGCGGCTGGTACGAGAGTTCCCGGATACGATCGCCGGCATCAAGGACAGTTCCGGCGACTGGGCCAACACCGCGGCATTGCTCGAGCGGCAATGGGATGACTTTCGCGTGTTCTGCGGCAGCGAAGCGTTCCTGCTCCCGACGATGCGCGCCGGGGGTGCCGGCTGCATTTCGGCGACGGCCAATATCAACCCGGCCGCCATCCACGACCTGTACGCCAACTGGCAGGCCGACGATGCAAAAGAGCGTCAGCACGCCCTGAACGATCTTCGTGACCTGGTCCAGGTGCTGCCGATGATCCCGGCGCTGAAATCGGTCGTCGCGCATTTCAGCGGCGTGACCCGCTGGCGCAACGTACGGCCGCCGCTGGTCGCACTCACGGATGCGCAACGTGACGGGCTCATCACGTCGCTGGCCGGTGAAGGCTTCGACATGCCGGGGCTGCCGGGCGGCGGCTGACCGGTTTTACATGGCCCGGCCCAGGGCCGCGCACGCCTTGTGCCGAAAGCACGTCGTGACATGGTCGTTCACCAGTCCGGTCGCCTGCATGTGCGCATACAGAATCGTGCTGCCGACGAAACGGAAGCCGCGTTTCTTCATGTCCTTGCTCATCGCATCGGACTCGGCGGAGGTGGCCGGAATATCGGCATCCCGGCGGAACCGGTTCTGCTTCGGTTTGCCGCCCACGAAATCCCACAGGTAATTGGCGAAGCCGTCGTACTCCGCCTGCAGTTCGAGGAACGCTTTGGCATTGGTAACGGTGGATTCCACCTTGAGCCGGTTGCGCACCACGCCCGGATCCTCGAGGATTTTCTCGATGCGCTTTTTCGTGAAACGCGCAACCTTTTGCGGATCGAAATCGGCAAAGGCCTTGCGATACCCTGCGCGCTTGCCGAGAATCGTGGACCAGCTCAGCCCGGCCTGTGCGCCCTCCAGCACCAGGAACTCGAACATGGTCCGGTCGTCCGTCACCGGCACGCCCCATTCACTGTCGTGATACTCGATGTACGCCAGGCTGACGCCTTCGGCCCAGCTGCATCGCCGTATTTTTCGTGCCATGGCCGCTTCCTTTACCCGGCTGCAAATAGAGAAAGCTTAGCAGCCCGGTAGTGGCGCGGCAGCCCGGGAATCAGGCGGTATCGGCCGGTTTTGTTCCGTTGGAACGGTTTCCACGACGGTTTCCACGTAGGAGCGGCTTCCAGCCGCGATTAACGTCCATTCGCGGCTGGAAGCCGCTCCTACGAACGAAAGGCCCGCGGTTTCCCGCGGGCCTTTTCTTCGCGCTACGGGGTGTCGGTTATACCGAACCGCCGCACTTGCCTTCACCGCATTTGCCTTCGGCGTCCTTGTCACCGCCGCACTTGCCTTCACCGCATTTGCCCTCGGCGTCCTTGTCGCCGCCGCAACTGCCTTCGGCGTCCTTGTCACCGCCGCACTTGCCTTCGCCGCATTTGCCCTCGGCGTCCTTGTCACCGCCGCAGCTGCCTTCGGCTTCCTTGTCGCCGCCGCAGCTGCCTTCCGCTTCCTTGTCGCCGCCGCAGCTGCCTTCGGCTTCCTTGTCACCGCCACAGTTGCCTTCGGCTTCCTTGTCGCCGCCACAACTGCCTTCACCGGCGCCGAGCATGTAGCCGGCACTCAGCGTCTGCATGGCGAACGGGCTTGCGCCGGTGTCCGCGTTGGCAACACTGCTGAATGCGAACGAACCGGCCAGTGCCGCGCCGACTGCGAGTGCAATGGGTTTTGCTACTTGCTTGTCAGACATTTTAATCTCCTACCTCTGGTTTACATGCCCGTACCGGGCATTTGATGAGCACCCCGTCCGGGGCAATATGAATAACAGCGTCGTGTTGCGTGAATCTTCGTTCAGGTCTTCCACTTCACTGAGTTGACCACCCGGTCTTCGATCTTGTCGAGCGGTTCGTCGCGCTCCCCGACGATGGCGATGCTGCCGCTGCCGACGGGAAGAATGATGCCGTTGATGGAGGCCCCCTCGAGCGGCGTGGCGCGCTCAACGGGCTCGTCCGGCAAAAGAAGCAGTGTCACGGGCCCTTTCTCGCCCTGTATGACGAGGTGCGGAATGGCCTTGCCGTTGATGATGCACGTTCTCGCGTACGTGATAAGGCCGATGCCGGCATCCATTTCGGCCACATCGTTACCGACCACGCTGTTCAGTGTTCGTTCCGGGACCGCCACGTCCGTGACCACGCGGGACTCCTCTTCGTGGTCCAGGTGGGCAATGACCTGCTCGGCGAGCGAGAGATCGGATGTATCCGGGCGCACAGCCTGCAGACCGACGAAGGCCGCCAGTGCCAGCCCGGCCGCGATACCGAACCAAGCCGGCGTTCGCAGCCGCAAGCGCGGTGCCAGGTCCACGACGCTGCCCGCGCCCGTTGCGGGCTTCGGCAGGTCGGGCAGGCGCAACTCGGGCACGGAAATCTCCAGTGCGTCGCGAATCCGGTTGTCGAACGCGCGATAGCCATCACCCACGGCGCGACATTCGGCACACGTTGCCGCGTGTTCCCTGCCGCCATCGAAGGATCCGGACGGATCCGCGGCGATCGCTTCCCTGTAGTCTGTGCAATTCATGTCGGTCGTCTGCTCACTCATGCCGCCGCTTCCCTGTCGAACCGGTCTTTCAACTTGTTACGGGCCCGATGCAGCCGCGTCAGCACGGCGCCCGGCCTGATACCCATCAGCTCGGCTATTTCCTTCGTGCTGTAGCCCATCAGGACCTGCAGCACCAGCGGTTCGCGATAGTCGTCCTCCAGTTCGAAAATTCCGGCGCGGATGTCGGCCAATTCCGTATCGTCCTCGCCCGCGATCATGGCGGCCTGTGCCGGCGTGAGGCTGTCGACGTCCACCGTTTCGAGCCGCTTGCGCTCGAACCAGCGGGCGTTTTCGCGGCGCACGATCGTCAGTATCCATTGCTTTGCCGCGCCGTCGTCCCGCAGGGCATCCAGCGATTTCCAGGCCCTGAGCAGCGCCTCCTGGACCACCTCCTCGGCAATGCCGGGATCGCGGCTGAGCCAGGCCGCGTAGCGGTACATGTCGCTGTGGAGTACCGCCACGAGTTGCTCGAAGCGCTGCTTACGCGCCAGGGTTGCTCTGCTGTCTGTCATACCAGTGGACCCGTTGTGAGTTGGAATTATTACCCGGCAACGGGCGTTTTTTGCGGCTGGGGCGTAGAAACCCTACCGAAATACAGGGAAAATCCAAGCTTTTACCACTCCCTGCGGCCAACTATGAGTTCATATCAACGGGGCCGGTTCCCTGCCACGCGCATGCGGCGCAGTCGCCGGACACCGGCGCTGCGCCGGCTGGTGGCGGAATCGACCCTCAGTCCGGCCGACCTGGTCTACCCGGTCTTCGTCCTTTCCGGGAAGGGACGCCGCCAGCAGGTCGACTCCATGCCGGGTATCGAGCGCCTCAGCCTGGACGGCATCCTGGAGACGGCGGCACAGGCGGCGGCGCTGGGCGTGCCGGCGCTGGCACTGTTCCCCGTTATCGACGCGGACCGCAAGTCGGCCAACGGCGACGAAGCGTACAACCCGGACGGACTGGTGCAGACAGCCGTCGCCGCGATCAAGAATGCCCACCCGGATATCGCCGTCATCACCGATGTCGCACTGGATCCCTACACCACGCACGGCCAGGACGGCATCATCGACAAACACGGCTACGTGCTCAACGACCCGACCGTCGAGGTGCTGACGAAACAGGCTTTGTCGCACGCCGCGGCCGGCGCGGACATCGTCGCGCCTTCCGACATGATGGACGGCCGCATCGGGGCAATACGCGGCGCACTGGAGGAAGACGGTCACGTCAACACGCTGATCCTGGCGTACGCGGCAAAATACGCCTCGTCATTTTACGGTCCGTTTCGCGATGCCGTCGGCTCGGCAGCCAGCCTCGGCAAGGCCGACAAGCACAACTACCAGATGGCGCCGTCGAACAGCGACGAAGCGCTGCGCGAAGTGGGACTGGACCTCGAGGAAGGCGCCGACATCGTCATGGTGAAGCCGGCGTTGCCGTACCTCGACATCGTACGCCGCGTGCGGGACGCGTATGCCGTGCCGGTATTCGCTTACCAGGTCAGCGGTGAATACGCGATGTTGCGCGCGGCCGGGGCGAACGGCTGGCTGGACGAGCGCGAGACCGCGCTGGAGGCGTTACTGTCGATACGCCGCGCCGGCGCCAGCGCGGTATTGACGTATTTCGCGCTGGACGCGGCGCGCTGGCTGCACGATGCGTGAACCTGGTCGCCGCGTCGCGTACGCAGCCAGGCGCGGGCCGGTTGCATGAGTGCGCCGGATCGCTACGGTGTCATGGGTTACCCGGTGTCGCACAGCCGCTCGCCCGTCATTCATCGCCTGTTTGCACTGCAGACCGGGCAGCATCTGCAGTACGAACTGCTGCAGGTTGCGCCGGAGAAACTGGAAACGGCGGTGCGGCAATTCCAGCGCACCGGCGGCAAGGGCCTCAATATCACGGTGCCGCACAAGGGCGAGGTCGCCCGACTGGCTGACGAACTGAGCGACCGGGCTCGCCTGCGCCGGGGCGGTCAACACGCTGGTGCTGCGCGAGGACGCGATTTTCGGCGACAACACCGACGGCGTCGGGCTGTTGCGTGACCTGGCAGTCGATCTCGGGCTCGAGCTGCGGGGACGCAAGCTGCTGATACTGGGCGCGGGCGGCGCGACGCGCGGCATCGTCGGCCCACTGCTCGAGGCGGAGCCCGCCTCCCTGGTCATCGCCAATCGCACGCGCGCCAGGGCCGACGCGCTGGTTGCCCATTTCGGCAGGCTGGGCAACGTGTCGTCCTGCAGTTTCAAGGACGTGCCTGAAGGCACCGCGTTCGATCTCGTCATCAACGCGACGTCGGCCGGGCTGAAGGGCGAGACCCCGCCTTTCCCGGCGGCCGCTGTCAGCACGGACACCGTGTGCTACGACCTCTCGTACGGGCTCACACCGACACCTTTCAGCGAGTGGGCGGCGGGGCAAGGCGCGGCACGGTCGATCATGGGCTGGGGCATGCTGGTCGAGCAGGCTGCCGAATCGTTTCACCTGTGGCGCGGCGTTCGACCGGACACGATCACGGTACTCGAACAGATTTCCGTCACCGCATAGTGACGAGTTCCTCGGCGCTGGTCGGGTGTATCGCGACCGTATCGTCGAGGTCGCGCTTGCGCGCTCCCATGCGGACCGCAACGGCGAATCCCTGCAGGATCTCGTCGACGCCGTCACCGATCATGTGACAGCCGACTACGCGTTCGTCCGCGCCCGCGGTCACGAGCTGCATCGTCGTCGGTATCTTTTTTTCGCTGAGCGCGTACTGCATCGGGTTGAATCGTGACCGGTATACCTTCACCGCATCGCCGAACTGTGCACGCGCCTCTTGCTCGGTCATACCGACCGTACCGATCGGCGGGTGCGTGAAGATCACGGTCGGGATATCCCGGTAGTCCAGGTGCCGGTCCGGCATGCCGCCGTAGAGACGGTCGGCGAGCCGCCGCCCGGCCGCAATCGCGACCGGTGTCAGGGCGGCGCGCCCGGTGACGTCACCCAGCGCGAAAATATGCTCGACGTTGGTCGCCTGGTAGTCGTCCACCGGGATGAAGCCGGTCTCGTCCGTCCTGATGCCGGCGACGTCCAGGTGCAGCCCGGCGGTGCTCGGGGAACGCCCGATGGCCCACAGTACGGTGTCGACAGGCCCCGCCGTGCGGCCGTCCGCGGCCTCCAGGTGCAACCCGGTCTCGTCCCGGCGGACCGACATCGGGACGAAGCCGGTTTCGACGGGGACGCCGTCCGCCTCCAGCCGCTCGCGCGCCTGAGCGCCCAGCATCGGCTCGAACCCGCGCAAAATGCCGTCCCGGCGCACGACGACCCGGGTATCGGCGCCCAGCGAACTGAAGATGCCGGCCAGTTCGACGGCGATATACCCGCTGCCCACGACGATCACGGAATCCGGCCGCCGCTCGAGCTCGAAGAAACCGTCCGAGCTGATGCCGAGTTCGGCGCCCGGAATGTCCGGAATCGTCGGATAACCACCGGTTGCAATGACGATACGCGCCGCTTTGTATTGCTGCCCGTCGACGTCCAGCGTGTGCGCATCCGCGAAGCGTGCCGTGCCGCGCAGCAAGGTCACTTCGCGCCGGTCCAGGTTTTTTTCGTAGATGTCGTTCAGCCGCCTGATATACGCATCGCGACGCGACTTGAGTGTCGACCAGTCGTGCCCCGCGACCCGCACGTCGAAGCCGAAATCGGCAGCCTGCTCGATTTGGTGGGCATACTGCGCGCCATACCACATCACTTTCTTCGGCACGCAACCGACGTTCACGCAGGTACCGCCCAGCGGGCCGTTCTCGATGACGGCCGCCCGCACGCCGTACTCCGCCGCGCGCTGCGCGTGCGCCAGTCCGCCACTGCCGCCTCCGATTACCAGCAGGTCAAATTCCCGGGACACGAAAACTCCTTGTTTAAAAGTGGTTTGCTGGCCCCATTGATGGTTGTGCTAACATCAACCGGATAAAATACGGGCCAATGAGAAGATGACGAATCCGCTGCTTGCCACCGACGACCTGCCACGCTTCGACGAAATCCAACCCCGGCACACGCTGCCAGCCCTACGCGAGCTTATCGAATCGCACCGGCAAAAGCTCGATGCGCTGACCGCCGAAACCGCCGCCCACGACTTCGAATCACTCGTCATGCCGCTCGAGGAAATGCAGCACGAGTTGCGGCGCGCCTGGTCGCCCGTATCGCACCTGCAGGGCGTCCTGGGCGACAGTCAGTGGCGCGACGTGTTTAACGAAGCGCTGCCGCTCCTGACCCGACATGACACCGAAATTGCGCAAAACAAGGCTCTGCACGATGCCTACCGCCACGTAGCCGAGACACTGCCCGACGACGCGCCGCCCGAACAGCGGATGCTCGTCGATCACGCGCTGCGGGATTTCCGGCTCGGCGGCGTCGCCCTCCCGGACGGGCACAAGGCCGAGTTCGGCCGCATCCGGCAGGAACTCGCCACCCTGCAGGCAGGCTTCGAGCAGAATATCCAGGATTCGACGGATCACTGGCACCTGCACGTGACGGACGAGGGCCGACTCGCGGGCCTGCCGCGCTCGGTCGTCGAACGCGCGCGGCGCGCCGCGGCAGACAAGGATCTCCATGGTTTTCACCTGACACTGGATTTCCCGACGTGGCTCGCGGTCAGCACGCATGCCGATGACCGGGCACTGCGTGAGACGTTCTACGTGGCCTGGTCGACGCGGGCGTCGGAGCAGGCGGCCGATCCGCAATGGGACAACAGCGAGCGCATCGAACAAATACTTGCGCTGCGGCACCGGATGGCGAATCTCGTCGGCTTCGAAAACTTCGGCGAATATTCGCTGGCCACCAAGATGGCGAGTGACACGACCGAAGTCATCGAATTCCTGCGGGAACTGGCGAGGAAGACCCGTCCCGCCGCGGAGCGGGAGATGGCGCAACTCGAGGAGCTTGCGCCGCACGAGCTGGCACCCTGGGACGTGCCGTACTGGCTGGAGAAGCTGAAGCAGGAGCGCTACTCGGTTTCCGACGAGTTGCTGCGCCGCTATTTTCCGGCGAACCGCGTCGTGGACGGACTCTTTGCGCTTGCGCACCGCCTTTACGGCGTGTCGCTGGAGCCGCGCGACGACGTGCAGGTATGGGATCCGGCTGTTCGTTACTACGACGTGCTGGACGATGACGGTCGTGCGGTCGGCGGCTTCTACACCGACCTGCATGCCCGCCCCGGCAAGCGCAGCGGTGCCTGGATCGACGAATGCATCGTGCGGAAGAACCTGGGCGGCGAACACGTCGCGCCCGTCGGCTACCTCGTCTGCAACTTCGAGCCTCCCAACGAGGCGGGCGTATCGCTGCTGACGCACACCGACGTCGTCACGCTGTTTCACGAGTTCGGTCACATGCTCCACCACCTGCTGACGCGTGTCGACTACCCGGCGCTGGCCGGCATCAACGGCGTGCCCTGGGACGCGGTCGAGCTGCCCAGCCAGTTCATGGAGAATTTCGCCTGGAACCGCGACGTCCTCGCCAGCGCGTCCGGGCACTACGAAACCGGCGAGCCGTTGCCGCACGACATGTTCGAGCGCCTGCTGGAGAGCCGTCACTGCGGCGCGGGGCTTGCGATGCTGCGGCAAATCGAATTCGCGCTGTTCGACTTCCGTGTGCACGCGGAGTACGACGCAGAGCAGGGCGCACGGGCACTCGAGATCATCGAGGACGTGCGCAACGAAGTCGCGCTCGTCAGGCATCCGGAGTACAACCGCTTCCCGCACAGCTTCTCGCACATATTTGCCGGCGGCTACGCGGCGGGCTACTACAGCTACAAGTGGGCCGAGGTCCTGGCGGCCGATGCGTTTGCTGCCTTCGAGGAGCGCGGGATCTTCGATAAGGGCACCGCCATGCGCTTTCGCCGCGAGATACTGGAGGTCGGCGGCAGCCGGGACATCATGCAGGCATTCGTCGCATTTCGCGGCCGCAAGCCCACGCTGGACGCACTCCTGCGCCAGAGCGGCATCGACAAAGCTGCATGAAGGTAGCGACCTGGAACGTCAATTCACTGAAGGTAAGGCTGCCGCAGGTTCTGGAATGGGTGCAGGCGGCCAGGCCGGATGTACTCGTGCTGCAGGAAATCAAGCAGGTCACCGAAGCGTTTCCGGCCGGGGCATTCGCCGACCTCGGCTACCACGGCGCTGCGAACGGGCAAAAGACCTATAACGGGGTTGCGACACTGGCGCGCGCGCCACTGTCGGATGTCGTGACCGACATCCCGGGGTTCGAGGACACGCAGCGACGGGTGCTTGCCTGCACGGTGAACGGGCTGCGGGTCATCAACCTGTATGTACCCAACGGCCAGGCCGTCGGCTCGGATAAATACGACTACAAGCTGGGTTGGCTGGCGGCGCTCCGGGACTGGCTCGCGAACGAACTCGCCGAGCACGACAAGCTCGTCGTGCTCGGCGATTTCAACATCGCCCCCGACGACCGCGACGTCTACGATCCGGAGAAATGGGGCGACGCAATCCTGTGCAGCCCGGGGGAGCGCGCCGCGCTCCGCGAACTGACGGCGCTGGGTCTCGACGACGTGTTCCGGCGCTTCGACCAGCCCGAGGCGACATTCAGCTGGTGGGACTACCGCGCCGCGGGTTTCCGGCGCAACGCGGGCCTGCGCATCGACCTGATACTGGCCAGCCCCGCCCTGGCCGCGACCTGTACCGCGAGCTACATCGATCGCGAGCCGCGCACCTGGGAGCGGCCTTCCGACCACACCCCGGCAATCGCGGAATTCGACGTGTGACAGCCCGGCTGCCGATGTGACATATTGCCGGATAATGTGTCTGACTGATGCCCTTGCCCGTTGTATCATCGCTCCACCCGCCGGGGCCCCGCCCGCCATGCGAGTTTCCCCGGCTGCCAACGGGCGCGACGGCCGCAACCCGGCCGGTGGCGAGACCGATGCCCGCTGACGACAATTACAAGAAGGACGTCTCCAGGAGCCTCGTGTCACAGGATCGCCGCAATGATTACGATGTCACCGACACCGTGCAGGTCAGCAGCCCTGCCGCGGTGCGCAATGCCGTGCGCGACCTGTTCGCCGCCACGTTCCCGGGCGCGCCGTTCGACAAGCTCTGGCTCGCGTTCTACGACTTCGAGCGGCTGTTTACGGGCAAGTACCCCGGCTACAAGGGCTGCGACACGACCTACCACGACATGCAGCACACGCTGGACATGACGCTGGCGCTGGCACGGCTGGTCGCCGGCCACGAAAAGAGCGCGGAGCCGGAAGACCGCCTGGGCGCGAGCCGCGCGCAGATGACGATCATCACGTCGCTTTTTCACGATTCCGGCTACATCCGTCACGCGGAGCGCGACAGCGATTTCCACAACGGGGCCGAGTTCACGCTGCACCACGTCTCGCGCAGTGCGGACTTCCTGCGGCGCTACCTGCCGGAACTCGGCCTCGGGCGTGATGCAGCGGTCGCCAGCATGATCGTGCATTTCACCGGCTACGAGCTGGACCTCGACAACATCGAGCTCGACGATCCGCGCGATGCGATTTGCGGCCACCTCCTGGGCACCGCCGACCTGATTGCCCAGATGGCGGACCGCTGTTACCTGGAAAAATGCCGCGACCGGCTTTACAAGGAGTTCGTGCTGGGCGGCATCGCGATAGAAAACTCGCGTCCCGGTCAGTACTCGGTGCGTTACGAATCGGGACAGGACCTGCTGCGCAAGACACCGGAGTTCGTGCAGCACGTCCTGCGTACGCGGCTGCAAAGCAAGTTCAATCGCGCGTATCGCTACGTCGAACCGCTCTACGACGGCCAGAACCCGTACATAGAGGCGATACGCAACAACATGGCGCACCTGAAGCGCATCCTGAGAACGGGCGACTGGATGCTGCTTCGCCGGCGGCCGCCCTATTTTGTCGCGGACAGCGAGGCGCCCGACCGGATCGAAAAGCTGGTCGACTCGCAACTTGCGCAGGTGCCGCGGCAGCACACCCACGCCGGCGACTTCGTCACGGCCTGAGCCGGAGTCTGCGGCGAGCGCACGTCGCTGCTCATGGGCAACGGCCTCCTGGCGTTTAATTCATCGGTCCGGACTGTTCCGGCCAGCGCGCCGGTAGCGATGCAATGCGACCGTCTCGCGGGGATCGAGGTGCCGGTTTGCATAGAACGCGCCCAGTACCGCGGCGAAACCCAGGTAGATGAGGCCCACGACGCCGAAATCCCGTGCCAGGAAGGTCGTGACCGTGTGCAGAGAGATTTCATCGACCAGTTCCAGCGCCCCCGTGCCGAACTCGCGTCCGGTCAGAAACAGCGCGACCAGGAAGCTGCCCAGCACGGCAGCCAGGGCGCTGATGACGGCGCCCGCGGCCGGCGCACGCCAGTCCAGTCCTCTGCCGATGCGCCGCATGGCCAGGCCGATGAACCAGCCCTGCACGACCGAGAACCACGGAAAGTAGCGGTCGAACAGCATGGCGAGGTACACCCAGCCCGCCATGGCGACACAGGCGGCCACCGCGCCGGCAACGATGCCGGCGCCCGCGCGCTGGGCCGCGAGCAGGCGCGCCGCATCCACGGGCTGGCCGCTCGCCGTCTTTTTGCCGGACTTCTGCCAGGGCATTCGCATTGCCGATCCGTCGTCCTCAGCCGTTGCCGTGCCTGTCGAGTACCAGCCGCGCGGCGGCCAGGTCCTCGATCGCACAGCCAACGGATTTGAACAGCGTCAGCGCATTGCCGTCCACGCGTCCCGTGGCCTCGCCCCGGGCCAGCTCGGCCAGTTCGCCGCGCAGGTCGTCGCGCCGGATGGCGCCGCTTTCGAGGTCCTGGACGATCTCGCCGGCCTCGGTGAGCGTGCCGCCGTAGGTATCGACGTAGACCTCGCTTCGGACCAGCGCCCGGCTGTCCGCCTCGCGCATGCGCGGATTGAACGCGCCGACCAGGTCGACGTGCTGCCCCGGGCGCAGCCAGTCGCCGGCGATGAGCGGCTCGCTCGCCATCGTCGCACAGCTGATGATGTCGGCACGGCGCACCGCCGCCTCGAGATCGTCGACGACCTCGATGCGCAGCTCCTCGAGATTTGCGGCAACGGCCTCGGCGGCTTCGCGGCGCCGTCCCCAGACCAGCACCGTGTCGATGTCCCGAACGCTCGCGTGGGCGCGAATCATGTGGGGCGCAAGCTGCCCGGTACCCACCATCAGCAGTGTCGTTGCATCGCTGCGCGACAGGTAGCGCGACGCCAGGGCGGATGCGCAGGCGGTTCTGCGCAGCGTGAGTTCGGTGCCGTCGAGCACGGCAAGCGGCAGGCCGCTCTCTGCATCGAGCAGCAGGTAGGACGCGTTGACCGACGCGATGCCGCGCGCGGCGTTATCCGGGAACACCGTTGCAATCTTCACGCCCAACGCACGGCCCGCCTGCCAGGCCGGCATGAGCAGCAGCGTGGCGCTGGCCCGCTCCGGCACCGGCACCGTGTGATGCGAGCGCGTCGGCGTTTCGAATTCGCTGCCGAACGCCCCGGCCAGGGCATCGACCAGCTCGGCGTACGGCAGTGCCGCGGCAACCTGTTCGCGGGAGAAAGTCAGCATTGCGAGGGGGCGGGACGGCCCTGAAAAGCCCTCCCGGGCCCCACCTCCGCCGTCGAGATCGTGCCATTCATGGGCGATCCCATGCGCAATCCGCACCAGGCAAGCCTCCGCGATCGGCAGTGCGTTGCGTCATCACGGATCGTGGGTCTGCTCGATCAGCCACTTGCCGTATGCCGCGTTCAGCCGTTCGATCGGCAGTGCGATGATGCCGGGCGTGTCGTAGGGATGGAGTTCGGCCACGCGATGTGCGAGTTCGTCGAACAGTTCCGCGCGGGTCTTGACGACCAGCGGCACCTCGGGCTCGCGCTCCACCTTGCCTTGCCAGCGGTAGACGCTCTGGATTTCGCCAAGAATATTGGCACAGGCGGCGTGCCGGCTCCCGATCAGGTCATCGGCAATGCGCGTTGCCACCTCGGCGTCGGGACAGTTGATCCATACGTCGATCAGTTTCATGGCGCCTCCTCCTGGCATTCCCCGCCGGCAGTGTAACGGTCCCGGCGTCCCGATTCACAGGTAGGGCGAGAACAGCGCCGCGGCGGAGTCCCGGAGTCGGGTCGCAATGGATCGCTCGGCGAGTTCCTCATAGGTGATGCGGTGGCTGACGTCGACCAGCGCGTCGAAGTGGGCGCGCAGTTCGCTCGCCAGCGATGCAGAGAACACTTCGACGCCCAGCTCGAAATTCAGGCGCAGGCTGCGCGAGTCGAGATTCGCGGATCCGATCAGCGTGTAGTCGTCGTCAATGCACAGTATCTTCCCGTGGCAGAACGGCTCCGGTTGATACCAGGCCTCGATGTTCCAGCGCAGCAATTCGGCGAGCGTGTTCTGGTGCGCCCAGTGGACGAAGATGAGGTTGTTGCGCTTCGGCAGAAGAACGCGCACCCGCACGCCTCGCAGCGCGGCCGATTCCAGGGCTGCCATCATTGCCCGGTTTGGCAGGAAATACGGCGTCATGATGTCGACCGAACGCTCCGCTGCGCTGATTACCGTCTGTATCGTGATAGCCAGGGCGTCGAGTTCCTCGTCGGGCCCGTCCGGCACGATGCGACACCGGGATTCGCCTGCCGGGGGCGGCGGCGTGTCGGGCGGCACATCCTCCTTGCTGCCGGTCGCGAATCGCCAGTCGTTGCGGAAGAGGTCCGCCAGGTCGGAGACGACCGGACCGCGCAGCGCAAAATGCGTGTCGGTCACGCTGCGCGGCGCTTCGTCTGTCGTCGTATGGTAATCCGCGATGTTCATGCCGCCGGCGAAGGCCACGGCAGAGTCGGCGATCAACAGCTTGCGGTGATTGCGGAGGTTGACATAGATGCTCGGAGGAATGAGCCGCGGCGGCAGAAAACGCGCAGTGTTGACGCCGCGCTTTTTCAGGCGCCGCGATGCCCGCCGCCAGGAGTACAGCTCGCCGATGCCATCGACCAGCACACGCACGTCCACGCCGCGGCGTGCCGCCGCGGCGAGCGCGTCTGCAAATCGCCTGCCCGTCCCGTCCATCTGCAGGATGTAGGTCGCGAGGTAGACGCGTTCCCTTGCCTCGTCGATGGCCTGCAACATGGCCGGGTATGCGGCGTCGCCGTTGTGCAGCGCGGTTACATCATTGCCGTCGGTGGCCACCCGGCCCGTTACCCGCCAGCCGGCATCCGGCAGGCCCGGCGCGCCAGCGTGTTCCTGCAGCGCCCGCCGCTCACCGAGTTCGTAGCTGACGTACGGAAAACGCCGCTGCAGGCCGCGTGCCCGGGAACGGACCCGGTTGATGCCGAACAGGAAGTAGGCGACCGGGCCGCCGTAGGGAATGAATATGCAGGCCATGATCCAGCCCATGGCGGAACGCGGGTCGCGCTTGTACAGGAGCGCGTGGTAGACGCCCCAGGTGGCGGGGCCAATGTGGATAAGAACCAGCAGCAGGGTCGGTATCGTCGTCACGTGCGGGAGACGATACCACTAATCCCGGTTTTTCGGTCCGGCGGCACCGTTCGACCGCCCGGAACCGCTGTGCCAGAATGACGTCGAGCACGTGCAAGGGAACATTCAATGTCGCATCGCGCCCCTGTCGATCACCCCATTCACGACCACCTGCGGGATCGCTGCAGTCTCTACGACTTCGATCCCGACCGAATGGTGACGGTGGAGTGCCCCGCATGCAGCCGGCACGCGGTCATCTTCGATATCGACGACACGCTGCTGCACTCGATGGCCGACGACGACCGGTTGTACCGCGAGGCGATCGTCGCCGTCGCGGGCCCGGTGGAGTTTCGGGCCTCGCTCGCGGACTACGAACATGTTTCGGACAGTGGCATCCTGCGCGAGGTGCTCCGCGACAATCGTATCGAGGAGACAGTCGGCCTGGTTGACGCGGTCCGGCAGCACTTCCTGCGGTCGCTCACCTCGTTCGTTTCGCGTAACGGCCCGTTCCGCGAGGTGGACGGCGCACGCGAGCTGCTGGCAAGGCTGGGCCGTTCGAAAACTCACGCGGTGGGGCTGGCGACCGGCAGCTGGCGACCGTCGGCGGAGTTGAAACTCGCGACCGCCGGCTTCGACGTGGACGGACTGCCGCTGGCGACCTCCGACGATGCACCGGAACGCACCGCGATCATGCGACACGCCCTGGCCGCGCTCGGGGACTCGTCTGAGTCCGTCACTTACTACGGGGACGGCGTCTGGGACCGGCGCGCGTGCGAGGGTCTCGGCTGGCGTTTTCGGCCGGTTGGCCCGGCGCTCGACGGCATCCCCGGTTTCCGGGACGAGTTTCCGGAATCGGACGTACGTCGGGGTACAGGAAACCGACGATGAGCGAGCTCAGGTTTCTTGTGCAGGGATCTTCCACGGTGCCTTACGAGGTGACGTTCATCAAGGACGGCGACAGCCTGACGGCGCTGTGCACCTGTCCTGCCGGTCAGCACGGCAATTTCTGCAAGCATCGCATCGCCATCCTTGACGGCGATGCCGCCGCGATTTCAAGCGACAATGCCGGAGAAGCAGCCGTGATCGTCGACTGGCTGCGCGGCACCGACGTCGAAGCGGCGCTGGGCGAGATGCGAAGGCTGGAGGCATCGACAGAGGTTTCAAAGTCGGCGCTCAATGCGGCCCGGCGAAAGCTCGTTCGCGCGATGCATTCCTGACACAATGAGAGCCCGTCGGAGACAGTGATTTGAAGTTTCTGACAGCAAGCGACTACCGCCGGGTACTCGAACGGACAGGCAGCGCGTAACGGCCGGCCGGCCCGGCCAACGGCGCTACAGGTACGCCGGCTGTATCGGAGGGAAACATGGGCAAGACATTCGGCGGATGCCAGTGCGGCGGCGTGCGGTTTTATTACGAAGGTCCGTATACGGACGTCGGTTATTGCCATTGCTCGCTGTGCCGACAGCAATCCGGCTCGGCATTTGCCACCTACATGGAAGTGCCCGAGGACCGGTTCCACGTCGCCGAGGGCCGCGACCTGCTCGTCCGGTACGGGTCGACGGATCGGCTTGACCGGTATTTTTGCCGAAATTGCGGCGTGACCCTGTACTCGACGCACCGCAGTTTTCCCGGCTGCGTGTACATAAGCGTCGGGATGCTTGACAGCGATGAAGGCATCGAGCCCACGCACCACCAGTTCGTTGCGTCGAAGGCAAAATGGTACGACATCGCCGATGCGCTGCCACAGGCCGCGGACTGGCCCGAATAAGGACTCTGGTCATGACAGAACACGAAAAAATACATTACATCGAGTTTCCGTCGCGGGACTTTGCAGCGACCCGCGCATTTTTCGAAGCCGCGTTCGATTGGTCATTTACCGACTACGGCGAAGAATACATGTCGTTTTCGAATGCCGGTCTCGAAGGCGGCTTTCGCCAAAGCCGACCCTGGCCGCCAGTACCGACAACGGCAGCGCACTGGTCATCTTCTACAGCAGCGATCTCGAGGCAACGCAGGAGAAAGTCGAGAAGGCGGGCGGACGAATCGTCCAGCCGATCTTCGCGTTCCCGGGCGGGCGACGATTCCACTTCCTCGAGCCGAGCGGCAACGAATTCTCGGTCTGGAGCGACGCCGGGACCTGAACAGGGACACCCATGGACCACCCCGCCCCGATACTGGCCATTTCCGAAGCAATCCGGCTCGCCGTGGCGCCGGTTTTCCTGCTCACCGGCATCGGGGCCATTCTGTCGGTCCTGACGACACGCCTCGGCCGCGTCGTGGACCGTGCGCGGCTCGTCGAGCGGCGGCTGCCGCAGGTCACGTCGGAGCAGTACCAGCAGCTGCTGCGCGAGGAAACGCGCGTGTTGTGGCGGCGCATCTATTTCATCAACTGGGCGATTCGCCTGTCGGTGAGCTCCGCGCTGCTGATCTGTGTCGTCGTCATGTCGTTGTTCCTGGGTGACGTACAGCTGTTCAGCATCGGCATGCTGATCGCCGTGCTGTTCGTGCTGGCAATGGGGTTCCTGGTGCTGGCATTGCTCTTCCTGCTGTTCGAGGTGACGCTGTCGACGCGCAAGATGCAACAGAGCGTGGAACACCTGTTGCCGGACCTGGCGCACCCGGCCGGCGTGGAGAAGCGCGATTCGCGCGGCTAGTCGAGCGTGGCGGTCCGGACATCGCGGCTGCCGGCGTCATCCCGGCGGTCATATGACGACGATCTGTTCCGGTATCAGCGTCAGTCCCTGAGCGCCCGGCGCAATATCGCGGCGAGATCCGCCCGCCGATAGGGCTTGGTCAGGAGAATGACGCCCGGGTCCAGCCGGCCGTGATGCACAATGGCATTCTCGGTGTAGCCGGACGTGTACACGATTTTCAGGCCCGGGCGGCGTCGCGATGCTTCGTCGGCCAGTTCGCGGCCGCTCAGCCCGCCGGGCATGATCAGGTCCGTAAACAGCAGGTCTATGTCGGGGTTTGCGTCGAGCTGGCGCAGCGCCTCCTGCCCATCCGCGGCTTCGATGACCCGGTAACCGAGCGAGGCGAGTGCTCTGTGCGCAATCTGGCGAACCGGGGCGTCATCCTCGACCAGCAGTATCGTCTCTTCGCCGCCTTCTGCCAAAGGCTCCGTTTCCGGTTGTCTTTCCTGAGGCGCTGCACCGGCACGTGGCAGATAGAGCTTTACCGTCGTCCCGTGTCCGGGTTCCGAGTATATGTCGAGGTGGCCGCCAGACTGTTTGGCGAAACCGTAGACCATGGACAGGCCAAGGCCCGTACCCATACCGGGGTCCTTGGTCGTATAGAACGGCTCAAGAGCTTTTGCCAGGACTTCGGCAGGCATGCCCTCACCGGTGTCCGAGACCGCGATCATGACGTACTCTCCCGGCCGCACCTCGCTTTTTTTCGTGACATACTCCTCGCTCAGCCGCGTGTTTGTCGTTTCGATCGTGACGCTACCACCGTCAGGCATGGCGTCACGCGCGTTCAACAACAGGTTGAGGAGCGCACTTTCGAGCTGCGCACGATCCGCCATCGCCTGCCAGAGATCCGGCGATTGCATCAGTTCAATCCGGATGTGCTCGCCGAGCGTTCGCCGCAGGAGTTCGTCCATGCCGGCGATGAGGCTGTTGACGTCCAGGCTCTGCGGCGCCAGTGGCTGGCGCCGGGCAAACGCGAGCAGGTGGCTGGTCAGCTCTGATCCGCGCGCCGCCGCGTTCATTATCATCGCCAGGCTCTCCGCCTGTCGCGACGAATTGTCGGGTTCGTCATTCAACAACTCGGCGTTACCCATTATCACGGTCAGCAGATTGTTGAAGTCGTGGGCAACGCCGCCGGTCAGCTGGCCGACAGCTTCGAGGCGCTGCGCGCGCCTCAGGCTACTCGCCATCGCACGATTCTGCAGCATGCGGCCTATGTGCGTGGCAACGCCCTCGAGCAGGGCCCGCTCCTCGGCGAGGAACGGGCCTTCGCCGGCCGCCTCCTCGTCGTGCGCGGACAAATAACCCACGGTGACCGTGCCATACGACTCGCCGTTGCCGTCGATTTCGGCCGACAGTGTATCGACCGGTTCGCGCCAGCCGGCACTGCTGAACGTTTCCTTCCCTATGGTCACGCTGGCGACGGTATCCGCCTCGTATTGCATGCTTTGCGGCAGCAACCCCGCGATGCCTTCGTAAATCTCGCCGGGTTCGAGGCGGCTGTCCGTGGTCAACTCCAGGACGCGATACAGGCAGGCCAGTTCCTTCATCCGCTCGCGCAGCGCAATCTCCGCGCGCCGGTGCTCCGTGACATCTTCCGCCAGCCCCGCGATGCGGTAAATCCTGCCGTCGCTGTCGCGCACCGGAAACGCGCGGTCCGATATCCAGCGGATCCCACCGTCAGGTCGAACGATACGGTAAACCTCGTGGTAGTTACCGTCCGCTTGCCGGCTCGCGGCCGCCCTGACCCGCGCCCGATCGTCCGGGTGTATGGCGTCCATCCAGTTCAACGGATCGTCGTACAGGGCGTCGCGGCTGCGCCCCCAGGTCTCCTCGTAGGAAGGGCTCACATAAAGCATTCGGGATTTTTCGGGGTCGGTAAGCCAGAAGACCTCCCGGATGTTTTCCGTGAGCTGGCGAAATCGTTCCTCGCTCTTTCGCAGGTCCTCTTCGTCCTGCTGGCGTTGACGCGCCATGTCGTTGATGTGCTCGCCGAGCTCCCCCAGTTCGTCCCGTCGCCTGACGTCGGCGCGTGCGGCGAGATTGCCGGCCGCGAGTTCGCTGATCGTGTGATCGATCGATGCCAGCGGTTGGCGCAGGCGCCGGCCGATAACGAAGAACCCGGCGGCACACAGTGCGCCGAACGAGATCGTCGCGACCGCAAACACCAGCAGCGCCCGGTAGAGCGTGGCTATCAGGTCGCGATCGTGGTCAGCCAGCAATTCCTCCATCGCCGCCAGCAATCCCGATTGGTGCGCGCGCATCTGGCTGGCGAGCGTGACCGTGCCGTCATCCCGCGGGTCGCCGGTACCGATGACGCCGATGATGTAGCGGATCTCCTCCAGGTGCGCCCGGGCCGAGCGCGCCTGGTGGGCATCGATCGGCGCCAGGGTCTCCTGCAGCGCCTCCGCATCGGCGTCAAGGTCTTCGAGCAGCCGCGTGTTCCTGCGCAGCAGAACGATGTAGTCGATCGCGTTGCTCAGGCGAATTGCCTGGTCGTGTGCACTCGAGACGACACGTTCCTCGGCGACCTTGTCGGCCAGCCGGGTCCCGCTGGTTACGGCGTATAGCGTCAGCACAAACAGGCCGCCGAGAGCGCCGATCGCCAGCAGTCGTGAAAGCCGGCGCAGTTTCATGGCGATTGATCAACCGGTGGCAAATCGTCGAAAAAGAAGTAGCCGGGCAGCGTCACCCGCTGGGATTCGATGTGCTTGAGCGGAGCCGCATAAAGGTATCGATAAGGCCCCGGGATCGACCCCTCGGTTAGCCCGCGCCGCCCGGCAAGCCACCGCAGCTGGGTCTCCAGGTCGGCAACCATGGCCCAGTCGATACCCAGCCTGTAAATATTGCCCGCCACCGTCGTGCGCAAGATGTCGGCATCCACACCACTGGACGCTGCATGCAGCTCGTTGGCACGTTCGGGATCACCATCGATAAGCGCTATCGAATCGCGATAGGCAGTCAGCACACGCACATCGAGACCGGGGTACTCTGTCAACACCTCCGGTCGTGTGACCAGCAGCCAGTTCACGGCATAGAGATGCCGGGTACCGAAGACGCGTGCGCGCGGACCGAGCGACGTCACCAGCTGCGAGGCCCAGGGTTCCCAAAGCACCGCCGCGAAAGCGCCGCCGCCGCGCAGGTACTCCTCGTGCCTGGAGACAGGCAGGTCGACCAGCGTGACCGCATCGTCGCCGATGCCGTGAAACCGGGCAAACTCGGTCCAGCCGAAGTGTCCCGACGTACCCAGCGTCACGGCGACCCGCTGGCCCGCGATATCAGCCGGCGACTCGATGCCGGCCGCCGCATTTGCGACGACGACGTGCGTCTGGTTGGACAGGCTTACCGAGGCAAGCACCAGGAGAGGTGGCAGCGCTTCGTGTCCCGGTGAGCTCCACCAATCCAGCAACGCGCCGGCGACCGGGGTGCTGGCAGCAAGCGCAATGTCGGCTTCGCCGGCCAGCATGGAATCGAGTGCGACCTTGCCGGAGTCATAACTGGTAATTCGGATTTCCGGGCGAGCCGCGCCGCGGTTGAAATAGTCGAGCGCATCGGCAACTTTCGTCGGCGCGTCGGCCACCCAGTGGGACGCCGCGATGCGCAGAGGCCCGGGCGCCCCGGCAGCCGCTGCGCAATCCGCCATCACTGCAGCGGCCAGCAAGAAAGAGGCCTGTCGGATCAGTCTGAACATGGACGCTCCGCGGCAACGCAACTTGTCAATTCGCGCCCCGTTCGCCTGTCCCGGGCGAGGCGGCCAGCGCCCCCGAGGGGGCGCTGGCACAGTATCACCGGTGTCAGTCCAGTGTCAGCTCCTGCGGCTCGCCGATGCGGGCATTCGCTATCTCGTCGGGGTGAAACGGCAAAGCGGGCCAGCGCTTCGCCGCATAGAGCGCGAGCTGGTCGAAGTACCAGGGCGACGCCGGATCGGTGGACTGGCCGTAGGTCAGCATCGCCTCGGCGACGGGCCCGTTCTCGTCGAACGTGACGGTCTGGATATAGCTGCTGCCGAAGTCGGCGCGATAACCTTCCGGTGACAGCGTGTCCATGCCCGGCGTCTCGAGCTTGTTCAGCACGCCCTCCAGTTCGTCACCACCGTGCAGGCCGACCGGCTTCTCGCCGTTGGAGCGGACCTGCACATCGCCGAGTATCGCGTCCAGCGCGAAGCCGGCGTCACGCACGGTCGCAACAGCCTGCCGGAGATGCGCCAGCGCCTGCTCGCGCACCGCCGGTTCGTCGATTGCGAGGCCGCGCGGCGTCGTGGCCGGTTCCGCGGGATCGAATGGCGTGCCCCAGATACCGTCGATGCGGCGCGCCGTCCGCCACCACTCGCGAAACAGGTGCGCGCCGCGCGAGTCGATGTTATTGCGCCGTTCCCAGCCGCCGAGCACGTCGCAAGCCGCGCGTACGTCGCTGCCTTGTGCATCCCCGCACGCGGCCAGCAGATCGTCCAGCACGAGGTGAGCCGCGTGATTGCGATTGCGGAACAGCATGTCCTGTAATTCGCCGATGCCGACCTTTGCATGCGGCGCGACGTCGTCCTCTCCGGCAAGCCGCTGGCGAATCTCGTACAGGCCGGCGCGGGTGCGCACGCGGATCGGGCTGTTCGTCGGGCCGATCAGCGGCGAGAACGCCGGCCAGTCTATAGCCGGGTTCGACAGCCAGTAACTGTCGTTGCTGTTCTGCACCCAGTCGCGGCGCACCGCCACCGGCATGCGTTCCATCGGCAGGATGCCGGGGACCGGCGAATCCGCGTCGCGATTCCAGTTGCAATCGCTGCGGGACCCGTCGAGTACGACCAGCCCGGCGGCGCGGAACAGCCGTGCGGCGCCTTCCGACGGCGCGCAGCGCTCGAGGTGCGCGGCGTCGACGTCCGGCACGACGCTGACGTCGGCGAACATCGCGTCGCCGTGCCGGTCCGCCGCGATCGTGTTCACCCACGGCACGCCGAGGTTGCCGAGCGTCTCCTGCATGTCGCCGACGCTGCCGGCCCGGTTGAATCCGACCCAGATGTCGAAGGCGCGCAGGTTGCCGACATTGGCATCCTGCAGCGCATAGGCGTGTTCGGCGCTCCAGCCGAGTCCGGCGTCCGGGATGACGACGACCGGCCCGAAACCCGTCTGCCAGACCGTGTGTGTCTTTTCGACGGGTGCTCCGTCCGCGCCACGCACCTCGTACGTCACGTTGACGGGTTGCATCGCCACTTCGCGGCCGTCCAGGCGATAGCGCGTCGGCTCGCCGGGCACGAGATCGAGTTCATGCAGCGTAAAGCGCTTGCCGGTTGACACCGTGTGCGTCCACGCCACGTCCTTGTTGAACCCGATCTGTACGACACCCGTGTGGCCAATGGAAGCGCCCATGACATCGAGCTTGCCGGGGATCGTCAGGTGCATCTGCCAGAAGCGGTTGGTGCCGGTCCACGGGAAATGCGGATTGCCGAGCAGTACGCCGCGGCCGTTGGTCGTCACGTCGGCGCCGAACGCCCAGCCGTTGGAACCGAGTCCCGGATCCTGCAGCCGGTACGGCGCCAGCGCCGCGATGGCCTCGTCGATACCCGGCGCGGGCCGGGTGTCCGCGGCGGCGGCCGGCGGCGCGGCGGCGAGCATCGCGTCGGCCATCATTGCGACGCCGATCTGCACCATCGTCAGTTCCTGGATGCGCAGGTATTCCGCTGTCGTCATCGCTGCGACCCACGGCTTGCCGGCGCAGGCTTCCGGCAGGTCGCCGTCGTGGTCGGCGAGGTAGCGGTTATAACCGTCCACGTAACCGCGGGCGAGCGCCTGCGCCTCGTCGCTGGTCTCTGCCGCTGCCCGCATCAGTTCCTCGTCGTCCATGTGCGCGCGGATAAAGATGTCGATCTGCTCGTTGGGCACAACACGCAGGCCGAGCAGGCCACGGCCGTCGGCGCCGAAGTAGCGGGAACGCTCGCCGCGCACCGTGACCAGGTGGTTGGCCGTCTGGCAGACATTGTCTTCGGCGTGTGCGTAGGCAACGCCGTAGCCCAGCGCTTCGTAATCGGGCGCCTCGATGTGTGCCACGCCGTGGGTCGTTCGCTGGATGCTGACGGTCCGGTCGCCCGTCGCAGCCGGCGCGGCGCTGTCGTCGCCACAGCCCGCGAGCAGCGCGCACAGCAGGAGCGGCGTGATGGCGGCGGTTGGTAGTGCCGGTGAACGGCTGAAACGGGCAGGTGCTGGCATGGTCGGTCCTCGTCTGCGGAGTGACGCGGCCGGCAGCCGCGGCTCGTTGGGCGCCCCTCGTGCCCTGTGCAGAGGAGCGCCGTTCGGCTTGATAGTCTGGGACCGGCTGCCTGGCAGCCTGAGTCCGACAGGCTGCTAGAAGTTCCAGACCAGTTCGGCGCCGTAGGTGCGTGGCTGGCCCGGCAGTTTCGCGATCGTGCCGAAGAAGTCGCGCAACTCGTCCTGCGGATCGGTCTCGTCCGTCAGGTTACGGCCCCACAGGTAGACTTCCCACGTTTCGTTGTCCGACATCAGGCCGATGCGCGCGTTGACCTCGGTACGCGCCTCGATCTGGCCGAACTCGATCATGCCGGGGAAGGCACTGTTGTACGGCACTTCGGTGTCGTTGTTGGCCGTCGTGAAGTAGTCGTCGCTGTGCGTGACGTCGCCCCGCAACAACAGCGTCGCCTCGAAGCCCGGGAGACTGCGGTAGTAAATGCCGCTCAGCGCATAAGTCATCTCCGGCGCGTTGACGAGCTTGTTGCCCGATGCATCCGAGCCACCCGTGCCGCCGCCCGGGAAGCTGTCGAACTCGGCATCCAGCAGACCGAGTGAACCCTGCAGCGTGAAGTCCTGCGTAATGCGCCAGGTCGTCTCGGCCTCGATGCCGGTCGTCTCGACCTTGGCTGCGTTGGCGATGCGGATGGACGTACGGCCGCCGCCGAGGTCGACGAACTGGTTGACCTGGTAGTCGTCGTAATTGGCGACAAACGCCGCGAGATTCAGCTGCAGGCGCCCGTCGAGGTAATTGCCCTTCAGGCCCAGCTCGTAGCTGTCGACGGTTTCCTTGTCGAATTCCAGCCCCTGGTTGGCGGCCAGCTCGTCGGCATTGATGTAATCGAGGTTGAAACCGCCGCTCTTGTAGCCCGCCGCGTAACGGAAGTAGACGTTCGAGCTGTCGTTCACGGTGTACGTCAGGTTGACGGCCGGCGCGAAGAAGTCATCGGTGCGGTCGTTGATCAGCGGCGACGGGTTCGCCGGGTCGCTGCCGGTCGAGCCGATGAAAAAGATGCCGGAGTTGCGGCCGTCCAGCAGCCAGTTCACGTCCTTGTCCTCCGTCGAGTAGCGCGCACCGAAGCCGAGCTTGAGTCGCTCGGTCAGCTGGTAGGCACCGTTGAAGTAGGCGGCGTAACTGCGCGTCTCCACCGTGCCGCGATTGAACACCTTGGACAGCGGCGGCCCGAAGCCCACCAGCTGCGCGGCCTGTTCGTTGGTGAGCGCCGGCGCCGGCGGCAGCGGCGGCGACAGCTGGCCGGACGCGTACAGCGGTCCGACGAACGCATCGATGAAGTCCGCGCCCAGCGTGACGTCGCGGTTGGTGTCGGCATCCTGGGCATAGTAATAGAGGCCCGTCATCCACGTGAAGTCGCTGTCATCGGACGAGATAAACTGGAACTCCTGCGACAATACGTCGTACGTGTCCGCGTATTCGATGGAGACGATGTCGACCGGCTGGTAGTCGGTCGCGTTGGTATACAGCGCATCGGTCGTGCGGTAGCCGGTAATGCTCTTGACGGTGTGACCGCTCTGGAGATCGTAGGTAAAGTCGAGCGCTCCGCCGTAGACGTCGCGATCGTCCGTCGGATCGAAGTTGAACGCGACCGTGCCGATTTCGGGCACGACCTGTGCCGGCTGCAACGCCAGCATGTCGGTCACCGGGTCGCCAATGAGGATCTTGCCCTCGCTGTTCAGGCCGTCGAACGACGCGTTGACTTCCAGCCTGTCGGTGGCAAGGATGCGCAGCTGGCCGCGGTACGCCAGCACGTCGCGCTCGTTCAGGTCGCTGCCGGTGACGATGTTACGCACGTAGCCGTCACGGTCGGTCTTGGCTACCGAGAAGCTGCCGCTGACGGCGTCGGTGAACGGCACATTCACCAGCGCCTTCAGTTCGCGGTAGTTGAGGTTGCCGATGTCGGCGCCGACCGTGCCGCTGAATTCGTCGCCGGGCTTCTGCGTGATCAGGTTGATGGCGCCGGCCACGGTGTTCTTGCCGAACAGCGTGCCCTGCGGACCGCGCAGCACCTCGATGCGCTCCAGGTTCAGGAGCTCCTGGTTGATGGCGGGCGACTGGCCGACATAAACGCCGTCGACGTAGACGCCGACGCGCGAATCGAAACCGATATTGCGGCTCGGCGCGCCGACCCCGCGGATGGTCACGGTAGAGCGGAAGTCGTTGCTGTCGGAAATCTGCAGGTTGGGGATATAGTCGCCGACGTCCTTCAGCTCGCGAATGCCGGTCTGTTCGATGGCGTCGTTGTTGAAGACGGAAATCGACACCGGCACGTCCCGCAGCCGTTCGGATCGTTTCTGCGCCGTGACGACGATTTCCTCGATGACAAAATCGTCGTCCTGGGCGGCGGCGCCCTGCCCCAGGAGCGCCAGGGGAGCGATTGCCAGTGCGCCGGTGACCGTTGAAAGGCGGGCGGCGCGATGCGCGCCGCGCCGAAAAAGGGAGTGACTCATTGGCCTGGTACCGTGCTTGCCGGAAAAGTGGCAAAATGGTAAGACCACTTAAAATGACTGTCAATCAATGAAAGGTCGCCCGGCCGCCGCCCCTCCATGCCCCGCAAGACGATTGACATAGCACCGCTCGAAAAGCCGGCGCCGCTGGCCGAACAGATCGTGCGGCAGCTCCTCGAGCTGATCGGCAGCGGCGAGCTGGCGCCGGGTGACCGGTTGCCGGCGGAACGCAAGCTGGCACAGGACCTGGGTGTCGGGCGCCCGACACTGCGCGAAGCCCTGCGGGCATTGCAGCTGCTCGGACTGCTGGACATCCGTCACGGCGGCGGCGTCTACGTCACGGCGTCGCAACCGGACGCGCTGCTGGGGCCGTTGCACCTGTTCGTGAGTCTCGACGAGGACAACCTGCCGGCCGTGCTGGAGGCACGCAAGATTATCGAGGGCGCCGTGCTGGCCCATGTCGCCCGCACGATCGACGAACGCGCCATCGCGCGGCTGCAGGCCAACCTTGCCGAATTCGAAGAGCTGCTTGCGGGCGCGGATGACGGCGAGCCGGTCGGCGACCGCTACCACGAGTTGGCGCAGAGGTTTCGGGCGATCATCGAGGACGCGGCCGGCAACCCCATCCTGACCCGGGCCGTCCTGTCGCTGGATGTCCTCAGCGCGGCCGCGCGCAAACGCCTGCCCGGCGCTTTTCAGTACCGCGACGTGCTGCAAAGCCACAAACGCATCGTCGCGGCACTCGCGGCGCACGATTCCGACGCGGCACGCGAGGCGCTCGAGGCGCACATCGATTTCCTCGCAGCCGGCCCGGCAACAGAGCGGCCGGACCGCGAGCTTGCGTAAGCTCACCCGCCGCTCGATGCTCGGCGGCGGCCTGGCCCTGGCCGCCGGCGCGTACCTGTGGCGCCGCACCCGCAAGCCGCCGCTGGGCATGGAATTGTCGCCGGCCAGCCTGGAGCGTGGCCGCGCGCTGCTGGCCGATAACCCGATCGTCGACGTACACAGCCATGCCGGCCGCTCGTTCCTCGCCGGCGCCGAGCCGGACAGCCTGATGATCCGGCTGATGCCGGACGGCTACGAGGACGAGCGCATCGCCGGCATGCGGGCGCACGGCGTCGATGCCGCGTTGCTGTCGATCGTCGCCGATCTGCCGCTGCTCGGCATCGAGGACGGCGGCCTGCGCGTTACCCGGGACTTCGCACCGGGTGAAGCATGGGCGGACTTCTCCCGCCAGCTCGACCGGCTGCGTTCACTGGCCGGGCGGGGTATCGTACAGCCGGCGCTGGACGGCGACGATGTACGCGAGGCCGCGCAGACCGGCGTGCCCGTTGCAATCCTGGCAAGCGAAGGCGGCGATTTCATCGAGTCGGACCTGGCACGCCTGGACGAGGTACACGCGGCCGGCCTGCGGTCGATCTGCCTCGTGCACTACAACACGAACCCGCTCGCGGACAACCAGACGTCGGCGCCGGTGCACGGGGGCCTGTCCGCCTTCGGCGCCGAGGTCGTCGAGCGGATGAACCGCCTCGGCCTGGTCGTCGATGTGGCCCATGCCAGCTTTGCCGCCTGCCGCGACGTCATCGGAACCTCGCGAGCGCCTGTCATGCTGTCGCACAGCAACCTGCGGACGGCGTCGGTCGATTCGCCGCGCTTCATCGCTCGCGAGCACGCCCGGCTGCTCGCCGACAGCGGCGGCCTCATCGGTGCCTGGCCCGCCGGCATCGGCAGCGCATCGCTGGCCGATTTCGTCACGCAGGTGATGGCGCTGGTGGACGTCGCCGGCAGCGAACACGTCGCGATCGGCAGCGATCTCGACGGCAACTACAAGCCGGTGCTCACGGAGTACGCCGATTTCCCGTTGCTCGCCGCCGCGCTGTTGCAGCGGGGCATGACGGCCGGCGAAGCCGGCCGCGTGCTGGGGCGGAATTTCCTGCGGCTGTTCGATGCCGTGAGCACGGCGAGCACCTGACGGGCAATTGACCCGCACGTCGCCGGCGCCGCTTGTGCCGCTTGTTCCAATCTGGCTACTCCACCGTTACCGACTTCGCCAGGTTGCGCGGCTGGTCGACGTCCGTGCCCTTCAGCACGGCGACGTGGTACGCGAGCAACTGCAGCGGGATCGTGTAAAGAATGGGTGCCTGGAAGTCCTGGATCATCGCCGGCATGCGCGTCGTGTGTATGCCGATGCGGTCGCCGAACTGCACGCGCGGGTCGGCGAACACGAACAACTCGCCGCCGCGGGCGCGGACCTCCTGCAGGTTGCTCTTCAGTTTCTCCAGGAGTTCGTCGTCGGGGGCGACCGCGATGACCGGCATGTCCTCGTCGACCAGCGCCAGCGGGCCGTGCTTGAGCTCGCCGGCGGCGTACGCCTCCGCGTGTATGTAGGAAATTTCCTTGAGCTTCAGCGCGCCTTCCATCGCCACGGGATTCTGCACGCCGCGGCCGAGGAACAGCGCGTGTTGCTTGTCGACGAAATGCTGTGCGAGCGATTCGATGGATTCATCGAGCAGGAGGGCCTGCTCGATCAGGCCCGGCAATTCGCCCAGCTGGTTGACGAGTATGCGCTCCTGTTTCGCCTCCAGGCCGTTGCGGCGCGCCAGCGCGATCGTCAGCAGGGCCAGTGCCGCGAGTTGCGTCGTGAACGCCTTCGTCGACGCCACGCCGATTTCCGGGCCGGCGTGCGTCATCATCACGAGATCCGACTCGCGCACCATCGAACTCTCCGGCACGTTGCAGATCGTCAACGTCGACACATAGCCCGACTTCTTCGCCTCGCGCAGGGCCGCCAGCGTGTCGGCCGTCTCGCCGGACTGGCTGATCGTGACGAACAGCGTGTCGGGCGGCACCACCGGTGACCGGTAGCGGTATTCGCTCGCGATCTCGACCGAGCACGGTATCCGGCACAGCTGCTCGATCCAGTAGCGTGCCACGAGGCCGGCATGATAGCTGGTGCCGCAGGCGACGATATGCACGCCCTTCGCGCGATCCAGCACCGGACCCGAATCGGGCCCGAACGCGGCATCCAGCACCTTGCCGTTGCCGATGCGCTCCTCGAGCGTGCGCGCGACCGCGCGTGCCTGCTCGTGAATTTCTTTTTGCATGAAATGCCGGAAGTTGCCGCGCTCCGCGGCATCCGCCGTCAGCTCGGATTCCTTCACCGGCCGCTCGACGGTATGGCCGTCCACATCGAACACGGTGACCCTGCGTTGCTCGACGACGGCGATGTCGCCTTCTTCGAGGAACATGAAATTGCGGGTGACCGGCAGCAGCGCGGCGACGTCGGAGGCGACGAAATTCTCGTCCAGCCCCAGCCCGACGACGACCGGGCAGCCGGCACGCGCCAGCAGCAGCTTGTCCGGCTCGCTGTGGCTCATGACCGCCAGCGCGTAGGCGCCCTCCAGCTCGGCGACCGTGCGGCGTACGGCCTCGGCCAGGTCCTTCGTTTCCTTCAGGTGCTGGTGAATGCGATGGGCGACGACCTCGGTGTCGGTCTCCGACTCGAACTCGTAACCCTCTTTGGCAACCTTCGCCCGGAGTTCCGCGTAATTTTCGATGATGCCGTTGTGCACGATCGCGATCTCGGGCTGCGACACGTGCGGATGGGCATTGACCTCGCTGGGCGCACCGTGCGTCGCCCAGCGCGTGTGCGAGATGCCGATGGTGCCGCGCAACGGTTGCTCGTCCAGCGCGCTCTGCAGCTCGCGAACCTTGCCGAGCCGGCGCAGCCGCCTGATCCCGTCCTCGCCCATGACGGCGATGCCGGCCGAGTCGTAGCCGCGGTACTCGAGGCGCCGCAAACCCTCCATGAGGATGGGCACCACGTTTCTTTCGGCGACCGCGCCGACGATTCCACACATGCAGGAGTCCTCCCGGACGTTCTTGTTCTGCCCTTCCAGAGGGCGGGCGGCATTGTCGCAGAACGCCGCGGGCCGGGAAATGCGCCAGTTCGCATTCCGCGCCGGTACCAGGCGAAACCTGCTTTAAATCAACGCTTTTTGGTTGGACTCTGCCAGCCGTCGACGGTCACCTGGCGGGCTCGCCCCACGGTCAGCCTGCCTTCCGGTGCCGGCTTCGTCAGCGTCGTGCCGGCGCCGATGGTCGCGTCGGCGCCCACCTCGATCGGCGCGACCAGGTTGACGCCGGAGCCAATGAATGCGCCGTCGCCGATGCGGGTCAGGTGCTTGTTCGCACCGTCGTAATTGCAGGTGATCGTGCCGGCGCCCACGTTGACCCGGCTGCCCATGTCGGTGTCGCCGATATAGGTCAGGTGATTCACCTTGCTGCCGCTCGCGATGCGGCTCTTCTTGATCTCGACGAAGTTGCCGACCTTGACGTTGTCCGCCAGCACGACGCCGGGCCGCAGCCGGGAAAACGGACCGAGCTCGCAGTCGGGCCCGGTTTCCGTCTGCTCGATGTGACAATTCGAATGCACGACCGTGCCGTTGCCAATCCGGCTGTCGCGCAGCAGGTTGTTCGACTCGATGCGGACATTGTCGCCCAGCTCGACGTCGCCCTCGAAGACCGCGTTGACGTCGATCCAGACGTCCTGGCCGCAGGTGAGCGCACCGCGTATGTCGACGCGCGCCGGGTCGGCGAAGCTGACACCGGCGGTCATGAGCTCCTCGACCAGCCGTCGCTGCAACGCGCGCTCGGCTTCCGCCAGTTGCTTCCTGTCGTTGACGCCCATGACCTCGTCCGCGCTGCCTGCCTTGATGCCGTGCACGGCCACGCCGTCGGCAACCGCCATCGCGATGATGTCGGTCAGGTAATACTCACCCTGGCTGTTGTCGTTGTCGAGCCGGGCGAGCCACTTCTTGAGGCGCGTGGCCGGCGCGCACAGCACGCCGGAATTGATCTCGCAAATGCGCCGTTCCTCGTGGCTCGCGTCCTTTTCCTCGACATTGCGGACCACGGCGCCGTTCTCGCGCACGATGCGCCCGTAGCCCGCGGGATCGGGCACGTCGACGGTCAGGATGCCAAGGTCGTCATCGCCGCACTGCTGCAACAGGCTGGCAAGCGTCTGCGGCCGCAGCAGCGGCACGTCACCGAACAGGACCAGCACGCGATGGTCGTCCGGCGTGTCGGGCATCGCCTGCATGACGGCATGGCCGGTGCCCAGTTGCTCGGACTGCAGCGCCCAGCGCAGGCCCGCGCCGTCGAACGCGGCCTGCACCGCGTCGCCGCCGTGCCCGTGGACGATGCAGATATCGGCGGCATCGAGCGCCCGCGAACAGGCGACGACGTGCGCCAGCAGCGGCCGGCCCGCGAGCGGCTGCAGCACCTTCGGCAACCGCGAGCGCATGCGGGTGCCCTGGCCCGCGGCCAGGATGACGATACTGAGTGCCAAGCCGTTGTTTGCCAAGCCGAAATCCTCCCGGGAAATGCCCGCGCATCATACCGCAAGCGCGCTCCGGATACGGCGGGCCGGGTCACGGATTTTTTACAGCGACCGTGGCATGCTCGAATCTCGAAACATCGCGTCGTGCCCGTGCCGGATTCGATGCTCGCCGCAGGCGATCACCATGCACCTCGTTACTGCCTTCCTGTTGTCGCTGATTCTTGTCGCCGCCTGCGGCGGCGATGTCTACGTCCGGGACGGCGTGACGGACGGCGACACGTTTTTCCTCGCCGATCGCGCACTGCGGGACGACGACCCGGTGCTGCAGAGCTGGGTCAGTTACAGCCTGACGCTGAGTGCGTGCCAGCTGGCCCTCGGCGGCGACAACCCGGCGCGCGACACGTCGTTCGACTGCGAACTGACGGCGCGCCGGCACCTGCTGGAAACCTGGAACGAGCAACGCGGCGCCGGAGCGACCGACCCCTACCTCGATACGCTGCGCAACGTGCACGAGGCCGGTTTTCTGGCCGAGTATGTCGCCGAGCACCTCGGCCGGGCGCACTGGACCCTGCCGCCGGACCTCGAGCTCGCTGGCTATCGGCAGTTCGAGCGCCGGCACTACCCCGGGCATCGGCCACGCACGCGCCTCATCGGCTCCTGGAACTACGCCCGCAACGTCTACCGCACACCCTGAATGCCACGCACGTCGTTGGCGGCAATCCGTGCGCCGCGGTATCGTTGGCGGCCATTTGCCCAAACCGGGCCCGGCCGGCGGGCCCGGAACCAGCCGGAGAAACCTGTGAAGTCACCGCAATCGTTCGTCACCCAGGCGTTGCTGCTGGTATTCCTCGCCACCGCACAAACGTCCGCGGCTGCCGTGGACCCGCGCGCCAACGACGCCGGGATGTTCCCGACGGACGTCAGTTACGACGAGCGCATCCCGACGCCGGCGGAATTCCTCGGCCGGCCGCTGGGCGCGGCACCGGTACGTCACCATGAACTGGTTGAATACCTGCAGACGGTCGCCGGGCTCTCCGACCGGTTGACGGTGGAGACCATCGGCTATTCGCACGAGCGGCGGCCGATCCTGTTCGTGGTGGCCACCTCCGCCGCCAACCACTCCCGCATCGATACGCTCCGCGCCGAGCACGCGGCGTTGACGGAGCCGGGCGAAAATGTAGCCATCGCGCCCGGCATGCCGGTCGTCACCTGGCTGAATTACGGCGTACACGGCGCGGAATCGAGCGGCATGGACGCGGCCCTGCCGACCGTCTACTACCTGGCCGCCGCGCGCGGCGACAAGGTGGACCGGCTGCTGGACGGCAGTGTCGTTCTCGTCACCGCGGTATTCAACCCGGACGGCCATGCCAACCGCATCTCCTGGCTCGATACGTTCTCGAGCGAGATCGTCAATCCCGACCCGTATCACATCGAGCACGATTACGACGGCCAGCTCGCCCGCACGAATCACTACGGCTTCGACCTCAACCGGCAATGGCTCTCGGTGACGCAGCCCGAAGCCCGTGCCTGGATGCGCAAATGGCACGAGTGGCGTCCGAACGTGACGGTCGACTACCACGAGATGGGCAGCGAGCAGACCTGCTCATTTTCGCGCCGGGCATTCCGAGCCGCACGCACCCGCTGATCCCGGACGAGGCGATGGCGCTCCTGACCGACGTCGTCGGTCCTGCCGAGGAGTTCATGGACGAGCAGGGTCGCCTGTATTTCCACGGCGATCGCTACGATCATTTCTACCTCGGCAAGGGCGCCGGTTTCCCGCTCGTGAACGGCGGCATCGGCATCCTGCACGAGGCGAGCGCCGCCCGCGGCATCGAACTCGAGACAGGCAACGGCATCCGCACCTACCGCGAGAACATACTCAAGCACTTTCGCACCAGCATTGCCAATGCCGAGGGCGCACTGGCCGAACGCGAGCGCTTGCTGCGTTTCCAGCAGCGCTTCTATGCGGATGCGTCCGAACGTGCCGACGATCACGACGTCAAGGCGTACGTGTTCGATGCGTCCGGCGACGACGCGCGACTTTACCACTTCGTCGACCTGCTGGATTTCCATCGCATTCGCGTGCACACGCTGGGGCGGGATGTCACGGAAGGCGGCATTACCTATCGCGCCGGCGAGGCGATGATCGTGCCGCTGGACCAGCCGCAGCACCAGCTCATTCGCGCGATGTTCGAGACGAGGACGGAGTTCGAGGACCGGACGTTCTACGACGTGTCGACGTGGACCGTGCCGCTCGCCTTCGGGGTGGATTACGCCGCGCTCTCGGACCGGCGGCTCGGCCGCAACCTGCTGGGCGCCGAAGCTGCGCTCGAAATGCCGGTGGCGCCGGCACCGGACCGCGCCTCTTACGCCTATGCGTTCGAATGGGGCGAGTATTACGCGCCGCGGGCGCTCTATCGCCTGCTGGACGAGGGCGTGCTGGCGAGGGTATCGCTGGATCCGCTGGTGGCCACCACGACGCGCGGTACGCACGAATTCACGCGCGGCACCGTCGTCGTCGCCTTCGATCGCCAGACCGTGTCGCGCGAGCGCATTCACGAGCTGATGCAGACGATCGCGCGCGAGGACGGGGTCTTCCCGCACGCCGTGACGTCCGGCCGCAGCGCCGTGGGCACCGTGGCCCCGGACCTCGGCGGGCAGTTCTTCGAGCCTCTGAAAAAACCGCAGGTGCTGCTGGTCGTCGGCCGCGACATGGACTGGTACAACGCCGGCGAGATCTGGCACCTGCTCGACCAGCGCATGGCGATGCGCGTCACGCTGCGCGATCGCAGCCGCATGGGCGACATCGACTTCAAGCGCTACACGCACATCGTTTTCGCGGGCGGCGAATACAAGGAGTACGTGCCGGATTATCTCGAGCGCCTGCGGCTTTGGGTCAACGAAGGCGGCACGCTGGTCGGCATTCGCCAGGGTGCGCGCTGGGCGCGGCAGCACGTGCTCGACTACGTGCCGCCGGAGGCTGCCGCCGCGGCGACGGATCCCGTGGTGACGGAATCGGGCCACGCGCCGCTGCCGGACGAGGCGGAACCCGGGCGGTTTCCCTACGACGAAAAGGAAACGCGCGATCCGCTGGACCTGATCGGCGGGGCGATTTTCGCCGGCGACCTGGACAACACGCATCCGCTGGGTTTCGGCTACCGGCGCCGCGAGATTGCCTTGCAGAAGAACACGGTCGAGGTCATGCCGCGGCCGCAGAATCCGTACGCAACGGTCATCGCCTACGCGACACCGCCGTTGCTGTCGGGCTATGCGTCGCCGGAGAACCTGCAGGCACTGGAGGGCACCGCCGCCCTGATCGCGGAACGCCGCGGCCAGGGCAGCATCGTGCTGTTCGCCGACGACCCGAATTTCCGGGCGACCTGGTACGGCACGAACAAGCTGTTCATGAACGCGCTGTTTTTCTCGAAGGCGTTCCAGCCGCCGCCGGAGCGGTTGGCGTCGGAGTAAAGCTCACCGGGTCGCCACGTCGCTTCGCTCCTCGCGATGACGACGTGCTGTTTGCGATGGCATGACGGGCAGGTCGATGCGGGACGGGTATTCCGCCGTGTGCCAGATCGTGTTGTGGGCCTCGACGCCTTCGGTCTCGTCGTAGTTGTTGCCGCCCGTGTTCAGGTTGCGCATGTACTGCGGGAACTTGCTGGAAGCGACCTCAACGCGGATGCGATGACCTTCCATGAACAGGTAGCTCGTCGACATTGGCGTCGGGCGCAGTTCGTAGACCTCGCCCTCTTCCATGAACACGGCTTCCTCGAATCCGTCCCGGTAACGGGCGCGCAGGATCGTGTCGTCCACGTTGTAAGCCGTGCCGTCCGGGTGCACGTCGACCAGCTTCACCGTGAAGTCCGTGTCGCGTGCGTCCGATGACACGTACAGCGTCGGCCGCACGAAACCCGAGACCTGCGTGTCTTCGTTCAGCGGTTGCGACGTGTACACCAGCACGTCGGCGCGCGCCTCGATGCCGCGCTGGTCGAAACTGCCGCCTTTGGCCGCGTCCTGGTTGCAGCAGACGCCGCCGCCCAGCGCCGGCACCGGGTTCATCGGGTCGTAGGTGTAGTGATCCGCGGCGGCGCCGTCGCGGCGGCTCCAGCCGAGTCGGCCGTCGCCGAACACGCTGTTTGCGCGGCCGTCGCTGTCGAGGTACAGGCTCCGCATCGTCGCGTCGCGCGGCGGCCAGGCGTCGGCCGATTCCCAGGCGTTCTCGCCCATCGTGTAGTACTGCACGCGCGGCAGGTTCCGCATCGTGTCGCTGGTCTCGCCCTTCAGGTAATGGTCGAAGAACGCGAACATCTGTTCGTACACCGGCAGCTCCACCTCGCCGACGTTCAGGTCGCCGACAACGAGATCCTCGTGTTCGGGAATGCGGTAGAAGCCGCAATGCAGCGTCGGCGCGATCAGCAGGTACTGGCCGTCCCGCACGGCGGGATCGCTGGCATTCTCGCGCGCGTGATTGTAGAGGGCGAGGTTGGGGCCCTGGCTGACGTCGAACCAGCTGTTCCACCAGTAAGCCGGCACGCCGAAGTCCTCGTCGTCGTGGTACAGGCCGCCCTCGAACCAGGCCGGATCGTTCGGCGTGCGTGCCATCAGTTCACGGAACGGGCCGGTGTTGGCGCCGGCGTCCTCCAGCCAGTCGATTGCCGGCAGCGTGCGGAGCTGCTTTTTCCAGTCCACCTCCGGCATGTCCGGCGCGAGATCGTACATCGTGCGCAACCGTTGCAGCGCTTCCTGCGACATGCCCGCCGGGAAGCGCGGGTAGGTGGTCTGCTGCACGCTGTAGAGCCACACGCCGAACAGCGTCTGGTGCACGCCGCCCTTGTACCAGTTGCCCTGCTCCTGGAATTCGCCGACACGGCCGATGCCGGCGCCGGACGCCATCGGCACCATGGCCTTGTGCGCCGGATGATCCTGCCCGGCCAGCGCCAGTTGCCATTCCGCCGATGACGAGCAGCCTACCGTGCCGATGTTGCCGTTCGACCAGTCCTGCTCCGCGAGCCATGTGAGCGCGTCGTAGCCGTCGGTGCGCGGCTGGCCGAGGAGCTCCCATTCGCCCTCGGAGTAGTAGCGGCCGCGTTCGTTCTGGATAACGACCGCGTAACCACGGGTCACGGCTTCATGTGCCCACGTGAGCGTCGCGCCGCCGAGCTCGTTGAAGTCGTAGGGTGTCTTGATGAAGATGACCGGCACCTTGCCCGCCGCGTCTTTCGGCCGGTAGATGTCGGTGGCGAGCCGCACGCCGTCGCGCATCGGCATCATGAGCATCGTGTCGGCGACGGAAATACGCTCGAGATCCGCGAGTTCCGGTTCGTCCGCGGCGGCCGTGAACGGCAGCAGGAAGGCTGCGAGCGCGGCCGCGACGCATCGCGCTCCGCGGGTCGTGATGGCGGGATTGTGCATGGCGGGTCTCCCTCGGGTTGGCTGCCGCGCGGGCTGGCTGGCCGCGATGATAACGGTTTACGATGGCGGGCGCGGGCTACGGCTGGCGGACCGCGTCGGCGAGTTTCGCGGCCAGTTCGCTGCGGTCCATGACGCGGCCGCGATGGATGACCCGCGAGATGCGGCGGGTATTGGCGATGTCCGCCAGCGGATCGGCGTCCAGCAGCAGGAGGTCGGCGCGCAGGCCGGGCTGTATCGTCCCCATGTCCTGTTCGAGGCCGAAGAACCGGGCGGGCTGCACGGTCGCGGCGGCCAGCGCTTCGAGCGGTGTGAGCCCCGCCCGGACCAGCATCTCGAGTTCCGAATGCAGGCTGTAGCCGGGAATGGCATAACCGATCGGTGTGTCCGTGCCGGCGCCGAGCGGCACGCCGGCGCGGTCCATATCGCCGACGAGCCTGAGGCTCCACCCGGCAAAGGTCGTGTCGCTCGCCGGCGGGCCGGCGCGGTACGCGGCGGCGGCCTCGCCCCACCCGGCGCGACGCGCGTCCGGCACGAGGCGCAGCGCCTCGTCCCAGCCGTCGCGGTCGAACGGCGAGACCAGGCCAAGGGCGTTCAAGCGCAGCGTCGGCACCTGTACCGTGCCGGCCAGCGCAGCCAGCACCTGTTCGCATTGCGCCGGATCGTAATTCCCGATCGCGGGCACCCGGTGCCGGCTGTGGAGTTCCGAGCGCAGCTCGTAGCCGGAACCGCCCTCGTATTCGGCCATGTACGCGCGGCGCGCCTCGTAAAGGGCAGCCGCATTGCCGGCACAGCCGATTTCGAGGTTGCGCAGGTGCTCGATCGAGTCGACGGCGGGGCCGGCCGAGAGTGCCGTCAGCGCGAGCGGAACGTGCGCGGCGATCGGCAGGCGCCGTTCGCCGGCCGCATCGACGAGCGCCTCGAACACGGCAGGCTCGACGAGTTCGTAGATCTTGATGAAGTCGACGCCGGCTGCGTCCAGCGCGGCGACGTTCTCGCGCGCGGCAGCCGGGTCCGGGTTGCTGATGCCGATGTGCGGCCGGGATTCGCCGTCGTAGACCACCAGGTCGCCGTCCAGCAGCGGGCCGCTGAAGAAGACGCGCGGGGCGTGGGCGTCCGGCGCGCGCATGGCTGCAACCACCGGCTCGAGCTTTGCCATCAGGCCGCCGGTATCCCGGACGCTGGTGATGCCGTAGTAGAGGAAGCGGGCCGGCATGGACGGCGTGAACGCGTCGTCGTAAGTCAGGTGGACATGCATGTCCCACAGGCCGGGGACCAGGTACTTGCCGCTGCCGTCTATCGTGCGGGCGGGCTCGGGGATGGCTTCGCCGGGCCCGGCGACGGCGAGGATCTCATCGCCGTCGAACACGACGGTGCGCTGCTCCCGCACGCCGTTGACGGCGTCGATCACCGTGACGTCGGTAATGGCGACGCCGCGCGGTGCCGGCGCATCGCCACAGGCCGCCAGCAGCCCGGCAACGAGCAGGCAGGCGCAGCGCTGCGTCACGTACCTCACGGCTGCAGGTCGACGCGGTAGCCCAGCGCCACGCGAAGAAAACGCGACACGTCGGTCATGTCCCCGGCGACGTAACGCACCGTGTGCGAATTGAGACGCTCGACATTCGGCAGGTACGCGAGTAACTCGACCGGCTGGTAGTGCTTGAGGCTGAGGTCGACGTTCAACGGACCTTCGAGTACGTAAGGCTCGAATTCCGCGAGGCGCGCGAACGCGTCCAGCGTGCGCTCGCGAATCTCGTTCCGCGCCGCGGCGGGTGTCAGCGTGCGCGCCGAATGAAATCCCTGCGCCCATTTGACGACGGCGCCCTCCATGTCGCCGACGATGACCCGGGTTTCCGCCACCGCCACGTCGTCGCCGGACACCATGATGACCGGTACGCCGAAATCGCCGGCGATCGCGGCGTTCATGCTGCCTTCCGACATCGACGTACCGTTGATGCGCAAGCCGGTGACGTTCGCACTCGACATCGTGTGCGCGCGCACGCCGCGCGTGTTCTCGGTACTGGAGTGATAACCCAGGAAGATGACCGCGTCGAAGGTTTCGTCGATGCCGTGCATCATGCCGAGTTCGCGCGGCCAGGACCGGACGACCATGACGTCGTCCGGCAGCTTCTCGATCAGCAGGTTCTGGCCGTTGCCGTGCGAGTCGCTGACAAGAATCTCGGTGACGCCGGCCTCGCGCGCGGCGTCGATGCACGCGTTGACCTCGGCGGTCATGAATTCGCGAAAGCGCTCGTATTCGAATCCGCCGGGGCCGAGCTGCTCGCCGGTAACCGCGCCGGCAACGCCCTCCATGTCCGCGGAGATATAGAGCTTGAGGCCGTCGTCCTGCGGCGGCGGCGCTTCGGCGCCGGCAGCCTGTTCCGTTTGCTGGCCCAGCGCCAGCGCACCGAACAGCAGCATTGTCACGGCGAGCACGGTATTCTTGATTCGCATATCGGTTTCCCCTGCACCTTCCCGCCAGCGACAGACGAGACTTGATGTTGCCGGCAGTATAACGTCTGGGCCTGCCCGATCCCCGCCCCGGCGCGCCGGAATCGCCGCTGAGCTGCCTCCTGGCGCCCCGCGCGGCGTGCCGGTAACCGGGGCGCACTTGCATGCCCGGCCCGCCGGGCTCAGGATTGATGCCTCCATCCCGGCAACGAACCACGGACAGCTACCCATGAAAACTCGCTGGATTACCTCACTCTGGACGGCCGTACTGGCCATCGGCATCGCGCTGCCCTCCATGGCTGCGCTCGAGACCGGCAGCAAAGCGCCTGATTTCACGGCCAGGGCGTCGCTCGCGGGCGAGGAATTCGAATTCTCGCTGAGCGAGGCACTCGGGGACGGCACCGTCGTGGTCTATTTCTACCCGTCCGCGTACACGGGCGGCTGCAACATCCAGGCGCGCGAATTCGCCGTCAACATGGACAAGTTCAGGGATGCCGGCGCGACCGTGATCGGCGTGTCGCTCGACAGCATCGAGCGACTCAACGATTTCTCGGCCGACCCGGAGTATTGCGCGGGCAAGCTCGCCGTCGCGTCCGATGCCAGCGGCGACATTGCGAGATCCTACGGCCTGAAAGTCTCCGCGGCACGCGACGGCATCATGGACACGCGCGGCGTCGAGATCGACCACGGCTTCGCGGAACGCACGACGTTCATCGTCACGCCGGACGGCAAGGTTGCCGAGACGATCGGCGGGATGTCGCCGATGGCCAATGTGCAGGAATCCCTGCAAGCGGTGCAGCGGCTCGCGGCCGCTGACTGATACCGGTCGCCGGTTCGAAACCTTGTATAGAGAAACCCGTGTCGGGCCTTTTCAGCCCTGACCGAAAAGGCCCGACACGCATCCACCCGCCCTCCTTGCCTGCGCCGCGCGGCGCGGCGCGACAACTGCTCATGCACCGACTCGCCCGACTCCTGTTGCCGCTGGTGCTCGCCACCGGCCACGCCGCCCTCGCCCAGGAGGATGAGGAGGCGGCGGCGCCGAACTCGAGGAACTCACTGTCACCGGCACGCGCCTGCGCCTGGACCTGCCGGACGGCGCCTACCCGCTGACCGTCATCGACCGCGAGCAGATCGGTCTTTCGGGACAGTCCTTCCTGGGCGGTTTCCTGCAGCAACTGCCCTTCATGACGGGCTCGCCGCTCAATACGAGCACGGGCGCGCGCGGCGAGGGCGGCGGGCTTTCCCGCGGCGTCGCCTCGGTGGAGCTGCGCGGCCTGGGACCGGAGCGCACGCTGGTGCTGGTCAACGGGCGCCGTTTCGTGCCCGGCGGCAACGGCGCCAGCGGCATCGTCGATCTCGACATGCTGCCCACCGCCTGGGTCGAGCGCGTGGAAATCTTCAAGGCCGGGGCATCGGTCGAATACGGCGCGGACGCGGTGGCGGGCGTCGTCAACATCATCACGCGGACAAGCACCGACGGGCTCGAGCTGGGCGCCAGGGCCGGCGTCACGTCCGAAGGCGACGGCGAGGTCCTGACGGTCAGTGCGGCGTACGGGCGCGAGTCCGCAAACGGCGAGTTCCTGCTGGGACTCGAGTACACGGACCAGGCCGCCGTGGGCAAGGGCGACCGGGCTTTCTCGCGAGTCCGTCGCACCTTCAGCGGGCCGTCCAACACGATCACGTTCGACGGCAGCTCCGCGCCGCCCTCCGGCAACTTTCGCACCTCGCTCGGGCGCCTCACGCTGATCGACGGCGAGGACGGCACCGGCGTCGGCGACTTCCGGCCGTGGATCGGCGACAACAGCGCGCCGGACACGGACCGGTTCAACTTCAACCCGTTGGAGGATCTCCGCCAGCCCTCGGAGCGACTGTCCCTGTTCGCCAGCGGCCGCCGGGAGTTTACGGAGCGCTTCAACGTCTTTGCCGAAGCACTCTGGCACCAGAGGGACTCGCGCACCCGGCTTGCCCCGCTGCCCCTGTTCACAACCCGGGAAACGGATGTCGTCGTCAGCGCGGCCAATGCATTCAACCCGTTCGGCGAAACACTCACCGATGTCCGCCGGCGGCTGGTCGAGGGCGGCCCGCGGGACTTCGTGCAGGACAACGAGGCGTGGCGCGTCGTGCTGGGGGCCGATGGCCTGGTCGGCGGCTGGTTCTGGGACGCCAGCGCGACGCGGGGCCGCAATTCGACCGACCAGCTGCAAACCGGCGATTTGCTGGACTCGCGCCTGCGGCTGGCCCTGGGTCCGTCGTTTTTCGACAATGACGATGGCGCCGTGTGCGGCACTCAGGCCGCGCCGATTGCCGATTGCGTGCCCCTGAACCTGTTTGGCGGCCCGGGCAGCATCACGCCGGCAATGCTCGACTACGTCGGCGCCGACCTTCGGGACAGCGGCTACAACGAGCAATCCGTGATCGGCGCCAACCTGAGCGGACCGCTGCTTGCCCTGCCGGCCGGCGACCTGGCACTGGCCGCCGGGTTCGAGTATCGCAAGGAGGCGGCTGCCGACCGGCCGGACCCGCAGACCGTGCTGGGCAACACCAGCGGCAGTGCCCGCGCGATCACGGCCGGTGACTTCACGAGCCGGGAACTGTACCTGGAGCTCGGTGTACCGCTCATGCGCGATGCGCCGCTGGCCGAACGGCTGGAGCTGGACGCGGGCGTGCGTTTCGTCGATTTCTCCAATTTCGGCAGCGACATCGTGTTCGAGACCGGGCTGTTCTGGCAGCCGGCGGCACCATTGCAGGTGCGCGCCGCTTATTCGGAGGCATTCAGGGCACCGAACGTGCGTGAGCTGTTCGGCGGCTTCGCCCAGTCGAATCCCATCATCCTGGACCCGTGCGCGGACTTCGCGCGACTCTCGCCGTTGCAGATCGAGCGCTGCGTGGCCCAGGGCGTGCCGGCGGACGGCAGCTTTACCCAGACCGGCGAGGAAACCCCGGTCCTGTCCGGCGGCAACCCCGAACTGCAACCGGAAAAGGCCCGAATCGTTACAGCGGGCCTGACCCTGGCGCCGCCGGCGCTCGATGGCCTGGAGATCAGCCTGGACTACTACGACATCGGCATCGACGCCGGCATCGCGGCGCTCGGTGCCCAGGCGATCCTCGGGCAGTGCCTGGCCACCGGCGCGATTGAGTTCTGCGAACGGATCGAACGCTCGCCCGACGGCGCCATCGAACGGGTCCGCGCCCGGCTGCGCAACCTGGCGACCGACTCGGCTCGCGGCCTGGATCTCGACGTGCGTTACAGCCACGCGCTCGCCGGGGGCAGCCTGGACCACGGCATCCTGCTCAGTTACGTGGCCGAGCGGGACCTGGTGGCGTTTCCCGGCGCCGCACCGTTCGCCGGCGCCGGCGACTTCGACCCGGACACCTTCGGCGCCATCCCCCGCTGGCGCGGGCGCTACCAGCTCACCTGGCGCGGCGGGCGCTGGCAGGCGGGCTACGGCGCCCAGTGGATCGGCTCACTGGAGGAAACGGGCGGCGCGGTCTTCCCGGGCACCGCGAACCGCATCGGCAGCCGGATTTACCATGACGTTCACCTGGTCCGCGCCCTGTCCGACCGGGCCGACCTGGCGATCGGCCTCGACAATATCACCGACGAGCAGCCGCCGTTCTTCGCCAACGCGGACGAAGCCAACACCGACGTGTCGACCTATCGCCTGCTGGGCACGACGGGCTGGCTGCGGGTCAACGTGCGGTTTTCCGGTGGCGAGTCGGCACCGTAACAGACGAGAGGTATCGGGCTCGGGGCCGGCCGGGCGCCACGGCCCGTGCGGCCCCCGGGGCGTATCAGGAGCGCTTGCCCTTCAGCCGCTGTGCGGCGCGGAAGCGGGCCTGTGCCTCGGCCAGCTCGAGCTGCGCCTGGCGCATGTCGGTTTCCTCGGAGGCGCCCTTTAGTGCCTCTTCCGCTTCCTGCTGTGCCTTCAGCGCGGCGGCTTCGTCCAGCTGCTCGCCGCGCAGCGCGGTGTCGGCAAGAATCATGACCTGGTGCGGCTGGATCTCGAGCATGCCGCCGGTGATGTAGAAGAAGTGTTCCTTGCCGTCGGTGCCTTCGACGCGCACCTCGCCCGGCTTCAGGGTCGTCAGGAGCGGCGCATGGCGCGGGGCGATGCCGACCTCGCCCATGCGGGCCGGCGCGTACACCATGTTCGCCTCGCCCGAATGAATCTCGCCCTCGGCGGAGACGATGTCGACATTGATAGTGGCCATAGCTTCGCTTCCGCTGCCTTACTGCATCTTCTTGGCTTTCTCGACGGCCTCTTCGATGGCGCCGACCATGTAGAACGACTGCTCCGGCATGTGATCGTAATCGCCGTTGACGATGCCGTTGAAGCCGCGAATGGTCTCCGCCAGCGATACGTACTTGCCGGGAGAGCCCGTGAACGTCTCGGCGACGAAGAACGGCTGCGACAGGAAGCGCTGGATCTTGCGGGCACGGGTCACCGACAGCTTGTCGTCCTCAGACAACTCGTCCATGCCGAGGATCGCGATAATGTCCTGCAGCTCCTTGTAACGCTGCAGCACGGCCTGCACGCCGCGGGCGCAGTCGTAGTGTTCCTGGCCGATGACGTTCGGGTCCAGCATGCGGCTGGTCGAGTCGAGCGGATCCACCGCCGGGTAGATGCCCAGCTCGGCGATCTGCCGTGACAGTACGAGCGTGGCGTCGAGGTGGGCGAAGGTCGTTGCCGGCGACGGGTCAGTCAGGTCGTCGGCCGGCACGTAGACGGCCTGGAAGGACGTGATCGAGCCGGTCCTGGTCGAGGTAATGCGTTCCTGCAGCACGCCCATTTCCTCGGCGAGGGTCGGCTGGTAGCCGACGGCGGACGGCATGCGGCCGAGCAGCGCCGATACCTCGGTGCCGGCCAGCGTGTAACGGTAGATGTTGTCGATGAACATGAGCACGTCGCGGCCCTCGTCGCGGAACGCCTCGGCCATGGTCAGGCCGGTCAGCGCGACGCGCAGGCGGTTGCCCGGCGGCTCGTTCATCTGGCCGTAGACGAGCGACACCTGGCTGATAACGCCGGAGTCGGTCATCTCGTGGTAGAAGTCGTTGCCCTCGCGGGTACGCTCGCCGACGCCCGCGAACACCGAGTACCCGGAGTGCTCGGCGGCGATGTTGCGGATGAGCTCCATCAGCGTCACGGTCTTGCCGACGCCGGCACCGCCGAACAGGCCGATCTTGCCGCCCTTGGCAATCGGCATGATCAGGTCGATGACCTTGATGCCGGTCTCCAGGAGCTCGGTGGCGGCGGCCTGTTCCTCGTAGGACGGCGGCGCGCGATGAATCGGCATCTCGGTCTCGGCGCCGATGTCGCCCTTCATGTCGATGGGCTTGCCGAGCACATCCATGATGCGTCCCAGGGTCTTCTCGCCGACCGGTACCGTGATCGGCTTGCCGGTATTGCTGACTTTCAGGCCGCGGCGCAGTCCTTCACTGGACCCCATCGCAATCGTGCGCACCACGCCATCGCCCAGCTGCTGCTGCACCTCGAGCGTGATGTCCTCGCTCGTCGATGCAGCAGCGCATCGTAGATGTTCGGCATGGCGTCGGACGGGAACTCCACGTCCACGACGGCGCCGATGATCTGCACGACTTGTTCCGGTGCTCATGTCATTGCCGGACCTCTGCAATCCTGGACGTACTGCGCTCAGCGCCAGCGCCGCCGACGATTTCTGAAAGTTCCTGGGTGATCGCAGCCTGTCGCGCCTTGTTGTAGGCAAGCTGCAGATCCTCGATGATCTCGCCGGCGTTGTCGGTGGCGGACTTCATCGCCACCATCTTCGCCGCCATTTCGCTGGCGAAGTTCTCGACCGCGCCGCGATAAACCTGGGATTCGATGTAGCGCATCAGCACGTCATCCAGCAGTTCGCCGGCATCGGGCTCGTAGATATAGTCCCAGTGTTCCTGCAGCGACTCCTCGCCGAGGTCGATGGCCGACACCGGCAACAGCGTCGTGACGCGCGGTTGCTGGCTCATCGTGTTGACGAATTCGTTATTGACGAGAAACAGGCGGTCGATCTCGCCGTCGCTGTACGCGTCCAGCATGACCTTGATGGAGCCGATCAGTTCGTTGACGCTGGGACGGTCGCCCAGGTGCGTCACGGTGCTGACGACCTTGCCGCCGAGGCGGCGGAAGAACTGCACGGACTTGGCGCCGACCAGTGCGTACTGCGCCTCGACGCCCTTGTCGCGCCATTCGCTGACTTCGCTAATGACCTTCTTGAAAAGGTTGGTGTTCAGGCCGCCGCAAAGGCCGCGATCCGTCGATATCACGATGAAGCCGACGCGCTTCGCCTCGCGCTCGACCAGGAACGGGTGCTTGTAATCCGGGTTGGCGTGCGACAGGTGGCCGATCACGCGGCGAATGCGCTCGGCATACGGGCGCGACGCCTCCATCTGGTCCTGTGCCTTGCGGATCTTGGAGGCGGCGACCATTTCCATCGCCTTCGTGATCTTCTGCATGTTTTTCACGCTTCGGATCTTCGTGCGGATTTCTTTTTCGCCTGCCATATCGTTTCCTGTTATCGCAATCGCGGCAATCGCGGCAATCGCGGCTGGAAGCCGCTCCTACGAGAATTGTTGCTTCCGGTCATTAGCGCGGATGGATACTGCTCCACCAATCGTGGGAGCGGCTTCCAGCCGCGATCAGCTCCTGGTTACCGGCGCCCACTAGTACGCGCCTTTCTCGGCAAACCCGTCGCACACTTTCTTAAGGCCCGCCTGAATGTCGTCGCCGTAATCGCCGGTCTCGTTGATGTTGTCGAGCAGGTCGCTGTGGTTCGTGCGCGCGAAATCGTGCAGCGCGGCCTCGAAGGCCACGACCTTGTCCACGGCCACCTTGTCGAGATAGCCCTCGTTGACCGCGAACAGCGACAGGCCCATCTCGGCCACCGACATCGGCGCGTACTGCTTCTGCTTCATCAGCTCGGTCACGCGCTGGCCGCGCTCCAGCTGCTTGCGCGTGGTCTCGTCGAGGTCGGAGGCGAACTGCGCGAACGCCGCCAGTTCCCGGTACTGGGCCAGCGCGAGGCGGACACCGCCGCCCAGCTTCTTGATGATCGCCGTCTGTGCCGCACCGCCGACCCGCGACACGGACAGGCCGGCGTTGATCGCCGGGCGGATACCGGCGTTGAACAGGTCCGTCTCGAGGAAGATCTGGCCGTCGGTGATCGAGATGACGTTGGTCGGCACGAACGCGGACACGTCGCCGGCCTGCGTCTCGATGATCGGCAGCGCCGTCAGCGAGCCGGTCTTGCCCTTGACCTCGCCGTCGGTCGCTTCCTCGACGAACTCCGCCGTCACGCGCGCGGCACGCTCGAGGAGGCGCGAGTGCAGGTAGAAGACGTCGCCCGGATAGGCCTCGCGGCCCGGCGGGCGGCGCAGCAGGAGCGACACCTGGCGGTACGCCCAGGCCTGCTTGGTCAGGTCGTCGAAGATGATCAGCGCGTCTTCGCCGCGATCGCGGAAGTACTCGCCCATCGACGTGCCGGCGTACGGCGCGATGTACTGCATGGCGGCCGAATCGGCGGCGGTGGCGGCGACGACGATCGTGTGCTCCATCGCGCCCTCTTCCTCCAGCTTGCGAACGACGGTCGCGACCGACGACGCCTTCTGGCCGATCGCGACGTAGATGCACTTGATACCGGTACCGCGCTGGTTGATGATCGCGTCGACGGCAACCGCGGTCTTGCCGGTCTGGCGGTCGCCGATGATCAGTTCGCGCTGGCCGCGGCCGATCGGCACCATCGAGTCGATGGACTTCAGGCCCGTCTGCACCGGCTGGTCGACCGACTTGCGTGCAATGACGCCCGGCGCGACCTTCTCGATGGGCGCCGTTTTCTTCGCCTCGATCGGGCCCTTGCCGTCGATCGGCGTTGCCGAGGGAATCGACGACGCGGCCCAGCAGCGCTTCGCCGACGGGCACCTCGAGAATACGGCCGGTCGTCTTGACCGTGTCGCCCTCGGAGATGTGCTTATAGTCGCCCAGCACGACGGCACCGACCGAGTCCTGTTCGAGGTTCAGCGCCAGGCCGAACGTGTTCTCGGGGAACTCGATCATTTCGCCGTAACGCGCGTCGGCGAGACCGTGAATGCGCACGATGCCGTCGGTCACACCGATGACGGTGCCGACGTCGCGCGCTTCGGCGGCCGCCTCGAAGTTCTCGATACGCTCTTTAATCAGCTGGCTGATTTCAGAAGCCTTGAGTGCCATGTTGCCTTCCTCTTCAAGCGACCAGTGCGTTGCCCAGACCCTCGAGCCTGGCGCGCAATGATCCGTCAATAACTACGTCGCCGGCACGGATTACCGCACCGCCGATGAGAGTGTCGTCCGTTTGCGTGGTCAGCCGGACCTCGCGCCCCATGCGCTGCTTCAGGGCGCGCACGATCTGCTCCTGCTGGTCCTCGCTCAAGGCCACCGCGGACGTCACGGTGACGTCGACGGTGTTCTCGACGTCCGCCTTCAGCGCATCGAAGTGCGTGGCGATTTCCGGCAGGACTCCGACCCGGTCGTATTCGATCAGCAAGCGGAGAAAGTTCCTGCCTTCCGGGTCGCTGCCGTCCAGTACCGCGGCCTCGCCGTTCGCGGACTTGATCAGGCCGGCGAGAAAGTCGAGGCGCTGGTCGTCGTTCAGTGACGGGCTGCCGAGAAAGCGCGCCACCTCGCCGTCGGCCAGCAACCGGCCGGCGACGTTCAGCGCGTCGGACCACGCGCCGAGGCGATCCTTCGCGCGCGCCAGCTCGAATGCAGCGCGGGCGTAGGGCCGGGCGATCGTGTTGTTGTCAGCCATGTCGCGTCGCGCTCCGGAACTACAGTTGCGCCGCCAGCTTGCTCAGGATGTCGTCATGAGCCTTGCTGTCGATTTCGCGATTCAGGATCTTCTCCGCGCTGGCGACCGCGATCGCGGAGACCTGCCCGCGCAGTTCTTCCCGGGCGCGGTTGATTTCCTGGTCGACCTCGGAGCGGGCCGCCGCGAGCTGGCGCTCCCGTTCCTTCTGGCCCTCGGCCTTGCCTTCGGCGACGATCTCGTTGGCGCGCGCATGCGCCTGGTCGAGAATCGAGGTGGCCTGCTTGCGTGCATCGTCGACGATCTCGTCGGCCTCGGCCTTCGCCTTTTCGAGGCTCTGCTCGCCGCGTTCGGCTGCGGCGAGGCCATCGGCGATCTGCGTCTGCCGTTCCTCGATAGCCTGCATGATCGGCGGCCAGATGAACTTCATGCAGAACCAGACAAACACGACCATCGCGATCGTCTGGCCCAGCAACGTCATATTAATGTCCACAAGACACTCCTGCTGCGGTGCTCACTTGCGTGCTCACTCGGGTGCTCGATTTGCCTGTCAGCTGCCCATCGCCTGCTGCAGCTGGCCGATGAACGGATTCGCGAAGGCGAAGTACAGCGCGATACCGACACCGATCATGGCAACTGCGTCGAGCAGCGCCACGACCAGGAACATCTTGGTCTGCAGCATCGGCGCAAGCTCCGGCTGCCGCGCTGCACCTTCGAGGAAGCGGCCGCCCAGAAGGCCCATGCCGATGCCCACGCCGAGTGCGCCGAGGCCGATGAGAAGCGCGACGGCAATCGCGGTAAAGCCAATAACAGTTTCCATCAGTTTCTCCTGTCGAGGATCAAGTCCAGCTAGTAATCTAATGTTTCTCGGATGCAAGACTCAGGTAAACAATCGTCAGCATCATGAAAATAAACGCCTGCAACGTCACGATCAGCACGTGGAATACCGCCCAGCCGAAGTGCAGGGGCAGCTGCCAGATACCGAGCAGCGCGATGAGGATGAAAATGAGTTCGCCCGCGAACATGTTGCCGAACAGTCGCAGTGACAGTGACAGCGGCTTGGCCAGCAGCGCGACGCTTTCGAGGATGAAATTGAACGCGATGATCAGCGGCGCGGCGATGATGCCGATACCCTTCAGCGGCGGGGCGATGGGGTGCAGCGTGAGTTCGCCGATGAAGCCGGAGACGCCCTTGTTCTTCACCGTGTAGAAAATGATCAGCAGAAACACGGCGATGGACATGCCGAAGGTGATATTGACGTCCGTCGTCGGCACCACCTTCATATAAGGTATGTGCAGCACGTGCTCGCTGAACAGCGGAATCCAGTCGACCGGCACGAGATCCATCAGGTTCATCAGGAACACCCAGACGAAGATCGTCAGGGCGAGTGGCGCGATCAGCGTACTCTTGCCGTGAAAAGTGTCGCGGACGCTCGAGTCGACGAAGTCGACAATCAGTTCGACGAACGCCTGCAGCTTGCCGGGCGTGCCGGTGGAGGCTTTCTTCGCCGCGCTACGGAACAGCCAGACGAATACCAGGCCGAGGAACACCGACCAGAACATCGAATCGACGTTGATCGCGAGCGGGTTGCCGGCGCATTCGTTCCAGACCCAGCCCGAATCGGTCTTGCAGACCTGCAGGTTCTGCAGGTGATGCTGGATGTAGCCGCCGGACGATTCCGCTCCGCCTTCAGTCGCCATGATGTCCTACCGTTCCGACGTCCTGTTCCCTGATCCCGCATCAGCAGGCCCGCGAAGGTCATCAGCTGGCAGGCGATGAATCCCGCGAACAGCGGCCACGCCGCAAGCGGCTTTACCAGCGTGAAGACCATGCCGAACATCAGCAGGGTCAGCGCCAGCTTGCCGAGTTCCCCTATGTAAGCGGCGCGAAGCAGGGCTTGCCCCCCGCGATCGCGACGCGGCGCCACGAGCCGAAGCGCCAGAAAGGCATTCGGGACCGTGCAGCTGAGGCCACCCAGCAACGCCGAGTACCCCGCCACGCGCCCGTCTGTACCCCAGAACAGCGCGGCCAGCGCCACGCCGAGACCCAGTTGCAGCAGCAGAAGCCGGGCGATGGGATGCACGGCCGGGCTCGAGGATCGCTCCCTGGCCTTTGCCGTCATGTCTCGCGTGTCTCCGGCATTAAAAACGCCACCTCCATCGGCGAGCCGGCGGTCAGTGGCGTCGTGACTACGGTCGTTCCAAGCGGGCCTTGATTCAGCCCGCGCATTATAGAGGCGGGTCCGGAGCAAGGCAACACGGCGAGACACGTCTATTCTCCCTCTGATCGCTGCACTTATTGCGGTGATGGGACCGGTTTCAAGCTTTTTCGCAACAGCCGCCGAGGACTTTTTGCACTGCGAACTGCCGCACAACAGTCACCGCCGGCAGCCGGTATAAAGAGCGCCAACGTGCCCGCCGCACGGGCCGCGGCGGATTGCGGCATGGCCCCGGGCCGCCAATCGACCCCCGGGTCCGGAGAGACGATGCTTTTTCTTGCCAGCACCGCAGCGGACACCTCCAGGCTCGTTCCCGTGGCACGCGAATTGAGCCTGAGCCCGGTACGCTACCGCGATGCGCTGGCGCTGGATCGCCATATGGAGGCAAGCGCGCGGCGCATCGTACTGGTCACCCGCAAGGACCTGACGCCGGCCAGCGTCGCCGTGCTCGGCAGGGCCGGCCGTACCCCGTTCGGACTGATCGTGGCGGCCGACCGCGAAGCGCTGCGCCTCAGGGGCCAGGAGCACCTGCTGGACGACCTCGCCGGGATCGACATACTCGAACGAATTCCGGGCCGCTTCGATACGGCGGACCTCGCCCGGGCGGCGCGTGCCTGCCATCGCCGGCTGCTGCGCATCTCCGAGGCCGATTTGCGGCAGGCGATTGCCGGACGCGAACTGCACCTGAAATACCAGCCCAAGGTCGGCCGCAGCGACGGGCACGAGTGGCACACGTCCGAGGCCGAGGCGCTGCTGCGCTGGCAGCACCCGGAACTCGGCTGGCTCGGGCCGCTCGAATTCCTGCCCGAACTCGAGGCGTTCGGCCTGATGGGCGAAGTCAGCGACTTCGTACTCGCCGAGACCGCGGCGCAACTGGTCCGCTGGCGCCGCCAGGGCCTCGAACTGGACGGTTGCATCAACCTGGCGTCCAGCCAGTTGCACGACCCGCAGCTCGCCGCTCGTTATGCGGATATCGTCGGACAACACGGACTGCAATGCGCAAACTTCACGTTCGAGGTCATCGAGCAGGACATCGCCGATTCCGCCGCGCCCCACCTGCGGATCCTGAACGACCTGCGTGAACACGGCTTTCGCATCTCGCTGGACGACTTCGGGATCGCCGCGGCATCGCTCGGCACGCTGGAAGCCATCCCGGTCGACGAGATCAAGATTCACGCGGCGGCGCTGGAACGCGCCCGCCAGAACGACATCGCGCAGAAGGTGCTGGCCGCCGTGACCGGCCTTGCACACAACCTCGGGATTTCCGTCTGCGCCGAAGGGGTCGAGGACACGGCGACCTGCGAGTTTCTCGACACGATCGGCTGCGACAAGCTGCAGGGCCACCTGATCAGCGAAGCGGTCATGCCGGAACTGATCCAGGCCGGCTACCGCACGAAGGCGCACGCCGTAGCCTGACCCGGATTATTCATGAACGGCACGATGGCAGGGGCGGAGGTGTGGCCCGGGGAGGGCTTTTCAGGGCCGTGCGAGACAGGATGTCGAGCCCGGAGCGCACACGGACGTGCTTGCAGCGTCCCTGAAAAGCCCTCCCCGGGCACGCCTTCGCCAACCACCGAAGCCAATCCGTTCATGAATAATCCGCGCCGGGAGTCTGCGCCGTGGAAGCCGAACGGACTGCGACGCCCCCACGTCGAGTCCGTTTCTCCCGGCGCAGACTCCTACCGGCAGATGCTTCAGGATGCCGTCGAGTTCGTCGAGGCTGTTGTAGCTGATGAGCACCTTGCCGGTGCCTTTAGAGCCATGGTCGATGCGCACGCGGGCGCCCAGCTTGTCGGTCATCTCGGTTTCCAGCTTGCGTATGTCCGCGTTGTTGCTTTTCGCCTGCGCCGCCGGCTTCTTTGCGGGCCGATCCGACAGCATGCGCCGCACCAGCTTTTCCGTTTCGCGCACGGACAGCTTTTTCTTCACGACCTGGCGGGCCGCGTCGAACTGCTGCGTCGCGTTGCTGAGGGAGAGCAATGCCCGCGCGTGACCCATTTCCAGCTCGCGCGATTCCAGCATCGGCTTGACCTTGTCGCCGAGGTCCATGAGTCGCAGCAGGTTGCTGACCGCGGCCCGAGAGCGGCCGACGGCATCGGCCGCGGCCTGGTGCGTCAGTTCGAATTCGCGGATCAGCCGCTCCAGCGCCCGCGCCTCTTCCAGCGGATTCAGGTTCTCGCGCTGGATGTTCTCGATGAGCGCCATCGCGATGGCGGCTTCGTCCGGGATCTCGCGGACGATGGCGGGAATGTCGTCGAGCTGCGCCAGCTGTGCGGCGCGCCAGCGGCGCTCGCCGGCGATGATCTCGTAGCGCGGCTGCCCGCCAGGACCGGGCGCGAGCGCGCGGACGACGATGGGCTGGACCACACCCTGCGACTCGATGGAGCGAGCGAGGTCCTCGAGCGTGTCCTGTCGCATGTCGACGCGCGGCTGGTACTGGCCGCGCTGGAGGTACTCCAGCGGAATGTTTTCGAGCCGGTCGCCCTCGGCGGGCGGCGGCGGCGCGTCGGCGTCGACCGGTGCCGCGGCCGGTTTGCTCAGCAGCGCATCAAGGCCCCGTCCCAGGCGTTTTTTTCTAGTCACCATCAGTCACCTTCAGACGCCGCGCCGTTCAGTGCGCCGCGGCGGCCCGCTCGTCCTCGCGCCGCAGCACCTCGCCCGCCAGCGCAAGATAGGCCAGCGCGCCGCGCGAGTTGCGGTCATGGTAGAGCACAGGCTTGCCGAAGCTCGGTGCCTCCGCCAGCCGCACGTTACGCGGCACGACGGTGCGGAATACCTTGTCGTCGAAGTGCGCAATGAGCTGTTCCGACACCTCGTTGGAAAGATTGATACGCGGATCGACCATCGTGCGCAACAGGCCGAACACTTCGAGGCCCGGATTGACGCTGTTCTTGACCTGCTCGATCGTGTCGAGCAGCGCCGTCAACCCCTCCAGCGCGTAGTACTCGCACTGCATCGGGATCAGCACGCCGTCGGCGGCGGTAAGTGCATTGACGGTCAGCATGTTGATCGACGGCGGGCAGTCGATGAGGATGAAGTCGTAGACGCCGGCGACCGGCTTCAGCGCCTGCCGGAGTTTCATCTCGCGGCCGATTTCCTGCAGCAGCTGCACCTCGGCGATGGTCAGGTCCTCGTTGCCCGGCAGCAGCGCGAACTCGCCCTCCGGCACGGACACGATGGAATCCGCCGCACTCACCTCGCCCAGCAGCACATCGCAGGCGGAGTATTCGAGTTCGCGCTTGTCGATGCCGCAGCCCATGGTCGCGTTGCCCTGCGGGTCGAGGTCAACCAGCAGCACGCGCCGCTGGGTCGCGGCGAGCGACGCCGCGAGATTCACGCAGGTCGTCGTCTTGCCGACGCCGCCTTTCTGGTTGGCAACCGCAATGATGCGCGTCACGACGCCGCTCCGCGCGCGCGCGTGAGCCGCACCGCATGGCGCGCGTGCTGCGTAAGTCCTGGTACGGTCAGTTCGGTCACATCCACCTTCCAAGTTGCGCCGGCATCTTTCAGGTCCGCAATTTCCGCGGCCGGGTATTGTCCCTTGAGCGCGAGCAGCGCGCCAGTGTCGCCGACGAGGTGGCCGGCCAGCGCCAGCATGCGCGGCAGCGGCGCGAAAGCGCGCGCAATGACGGTATCAAAGGGCCGCGCGGGCACGTACTCCTCAACGCGTGACCTGACCGCGACGGCATTGTCCAGCGCGAGTTCGCCAATCATATGCTGAACGAAGCTGATTTTCTTGCCGTGGCTGTCGAGCAGCGTTACGGCCAGGTGCGGCGCCGCGATGGCAATCGGCAGGCCGGGAAAGCCCGCGCCGCAGCCGATATCGATGACACGGTTGCCCTCGACCAGCGGCAGCGCGGCGAGACTGTCCAGTACGTGACTCGCCACCATGTCGGCCGGCCGGCGAATTGCCGTCAGGTTGATGCGCGCATTCCAGCGCTCGAGCGCCGTCAGGAGCCGTGCCAGCCGCGCAATGTCGTTTGCAGCAAGGGGCTGCTGCAGTTCGGCGGCTCCCGCAGCAATCAGCCGTTCCAGGTCCGCGGGCGTCGCGCCTGCCGGTGTACCGCGGTCACTTCCTGTCATGATGTCCTGCGGGGCCGACTATCGCGCAGACTCCTGGCCCGGATTATTCATGAACGGATTGGCTCAAGTGGTGGGCGGAGGCGCGCCCCGGGGGAGGGCTTTTCAGGGACGCTGCAAGCACGTCCGTGTGCGCTCCGGGCTCGACATCCTGTCTCGCACGGCCCTGAAAAGCCCTCCCCCGGGCCACACCTCCGCCTTCTCACCTCCGTGCCGTTCATAAATAATCCGGGCTAGGCCACCAGCAACGCCATGAAGTCGTCCACGCCGGTCGCGGCCAGGCGCTCGGGATCGGCAGCCAGGGCGGCGAGCTCGCGCCACTGGCCGTCGGCGAGCTTCGGCGACACGCTGTCCTCGAATTTCTGCTTCAGCACCGGTATGCCCTGGTCGCGTCGCTGGCGATGACCTATAGGATAGTCGATCGCGACGCGGTCCGTCTTGCTGCCGTCGCTGAAATGCACGGTCACTGCGTTGCCGATGTAGCGCTTGCCGGCATCGAAATAGTCTTTCGTGAATTGCGGGTTCTCGGTTACCACCATGCAGTCCCGCAGCCGGTCGATATGCGGATCGGCGGCAACGTCGTCCTCGTAGTCCGCCGCGGTGAGCCGGCCGAAAAGCAACGGCACGGCAACCATGTACTGGAGACAGTGATCCCGGTCGGCCGGGTTATCGAGCGGGCCGGTCTTGTCGATGATGCGCACGCCCGGCTCCTGCGTTTCGATCGTGATCCGCTCGATGTCCTCGATCCGGTCGCGTACCTCGGGATGCAGCTTCATCGCGCACTCGACCGCCGTCTGGGCATGGAACTCCGCCGGATAGGAAATCTTGAACAGCACGTTTTCCATGACATAGCTGCCGTAACCCTGCGGCAGCGAAAACGGCCTGCCGCCGAACAGCACGTCGTACCAGCCCCAGGTCTTCGCGGTCAGCGCGGACGGGTAGCCCATCTCCCCGGTCATCGCGATCAGCGCGTGACGCACGGCGCGGCTGGTCGCATCGCCGGCAGCCCAGCTCTTGCGCGACCCGGTGTTGGGTGCGTGCCGGTAGGTGCGCAGCGCGCCGCCGTCAATCCATGCGTGCGATACAGCGTTGATGACCTGTTCGCGGCTGCCGCCCAGCATGCGGGTGACGACCGCCGTCGAGGCGACCCGTACCAGGAGCACGTGATCGAGACCGACGCGATTGAAGCTGTTCTCCAGTGCGAGCACGCCCTGTATCTCGTGGGCCCGGATCATGGCCGTCGAGCACCGCGCGCATGCGCCAGCGGTCGCGTCGGCCATCGGCGCCGCTGGCGGCGGCGCAGACGAAGTCGGCGACGGCGCAGGATGCGCGCCGAGGTTGTCCGATGGATGGCCCCATTCGGCGGCGAGCCAGGTGTCGTTGAAATCCAGCCAGCGGATCAGCGCGCCGATATTGAAGGCGGCGTGCACCGGTTCGAGCTCGTGCGAGGTGCCCGGCACGCGCGCGCCGCCCGGCAGCGTCGCGCCGGGCACGACCGGGCCCAGCAGCTTGGTACAGGCCGGGTAGTCCAGCGCCTGGACAGCGCGCAGGCCAGGGTATCGAGCAGGCAGTACGTGCGCCGTCGTCGCGGCGCGAGCGGCGACTCGGCGGGCTCGCCGCAGACGTAGTCGGCGATGTCGACCAGCACCTGGTCGGGATCGGGGCGCCTGGCCGAACGGATATCGTGACCGGACATGGAGTCTCCTCGGGACGTGTTGCGGGGTGGGCTTGCTGCTTCTCGTCTGCTCGCGCGTCAGTCGCGCTGGTCCATCGGCACCCACTTCGTGAGCTCCGGACCGACGTAGTCGGCGCCCGGGCGGATCAGCTTGTTGTCCGCGCGTTGCTCGATGATGTGCGCGCCCCAGCCGCTCATCCGCGAGCAGACGAAGATGGGCGTGAACAGGTACGTCGGGATGCCCATGAAGTGGTACACGCTGGCGGCGAAGAAGTCGGCGTTGGCGAACAGCTTCTTCTCGTCCCACATGACTTTCTCGACCGCTTCGGACACGTCATATAGCGTCGTGTCGCCGGCTTCCTCGGCAAGCTGGCGTGACATCTTCTTGTTCACCGCGTTGCGCGGATCGGACTCGGTGTAGACGCGGTGGCCGAATCCCATGATCTTTTCCTTGCGTTCCAGCATGCCGCGCACGCCGTCCGCCGCCTCGTCGGCGGACGAGAACTTGCTGATCAGCTCCATGGCGGCCTCGTTCGCGCCGCCGTGCAGCGGTCCGCGCAGCGCACCGATGGCGCCGCAGACGGCGGAGTGCATGTCGGACAGCGTGCGAGGCGCATGACGCGCGCCGTGAACGTTGACGCGTTGAACTCGTGCTCGGCGTACAGGATCAGGGTCGTGTCGAGGCAGCGCTGGTGCAGCGCGGACGGCGCCTCGTCATGCAGCAGGTGCAGGAAATGGGCGGCGACGCCGTCGTCGTCCGTCTCGACGTCGATACGCTTGCCGTCCGCGTGAAAACGGTGCCAGTACAGCAGCATCGAGGGCAGGCAAGCGAGCAGGCGATCGGCAACCTTGCCCTGGTTGTCAAAATCGCCTTCCGGTCTCCAGGTTGCCGAGCACCGACACGCCGGTGCGCATGACATCCATCGGGTGCGCATCGGCCGGGATTATCTCGAGCACCTTGCGGAGCACTTCCGGCAAGCCGCGCAGCGATTTCTGTCGCGTCACGTACGCGTCGTACTCGGCGCGATTCGGCAGCTTGCCGTGCATCAGCAGGTACGCCACTTCGTCGAAGGTCGCGTTGTCGGCGAGATCGTAGATGTCGTAACCGCGATAGGTCAGCCCGGTGCCTTCCTTGCCCACCGTGCACAGCGCCGTCTTGCCGGCGATGACGCCGGCCAGTCCACCTGTTTTCTTGCTAGCGGCCATGTTTGCTCCTCGCATCCTGTTCGTTCGCTCAGTCGCCGCCGCCCCGGGCGGCGAACAACTCGGTCGAGCTTTTCCTCGTAGTCGTGGTAGCCCAGTACCTCGTAGAGTTCGTCACGCGTCTGCATCGTGTCGAGGACCTTTTCCTGGGTTCCGTCGCGGCGCAGCGCCCGGTACACGTTGTCGGCCGCTGCCGCCATCGCGCGGCTCGCCGACAGCGGGTACAGGGCGAGGCGGACGCCGGCTTGTGCCAGTTCCCCGGTGCTGAAACAGCGGGGTGCGGCCGAACTCGGTCAGGTTGGCGAGCACGGGAACGTCCAGTGCGCCGCTGAATTGCCGGTATTCGTCCAGCGTCGTCAGCGCCTCGGCGAAGATCATGTCGGCGCCGGCCTCGACGTAGGCCGCGGCACGGTCAATGGCCGCCTGTTGTCCTTCGACGGCGTGTGCGTCGGTGCGCGCCATGACGACAAAACGCGGGTCGGTACGGCCATCGACGGCCGCCCTGATGCGGTCGCACATTTCGGCGCTCTCGACCAGTGCCTTGCCCGGCCGATGGCCGCAGCGCTTCACCGCGACCTGGTCCTCGATGTGGCAACCGGCCGCGCCGGCGCGAATCATCTCGCGCACGGTGCGGCCGATGGCGAAGGCGCTGCCGCCGAAGCCGGTGTCGGCGTCGACCAGCAGCGGCAGGCCGCTGGCGTCGGTGATGCGGCGGATATCCTCGCAGACATCGTTCAGGGTCGTCATCGCGAGGTCCGGCAGGCCGAACGACGCGTTGGCCACGCCCGCGCCGGACAGGTACAGCGCGCGGAAACCGGCGCGCTCGGCGAGCAATGCCGCGTACGCGTTGATCGCGCCGGCCACCTGCAGTGGTCGCTCGCTGTCCAGCGCCTGCCAGAATCGCTCGCCGGCCGATGACCCCATCAATGCACTCCGTATTTTAATGCGGATTAAAACGCGGGCCGCGCCGCAGTCGCCGCGCCCTGCCCGCCACCGGGACGGTACAGGGGCCGTGGTGCGATTCGGGGTGGCCCGGGGGAGCGGATTCTAAACTACGGCCAGTCCGTTTCCCAAATGCGGGCCGGCCGCCCCTGCCGGCTGCGATCTTCCGGCCGGTTGTTGACGCAGTATTCCGCGGTGGTTGGCGAAGGCGCGGCCCGGGGGAGGGCCACACCTTCGCCCCTGCCTTCGTTGCCAGTCGTCAACAACCGGCCGGGAGATCGCTAGTCGTTGCTCGCCGGCAATTCGACGACGACGCGGCCGGTGACGCGGCCGTCGATGAAGGCGTCGAACTGGTCCGGCAGGTCATCGAACGAAATCGTCGTCGCGGCGATGGTGTCGAGGTGCGGCGGCTTCAGGTCACTCGCCAGGCGTTGCCACACGGCCAGGCGCAGGTCGCGCGGCGTGTCCACCGAGTTGATGCCGAGCAGGCAGACGGCCCGCAGGATAAACGGCATGACGGTGGTATGGAGTTCGATGCCCGCGGCCAGGCCGATGCTCGCGATATTGCCGCCGTAGCCGGTGGTGCGCGTCAGCCACGTGAGCCATTCACCGCCGAGGCTGTCGATGGCGCCGGCCCATTCGGCTTTCTCGAGCGGGCGCTTGCCGGTGTCGACGTCGTCGCGCTTGAGGACACGGCGGGCGCCGAGCGTCTCCAGGTAATCGGTTGCGCTGGCCTTGCCGGTCAGCGCCACGACCTCGTAGCCGCGAGCCGCCAGCATGTCGATGGCGAGACTGCCGACACCGCCGGTCGCGCCGGTCACGATAACCGGCCCGTTCTCCGGCAGCTGCCCGTTCTGCTCCATGCGGTGCACTGCCAGCGCTGCCGTGTAGCCGGCCGTGCCGAGCTGCATCGCGGCCAGCGGATCGAGACCCCCGGGCAGCGGCACCACCGCCGCTGCGGGCACGCGCGCGTATTCGGCGTAACCGCCGTCGCGCGTTTCGCTCAGGCCGCAACCGTTGACGACCACCGGCTGGCCCGGTTCGAACGCCGGGTCGCCCGATTCGACGACGCTGCCGGCCAGGTCAATGCCGCCCGTCAGCGGGTAGCGGCGCAGGATCCTGCCCTTGCCGGTGGCGGCCAGCGCGTCCTTGTAGTTGATCGTCGAGTGGCTGACCCGGATGACGACATCGCCCTCGGACAGGTCGTCGAAACTCATGTCCGTGAAGCCGGCGACGATCTCGCCGTCGCGCTGGTCGATCCGGTACGCTCTGAAGTTACGCATGGTGTAACGCCGCTCCCTTGCGAGACGTGGGACTGCCGTGATCGAGCCAGTGTTCGAGGCCCTGGGTGTTGAGCGTGATGTCCATCTCGAGCAGCGCGTGCAGCCGCTCGTCGTCGGCACGCACGCCGTGCTCGCGCAGCCGCCCGGCCAGGTAGTCGAACATCGCTCGCCGCATGGCCGCGCCGCGCCCGGCATCGCCGGCATGACTGCGGGCAATCGCGACGAAATCGTCGATGGCCCGGTGCATGTCCTCCGCCAGCCGCTCGAGGTCGGTGACGCGGCTGTAATGAGTCAGGTACAGGCGCTGCGGTTCGCGTGCCATGATCGCATCGATGGCGCGATGCGCCTCGGGCGGGTCGAAGTGCACCGGCGTCGTCGTCGGGTAGATGAATTCGCCGGCCGCCGTGTCGAACTCGCGATAGGAGATGCCGAAGCTGTCACCCGTGAAGACGCCCCCGGATGCCGGGTCCTGCAGGCAGTAGTGATGCCGCGCGTGACCCTCCGTGTAAAAGCAATGGAACTCGCGCCCGGCCAGCGTGAACGACTGCCCGTCATCGGCGATCGTCACACGGGATTCCGGAATCGGCTGGATGTCCCCGTACAGGTCCCGGAACTCGTCCTCGCCATAAACAGCCTGCGAGCCTCGGATCAGTTTCTCCGGGTCGATCATGTGTCGCGCACCGCGCGGGTGCACGACGAGGCGTGCATTGGGAAGGTGTTGCATCAGCAGTCCGGCGCCGCCCGCGTGATCGAGATGCACGTGCGTCAGGAACACCGTGTCCACGTCACCGGGGTCGAGGTCCTGTTGCCCGAGCGCCGCAAGCAGCAGCGGGACGCTGTGGTTGGTGCCGGTATCGACGAACGCGGCGCGGCCGTCCTCGACGATGAGGTGGCTTGCGTCCAGCAGTGGCCGCACGTAATCGGTGTCGACCGCCGTGATGCCGTGGTCCAGCGCGGTCGTGCGCAACTCCGTCCGGTGCATGGCCGGGGGACCCGCGATCAGTCCTTGCGGCCGGGCGTATGCAGTCCTTCGCGGCGGCTGTAGAGACGGGCGATCTTTTCCATGTCGGCCTCGCTCAACATGCTCGCAAACGCGCTCATGACATTGCCGGGCCGCGCGCCGTTCTTGTACTGCCTGAGCGCATGCACAAGGTAGTCCTGGTGCTGCCCGGACAACGTCGCCGGCGTCGGCACGACACCCGAGGCCTGGGCCCCGTGACAGGCGAGGCACGTCTGTGCCGCGTCGATGCCGGCAATGTCGTCGGCCGTCACCGTGTCACGCGCGGCCTCCTCGCCCTGGAAGTGCGCCGCCAGCGTGTCGATCTCGGCATCCGTCAGAGTCGTGCCCTGGGCCTGCATGGTCGGGTGGGGCCGGTCGCCGTCGCGGTAGGCACGCAGCGCGGCAGCGAGGTAGTCCTTCTTCTGCCCGCCGAGTTTCGGCACGCGATAGGACGGGTAGGCATTGCGATAGCCCGCGATGCCGTGGCAGCCAAGGCAGGTGCCAGCAAGCACTTCGCCCTCGCCGCCGTCGTCCTGGGCGGCGGCGGCGCTGGGCAGGAAGGCGCCGGCGAGCAGCGCACAGATGAAGAAGACGGCGTATTGGTTGGCAGTGATCACGTCGGGTTTCCGAAACTTGCGGGAAAAATCGCGCGCCGGGCAGCGGCCCGGGGCGACGGGAGCGCGCTATGGTAGTGCCACTGTCCGGCTATTTCCACACGGCTGCCGCAGCAGGCCACATGCTAGCATGCGGGTCATGTCGAGAGTTCCCGCCCGGTGAAACGCTGGCTGCTGGCCGGCCTGCTGGCCCTCGCGGTCATCCTGTTGCTGTCGCCCGGCATCGTCGGGCTGATCGCCGAGCGTTCCATCGAACGGCAACTGGAGAATGCCGCCGCGCGCGACCCCGGTTACGCCGTGACCACGGCGCGCTTCGACCGCGGCTGGTTCACGTCGGCCGGACAGCACCGCGTGCCGCTGCGGGACCCGCGCGTCCTCGAGGTCATCGAAACGCTGCGGCCCGGCGCGACGACCGGCGACGCCCCGCCCGTTCTCGTCATCACCAGCCACGTCGATCACGGCTTGTTGCCGGTCGGCGCGGCCGCCCGCGACCCGGCCGCCGCCATGCCGGCACTGGCAAGCGGCGTGTCGACGCTGGCACTCGAACTCGCCGACGGCACGACGATCGCGCTGCCGGGCGAACTCGAGAGTCGCATCGGCATCAGCGGCGCGGCCCGGCTGCGTTACCGGCTGCCGGGCGGCGAGTGGACGTTCGATGGCACGACGGCCACCGGCGACGCACTCGCCGTGACGGCCGACGTCAGTGCCGACGGCCGCGACGTGTCGTTGCTCGCATCCCTCGCCGGCTGGCAGGTAGCCGGGCCATCGATCTCGCTGGACATCGAATCCGCATCGCTGGACTGGGATGCCACCATGACGCGCGTCGGCCTGCCGCTGGGCTCGGGCGAACTGCGGGCGGTCGGGTTGCGCCTCGTTGGCGGGGGCCGGAACCTGGCATTCGACTCGCTGGCCATTGGCACCGATTCCCGGCTGGACGGCGACCATGTCAATGCCGACTGGCGCATCCGGCTCGAGGGGCTGGCGGTGGCCGACCGCCGCTACGATGCGCGCCTCGAGGGCAACGCTTACGGTGACGCGGCGGCGACCGCAACGCTCATCCGTCGCCTCGAGCGAGCAGCAGAGACGTCGACCGGCGCACCCCCGGCCGGCGAATTGCCCTACCCGGGCGCGGCAGACGACCTGCGTCGCCTGCTGGCCGCGGGCAGCCGCCTGCGCATCGACTCGCTGCAGGTCACGACGCCGCACGGCCCGATCGAGATCGCGTTGCAACTCGAGACGCCCGCTATCGACGAGACGCCCGACTGGCCCGGCATCGCGCTGGCGACCGAGGGCTTTGCCGACGTCACGCTGCCCCGCGCGCTCGTCGATTCGTCCCCGGACATACAATCCCGGCTCCTGCCGTTCATCGCCGGCGGATTCCTGCGTATCGAGGGCGACACCTACCGGCTGCGCGCCGAGTACGCCAGGGGCCTGCTGACCGTCAACGGCGCACCGCTGCCGATACCACTGGGTGGCGCCGCCCGGTAGACACGCGGGGAAACAGGGGGGCAGGCTCCCGGTCCGGGTGGTTCATGAACGGTTTGGGTGCGGTGGTGGGCGAAGGCGCGCCCCGGGGGAGGGCTTTTCAGGGACGCTGCAAGCACGTCCGTGTGCGCTCCGGGCTCGACATCCTGTCTCGCACGGCCCTGAAAAGCCCTCCCCGGGCCACACCTCCGCCGTCACCTCCGTGCCGTTCATGAACCACCCGGACCGGGAGCCTGCCGCAGGTCGAGCTCCGCGGCGCGGTGACAGGCCGCGCGGGACGCCCCGTAAGGTAGCAGCGCGGGTACCTCAACGCGGCAGCGCTCGATCGCGAACGGACAGCGTGGATGGAACGTGCAGCCCGGGGCGGCGCCGCCAGCGATGCCACTTCGCCCTGCACCGGCGGAACCTGCGGCGGCAGGGCGGGGTCCGGCACCGGCACCGAATCGATGAGCGCGCGCGTATAAGGGTGGCGCGGTCGCGCGAACAGGTCGCGGGTCGGCGCCTCTTCGCAGATGCGGCCCATGTACATGACGAGCACCCGGTGGCTCAGGCGCTTGACGACGCCGAGGTCGTGCGAAATGAACAGGATGGCGAGACCGCGCGTGTGCTGCTCGTGCTGCAACAGGTCGAGGATCGCGGCGCGCACGCCGGCGTCCAGCGCGGCAACGGCTTCGTCGCAGACGAGCAGGCGCGGTGACACGATCAGTGCACGCGCCAATGCCACGCGTTGTGCCTGGCCACCGGAGAGCTGGTGCGGGAAGCGCCCGGCGAGGCCGGCATCCAGGCCGGTGCGTTCGAGCATGGCGGCTACCGCGTCGGCGCGTTCCGCGGCGCCTGTTGCCGGGGCGTGCACCCGGAGCGGCTCGGCGATGATGTCCTGCACCCGCATCGCCGGGTTCAGCGAGCCGGCGGGGTCCTGGAACACGAGCTGCATCGCGCGGCGCAACGCCAGCGGCCGCCGCTCAACCGGGTCCGCAACGGGCACCCCCAGGAACGTGACGTTGCCGCCCGCCATCGGCAACAGGCCCAGAAGACCCCGGACGAGGCTGGTCTTGCCGGAGCCCGACTCCCCCACCAGCGCCACGGTTTCGCCGTCGGTGACGTCGAAGCTCGCGGCACGCACGGCACGAATTTCCTCGCGGCGCCAGACCGCGCCCGCCGGCCGCCGGTAGAAGTGCACATCGACATCGGCGGCGCGCAGCAGCCGTGTCGCCGTGCCGGCCGGTTCCGGCGGCTCGATCGCCGCGACAGCCGGTGCGGCCGCCAGCATCGCGCGGGTAGCGGGGTGTGACGGCCGCGCAAATATCGCCGCGGTCGACCCTTCTTCCACCGGCCGGCCCTGCTCGAGTACCAGCAGCCGCTCGCAGTTGCCGGCGACGACGCCCAGGTCGTGCGTTATCAGCAGAAGTGCGGCCCCGTAGCGTTCCCGCAGCGACCGCAACAGGTGCAGTATCTGCACCTGCACGGTGACATCCAGCGCGGTCGTCGGCTCGTCCGCAATCAACAGCTCGGGCTCGCCCAGCAACGCGGCCGCGATCATGACGCGCTGCCGCATGCCGCCCGACAACCCGTGGGGCCAGGCGCGCATCTGTTCGGCCGGCTCGGGCAGGCCCACCTGCTGCAACATGTCCTCGGCGCGGCGGCGCGCCGCGGCACCGGCCGCGAGCCGGTGCGCTTCGAGGATGCCGACCAGCTGCGTGCCGACACGCAGGTAGGGGTTGAGCGCCTGCAGCGGATCCTGGAAGACCATCGCGATGCGGCGGGAGCGGTAGCGGTTCCACACCGACTCACGGGCGTGCAACAACTCCTCGCCGTCGCAGCGCACGCTGCCGACGGCGCGCGCCTCGCGCGGCAGCAGCCCCATCAGTGCCAGCGCGGTCTGCGTCTTGCCGCTGCCGGATTCACCGACCAGGCCGAGCGATTCGCCGCGCCCTATCGAGAAACCGAGATCCCGCACGACCGGCGCTTTGTCACCGTAGGCGACGGTCAGCGCCTCGACCTGCATGAGGCTCATCGACCGTTGCCCCGCGGATCGAGTGCATCGCGCAGCCCGTCGCCCAGGAAGTTGCAGCTGTAGAGGATCAGTGCCAGCAGGCCGGCGGGCCACAGCAGCACCCACGGCGCCTGTTCCATCTGCCCGACACCGTCCTCGACCAGCGCGCCCAGCGATGTCTGCGGCTCCTGCACACCCAGCCCGAGAAAGCTCAGGAACGACTCGATCAGTATCGCTTGCGGCACCGTCAGGGTGACATACACGACGACGACACCGAGCAGGTTCGGCAGGATGTGGCGCACGATGACGCGCGGCGTCGACACGCCGATCAGCCTGGCGGCGGCCACGAACTCGCGCTCCTTCAGCGACAGCGTCTGCCCGCGCACGATGCGCGCCATGTCGAGCCAGTTGACGGCGCCGATGGCGACGAAGATGAGCAGGAAGTTTCCTCGAACACGACCATCAGCAGGATGACGAAGAATATGAACGGCAGGGCGTACAGTGCGTCGACGAGGCGCATCATGACGGCGTCCACGCGGCCGCCGACAAACCCGGCGACAGCGCCGTAGAGCACGCCGATGACGAGGCTGACCAGGCTCGCGACGACCGCGACCAGCAGCGTGACCTGTGCCCCCTTCATCGTGCGCACGAACAGGTCCCGGCCGAGATCGTCGGTCCCGAACAGGCGCAGGCCGTCGAGCGACGGCGGCACGAGACGCGCATCGAAATCGGCGGCCTGGTAGCTGTGCGGGCTGAGGACGGGGCCGAGCAGCGCGACAGCCGCGACGGCAAGCAGCACCCAGGCACTGGTGCGAACGACGCGGTTGTCCGCGAAGCGACGGGCCAGCGGCGCCGTCATTGTCAGCGCGGCCCTCACCGGCGTCGTATCCTCGGGTCGAGGAAGCCGTAGCAGACGTCGACGAGCAGGTTGAGCACGATCACCAGTGCCGCATAGAAGATGACGATACCGAGCACCAGCGTGTAGTCGCGATTGGCCGCGCCGCGCACGAACAGCTGGCCGACGCCGGGAATGCCGAAAATTTCCTCGACGACGACCGATCCCGTGAGCAGCGCGGCGATCGCGGGGCCCATGTAGGACAGCAATGGCAGCATCGCGGGCTTCAGCGCATGCCGGCGCACGATGTGTGCCGTCGACAGGCCCTGCGCGCGGGCAGTGCGTATGTAATCGCTTTGCAGCACGTCGATCATGCTGGCGCGTGTCAGGCGCATGACGTAGGCGACCTGCGGCAACGCGAGCGCAATCACCGGCAGCACCAGCCGCGTGCCGCCGCTGCCGCCGCTCCAGCTCGCGGGCAGCCAGCCGAGGAAGACCGCGAACACCAGCACCAGCACCGGCGCGACGACGAACACGGGCACCGAGATGCCGCTCATCGCCAGCGCCGAGAGCAGACGGTCCGCGGCCGTCTCGCGCGCCAGCGCGGCCGCGATGCCGCCACCGACGCCGGCGAGAAGTGCGACGAGCAACGCGAGCGAGCCCAGTAACAGCGACAGCGGAATCGCCGCGCGCATCAGCTCCGCGACCCCGTAGTCCCGGTAGCGGTAGGACGGGCCCAGGTCACCGCGAGCGAGTCCCGATACATAGCGCCAGAACTGCGCCGGCAGCGATTCGTCCAGGTGAAAAGCGCGCTCGATGTTCGCCTCGATGTCGGCCGGCAACGCCCGCTCTTCGTCGAACGGACCGCCGGGTGCGGCGCGGACCATCAGGAACGCGATGACGATGACAAGCAGCAGCGTCGGAATCGCGGCCAGCAGGCGTAGCAAGGCGTAGCGTAGCGCGCCGGTATTCTGCATTCGGTTACCCGTCGGCGGGCCTCGACCCGGCGGGACGCCGCGCGGGTCGGAACGCCCGCCTCGGAAGCCTGCCGGGGCTCAAGGATTGTTGTCGCGCAGGAACAAGTGCTGACTGTAGTGAAAATCCAGGACGTTGTCCTGCCAGCCGCCGACGTACGGACTGACGAGGTGCTTGCTGACATGAAAGTACAGCGGCAGCACCGGGTGCTCCGACAGCAACAGCCGCTCCGCCTCTTCAAGGAGGCGTCCTCGCGCCACGGTGTCTGTCTCGACGGATGCGCGTTTCATCAATGCGTCGTAGTCGTCATTCCGGTAACCGTAGAGATTGGACGGGTTGTCCGATTCGAACACGGTCAGGAACGCGTGCGCGTCGTTGTAGTCGCCGATCCAGCTCAGGCGGAACACCTCGGTCACGTTCATGGCACGCACGTTGGCGACCAGCACCCGGAACTCCTCGTTGACCAGCGTCGCCTCGAATCCCAGTACGTCGCGCCACATCGATTGCACCGCGACGGCGATGCGCTCGTGCGATTCCGACGTGTTGTAGCGCAGTTCGACTTCCAGCGGGTTGTCGGGGCCGTAACCGGCCTCGCGATAAAGCGTGCGGGCGCGGGCGCGGCGTTCGTCCGCCGGCAGGTCGGCCCACGGAAATCGCTGTGGCTCGTAGTTCGCGGTGCCCGGTGGCACCCAGCTGTACGCCGCCAGTTCGCCGCGCGCCGTGACCTTGCCGGTCAGCACGTCGCGGTCGATGGCCATGGACAATGCACGACGCAACGGCAGGTTGCCAGCGAACGGCGGGCGCGTCAGGTTGAGACCGTAAAAATAGGTGCCGAGCTGCGGTGCGATGCGCAACTCCGCCGGCCGTTCCTCGACCAGCGACGGGTAGGCCTCCGCGGGAATCGTCGACGTGATGTCGAGTTCACCCGCGCGGTACCGGTACAGCTCCGCGGCGGGCTGGACCGTGACGTGATGCCGTACGCGATCGATCGCCGTGTCGTCGTTGTTCCAGTAGTACGGATTGCGTTCGAGATCGATGTGGGCGCCAAGCTGCCAGTCCGTCACGCGGTAGGCACCGTTGCTGACCAGGTTGTCGGCCCGGGCAAAGGCATCGCCGTGCGTTTCGAGGGATGCGGCGTGCACGGGGTAGGCGCTCGGCAGGCCGAGCTGGCTCAGGAAATACGGCACCGGCCGCTCGAGCCGGATCTCCAGCACGTGTGGCTCCGGCGAAGACACGCCGAGGCTCGCCGGCGCCTTGTCGCCGGCGATGATGTCGGGCGCATTCTCGACGGCGATCAGGGTCTCGGCATAGAACGCCGCCGTGCCCGGGTCGACCAGGCGGCGAAAGCTGAACACGAAGTCCGCCGCCGTCACCGGCTCGCCGTTCGACCAGCGTGCCGTCGGGCGCAGCCGGAAACGGTAGACGCGGCCGTCCGCGCTGATGTCCCAGCCTGACGCCGCCGCGGCAACGAGCTCCCCGTCGGGTGAAAAGCCCGTCAGCCCCTCGAACAGGTCGCGCTGCACGTGGTGCGCCTGGATCGTCCGCGTCAGGTGCGGGTCCAGCGACTCCGGCTCGGGACCCAGGGCGCGGTCCAGCACCGGCGGTGGTGCCTGATCGGTATTCCGCGACTCGCCGCCGCAGCCGGTCAGCGCGACCGTCGCGAGCAGCAGGACGAGCAGGCAGCCCGGGTGTGTTGGCGCGCTTTTCACGTTGCAGCGGTCTCCGCGGTTACGGGGGCTGCCAGCATACTGCATCGCGGCGGCCGGCCGCCGACCGGTGTCCCGGTTCCGGGCCCCGCTGTCTGGCAGGCTGTTTCAGCAACCTGTCAGGCGCTCCGGGGCAGCGCCGCTTTCTTCATGTGAATGAGCAGCAGGGAGATCGTCGCCGGCGTCACGCCCTCGAGCCGCGACGCCTGGCCGAGCGTCACCGGCCGCACGGCCTCGAGGCGCTGGCGGGCCTCGTTCGACAACCCGGTAACGCTCGCGTAGTCGATGTCGCCCGGCAGGGCCAGGTTGTCCTGCTTCGCGTGCCGGCGGATCTCGCGCTGCTGGCGCTCGATGTAACCCGAGTAGCGGGCTTCGACTTCCAGCGCCAGGGCCACCTGCCCGGCCTCTTCGTCGGCCAGGCCGTCACGCCAGTCGCCTTCGCCGACCACGGACAGTGCGCAGACGCCGGCATAGTCGAGCTCCGGGCGCTTCAGCAGGTCCGCGGCGCGGGTCTCGCGTGCGAGGCCGCCGGCAAGGCGCGTACCGTCGGCCGGGTCGAGGCTGCCGGGACGCACCATGATGCCGGCCAGCCGCGCTCGTTCGGCGGCGATACGTTCGCACTTCAGGTTGTAGGCACGCCATCGATCGTCGTCCACGAGCTGCAGGTCGCGCCCGACGGGCGTCAGGCGCTGGTCCGCATTGTCCTCGCGCAGCATCAGGCGGTACTCGGCCCGGCTGGTGAACATGCGGTAGGGCTCGCTGACACCGCGGGTCACCAGGTCGTCGACCAGCACGCCGAGATAGGCCTCGTGACGCGCCGGGTACCAGCCCGCGTGGCCGCGCGAGCGGCGCGACGCGTTGAGCCCCGCGAGCAACCCCTGCGCGGCGGCTTCCTCGTAGCCGGTCGTGCCGTTTATCTGGCCGGCGAAATAGAGGCCGGCGACAGGGCGCGTTTCCAGCGTCGGCTTCAGGCCGCGCGGATCGAAATAATCGTATTCGATCGCGTAGCCGGGCTGCGTGATTTCGGCCCGCTCGAAGCCGGGGATCGTGCGCACGAACTCGAGCTGGATCGCGGCCGGCAGGCTGGTCGATATGCCGTTCGGGTACACGACGTCGGTCGTCAGCCCTTCCGGTTCGACGAACACCTGGTGTGAATCGCGCCCCGCAAAGCGCACGACCTTGTCTTCGACGGACGGACAGTAGCGCGGCCCGACACCCTCGATGCTGCCCGTGTACATGGGCGAGCGATCGAGCGCGCCGCGAATGATGTCGTGCGTCGCCGCCGTGGTGTGCGTGATGTGGCAATGCACCTGCCGCGGATGTTCGCCGCGCCGCCCGAGGAACGAGAATACCGGCACCGGTTCGTCACCCGGCTGCGGCGTCATCGCCGCGTAGTCGAGGCTCCTGCCGTCGAGCCGCGGCGGCGTGCCGGTCTTCAGGCGCGCCACGCCAAACGGCAATTCGCGCAAGCGCTCGGCAAGCCGGATCGCCGGTGCGTCGCCGACGCGGCCGCCGGGCGTTTCGTCATCGCCGATGAGGATGCGCCCGCCGAGAAACGTGCCGACCGTCAGTACCACGGCCGTGGCCGTGTAGCGTTCGCCGGTCGCGGTGACGACGCCCGTGACGCGATCGCCGGCGACCGCCAGGTCGTCGACGGCCGCCTCGACCAGTGAAAGGCGCGGCTGCCGGCAGACGATGTCGAACACCGCGCGGCGATACAGTTCGCGGTCCGCCTGCGCGCGCGTCGCGCGCACCGCCGGTCCCTTGCTCGCGTTCAACGTGCGGAACTGGATGCCGGCGCGATCGATCGCCGTCGCCATGGCGCCGCCGAGGGCGTCGATCTCGCGCGTCAAATGACCTTTGCCGATGCCGCCGATCGCCGGGTTGCAGCTCATCTGCCCCAGTGCGGCCAGCGAGTGCGTAACGAGCAGCGTGTGCGCACCACTGCGCGCGGCCGCCAGCGCGGCCTCGGTGCCGGCGTGGCCGCCGCCGACGACGATGACGTCGAACCGGGTGGTCGGGTTGGCGGGTGCAGTCATGGGCTCGTCAGGGGTTTCGGCAAACGCGCGCCGCGCAAGCGCCCGGCGATCCGTGGTGGCCGGATTCTACTGGCTGGCGCGCCGCGCTGGCCAGCGCGCTTTACACGGAATTGAGGCATCCGCAAGATAGGCCGCCGGTTTGCCCGGATACTCGAATTCGACGTGATGCTGTCTGCCAGGTCCCCGCGCCATGCCGGGCTTCCAGGAATCTGCCTCGTGCTGCTCATTGCTGCCTTGCCGGCGCCGGCGGCCGATGGCATCGACCTGCGCGACTGCCGCATTACCGCCGGGCCGGGTTTTCCCGGCATCAAGGCACGCTGCGGTATCCTGCTGCGGCCGCTCAACCCGGACGACGCCGGCTCGCCGCTCATCGACCTGAGCGTCGCGATCGTGCCGGCGCTCAGCCTGGAGCCCCGGCCGGACCCGTTCGTGCCGATTGCCGGCGGCCCCGGCCAGGCCAGCACCGAGTTCTACGCGTCGCAGGCAGCGGCTTTCGAGGAAATCCGCCGTACCCGCGACATCGTGTTGCTGGACCAGCGCGGCACCGGCCAGTCGAGTGCGCTCGAGTGCCCGGTGGACGAGGAGATGCTGGCCGGCGAGTTCAGCCCCGGGGAAACGCTGGCCGCGACCCGCGAGTGCCTCGACTCGCTGCCGCACGACCCGCGCTACTTCACGACCAGCGTCGCCGTCACGGATCTAGAGGCACTGCGCGCAGAGCTCGGTTACGACCGCTTCAACCTGTACGGCGTGTCCTACGGTTCGCGCGTGGCCCAGCATTACGCACGCCGCTACCCGGCGGCGACTCGCAGCGTGATCCTGGACGGTGTCGTGCCGCCGCAGCTTGCGCTCGGTCCCGGCATCGCGCTGGAGGCGCAGCGGGCGCTCGACGCCATCTTCGCGCGCTGCGCGGAGAGCGCTGCATGCCACGAGCGATTTCCCGACCTGCCGGGCGATTTCGCGACGCTGCAAGAGCGCCTGGCCGGCGGCAGGATCGACGTCGATCTCGAGAACCCGGTCACCGGCGCGCCGGAGCAGGTTGCGTTCGGTCGCGACGAACTCGCGGGTGCCGTGCGCCTGCTGAGCTATCACCCCTCGACGATGGCGCTGATCCCGCTGCTGGTGCACGAGGCGGCCCGCGGCAACCTGGCGCCGCTCGCGGCGCAATACCTCAGTACCACCGGGCAAATGGCCGACGCGCTCAGCATCGGCATGCACAATGCCGTGGTGTGCACCGAGGACGTGCCGTTCATCGACGTCGGCAGCGAGGGCCGCGCGGCGCTGGGCGAGACTTACATCGGCCCGATCATGCTGGAGGCGCTGGAAACCATCTGCTCGGCCTGGCCGGCCGGCGTGCGGGATCGCGGCTTCCGCGAGCCGCTCGCCACCGATCTGCCGGTACTGCTCCTGTCCGGCGACGCCGACCCGGTCACGCCGCCCGCCTATGCCGAGCGTGCGGCCGTCGAACTCGGTAACGCCGCGCACCTGATCGGTCGCAACCAGGGACACGGCATGGCGCCGCGCGGCTGCGTGCCCGACATCATGGCGGACTTCGTGCGCGAAGCCTCTCCGGCATCGCTCGACACCGCCTGCCTCGAGCGCCTGTTCGCCATGCCGTTTTTTCTCAATTTCTCGGGGCCCGCGCCGTGATTTCGGTCAGCGGTCTGCACAAGTCGTTCGGCGCAATCAGGGCGGTGGACGGCGTCAGCTTCGAGGCCGGCGACGGCCGCATCACCGGCCTCCTCGGTCCTAACGGCGCCGGCAAGTCGACCACGCTGCGAATCCTGTACACGGTGCTGAAACCGGACGCCGGCACCGCGACGATCGACGGCGTCAACGTCGTGGAAGACAGCCTCGCGGCGCGCAGCCGGATCGGCACGCTGCCGCATGGCGCCGGCCTTTACCCGCACCTGACGGCACGCGAGAACATCCGCTACTACGCGCGGCTCTACGGCATGCCGGCGGACGACATCGAGGCCCGCATCGGGGCACTGATCGACGAGCTGGACCTGCGCGAGTTTGCCGATCGCAAGACGCGCGGCTTCTCGCAGGGACAACGCACCAAGGTCGCGCTCGCCCGCGCGCTCGTGCACGATCCGCAGAACGTCGTGCTCGACGAGCCCAGCAACGGGCTGGACGTCATGGCGACCCGCGCATTGCGCGACCTGATCCGGCAGCTGCGCGACGCCGGCCGCTGCGTGCTGTTCTCCAGCCATGTGATGCAGGAGGTGGCCGCGCTGTGCGACGAGATCGTGATCATCGCAGACGGTCGGGTCGCGCTGGACGACAGCCCGGACGGCATACGCCGCGCCACCGGCTGTGACGACCTCGAAGAGGCCTTCGTCAGGGCCATTGCGGACACCGCGCCGCCGGGTGCCGCATGATACGCACGCTGCGCATCGTTTTCGGCAAGGAGGTGATCGACAACTTCCGCGACCGCCGCACGCTCATGTCGGCGTTGCTGATGGGGCCGCTGTTCGGCCCGGTGCTGTTCGCGTTCGTGATCAACCTGTCGCTGGAGCGCTCGCTCAGCAGTGACGACGAAGCGTTGCAACTGCCGGTGCTGGGCCAGGAGCGCGCCCCGAACCTGATGCGCTTTCTCGCCAGCGAAAACATCAACGTGATCGACGCGCCGGCCGATCGCGACGCCGCCATCGCCGCCGTCGAGGCAGGGCGGCACGATGTCGTCGTCATCGTGCCCGCGGAATTCGGCGACCAGCTCGCCGGCGGCATCCCGGCACGCATCGAGGTGATTTCGGACCAGGCCAACACGACCGCCGAGCGCGAGGCCCGGCGCGCGACCCGTGCGCTGCAGGCCTACTCGCGCGAACTCGCCGGCATGCGGCTCGCGGTGCGGGGCGTCAGCCCGCGCGCCCTGCAGCCGCTCAACGTCGACTCCGTCGACGTGTCCACGCCCAGCGGGCGGTCGGCAATATTGCTCGGCATGATGAGCTACTTTTTCCTGTTCGCGCTGCTCACCGGTGGCATGAATCTGGCGATTGACGCGACAGCCGGCGAGCGCGAACGCGGCTCGCTGGAACCGCTCCTGTGCCTGCCGGTGGCGCGCGATGCGCTGATCGTCGGCAAGATACTCGCCGCCTGCCTGTTCATGGCCGTGTCGCTGTTCCTCAGCCTGGCGTCGTTTTTCGTAACGCTGAAGTTCGTGCCGCTGGAGCAACTCGGCATGACGCCGAATTTCGGTCCGGATGTCGTCCTGATTGCGTTCCTGCTGCTGGTGCCGTTTGCCTTGCTGGGCGCGGCATTGATGACGCTGGTCGCCTCGTTCACCCGCAGTTACAAGGAGGCACAGACGTGGCTCAGTGCCGTGCTGCTGGCACCGACCCTGCCAATCCTGATCGTCAGTATCCTGCAGGTGCGTCCCAGCACGGAGCTGATGCTGGTGCCGTCGCTGAGCCAGCACCTGCTGCTGAACGGGTTGATCAGGAACGAGCCGGTCAACCTGCTGCACGCGGCGATCTCGGTGTCCGCGACGCTGGCGCTCGGCGCGTTGCTGACGTTCGTCTGTGCCCGGGCCTACCGCCGCGAGGGGCTGCTGGGATAGCCGGCAGCGGCGCCGCCGCCGTTACTTGCCGATACAGAATTCGGCGAAGATGCGGCCCAGCAGGTCGTCGCTCGTAAAGCGCCCGGTCACCTCGGACAGCGCCGCCTGCGCGAGGCGCAGTTCCTCGGCGAACAGCTCCCCGGCACGCGCCTGGTTGAGCGCGGCGACGCCCCTGTCGAAATGTTCCCGGGCGCGCCCGAGCGCATCGACGTGGCGGCGCCGCGCCGTGAAGCTGCCCTCGCCCGCGTCACCGATGCCGGCCAGCGTGCGGATCGCGGCGCGCAGGTCATCGAGGCCGGCGCCGGTCGTCGCCGACAGGGCCACGTCGCGATCGCCGGCCGGCGGCACCACGCTGCACAGGTCGATCTTGTTCCGGACCGTCAGCACGGGCACGTCCGCCGGCAGCGGCTCCGGCGGTGCCTGCGCCGCGGCGGCGCCAGCGCTGGCATCGACCACCCACAGGACGATATCGGCGTGCACCAGCGCTTCCCGCGCGCGGCGTATGCCTTCCGCCTCGATGCGATCGGGATCCTCGCGCAGTCCCGCCGTGTCGACGAGGTCGACACGCACGCCGCCAAGGTCGATCTGCTCGCGCAACACATCACGGGTCGTGCCCGCGAGCTCGGTGACGATAGCCGCCTCCTGGCCCGCCAGCCGGTTCATGAGGCTGGACTTTCCGGCGTTCGGGCGACCGACGATGACGACCTGCAGGCCGTCGCGCAGCAGCCGGCCGGTACGGACTTTCGCCGACAGCGCATCGAACGCCCCGGCGACCTCGTCGACGCGACGGACGAGCTGCCGGTCCGAGAGAAAATCGATTTCTTCCTCCGGGAAGTCGATGGCCGCCTCGACGTGCAGCCGCAGCCGGGTCAGCCGTTCGAGCAGCTCGTCGACGGCGCGGCCGAACTCGCCGGAGAGCGAGCGAAGTGCCGCGCGCGCCGCCTGCCGGGTGCCGCTGTCGATCAGATCGGCGACGGCCTCGGCCTGGGTCAGGTCCAGCTTGTCGTTCAAAAAGGCCCGCCGCGAGAACTCGCCGGCGTCGGCGCGCCGTGCGCCGAGTTGCACGGCCGCCTCGATCAGGGCCGCGACCACGACCGGGCCGCCATGGCCGTGCAGCTCAAGCACGTCCTCGCCGGTATAGGAACCGGGCGCCGGGAACCACAGCGCCAGGCCGTTGTCTACGGCCGTGCCGTCGTCGTCACGAAACGTGGCGCGCATCGCGACGCGCGCAGCGGGCAGGCTGCCCAGCATGCGCTCGCCGATCCCGCGGGCATCGGCGCCGGATATACGGACGATCGCCACGCCGCCGCGTCCCGGCGGCGTGGCGGCGGCGACGATCGGTGCTCTTTCGCGTAATCTGGCGGGTTCAACGTGGACGAATCCCCGGGCGGGTACGGGTCAGGAGGGTTGCCCGATGTCGACAACCGTAACGTTCGAGAATGCCGCCGGCGTCCGGCTCGGCGGCGTACTGGACCGGCCGGACGGTACACCGCGCGCGGCGGCCCTGTTCGCGCATTGTTTCACCTGTTCGAAGGACCTGAAAGCCGCCCACCGGATTGCACGGTCGCTCGTGGACGCCGGCATGGCTGTCCTGCGTTTCGATTTTACCGGGCTGGGTCACAGCGAGGGCGAATTCGCGGACAGTAACTTCTCGACCAACATCGCGGATCTCGTGGACGCGGCGCGCTGGATGGAAAGCGAGGTCGGCGGTCCCGCGCTGCTGGTCGGGCATTCGCTCGGGGGTACAGCCGTGCTGGCCGCGGCCGCGGACATCCCGTCGGTGCGGGCGGTGGCAACGATTGCCGCGCCAGCAGACCCGCGGCACGTGCGCCGGTTGCTCGGTGACGCCGTCGACACGATCGAGGAGCAAGGCGTCGCGCAGGTCGACCTCGGCGGCCGGCCGTTCACGATCCGCCGCCAGTTCGTCGACGACCTCGAGCGCCACGATCTCGCGGCGGACGTCGCTGCGCTGGGCAGGCCGCTCATGATCCTGCACTCGCCGCGCGACGTGATCGTCGACATCGACAACGCGAGCGAGCTGTTCATGGCGGCACGGCACCCGAAGAGTTTCCTGAGCCTCGATCCGGCCGACCACCTGTTGTCCGACGAAGCGGATGCGCGCTACGCGGGTGCCGTACTGGCCGCATGGGCCGGGCGCTATGTCGACACGCAGCCGGCGGCGGAGCGGCCCGCCGACGAAAGCGCCGTGACCGCGACGACGCCGGCCGGCGGCTTCCGTACCGCGGTCATGGCGGCCGGGCACGAACTCACGGCCGACGAACCGGCCTCGGTCGGCGGCACCGGGCTCGGCCCCTCTCCCTACGACCTCCTGTCCGCGGCGCTCGCCAGCTGCACGACGATGACGCTGCAAATGTACGCGAAGCACAAGAAGCTGCCGCTCGACTCGGCCGAGGCGACCGTCACGCACGACAAGGTGCACGCGTCCGACTGCGACGACTGCGAAACACGCGAAGGCAGGATCGACGAATTCACACGCGACATCCGGCTTAAAGGCGCGCTGGACGACAAGCAGCGCCAGCGCATGCTCGAGATCGCCGATCGTTGCCCGGTGCACCGGACCCTGCACGGCGAGATCAGGGTGCGCTCGAGGCTCGTTGACGATGATTCGGGTACGGATGTGCCCTGAGAGCCGGCCTGGTAATTACCGTGGGCGTGGCTTTGGGGTGCGACACGGGGACGATCGCGGCGGCAATCGCGGCGGCAATCGCGGCTGGAAGCCGCTCCTACAGGAAGCCGCGCCTACGAGTCCGGCGGCGGCGGTTTTTTCTTGCCGCGGCCGCTGCGCCGGCGGTCTTCCTGCTCGACGACCTTGTTGATGCGCCACTGCTGGGCGATCGACAGGATCGTGTTCGTCACCCAGTAGAGGACGAGCCCGGCCGGGAAGAAGGCGAAGAACGCGGTGAAGACGATCGGCATGATCTGCATCACCCGCGCCTGCACCGGGTCGGCCGGCGCCGGGTTCAGCTTCATCTGGAACAGCATCGCCGCACCCATGATGATCGGCAGGATGAAATACGGGTCGCGCGATGACAGGTCCGTGATCCACAGGGCGAACGGCGCCTGCCGCATTTCGACGGACTCGAGCAGCACCCAGTAGAACGCCAGGAAGAACGGCATCTGGATCAGTATCGGCAGGCAACCCGCCGCGGGATTGACTTTCTCCCGCTTGTACAACTCCATCATGGCCTGGCTGAGCTGCTGGCGGTCGTCCTTGTAGCGCTCCTGCAGCGCCTTCATGCGCGGCTGGATCTTGCGCATCTTGGCCATCGACCGGCCGCTGGCCTCGGTCAGCTTGTAGAACACGAGCTTGATCAGAACCGTGACGATGATGATCGCAAGACCCCAGTTCTGCACGAAGCCGTGGACTTTGCTGAGCAGCCAGAACAGGGGTTCCGAGATGATCGTCAGCCAGCCGTAGTCGACCGTCAGCTTCAGCGATGGCGCGATGGCTTCCAGCTGCCGCTGCAGCTTCGGACCGACGAACAGCGTGCTCTCGAACCGGTCCTCGCTGCCGGCAGCAATCGCTCGCGTCGGGCCGATCGCGCTGGCCGTGGCGATGTCGTTCCGGATATCGACGGTGTAGCGAAACGTGCGACCGGGCGGCGGTATGACGGCATCGACGAAATGGTGCTGAATGTTGCCGACCCATCCGTCGGTAGCGACGACCTCGACCGGCCCTTCCTCGAGCAGCGTGTCGCGGTCGAGCTTTTCGGATTTTTCGCCGTCGTAAATGATCGGCCCGTCGAACGAGTACGAGTCGACGTCGAACATCGAGCGATCGGCGGGACGCGAGCGGCGTCGTAAACGCACATATTCAGCCCCGTTCCATTCGCTTGCAGTCTCGTTCGCGTACCGTTTGAGTGACGTCGATGCGATAACTGCCGCGCGTGAAGCGAAAGGTCTTGGTCACGGTGATGCCGGCGCCGTTCGTCCAGGTAAACGGCACCTCCAGCACATCATCCTGCATTCGATAGCTGTCAGCCGGCGCGGAGAATGTCACCAGGTGCGTTGCCTCGGCGTTTTCATCCCGCGCACGCAGGCCGGTCTGCATCAGCCCGAGGCGCTCCGGGTTCGGGCTCAGGAGCCGCACGACCTCGTCGGGGTTGTCCTTGTCGACCGGGTACTTCAGCAGGTCGGCTTTTTGCAGCGTCGCGCCGCGCGTGTTGATCTCGAGGTCCAGTACGTCCGTAACGACGTGCACGGCCGATGACCCGTCTTCTGCTTGCGTCGCTTCGGCGGCAGCCGGTGCGTCGTCGGCCAGCGCCGGCACGTCGTCCGGCGCCGCTGCCGGTGCGTCATCCAGTTCGGGCAGCGGCTCGCCCGCCGGGTCGGGGTGATTGCAGGGTCTCCGCGGGCGTGTCTTCGGTCGCGGGCGCGGCCGGCCCGGGACCGTAATCGGTCATCCACGCCTCGTAGGTCAGCCAGACCATCAACGCGAACGTCGCCCAGACGAGCAGCCGCTGGTTATCCATCGGCATTACCTTGCCGGCGCGTGCCGTGGCGGACGCAGCGTTGCCAGTGAGCCGCCAGGCTGTCGAACAACTGCCGGTTGCTCAGTTTTTCCGCTCCCGGGCGATTCATGACGACGATATCCAGTCCGGCGAGCGCTGCCTGGTGCATGCGAAATGACTCTCTTATTATCCGTTTCAGGCGGTTTCTTGCGACCGCGTAGCGGCAATGCTTGCGGGCAATAGCCAGTCCGAGACGCGCGGGACCCTCGCTGACGGGCCTGCAGAGAACGGTGAAAGCGGCGTCGCGGCTGCGACGGGCAGCACGGAACACGCGGTCGTAGGACGCCTTGTCCGGCAGTCGCTGTGCTCGTGTGAATCGGGCACGAGGCGGCGGCTTGCCGGCAGGCTGGGTTTTCGTGGCGCCCGGTTCGATCGGTTGGATCGGCTCGCTCGGTTCGCTCGGTACTATGGCGTCAGCTCTGCACGGCCCTTGGCGCGACGACGTTTCAGGACCAGCCGGCCGGCCTTCGTTGCCATGCGTGCGCGGAAGCCATGGGTACGTGCCCGCTTGAGTTTGCTGGGCTGAAATGTGCGTTTCATTTGCCTGGTTACCTGTTGCCCGGAGACTGCCGCGGGAAGCGGTTCGCCCCCCGGCCGAAAGAAGGCCGGCAAGGGTACGCGGGGGCCGATTTAGTGTCAATACAATGGCGCTGGCGCCGGCTGTTGCGACGCCTGAAAACAACCGCGGCGGCGTTCATCGCCGGCGCTTTTGCAGGCCTCGGCGCTTGCTGGCGCACCCACATTAGACGGTATAGACTGGCGCGTCCGGCGGCCTTCCGGCCGCCTCATCTGCCGGAATTTACGGGGGCTTCGTTGCAGGCCAATTCGACGCTATGGAATCGCTGCGTCCGCGAGCTCCAGGCCGAGCTGCCGGAACAGCAGTTCAATACGTGGATTCGGCCGTTGCAGGCGATCGAGTCGGGCCAGACGCTCAAACTTCTCGCCCCCAACCGGTTTGTCGTCGACTGGTTGCGGCAGCACTACATCGAACTCATCAACGAACTGGTCGGCGGCGCGGACCGGTCCGTGTCGGTGACTATCGAGGTCGGCTCGCGCCCCAGCGCGGCGCCGGCCGCGACGCTACGGTCGCCCGGGCTCGTCGCGCCCGGCCAATGGCCGGGCAACGCCGGTCGCCGGCAGTCTCAACCCGTCCTTTGTTTTTTCGAACTTTGTCGAGGGCAAGAGCAACCAGCTGGCCCGCGCCGCGGCCACCCAGGTCGGGCAGAACCCCGGCAAATCGTATAATCCGCTGTTCATATACGGCGGCGTCGGGCTCGGCAAGACCCACCTCATGCAGGCGATCGGTAATGCGATGTTGGCGCGGGACCCGGAGGCGCGGGTCAGCTACGTGCACTCGGAGCGGTTCGTCGGCGACATGGTGAAAGGCCTGCAGCACAACACGATTTCAGCGTTCAAGCGATCGTACCGGTCGCTGGATGCGCTGCTGATCGACGATATCCAGTTTTTCGCCGGCAAGGAGCGCTCCCAGGAGGAGTTTTTCCATACCTTCAATGCGCTGCTCGAGGGTCAGCGGCAGATCGTGCTGACCTGCGATCGTTATCCGAAGGAGGTGTATGGCCTGGAAGAGCGGCTCAAGTCGCGTTTCGGCTGGGGGCTGACGGTCGCGATCGAGCCCCCGGAACTCGAGACATCAGTCGCAATCCTGATGCAAAAAGCCGACGCAGCGGACGCGGTGTTGCCGGAAGAGGTGGCGTTTTTCATCGCGCAAGCGAATTCGCTCGAATGTGCGTGAGCTCGAGGGTGCCTTGCGCCGGGTTATCGCCAATTCGGAATTCACCGGCGAGCCGATCAGTCTCGATTTTGCCAAGGAAGCCTTGCGGGATCTGCTTGCGCTCCAGGAGCGACTGGTGTCGATCGAGAATATCCAGAAAACCGTGTCGGAGTACTACAAGCTCCGCGTTGGCGACCTGTTGTCGAAAAAGCGCAGCCGGTCCGTGGCGCGGCCGCGCCAGGTCGCGATGGCGCTGGCCAAGGAACTCACCAATCACAGCCTGCCGGAGATCGGGGACGCGTTTGGCGGCCGCGATCACACAACCGTGTTGCATGCCTGCCGGCGCATCGTGTCGTTGCGGGAAAGCGAAAAGCGGATAAACGACGATTATTTGAATTTGTTGAGAACTTTGACAGGATGATGTGGATAACCCGTGCACGGTTTTGCCCCCGCGTTTTATCCACAACTAATGCACAAGTCGACGCGCGTCCGTACACCGGGTTTTGGTGACCCGGGAGAGAGATAAGTTATTGTTTAAACGACAGAAAACGTTTTTATCCACAGATGCTGGCAGGTCTAATAATAACAAGTAAGGAAAATTTTCCAATTTTTACTAACAGGTGGGATTCATGAAGTTAAGCGCGCCTCGGGAGATGCTGCTGAAGCCTTTGCAGGCGATCATCGGTGTGGTGGAGCGTCGCCAGACGATGCCGATACTGGCAAACGTCCTGCTGGTGGCAAAAAACGGGCAGCTGGCCATAACGGCAACGGACCTGGAAGTGGAGCTCGTTGCCAGCGCGGACGTCGATGTGGAGGCTGGCGGTGAAGTCACCGTGCCAGGACGGAAGTTATTGGATATCTGTCGGGCGTTACCGGAAGCGGCGTCGATCGCGATCGGCCAGAGTGGAGAGAAGCTGACGATACGGTCGGGGCGCAGCCGCTTCAGCTTGACGACACTGCCTGCCGCCGAGTTTCCGACGGTGGAAGACATCAATGCGACGCAAAGCATCGATGTGCCGCAGGGAACGTTGATCCGGCTACTGGAGAAAACTCATTTCTCGATGGCGCAGCAGGACGTTCGGTACTACCTGAACGGACTGTTGCTGGAGACCGGCGGGAAACACCTGCGGGCGGTCGCGACGGACGGGCACCGGCTGGCGTTGTGTGAGCAGGAACTGGAGGGCGGCAAGCTGGAAGAGCAACAGGTGATCGTGCCACGCAAGGGCGTGCTGGAGCTGCAGCGGTTGTTGAGCGGTGAGGGGGCCGTGGCGCTGGAACTGGGCAGCAATCACGTGCGCATCCAGCTCGAAGGAATTCGCTTTACGTCGAAGCTGATCGACGGCCGCTTTCCCGAGTACGAACGGGTCATTCCGCAGGACACGAGCAACCAGCTGAGCGCAGACCGGCTGGCCTTCCGGGGCGCACTTCAACGGACCGCAATTTTGTCGAACGAGAAGTACCGCGGCATTCGCCTCGTCATTCGGGACAGCGGCGTGACGATCCAGGCGCACAACCCGGAACAGGAAGAGGCGGAGGAGGAATTGGAAGTCGAGTACAGCGGCGAGGACATAGAGATCGGCTTTAACGTCAATTACCTGCTGGATGCTCTGGGAGCGATAGAGACCGAAACGGTGAGCTTGTCCGTGCAGGACAGCAATTCCAGCTGCTTGCTGCGGGAACCGGATTCCGACGAGACCCGCTTCGTCGTGATGCCGATGCGCCTGTAGCGCGCGGGCCGGTGGTGCCGCCGCTACTGGATGTCGTTGCAAGGGATTTTCGCTGCCTGGCCGCGGCCGAGCTGGAACTGCATCCCGAATTCACCCTGATCACGGGGCCGAATGCCTCGGGCAAAACCAGCCTGCTGGAGGCAATCGCGTGTCTGGGGCGAGGGCGCTCGTTCCGGGGTGCCGGGGTGCGTGACCTGGTGCGTCACGGCCAAAAGGACTTTGTGTTGCGGGGGAGGGTCGAGCGCGATGGCATGCGCCACCGGCTGGCGGTGCAAAACGGCAGCGGCGGGTTGGCGCTCAGAATGGACGGCGACGCTGTGACGAGCGTCGCGGCGCTGGCGGCGATGTTGCCGCTGCAGGTGATCGATCCGGAGGTGCATCAGCTGGTCGGCGGGCCGCCGGAAGAGCGGCGCCGGTTTCTGGACTGGATCGGGTTCCACGTGGAACACGGCTTTCTGGAGGCCTGGCGAAATTTCCGGCGGGCCTTGCGGCAGCGGAACGCCGCCCTGAAAAGCGGGGGCGATGCGCTGGCAAGCTGGGACCGGGAATTCGCCACGCAGGGTGAGGCCCTGGACCGGGCGCGAAGCGACGTCGTGCGCCGCGCATTGCCGGTGCTGGAAGAGGCCGCGGAGGCGCTGCTGGGGGCGTCGGTGTCATTCGAGTACCAGCGGGGCTGGAGCGCCGGGATGCCGCTGGCGGAGGCGCTGGCCGGGACGCGGGAGCGCGACTTGCTGCAGGGCAGCACCGGCATCGGTCCGCAACGGGCGGATTTGCGGCTCAGGGTGGACGAGCGGATGGCGCGGCGGCTGGTGTCACGCGGCCAGCAAAAGCTGCTCGCGAGCGCCATGGTCCTGGGGTCGGTGGCCGTGGCGCGGACGGTGCTGCCAGCAGGTCCGCTCCTGTTGCTGGACGATCCGGCGGCGGAACTGGACGAGGCGGGGCTGGGCCGGCTGATGCAGCGGGTCGGGGCGCTGGGCAGCCAGGTGGTGGCGACGGCGTTGACGGCCGGGGCCGTGCCCTGCCCGACGGCAATGCAGCGGTTCCACGTGGAACACGGATCGGTCCGGGCGGCCTGACCGGGGCCGATGTGCGCCCCGCCCCGGCCGCGCCCGGGGCCGTGTCCCGGTGCGCCACAGGCCTCTTGCCGGGCCCGATTCAGGGGCTCCGAAGCCCGCCAGATGGTACAATGCGCCGGTTATACTGTGAGGATCGGGAATGGCCGACGACATCGAATACACTTCCAGCAATATCAAGGTCTTAAAGGGTCTCGAGGCAGTCCGGAAACGCCCGGGAATGTACATCGGGGACACCGACGACGGCACCGGGCTGCACCACATGGTGTTCGAGGTCGTCGACAACTCGATCGACGAGGCGCTGGCCGGCCACTGCGACCGGATCACTGTCACCATCCACGCGGACGAGTCGGTGACTATCACCGACGACGGCCGCGGTATTCCCGTCGACCTGCACCCGGAAGAGGGCCGTTCCGCCGCCGAGGTCATCATGACGGTGCTGCACGCGGGCGGCAAATTCGACGACAATTCCTACAAGGTCTCCGGCGGCCTGCACGGCGTCGGCGTGTCGGTCGTCAATGCGCTCTCCGAGCACCTGGTCCTGACCATCCATCGCCACGGCGAGGTCTACCAGCAGGAATACCGCGGCGGCGAGCCGGTGGCGCCGCTGGCCGTGGTCGGCAAGACCGACAAGACCGGCACGACCATCCGCTTCAAACCCAGCGCCGACACCTTCACCAATATCGAATTTCACTACGACATTCTCGGCAAGCGGTTGCGCGAGCTGTCGTTCCTGAATTCCGGCGTGCGCATTGAGCTGATCGACGAGCGCAGCGACCAGCGCGACATATTCCAGTACGAAGGCGGCATCAAAGCGTTCGTTGAACACCTGAATCGCAACAAGCAGCCGATACACCCGAACGTGTTCCATTTCCAGGTGATGCGCGACGACGTCGGCGTCGAAGCGGCACTCCAGTGGAATGACGCCTACCAGGAAAACATGTTCTGCTACACGAATACGATCCCGCAACGCGACGGCGGCACGCACCTGGCCGGCTTTCGCAGCGCGTTGACGCGTACCCTGAACAGCTACATCGAAAAGGAACTGACGGGGCGCAAGGAAAAGTTCACGCCGAGCGGCGACGATGCGCGTGAGGGCCTGACCGCGGTGTTGTCGGTCAAGGTGCCGGACCCGAAGTTTTCGTCGCAGACCAAGGATAAACTCGTTTCGTCAGAAATTAAAGGCGCCGTCGAGTCCGCGATGGCCGAGCGCCTCGAGGATTTCCTGCTCGAAAACCCGCAGGACGCGAAAGCGATCGTCGGCAAGATCATCGACGCCGCCCGCGCCCGCGAGGCGGCTCGCAAGGCCCGCGAAATGACCCGCCGCAAGGGCGCGCTGGATATCGCCGGCCTGCCCGGCAAGCTTGCCGACTGCCAGGAAAAAGACCCGGCACTGTCGGAACTGTTCCTCGTCGAGGGCGATTCCGCCGGCGGCTCGGCGAAGCAGGGCCGCGACCGCCGCACCCAGGCCATCCTGCCGCTGAAAGGCAAGATCCTGAACGTGGAGAAAGCCCGCTTCGACAAGATGCTGTCTTCCGTCGAGGTCGGCACGCTGATCACCGCGCTGGGCTGCGGCATCGGCCGCACCGAGTTCGACCCGGACAGGCTGCGTTATCACCGCATCATCATCATGACCGATGCCGACGTCGACGGCTCGCACATCCGCACGTTGTTGCTGACGTTCTTCTACCGGCAGATGCCCGAGCTGGTCGAGCGTGGCCACGTCTACATCGCGCAGCCGCCGCTTTACAAGATCAAGCGCGGCAAGCAGGAGGTGTACGTCAAGGACGACGCCGAGCTGACCGCGTACCTGCTGAACTCGGCGCTGGACAACGCACAGGTGCACGTCAATGCGACCGCGCCGCCGCTGTCCGGGCAGGCGCTCGAATCGCTGGCGCAGGAGTATCTCGCGGTCGAGCGCATGATCGAGCGCCTCGAGAATCGCTACGACGAGGCGGTATTGCGCGCCGTCAGCCGGCTGGACCCCGTGGATCGCAGCATGACGGATATCGACAACCTGGACGCACTGGCCGCGTGGACCGCAAAGCTCTCCGCGGCGTTGCCGAAAGCGGATGCGAGTCGCGCCGGCAACGGCAAGACCGTCAACTACAGCGCCTCGCTGGAACGGGGCGACGCGGACGGCGAGGGCGTGCGCATTGCCATCCTGCGCGAACAGCACGGTATCGGCACGACCCGCTACCTGCCGCGCGAGTTCTTCGAGACCAACGAGTACCGGCACATCATGAACCTGAGCGCGAAGCTCAAGGGATTGCTCGACGCCGGCGCCTACGTCGAACGCGGCGACAAACGCATGGCCATCAGCCACTTCGGCGAGGCCGTCAACTGGTTGCTTGCGGAGGGGCGCAAGGGCCAGTCGGTGCAGCGTTACAAGGGTCTCGGCGAGATGAATCCCGAACAGCTGTGGGACACGACCGTCAATCCGGCAACCCGCCGCCTGATGCAGGTCAGGATCGAGGACGCGGTCAAGGCCGACGAGGTCTTCACGACGCTGATGGGTGACCACGTCGAGCCGCGCCGGTTGTTCATCGAGCAGAACGCCCTGACGGTCGCGAATCTCGACATCTGAGGCAAACCACAAACTCCGCTGACACCGCCGGCGCGGTAGCCGTCAATCGCGCCTCGGGTAGGCGTCGCTGATCGCGGCCATGCGCGACTCGATCCAGCGCTGCGCCAGCAGGTTCGTTTCCCGGGGCGGCTGCGCCGTCGCATCAATCGGCGGGCCGATGCAAAACCGGATCAGCCCCGGCCGCTTGGTCAGGCCGCGCCGCGGCCACAGGTCGCCCGCGTTGTGCGCCACCGGCACCACCGGGCAACCGACCTCCGCGGCGAGTGCCGCGCCGCTGATGCCGTACTTGCGGGTCGTGCCCGCCGGCATGCGAGTTCCCTCCGGAAACACCGACACCCAGATACCGTCAGCAAGGCGCTGCCGCCCCTGCTCGATGACCTGCGTGACTGCCGTGCGTCCCGCCTTGCGGTCGATCGCAATCGGCTTCATCAATGCGAGCCCCCAGCCGAATACCGGCAGCCACTTGAGTTCGCGCTTCAGCACCCAGGTCTGCGGCGGAAACACCGTGAGTTGCGCATAGGTCTCGAACACCGTCGAATGCTTGATCAGCACCACCGACGGTACGTCCGGAATGTTCTCAACGCCCTCGATGACGTAACGCAGGCCGCACAGCCAGCGCCCGGCCCACAGCATGCCGTAACCCCAGCCGCGCGCAATGGCAAAACGCGCCCGGTAACCGAAGGGGGCGACGACGATAATGATCGCCGCCGCGGTCACCGCCGACGCGAAAAACCAGACCTGGAACACCATGGATCGGAGCAGCTGCATCGTTGTTCCTGTTCTCCAGGTCACTGGAGCGGATTATTCGTGAACGGCACGGGGGCAGGAGGCGGAGGTGTGGCCCGGGGAGGTCTTTTCAGGGCCGTGCGAGACAGGATGTCGAGCCCGGAGCGCACACGGACGTGCTTGCAGCGTCCCTGAAAAGCCCTCCCCCGGGGCGCGCCTTCGCCCACCACCCATGTCAACCCGTTCATGAATAATCCGCCCTAACCGCCGCTGTCGCCGCTCAGCATCTTGGCGGCACTCAGCAGGTCCTTGTAGCACTCGATGTCCTCGCCGCAGGCTTGCAACGCCGCCAGCGTTGCCTCGCCGTCGCCGGTCCGCACCAGGAGCGGCCGCGCCCCTGCCGCCCGCGCGGCGTCGATATCGGCGCGGCTGTCGCCGACCACGGGTACGCCGGCTAGCGGAACACCCAGGCGCTTCGCGAGCTTGGCCAACATGCCCGGCGCGGGCTTGCGGCACGGGCAGCTGTCGTCGGGTCCGTGCGGACAGACCTCGACGCGATCTATGCGGCCGCCGCGCCCTTCTGCAAGCCGCCGCATCTTTCGATGTAGTGCGTGCAGCTGCCGGCGCGAGACTTCGCCGCGGCCGATGCCCGGCTGATTGGTTGCCACACAAACGCTGTAACCGGCTCGCGTCAGCAGGCCGACGCCGTCCGCACTGCCCGGAATCGGCCGCCAGTCGCCAGGCGCCGCCATGCCATTGTCGGCCCGGTGATTGAGGACACCGTCGCGGCCGAGTATCACCAGCCGGGCTGCCGCCAGCTGCTCGTCCTGCCGCCCGGCCACGATTGCTGTCACGCTCTCGCGATGGAGAGCTTGGAGATGTCGGCGACGTTCAGAAATTCGGCCCGCAGCCCGGCGAGCAATGCCAGGCGTTGCTGCCGTACGTTGTCGTCCTCGGTCATGACCATGACATCGTCGAAAAAGCGGTCGACCGGCTGCCGGAGTTCGGCCAGCCGCTCGAGTACGGCACCGTACTCGCGCGCCGCCAGTGGTTTCGCGACCGCCGCCCGCGCCGCCGCAAGCGCTTCGCCGAGCGCGCGTTCCGCTTCCTCCTGGCGCGGTCCGGTGGCCGGGGCCGCCGCCGCATCCTCCGCGGCGAAACCGGCCTGTCGCAGGATATTCGCGATGCGCTTGTTGGTGGCCGCCAGGCTCTCCGCCGCGTCGTGGTCAACAAACCGGGAGACCGCCTTGAGACGCGCATCGAAGTCGACCAGGGACTCCGGCGCGCGGGCCCGGACCGCTTCGAACATTTCGGCGGTCACGGCCGGGCGCTCGAGGTACCAGGCGCGCAACCGGTCGATGATGAAATCGAAAACCGCCTCCGGGTCGCGCTCCGCAGAGGCCTCCGCCGGCTGCGCAGCCATCGCCTGCGACACCAGCATTGCAAGGCTCACGTCCAGCCGGCCTTCAAGCAGGATGCGCGCGACCCCGAGTGCGAGGCGCCGCAACCCGAACGGGTCGCGATTGCCGGTGGGTTTCCGACCAAGTGCGAACACGCCGCACAGCGTGTCCAGTTTGTCCGCGATGGCCAGCGCGCGCCCGACCGGCGTCTGCGGCAGCGCGTCGCCGGCGAAGCGTGGCAAATACTGCTCGCCGATGGCGTCCGCCACGGCCGGCGGCTCGCCGTCCGCCAGCGCGTAGTCGCGGCCCATCGTGCCCTGCAGCTCCGGAAACTCGCCGACCATCCCCGTCAGCAAGTCGCACTTCGAGAGCCCCGCGGCGCGTTCCGCCGCGCCGGCGTCGGCGCCGATCGCGCCGGCAACGTCCCGGGCCAGCGCGGCGACCCGCCGGGTCTTGTCCGCGAGCGTACCCAGCCCGCGCTGGTAGACAACGTTGGCGAGCCCGGCCTGGCGGTCGACCAGCGAGGTCCGTCGATCGGCCTCCCAGAAAAACGCCGCGTCGGCAAGCCGCGGCCGGATGACGCGCTCGTTGCCGTCGCGTACTTTCTGCGGCGCCTTGCTCTCGAGGTTGGCGACGGTCACGAACACCGGCAACAATGCGCCGTCTTCGCGCGCGACCGGGAAATATCGCTGGTGGCTCGTCAGGGTTGCGACGATGACGGGTTTGGGGAGCGCGAGGAACCGCTCGTCGAACGAGCCTGTCAGCGCGACCGGCCACTCGGTCAGCGCGGCGACCTCGTCGAACAGTGCGTCGCCCCCAGTGCCTCGCCGCCGGCGGCACGGGCCGCCGCCGTCACGTCCGCCACGATCCGGCCGCGGCGCGCGGCAAAATCGGCGATGACGTGCCCCCGCTCCTCGAGGAGCTTTGGATAGTCCGCGGGACTTGCCAGCTCGATGGCGTCCGCGCCCATGAAGCGATGGCCGTGCGTGACCCGGCCGGCATCAATGCCGTACATGCGGCCGGGCACGACAGCCGTTCCGTGCAGCATGACAATCCAGTGCACCGGCCGGACAAACTCGGTGTCGTGCGAGCCCCAGCGCATACGGCGCGGCACCGGCAGCGACGCCAGCGCGCGTTCAACGCAATCTCCCAGGATGCCCGCCGCGGCCAGGCCGGTTTCCGTCGTGCGGTGCACGAGCCACTCACCCTTGTCCGTCTGGTCGCGCTGCAGCGCGTCGACGCTCACGTTGCATTTCGCGGCGAAGGCACGCGCCGCCCTGGTCGGCTCGCCGTCAGCGTCGAAGGCCACGGTGGTCGGCGGCCCGCGATGCTCGACCTCACGTTCGGGCTGCGCGCCGGCGAGCGCCGTGACCTTGACGGCGAGGCGTCGCGGACTGGCGAAAGCGACCACCCCGTCGTGCGCCAGGCGGGCTTCCGCCAGCGCCGCATCCAGCGAATCGGCGAACGCCTGCATCAATGGTTGCAGTGCCGCCGGCGGCAATTCCTCGGTGCCGACCTCGACCAGGAAATCGGCGCGCACGTCTGCCCCACTGCCGCTCATCGGCCTGCAGCCGTGGCGGCAACCGCGACGTCACCGAGCATCGGGAAGCCGAGCGATTCGCGACTCTCGTAGTAGGCGGCGGCAATCGCACGCGACATGTCGCGCACGCGCAGAATGTAGCGTTGCCGCTCGGTCACCGAAATGGCCTGGCGCGCATCCAGCAGGTTGAACGTGTGTGACGCGCTCAGCATCTGCTCGTAGGCCGGCAACGCAAGCCCCAGATCGATCAGCCGCATGGATTCGGTTTCTGCGTGATCGAAGGCGGCAAACAGCGCGGTCGTGTCGGCGCGCTCGAAGTTGTAGCGGGACTGCTCGACTTCGTTCTGGTGGTACACGTCACCGTAGGTTATGCGTCCCAGCGGCCCGTCCGTCCAGACGATGTCGAAAATGCTTTCGACACTCTGCAGGTACATGGCGAGGCGCTCCAGGCCGTAGGTGATCTCGCCGGTGACGGGCCGGCATTCCAGCCCGCCGACCTGCTGGAAGTAGGTGAACTGCGTAACCTCCATGCCGTTAAGCCACACTTCCCAGCCCAGCCCCCAGGCACCGAGCGTCGGCGACTCCCAGTTGTCCTCGACGAAGCGGATGTCGTGGACGGCCGTGTCGATGCCGATCGCGCGCAAGCGAGTCCAGATAAAGCGCCTGGAAATCGTCCGGTGAGGGCTTGATGACGACCTGGTACTGGTAGTAGTGCTGCAGGCGAAACGGGTTGTCCCCATAGCGGCCGTCCGTCGGCCGTCGGCAGGGCTGCACGTACGCCGCGGCCCACGGTTCCGGCCCGACCGCGCGGAGGAACGTGGCCGGGTGGAACGTGCCGGCGCCCATCGGCATGTCGTAGGGCTGCACGACGATGGCGCCACGCTCTGCCCAGTATTGTTGCAGCCGCAGGATGAGTTCCTGGAACGTGCGACATGCGGGCGCGTTGTGGTTTTTCATGGAAACGGGTTCAGGGCCGGATTTTCGGGCGCCGCAGTATAACCCGCCACCCGCGAACCCGCATGACCGCGCCCGCCGGCCAGCGCTGTGCGCGACCGGAGCCGCCGCCGCCCTGCCCGGCCGGGGCCGGTCGAAAATCGGGCCGTGCACCCTTGCGGCGTGCGCCGGCGATGCTCACAATGCACCGGGCTGGTGCGGCGCACTGCCCGCCCGCACAATAATGGTGCGGTCCGCCGCCCCGTGCCGTCGCCAGTCCCGTAGCGGCCGGCATTTGCGGCCGGCGATCAGGTGGCACGAAACCTGCATTCCGGTCCCCGGGACGCGGCCCGGCCGCGCCAATTTTTTGAATCGGGAGGAAGACTGACATGACCCCTGCAGAGGTGCTGGCCCTGATCAAGGACCGCGACGTGAAATTCGTCGATTTTCGCTTTACCGATACCAAGGGCAAGGAACAGCATGTGACGGTGCCGGCGCACACCGTGGACGAGGACCTGTTCGAGGACGGCAAGATGTTCGACGGGTCCTCGATCTCGGGCTGGAAGGGCATCAACGAATCCGACATGATCCTGCTGCCGGTTGCGCGCAGTGCCGTCGTCGACGTCTTCTCCGAAGAGGTCACAGTCAACCTCCGCTGCAACGTGATCGAGCCGAACACGATGCAGGGCTACACGCGCTGTCCGCGCTCGCTGGCGGAGCGCGCCGAGGCCTATCTCAAGTCCACCGGCATTGCCGATGCCGCGTACTTCGGCCCGGAGAACGAGTTTTTCGTGTTCGACGATGTCCGCTGGGGCGATTCCATGCAGGGCGCGTTCTACTCGATCGATTCCAGTGAAGGCGCCTGGAACAGCGGCAAGACCGACGCCGATGGCAACATCGGTCACCGACCGACCGTCAAGGGCGGCTATTTCCCCGTACCGCCGGTCGACTCGCTGCACGACATCCGCTCGGCGATGTGCCTGGCGATGGAGGAGATGGGCCTCGAAACCGAGGTACACCACCACGAGGTGGCGACGGCCGGCCAGTGCGAAATCGGCGTCAAGTTCGGCACGCTGGTGCGGAAGGCCGACGAGGTCCAGATTCTCAAGTACGTCGTGCACAACGTCGCGCACGCGTACGGCAAGACGGCAACGTTCATGCCCAAGCCGCTGGTCAACGACAACGGCAACGGCATGCACGTGCACCAGTCGCTGATCAAGGATGGCGAGAACCTGTTTGCCGGCGACGGTTACGGGGGCCTGTCGGAGACGGCACTCTTCTACCTCGGCGGACTGATCAAGCACGCGAAGGCGCTGAACGCCTTTACGAACCCGTCGACCAACAGCTACAAGCGGCTGGTACCCGGATTCGAAGCGCCGACTATCCTGGCGTATTCGGCGGGCAACCGGTCGGCATCGATTCGGATACCGTACGTGTCCAATCCGAAAGGACGCCGCATCGAGCTCCGGTTCCCGGACTCGATGGCCAACCCGTACCTCGCATTTGCCGCGATGCTGATGGCGGGTCTCGACGGCATCCAGAACAAGATTCACCCGGGCGACGCCATGGACAAGGATCTCTACGACCTGCCGCCCGAGGAGGAGAAAGGCCTGCAGCTGGTGGCGTTCTCTCTCGAGGAGGCGTTGAAAGCACTGGACGCGGACCGCGACTTCCTGAAGACCGGCGACGTGTTCGACGATGACCTGATCGACGCATACATCGGCCTCAAGATGGAAAATGTAACGCGGTTGCGCATGACGACCCATCCGGTCGAATTCGACATGTATTACAGCCTGTAAGCGCGGCACATCGGCCCGGGCGGGCGACATAATGTCGCCCGCTTTTGCTGGCCTGACGGGATTGAGCGCTGCTATGCTAACTGCATGCACAAATTCCGCATTCTCGTTGCCGGCTGCCTGCTGCTGGCCGGCGCCGCATCTGCCCAGAAAGTCTACAAATGGGTGGACGAGGACGGCGTCGTGCATTACTCCGACCAGCCGCGCCCGGGCGCTGAAGAAATCGAGCTGCCCCGGTCGCGGTCGACGGTGTCGCCGCGCCCGCCGGCGCCGGCCAGCGCGGCTGCTGCCAGCCGCGCAGCCGAGGAGCCGGCAGCGTCGGCCAACGAGCCGTTTTCCTACGAGTCCCTCAGCTTCTCATCACCCACCGCGGAAGAAACCCTGTGGAACATAGGCGGCACGCTGAGCGTCTCGCTGAACGTGCAGCCGTCGCTGCGCAGTGGCGACCGCGTGCGCGTGTACTTCGACGGCGAGCAGCAGCAGGTGAGCGGGCTGTCGTTCCAGCTGGAGGAAGTCTGGCGCGGGACGCACAACCTGCAGGCGGAAATCGTGGACCGGAACGGCCAGCTGATGATCCGGACCGAGCCGCTGCGCTTTTACGTGCAGCAGACGTCCATACTCAACCCCTGAACGGCAGACCTACCCGGTCGCCCCGGCCACCTCAGGGCTCACCCGGGGAAAGGCCGATGAAAAGCGTAGCCGCCGCCGACCTGTTTGAGGGCCTCGATACCGCGGTCGTCGTCGTCGATCCAAACCTCCTGGTTGCCGGCATGAACCCGGCCGCGGAAAACCTGTTGGGGGTAAGCCGCCGGCGCGCGACCGGTTCGCCGCTCCTGCCGCTGCTGGATGATGACGAGACGCTCAAACGCGCGCTCGCCAGCAGCCTTGAAAGCGGGCAGACGTATGCGCAGGAACTGCTACTGGCGCCGACCGCGGTGCACGGCGAGACCCGCCAGGTCGAGTGTCGCGTTACGCCGATCGGCGCCCACGGCACGGACAGCCTTCACCTGCTGGTCGAGATGTCCGACATCACCCGGCGCATGCGCATCAGCCGTGAAAACGCATTGCTGATCCAGCATGGTGCCGGGCGCCAGATGGTGCGGCAGCTTGCCCACGAGATAAAAAACCCGCTGGGCGGGCTGCGCGGCGCGGCGCAGCTGCTGCGCCGTCAGCTTGCAAGCGAGGATCTGCGCGAATATACCGACGTCATCATTTCCGAGGCGGATCGGCTGGTCGCGCTGGTCGATACGCTGCTGGGGCCGGGCGGGCCGCCCAACAAGCGGTCCACAAACATCCACGAACTGATCGAGTACGTACTGCGAATCATCGAGCCGGAACTCGGCGGCATCCGTATCGTGCGCGACTACGATCCCGGGCTGCCGGCGCTGGCGCTGGACGCGGACCAGATCGTGCAGGCGCTCCTCAACCTCGCGCGTAACGCGTGCGCCGCACTCGAGGGCAGCGGCACACTGACGCTGCGCACGCGTGCCACGCTTAACTTCACCATCGGTGACGAACGTCATCCGACCGTCGCGACCGTGGAGATCGAGGACGACGGTCCGGGGATACCGGCGAGCCTGCAGGATTCCGTGTTCTATCCCCTCGTGACCAGCCGCGCTGACGGCACCGGCCTCGGGCTGCCCGCCGCGCAGGAACTGATCAGCCGCCACCGCGGGCTGATCGAGTTCGAGTCGCGGCCCGGCCGAACCGTGTTTTCGGTGCACCTGCCCCTGGCCGCCATGACGGAGGGCGCGCAGTGACTGCCAGCCTGCGTGTCTGGGTCGTCGACGACGACCAGTCGGTCCGCTGGGTGCTCGACAAGGCATTGCGCCAGGCGCACATGGACGTACGCGTGTTCGACCGTGCCGAGCACCTGCTGAACGAAATCGAAAGCGGAGCACCGGACGTGCTGTTGACGGATGTCCGCATGCCCGGCATGGACGGTCTCGACCTGATGCGACGACTGCACGCACGCTACGCCGAACTGCCGGTCATTGTCATGACGGCGCACTCGGATCTCGATAATGCCGTGGCGGCGTACCAGGGCGGAGCATTCGAGTACCTGCCGAAGCCGTTCGATCTCGACGATGCAATCGAGCTGGTCCGCAAGGCGGCGAAGCAGGACGGTGCCGCTGCCGCGCCGGCGGACGCGGGTCCCGGCCCGGCACTGATTGGCCAGGCGCCCGCGATGCAGGAAGTGTTTCGCTCGATCGGCAGGCTCTCCGGCTCCAGCATGACGGTGCTGATCACCGGCGAATCCGGCACCGGGAAGGAGCTGGTCGCGCGTGCGCTGCATGACCACAGTCCGCGCGCCGATCGCGCGTTCGTGGCGCTGAACACGTCCGCGATAGCAGCGGACCTGCTCGAGTCAGAGCTGTTCGGGCACGAACGAGGCGCGTTCACCGGTGCCGATGCGCGCCGCATCGGGCGCTTCGAGCAGGCCGACGGCGGTACGCTGTTTCTCGACGAGATTGGCGACATGTCCCCGGCACTGCAGACACGCCTGCTGCGCGTGCTCGCAGAGAGCGAGTTCTACCGCGTGGGCGGGCAGCAGTCGATCAAGGTCGACGTACGCGTGATCGCTGCAACCAACCAGGACCTGGCGCAGGCTGTGCGGCAGGGCCGTTTTCGCGAGGACCTCTACCATCGGCTGAACGTCATGCGGATCAATACGCCGCCGCTGCGACAACGCCGGGAGGATATTCCGTTGCTGCTGAGCCATTACCTGGGCGGCGCGGCCCGTGAACTGGGCGCTGGCACCAAGTCGCTGAGCAGCGATGCACTCGGTGTTCTGAAGAGCTATGACTGGCCGGGCAATGTGCGCCAGCTCGTCAATGCCACGCGGCGCCTTACCGTAACCGCACCCGGCAACGTCATCACGGCCGAGGACCTGCCCGAGGATCTCGGCGGCCAGGCGGCGGGCGGGCCGGCATGGACCGACGCGCTGGGCCACTGGGCCGAGGAGCGGTTGAAAAGCGAAGCGGCGACGCCGTTGCTGGAGCAAGCCCTGCCCGCGTTCGAGGCGACTCTCATTCGCGCGGCACTGGCGCATTCCGGCGGCCATCGCCAGGAAGCGGCCCGCTTGCTCGGCTGGGGCCGCAACACCCTAACGCGCAAGATCAAGTCACTCGACCTCGATCTCGACTGATCGTTCAGGTCTGCAGCGAGCCCACCACGTCTGTGACCGAATCCAGACCGTGACGCGCGAGATAGGCGGCGATGCCGTCATTGATGCGCCGGCACAGCAGTGGATCGTAGAACAGCGCCGTGCCTATGCCGACGGTACTGGCGCCCGCGACCAGGAATTCGATGGCGTCCTCGACCGTGGTGATGCCGCCCTGGCCGATGATGGGGACGCCGTGCGGTCCGGCTACCTCGTGAACCTGGTGGACTTTCAGCAACGCGATCGGCTTGATGGCCGGTCCCGACAGCCCGCCCTGCACGTTGCCGATGATCGGCCGGCGCTGCTCTGCGTCGATGGCCATGCCCGTAATCGTATTGATGACCGCCAGCGCGTCGGCGCCGGCCTCGATACACTGGCGGGCATTCGCGCGTATGTCGGTCTGGTTGGGCGACAGCTTGGCGATGATGGGCTTGCTCGTCGCAGCCCGACAGGCCGCGACGACGCGTGCGGACATCTCCGGGTAGTTGCCGAAGGAAACGCCGCCTTCCTTGATATTGGGGCACGAGATATTGATCTCGATGGCGTCGATCGGCGATTCGTCGAAGCGCCTGGTTACTGCGGCATAGTCGTCGATCGTCGAGCCACAGACGTTGGCGATGAACCGTGTCTCGGTGAAATCCAGCGTCGGCAGGATCTCGTCGACGACCTTGTCCATGCCGGGATTCTGCAGGCCGATGGCGTTCAGCATGCCCATCGGCGTCTCGTATATGCGGTGCGGCGGGTTGCCGAGCCGCGGTTCGCGGGTCGTGCCCTTCAGGACGATCGCGCCCACGTCGCGGTTCGAGAAGCCGTGGACCCGCGTGTATTCCTCCCCGAAGCCAACGCAGCCCGAGAGCAATACAATGGGCGAGGCCAGGGCCAGGCCGCAAAAGTCCACGCCCAGGGGATTCGAACTTGTCGCTGCCACGTTTACCGGTCGCCTGTCCTGAAAGAGTGCCGTATTGTACGCAACATGTTCCACCTCGTTCTCTACCAACCCGAGATCCCGCCGAACACCGGCAACATCATCCGCCTGTGCGCCAACACCGGCACCACCCTGCACCTCATCGAGCCCCTCGGCTTCGACCTCGACGACACCCGCCTCCGCCGCGCCGGCCTCGACTACCACGAATTCGCCCAAATCCAAACCCACCCCACCCTCGCCGCCTGCCTCCCCAACCCGGGACATCCACGAATTTTTGCTCTGAGTACGCGCGGCATGGCCCGATACACGGATCATCGGTTCTTTCCGGGAGATACGTTTCTGCTTGGTCCGGAAACCCGCGGACTGCCTCAGGCCGTACTCGACGAATTGTCGCCCGACCGGATCCTGCGTTTGCCAATGCGAGATGCAAGCCGAAGCCTGAACCTGTCAAACGCGGCGGCTGTCATTATTTTCGAGGCTTGGCGCCAGAACGGATTTTCAGGTGGACGCTGAAGTGCGAAACGAGCATTCTTGATACTGCAGATCTCGCTGTCAGCCAGGACGACGTATTACGCGACTACAATCAGGCGGCCACGTTGATGTCAATTCGCAACGCGTGCGATTGGCTTGGCAAACTCGAGTAGCAGATCAGCAGTTCCAGCCAGTCGAGGTTGCCGAGGTGATGCGGTTACCGACTCGTACTGTTGGCTAAGTGAGGCAGCGAAGTCCGCCAGCGCCAGACAGGGCACCGCAACGTCGTCGCCCGCGAAGCCAGCGCTGGCCGAGATATTGGCAATACGCATCAAATTTGTGAAGTGGTCCGACCGCTCGAAAATACCATTGGCCAAAGTGGGTCACTTCTGCCAGCCATTCCGCAGGCTCGAGACCCAGACGCTGCATGATGGACGGCAACCCGGGCGGGATGCGGCCACGCTTGCCAAATTGCAGTTCCCGTCCGGTGAAATCGACCAGGGCAAGATACTCATGTCGAGAGATCGGCAACGGCGACGTGATCAGCTTGCTCGAGGAAAATGGCATAAGGTGCTGATCGTTGCCCTGGATCCGTGCCCGAATTGATGTGTGAAGGGAACTCTCCGGGTCGTTGGCAATAGTTGCACGAATCGGGTTCAGGTCGACATAGGCCATGCAGCGCAACAGGGCCCGCTCGTCAAGCAATGCCTGCAGTTGGTACCGCCCCTCCCAAAAGCGGCCCTTGCAACCGTCTTCCTTGTTCGCAATCCTGGCGAGCGGTTCGTTTAAACATCGCATGAACCAGCCGAGGTCGCAAAGGCGCTGGCGCCACAGGGCGATCTTTGCAGGTTCTACATCGCCGTCTGGAAGTCGGAACAACTTGCCCCACGACTTGATCACCTGCTCATCGGTCCAGGTTGCCACTGATTCATTATCGATTCGCACAACCACGTGGTAATGGTTGTGCATTATCGCGTAAGCCAGCAGGTCGATAGAGAAAACGGACGCGACAAACGCGAGACGGCGTTCGAGCCAGGCACGGCGATGCCCGAAGTCCCGACCGCTGAAACGATCTTTGCCGCAAAGAAACGCCTGGCGCACACATCGCGAAATACAATGGTAGTACGGCGTGTGCTCGAGGCTAATCTGGTGTCTTCTAGCTGTTGTCATGCTGACCCTCGTGCGGGGTCAATTACAGCGAATCAGCGTGGTGGCGGCAACCGGGAAATATCGACGTTCCGGGCCATTTTGATGCCGGTCGTTGGATCGACGCTATAGTCTCTCCGGGACAAGTTAGACAGCGCGCGGATCCGCAACGCGACAACGTCAGGACTCGGGAGGCGGTGGATGTCCCGAATCGCCGTCCCGAATCGCCGAAGTGTGCCTACCGCAACGCGGAACAAGCGATGGGTGTCCCGAATTGCGTGGCTACTCGGGCTTCAGGGAGCGTCGCATGAGGTTGCCAACGGCTTCGCGGGCAGGCGTGCCTTCGTGCAGGACGCTGTAGACCTGCTGGCAAATCGGCATCTCGACGCCCAGTTTCTTCGCAACCTGCCTGACGGCCTTGGCCGCCAGCACGCCCTCGACGACCTGGTCGATTTGCCGCTGCGCTTCCTCGATAGTCTTGCCCCCTGCAAGCAGCAGGCCCATGCGCCGGTTACGCGACAGGTCGTCGGTGCACGTAAGCACGAGGTCACCCATACCCGCAAGTCCCATGAATGTTTCCTGCCGGGCGCCCAAAGCGACACCGAGACGAGTCATCTCGACCAGCCCCCGGTTGATCAATGCGATGCGCGTATTCGCCCCAAAGCCAAGGCCATCGGAAATACCGGCGCCGATGGCGAGCACATTCTTGACGGCGCCGCCGACCTCGACGCCCGCCATGTCCGAAGACGTATACGCCCTGAAATTATCACCGGACAATGTTGCCGCCAGCTCTGCCGCGAAACGATTTTCGCTCGCAGCAATCGTCAATGCCGTCGGCAGGCCCTCGCCAACCTCGCGGGCGAAAGTCGGCCCGGACAATACGGCCATCGGGCGCGCTGCGCCGAGTTCCTCTTCGACGACCTGGTGCGGCAGCTTGCCACTGGTGAGTTCAAACCCTTTGGTTGCCCAGCAGATGCGCGCGGACTCGTCGAGCAACGGCTGCAGTCGCCGCAGAGTTTCGCGCAATGCATGGCTGGGTACCGCGATCAGGACGATATCCGCGCGCCGCAGGCACTCCGCGAGGTCAGCGACGATGTGCAAATTGTCGGGAAACGCCGCGCCCGGCAGATACCGGCGGTTCTCACGATCGCGCGCCAGCGCTTCGAGCTGGTCGCGATCGCGCCCCCAGAGATGAACTTCGCAACCGCGCCGCGCAAACTGCAGCGCGAGGGCCGTACCCCACGAGCCGGCACCGATGACCGCGACCGGCGCGGTCGACGCTGTCGCCTCGTCGTTCAGTTAACGCTCCCCTCACCCGCGCCGCTTCCAGGCGTCTGCATGTCCGGACCCTGCTGGCTGGCCTGAACGGCTGCCTGCTTGCGGCTTTCTGCGTACAACGCATCGAAATTGATCGGCTGCAGCACGAACTCCGGGAAGCCGCCCTTGCTGACGATGCCGGCAATCGACTCGCGTGCATACGGGAACAGCGTGCCGGGACAGAAGCTGCCGACCACCGCGGCGACTTCTTGCTCGCTGTAGCCGCTAATCTGGAACAGACCCGCCTGGTGGAGTTCTATGAGGAATATCGTCTTGTCGTCGTGTTTCGCTTCAACCGTGATCGTCAGGACCACCTCATGGATGTCCTCGCTTACCGGTGTGTGGGCGCTGCGGAGATTCAGGTTGGTCTTGGGGTTCCACTCGCCGCTCGTGAAGACCTCCGGTGTCCGTGGCGACTCGAACGAAAAGTCCTTTACGTAGATTTTCTGGATTGAAACACGCTTGCCTTGCGCTTCCTGCTCTGCCATTTGTCATTCCCGATTGTTGATTGAATTGCCGGCAGTCCCACTCGGCTGCCATTTGCTGGTTACGGGGCGTCCGTGCCGGGCCGCTGCAGCAGCGCGTCCAGCTTGCCGCTCCGGTCCAGTTCGCAGAGTTCGTCGAAACCGCCGATCGGACGGTCGTCGATGAATACCTGCGGGACCGTGCGACGGCCGCTCAGCTCCTCCATCCTTGCCCGCATCGCCGGATCGTTACCGACCGGGATTTCGTCGAAAGCCACGCTCTTTTTCGTCAGCAACATACGCGCCGCGCCGCAATAGGGGCACGTGGGCGTGCTGTAGATCAGGACTCTCGGCCGGTCGGCCATGCAACTAGCCCTGGTCCCTGCCTTTCTGTTTCTTCTTCGACTTCCTGCCACTGACCAGCGGCAGGCTGGCCTGCGACCAGGCGTTGATGCCGCCGCGCAGCCCGTAAATGTTCTCCGCGCCGCTCTTGCGAAGCTTGCCGACGATGCGAGTCGACACCGTGCCGGCGTCGCAGACGGCGACTATCGGCTTGTCCCCGTATTTCTCCAGCTGATCGGTGCGCGCGGTAAGCTCGTCGTAGGGAATATTTTTCGCATTCACGATATGCCCGCGCTCGAACGCCTCCCGGCTGCGCAGGTCGATGACGACCGCATCCGCGTTGATCAGGCCAACGGCATCCTGCGGCTCGACACTCGTAACGCCACGTGCCTTGCGCTGCAGTTCGGTGAAGACGACGACAAAAAAACTCAGCACGAGCCCGGCGACCAGGATCGTGTGATTGGCGGCAAATTCGAGATACTGTTCCATAGGTGCGAAGGGCAGAGCGCAACGCGGCGCGCCCGGGCGCACCGCTGCCGAAGCGGTCAGTATAGCAGTCCGGCGCCGCCTCGCGGCGCCGGCCGGCGGCACTACCGCCGGGCCGCACGCAGGCACTACACTCTGAGACCATGAAGCCCGGCCCGCGCCTCGTTGCCCTGTTGCTGATCTGCCTGCCGTTCGCAGCTCCCCTGCTCGCAGCCCGGGAAGACGACCTCAGCCGCATCAAGGAGCGCGAACTCGAGGAGGTCCGGCAGAGGATCAGCGAACTCAAACAAAGCATGGATGCCCGTTTCGCAGAGCGGGACCGCGTGACCGGCGAGTTGCAGGCGGCCGAGATTCGTATTGCCGAAAAGCGCATCGAGCTGAAGGAACTCCGGCGACAGCAGGAAGTGAGCGAACGGCGCAAGCAGGAACTCGAGGCCGAGCTCGCGCGGCTGCAGGCCGACCTGGACAGGGAGGCAGAGCAACTTGCCGCGCAGGTCCGCGCGGCGTACATGAGCGGCGGCCAGGAACGCATCAAGCTCCTGCTGAACCAGCAGGACCCGGCGGCGCTGGGACGCCTGCTCGCCTATTACCGCTACCTCAGCGACTATCGCGGCGACAACATCAGCCGCATGAGCGCGCATTTGCGGGAAGTCGCCCGCGTGCGCGCGGCCGTCGCCGAAGAGGAGGCCCGCCTGGCGCAGCTTGCCAGGGCCCGCTACGCGGAACTGACCGAGCTGAACGAAGCGCAGGAAGAGCGGCAGGCCCTGCTGGTTCGGCTGAAGGAGCGCCTGGCCGAGGAAGGCGCCGAGGTCGAGCGCCTTGCTGCCCAGGAGCAGGATCTCGCGCGGCTGATCCGGGAATTGACGAGCATCCTGTCGGATTACCCGATCACGTCCGAAGAACCGTTCAGCGCGCTCAAAGGCCGGCTGACCTGGCCGATCGCCGGCCGCCTGCTGCACGACTTCGGCCAGCCCCGCGCAGGCGGTGGCCTGAACTGGAAGGGGGTCGTGCTCGCCGCGCCGCGCGGCCGCGAGGTGCGAACCATCTACCACGGGCGCGTTGTATTCGCGGACTGGCTCGCCGGCATGGGGCTCCTGGTAATCGTCGATCACGGCGAAGGCTTCATGACGCTGTACGGCTACAACGAATCGATCCTCGCGAGTCCCGGCGACTGGGTGGCGCCCGGCGACGTCATCGCAACGGTGGGCGACAGCGGCGGCCAGCAGCAGGCCAGCCTGTACTTCGAGATTCGCCGGGGCACCGAAGCGGTCGACCCGCGTGGCTGGGTCACCCGCCAGCCACAGACGGGTTAGCAGGCTGCTGAAAAACCCAGTTTTTCGGCAGGCTGCCAGGCACCACCGCCCGGCAGCCGCCAGGCGCCGCACCGGCGGCGGCAAATACGCCGGTGCTGTGCTATCGTGCGGCGGCTCGGGAGCCGCAGGCGGCGGTCCGGCCGGCGCGTCCGGGAGATACGGCATGTCACTGAAAACCCGCGGGATCCTCGTCCTGGTCATCGGCACGGTGATGGGCCTCGGCCTGTCGCTGGGCGGCGCCGTGACCGCGTCCCGCGATGCGGCGCCGCCGGCGGATCCCGCGTGGGAGCAGGCGCGCCTGTTCGCCGAGGTCATGGAGCGCGTGAAGCGGGATTATGTCGAGCCGCTGGACGACGACGCGTTGCTCGAGAGCGCTATCCGCGGGATGGTCGCGGATCTCGACACGCACTCGGAGTACCTGGACGCGCGCGAGTACCGGGACATTCGCGCCAGCACGTCGGGTAACTACAACGGGGTCGGCGTCGAGGTCAGCACGCGCGACGACCAGATCCGCGTCGTCGCCCCCATCGACAATTCGCCGGCGCAGCGCGCCGGCCTGCATGCCGGCGATACGATCGTTGCAATCGATGGCGCGTCCGTCGCCGAGGACGGACTGCGTGAAACGATACGGCGCCTGCGCGGACGGCCCGGGACCCGCGTCAGCCTGACCGTCGTGCGGCAACCCGGCGACGAAGTGCTGGTGTTCGACCTGCGCCGCGACAGTATTCATGTCGCGAGCGTCCGCCACGAAATGCTGGAGTCGTCCATCGGCTACGTGCGTATCAGCCAGTTCACCGACGGCACGGCCGCCGAGCTGACGCAGGCCATCGATGCGCTCGTCGATACCGCGGCTGACAGCGACGGCTCACTGGCCGGGCTGGTCGTGGACCTGCGCAACAACCCGGGCGGGATTCTCGATGCCGCTGTCGACGTTTCCGACCTGTTTCTCGATGCCGGCGTCATCGTCAGCGCGGATGGCCGCACGCCGGAGTCGCGCTTCGTGCGCGAGGCACACGGCGGCGACCTGCTGGACGGTGCGCCCATGGTCGTGCTGGTCAACAAGGGGTCGGCCTCGGCGGCCGAGATCGTTGCCGGTGCGCTGCAGGATCACCGCCGGGCGCTGGTCGTCGGCACCTCGACGTTCGGCAAGGGCCTGGTGCAGACGGTGATGCCGCTGTCGCGCGGCCGCGCAATCAAGCTCACCACGTCGCGCTACTACACGCCCTCCGGTGACTCGATTCACGAGACCGGTATTGCGCCGGACGTCTACGTCGAGGGCGCGCGCGGCCAGCCCGGCTTCGGCCTGCACGAGCGAGTCGATCGCGACGCAGACGAACAGTTGACCGAGGCGCTGGAGCGGCTGCGCTCGCGGCGCGTCATGCACAGCCGCGCGCTGTAGCGCCGCGGCCGTCGCGGACCGCGTGTCGCCACTTTCGTTGCCGCGCTCGCTCTGTCGCAGCGCCGTTCGCCTGGTGCTGCCGGCCCTGCTTCTTGTACACGGGGCGCAGGCGGCTGACGGCCTGCCGGCAACCGGGCTCACGCCCATGCCTCGCATCGCCATCATCATCGATGATCTCGGCTACCGGTTCGCTGAAGGACGGCGCGCGATCGGGCTGCCGGGCCCGGTCGCCTGCGCGGTACTGCCGGCGACGCCGCGCGGTTCCGATCTGGCGCGGCTTGCCGCCGAGGCGGGCAAGGAAGTGCTGTTGCACCTGCCGCTGGAAGCCCAGAACCAGGTCGGCTTCCGGGACCCGGGCACGCTCTCCATGGACATGAGCCGGCGGCAGTTTGCCGAGGCTTTCGCGACGAGTCTCGCCGATGTCCCGCAGGCCATTGGTGTCAACAATCATCGCGGCAGCCTGCTGACGCGTCATCCGGGCCACATGACCTGGCTGATGGAAGAATTGCGGGCCCGCAAGGGCCTGTTTTTCGTCGACAGCTACACGACACACCACAGTGTCGCCTTGTCGATCGCCGCGGAGGCCGGCGTACCGGCGATCCGCCGGCACGTGTTCCTGGACAATGACCGGTCCGCGGCCGGCATCGCCACGGAGTTCGATCGACTGCTGCACCTCGCGCGCCGCAACGGCGCCGCCGTGGGCATCGGCCATCCCTATCCGGAGACGCTGCGCTTCCTGGAACAAATGTTGCCGCAGCTGCCGCGAGAAGGCGTCGAACTCGTCAGGATCAGCGAACTCCTGCCCTATTGAACCCGGCGGGCCTCTGCCACTCTAATGAACACTCGCAAGCCGCCAGTTAACAGGCCCGATACCTCGTGATCGAATTGCACCCCGGACGACGCCTGCCAGCCCCCGCATGGCGCACTGCAGCGCGCGCAGCGGCATTGTTGCTGGCGCTGGCCGCGGCGTCGTCGCACCCCGTGGCGGCGCAAAGCGGTGCTGACGCGCCACCCGCCACGGATGGCGAAATGGCCTGCACGATGCAGTACGACCCGGTGTGTGGCATTGACGGCAAGACCTACAGCAACCAATGCATGGCGGATGCAGCCGATGTCGACATTGTCGGGGACGGCGAATGCTCGGCCTATGACGCCGATGAATGCGATGAAGGCTTCCAGCCGGTGTGCGGCGTCGACGGCAAGACCTACGGCAACCGCTGCGTTGCCGCTGCGGCCGGCGTGCAGGTCGCCTCGCCCGGGCTGTGCCCGGATGCGGCCGCCTGCGGCGACGAGTTCCAGCCGGTGTGCGGCGTCGACGGCAACACGTACAGCAACGAGTGCTTCGCGAGCGCCGCCGGTATCGAGGTCGCGTTCGCCGGCCTTTGCAACGAGGCGGAAGCCGCGTGCAGTGACGAATACCTGCCGGTGTGCGGCGCCAACGGCACGACGTACGAAAATGCCTGTCTCGCGGAGGCGGCCGGCGTCGAAGTGCTGACGATCGGTGCCTGCACCGAAAGCGGCTGTCCCGATATCTACGAACCGGTTTGCGGCATGAATGCGCGCAGCTATCGCAATCGTTGCGAGGCCGAGCAGGACCGGGTGCCGGTCCAGCGTCGCGGCACCTGCGAGGTCGGCGCTTGTCCCGAAGTCTACGCGCCGGTCTGCGGCGACGCCGGCCACACCTACGCCAACGCCTGCCAGGCGGAGGGCGCCGGCGTGACGACGTTCACCGAAGGCGCCTGTGGTGTGCGCCCGTGCCCGCGGCTTTATGTGCCGGTTTGCGGCGCCGACGAGATGACCTACGGCAACGCCTGCCAGGCGGAGCGCGCTGGCGTGACGATACAGCACGCCGGGCTATGCGAGTCGCAGGGTCTCAACTGCCCGGACGACTACCAGCCGGTCTGCGGCATGGACGGCAATACGTACGACAACGATTGCCACCTGCGGAATGCCAACGAGACGATGGCGTACGCAGGCGTCTGCCTTGGCCAGTAACGGCCGCCACCCGGTCGGCCTGGCGAGCGCCCCTACCAGCCGCAGCGGCGGCCGGCGTTCTGCTCCTCCAGCCAGGCCTGCAAAGGGGCGAAGTAGTCGCTGATCGCGGTCGCGTCCATTTGCCGGGTGCCGGTCAGCTTTTCGAGCGTCTGTTGCCATGGCTCGCTGGCGCCCGCCGCGAGCATCGCCTGCAGGCGCTCCCCCGCGGCCTCGCTGCCGAAAATCGAGCACTCGTGCAGCGGCCCGTCATGGCCGGCCGCCTCGCACAGTGCGCGCTGGAACTGGAACTGCAGTATGAACGCGAGGAAGTAGCGGGTGTATGACGTGTTTGCCGGGACGTGGTACTTCGCGCCGGGATCGAAATCGTCTTCGCTGCGTGGTACGGGTGCGGCTATGCCCTGGTAGCGGTTGCGCAATTCCCACCAGGCGGCATTGTACTCGCCGGGCGCGATGTCGCCGGCGAACACGCCCCAGCGCCATTCATCGATCAGCTTGCCGAACGGCAGGAAGGCGATCTTGTCCAGGGCCTGTTGCATCTGCCGGTTGATGACCGCTTCGTCGGAGTTCTCTGCCGATTCGATGAGGTCGACGCGCTGCAGGTAGGCGGGGGTCATCGACAACGTAACGGTGTCGCCGATGGCCTCGTGGAAACCGCCGTGGGCACCGGACTGGAACAACGGCGGCTGGTGGCTGTAGGCTCTCTGGTAGTAGTTGTGGCCGAGCTCGTGATAGATGACCCGCAGGTCCTCGTACGCCGGCTCGATGCACATCTTGATGCGCAGGTCCTTGCCGCCGTCCAGTCCCCAGGCACTGGCATGGCAGACGACGTCGCGATCGGCTGGCTTCTCGAACAGCGATCGTTCCCAGAAGGTGTCCGGCAGTTCCGGCAGGCCCAGCGAGACGTAGAAGGCCTCTGCCGAACGCACCATGTCGCGCGCGTCGTAGTCCTGTGCCGCCAGAGCCGCATCGACATCCAGGTCACCGGCGCCGGGATACGGCTCTACCAGGTCGTAGATCTCGCTCCACGTTTGTGACCACATATTACCCAGCAGGTGTGCCGGTATCGGTCCGTCCCTGGCCACCCGCTCCTCGCCGTAATGATCGGCAAGCTTCGCGCGGACGTGGCAGTGCAGCGCCTCGTACATCGGCCGGACCTGGTTCCAGAGCCTGAGCGTCTCCTGCTCGAATTGCGCGGGCGACATGTCGTAGCCAGCCCGCCACATCTCCCCCAGGTTGTCGTAGCCAAGTTCACCGGCACCTTCGTTGGTAAGTTCGACGAAGCGGCTGTACATGCCGCGCATCGGTGGCGAGATGGTACGCCAGCCGAGCCACGCTTCGAGCTGCTGGTCATAATCACGGCTGTCGGCCAGCACGTTCTCCAGCTCATTGAGACTCATGCAATTGCGGCCGTCGTCCGGGCACCATTCGCCGGCGCCGTACATGCCGGTCAGTTCGGTCGTGATTTCCGCGAGTTCGCGGCGCTTTTCCGCGTCGTCCGGCGCCGGCTCGGATGTGCCGAGCTTGAGAAGTTTCAGCGCGCGCGCGGTCGACGGCGAGAGCGACTCGTCGGCGAAGCGCAGCGACTCCGCCACCGAGCGGCTGTGCCAGGCGGCATAGCGTTCGCTGGCGGCCGTCGCCAGGATCGCCGTGTCATGCGTGATGTAGGTCGCACGCACCCAGTTGGCGGCGCCAACCTGGCGGCCCAGCTCGCGCAACTCGTCATTGAGGCGTGCCACGAACTCGTCGGCGGTCTCGGTGTTCGGCTCGCCGGCGTCGTCGCTGATTTCAATCGTGCAGCCGGCTGTCAGCGCGGCAAACGCGAGTGCGGCGCACGTTTTCAAGGAATTACTCGTGTTCATTTCACTCCGCCCATCCACTTGCGTAACGGCCTGGTCAACAGCAGCAATATCACGCCCGTACCAGCGGTCGTCAGGACGATTTGCCAGTACTGCCCCGGAAACGCCTGTAGGTTGTCCGGGTCGAAGTCACCGGCGATCTGGCCGGCGATCAGGTTGCCGAGTGCGAGCGACACGAACCAGACGCCCATCAATTGCCCGACGTAGCGTCTCGGCGCCAGCTTGGTCGTCGCCGACAACCCGACGGGCGACAGTGCGAGTTCGCCGAACGTATGGAACAAATAGGTCAGGATCAGCCAGGTCGGCATGGCCTTGTCACCGCTTGCGACGATTGTCGATGCGATGACCATCATCAGGAAGCCGACCGCGAGCAAGATCAGTCCCAGGCCGAACTTGGCCGGTGTCGACGGATTCAGGTTGCGCTGTGCCAGCCAGACCCATCCCCACGCAAATACAGGCGCGAACAGGATGATGAAAATCGAATTGACGGACTGGAACCAGGTCGAAAAGAGCGTGATCCAGCCCAGTTCGAGTTCGGTATAGCGGTCGGCGAACAGGTTCAGCGAGCTGCCTGCCTGCTCGAAGCCAGACCAGAACATTGCGGAGCCGAGAAACAAAACGATAAACACGCCTACACGCTTTTTCTCGACGATGTCGAGGTTGCCAAACAGGAACATGCTGGCAAAGAACACGGTGACGACGCCGAGGATGATCCACGTAGACGTGCGCGATATCGCGAGTGGATCGAGTTCGATCGTGCCGCTCAGCGCCAGTGCGACGAACGCGACGACCGCTGCCATTCCGAAGCCGACGATACGCCAGCCGCGCCGGCGTTCCGCGGCGTCCGCGAGGCCACCCGACGCCTGCGCGGGTGCCAGCCCGGCACCGCCGAGATAGCGGCGCGTCATGCGAAACTGGATGACGCCGAACAGCATGCCGACGCCGGCCGCGGCGAAGCCGTAGTGCCAGCCGAAACTCGGGCTTTGCGCAAGCGAACCGCACACCAGCGGCCCCAGCATTGCGCCGATGTTGATGCCCATATAGAAGATCGAAAAACCGCCGTCGCGGCGCGGATCTCCGGGCGGGTAAAGTTCGCCTACGATGGCGCTTACGTTGGGTTTCAGGAGGCCCGTGCCCAGCACGACCAGCAGCAGGCCGATGAAAAAGGCGTTCACCGAGGGAATCGCGAGCACGAAGTGGCCGCACATGATGATGATGCCGCCGTAGAATACGGCGCGCTGCGCACCGGTCAGCCGATCGGCGATCCAGCCGCCGGGTAGTGCGACGAGGTAGACGAGCGCCGTGTAGATTCCGTAGATCGCGGTTGCGGATTCGTCGGTGAGTCCCAGCCCGCCGTTCATGACCTGGTCGGTCATGAACAGCACCAGCAGGGCGCGCATGCCGTAATAGCTCAGGCGCTCCCACATCTCGGTGAAGAAAAGGGTCGCCAGGCCGCGCGGGTGGCCGAGGACTTCCGTGGCTGCAGGGTCGTCAGGCGGGGCTGCTGCGGTATCGGTCATGGCGTATCCCGTTCGAATCGACGCGCATTGCATTAAACACGAATCTGTTACCTGCGCAACCTTGCGGCAGAATGCGAATGTCGGTGGCCGGACCGGGCGTTGTTACTTGCTGCCGTCGTCGTTCTTGCTGCCGGTGTTGTCCGTGGTTTCTTCGTCCTCATCTTCGCTGCTGCTGAAAAAGCGCGCCATGAAAATGCCGATCTCGAACAGCAGGTAGACGGGCACCGCCAGCAGCGTCTGGCTTATGACGTCGGGCGGTGTCAGGAACATGCCGAGGATGAAGGCACCGAGGAATACGTACGGGCGAGCCTTGGCCAGCTTTTTCGGCGTTGTCAGCCCGGTCCAGGTCACGAGCACGGTAGCGATCGGGACCTCGAACGCGATGCCGAAGGCGAACACGATCGTTGCGATAAAGGACAGGAATTCGGTGATGTCGGGCTGGACCTCGACGTCGGGCGGCGCGATGCTCGCGAAAAAGTCGAACATCAGCGGAAAGACGACGAAATAGGCAAACGCGATGCCGGCATAAAACAGCAATACGCTGGAAGCGAACAGCGGTATGGCGAAGCGTTTTTCCTTGCGATACAGGCCGGGCGCAACGAATGCCCACACCTGGTAGAGCACCACCGGCATCGCGATGAAGAGCGCGACGTAGAACGTCAGTTTGAACGGTGCGATCAGCGGTGAGGCCGGCTTGGTGGCGATCATCTTGCCGGTCGGGAGTACGGCACGGAGCGGCTCCGAGGCGATCGAGAAGATTTCCGTGGCAAACGGCAACAGGACGATGAAGACACCGACGACGGCGGCGGCAATCTTCAGCAGCCGGGTGCGCAGCTCGACGAGGTGCGACAGCAGCGTGCCTTCCGACAGCTCCTCGGTGGACTCGCCGCCCGCCGGGTCTTCAGTCGCCGTACTCACGGTGAGGCGGTCTTGTCCCGGTCCTCGTCACCGTCATCCGGGTTGGCCTGGCCGTCGCCGTCATCGGCCGGCGTCGCGGAAGCGTGCCCACCGGCGTCGTCCTCTGGCGGCTTGTCGTCCCCGACGCCGGTGCCGGCGGCATCACTGCCGTGCGCGGGCGAATAGGTGTCGTCCTTGTCGCCGGGGGGATCGGGTGGCGCGGACGCTGCGGCCTGTGCACCCGCACTGCCGAAGTTGGCGTGCCGCGTGCGGTCCGGCGGGTCGATATCGAAGTGCTGTTCGAAATTCAGCTCATCCTCGAGCTGGCGCTTCATGACCCGCGTCATGCGGCGCGCCTGTCCGAGCCAGCTGCCGAGCTGATTCGCGACACGCGGCAGCCGCTCGGGCCCCAGCACGATGAGCCCGATCATCAAAAGAATTATCAGCTCGGAAAAGCCGATCCCCGACATCGTAGCCTACCGGCTGCTTTCTTTTTTTTCGTGTTCTTCGGCCGGGGTGTTGTCGAAGTCCGCATCCCTGGATTTGTCGTCCAGCTGTTCTGTCGACTCTTCCTTGTCGGCATCCGCCATGGCGGACCGAAAGCCCTTCACGGCGCTGCCGAGGTCCGAGCCGAGGCTGCGCAGGCGCTTGGTGCCGAATACGGCGAGCACGATCACCAAGACGATCAGCAGCTGAACCGGACCGATGTTCGATAACATCTTTTCCTATCTCCTGGGGCGTTGCCCCGATTATCTTGCCTCTCACGGCCGCGCCCGGACTGCCGGAGCGGACGCGAATTATGTTCATGATACATCCCGCGGCGCAACAAAACCGAACGGCGGTCACACGTTGCAGCGTCAGGATTCCAGCCAGAACGTCACCGGACCGTCATTGACGAGCGCGACCTGCATATCCGCGCCGAAGCGGCCGCATGCGACCGTTTCCAGCTGTTCACGACAGATGTCGACCAGTTGTGAAAAATAGGCGGCACCCGTCTCCGGTGTGGCGGCCCGGGTGAAGCTGGCGCGGGTGCCCTTGCGGGTATCCGCGGCCAGCGTGAACTGCGGCACCAGGAGTAGCGACAGCCGCTCGTCCCGCAGGCTGCGGTTCATGCGGCCGTCGGCGTCCGGGAAAACGCGATATCCGAGGAGTCGCTCGGCGATACGCGCCACGTCGCGCGGCGTATCGTCGCGCTGCACGGCGACCAGCACCAGGAGCCCGCGGCCGATGGCGGCAAGTCGCTCGCCGCCGGAATCGACGTGGGCGGAGGTGACGCGTTGCAGCAGTGCGATCAACGGGTGTCCTCCACGGGAACTGTGTCGCCGAATTGTGGGTGTCCCGAATTTGCCGCCGAATTTGCCGAGTTCGCCTCGATGGGTCCTGTGTTCATCCTGCCTCCAGGAATGAGCGCGTCCTGAATCTCTGTGGGTGTCCTCGAATTCTCCTCGAATTCGCTCTGTGGGTGTCCCGAATTCGGGGCGGCGGCGGTTTCGGGGAGGGGACGAGTTTATTTATCCAACGGGGAATAACAATGGGTACTGGCCGGGTGGGGGCGTGGCAGTCTGGGCGAGCCGGGTGGCTTTGGCCGCCGACGCGCCTGGCGACGCACGCGGTGGCGGCGGCGCCGGATCAGGGACGGCCGGCGTGCCGCCTGGCCCAGGGAAGGAACGGCCCCGGCCTCGCGGTCGGGGCCACTGCCTGCCGCGCCGCCCGGGCGTCCCGGCGGACGGCGCGGGCTTTGCAGCCGGCGGTCGGCACACTACACTGCGATGCCCTCCGTCCCGATGATCGGGCCGTGCCATTGTCCGAGGAATGCCCGCAACCATGAAGAGACGTGATTTTGTCGGTGGCCTGGCGCTGGCCGCCGGCGTCAGTGCCTGCAGCGGACCCGATACGGCAGGCTCGCCGGGCGTTGCCGCGAGCCGGGAGACGTTCCGCTGGAACATGGTGACCTCGTGGCCGCCGGGCCTGCCCGGCCTCGGGGTCGGTGCCGAAAACATCGCGAAACGCATCGAGGCCGCCTCGGATGGCCGTCTGAAGATTCGAGTGTACGCCGGTGGTGAACTGGTCCCGGCACTGGAAGTCTTCGACGCGGTCCGCGCCGGCACGGCGCAGATGGGGCACGACGCCTCCTACTACCACCGCGGCAAGGTGCCGGCGGCGCAGTATTTCACGGCGATCCCGTTTGGCCTGAACGCCAACGAGATGAATGGCTGGTTGTACTACGGCGGCGGCCTGGAGCTGTGGCAGGAGTTGTACGATTCGTTCGGGCTGGTGCCGTTCCCGGCGGGCCAGACCGGCGTGCAGATGGCCGGCTGGTTCAACAGGGAAATCAATTCGCCGGCCGACATCGAAGGCCTGAAGATGCGCATCCCGGGCCTGGGCGGCGAGGTCATGCAGCGTGCCGGCGCCACGCAGGTCACGGTACCTGCCTCGGAAATTTTCACGTCGCTGCAGACGGGCGCAATCGATGCGGCGGAGTGGGTCGGGCCTTACAACGACCTGTCACTGGGCCTGCACAAGGCCGCGCGCTACTACTATTACCCAGGCTGGCACGAGCCCGGTCCGCTGATCGAGTGCATCGTCAACAAGGAGGCGTGGGCCATGTTGCCGCCGGATCTCCAGGCTATCGTCGCGACAACCTGCCAGGCCATCAATCTCGACATCCAGGCCGAGTACATCTACGGCAATGCCCAGGCGCTGGACGAGCTCCTGAAGCAGCCCGGTGTCGAACTGCGCGAATTCCCGCCGGCGGTGCTCGAGGTGCTGTCGCAGCACGCGACCGACGTGATCAACGAGCTGTCGGCGCGCGACCCGTGGGCGAAGCGGCTGCAGGAATCCGTCATGCCGTTCATGGCCAAGTCGACCGCGAACCAGCGCGTCAGTGAATTTTCCTACCTGAAAGCGCGTATGCCGGCGGACGACCGCCTCGGCGGCGAATAGCCCGGCCGCCGTAACGAGGTTCGGGCCGCTGGTCCGGATCTGTTCATGAACGGATTCGGCTTCGGTGGTGGGCGAAGGCGTGCCCCGGGGAGGGCTTTTCAGGGACGCTGCAAGCACGTCCGTGTGCGCTCCGGGCTCGACATCCTGTCTCGCACGGCCCTGAAAAGCCCTCCCCCGGGCCACACCTCCGCCCCTGCCATCGTGCCGTTCATGAACAATCCGGACCAGCGGCAATGGCTCTCAAGACGTCTGGGGCGCTGCCGCGCAGGCGCCTAGTTGCCGTAGATCTGGCCGGGCAGCCACGTAACGAGCCCCGGAAACGCGGCGAGAATCACGAGCGCCAGCAGCTGTATACCGACAAAGGGAATGACGCCGCGGTAAATCTGCGTCGTCCTGACGCCGGGAGGTGCCACGCCGCGCAGGTAGAAAAGGGCGAAGCCGAACGGCGGCGTAAGGAAGGAAGTCTGCAGGTTGATGGCGATCATGATGCCAAGCCAGACCGGGTCCAGCCCCATTGCCAGCAGCACCGGGCCGACGATGGGCACGACGACGAACGTGATCTCGATGAAGTCGAGCACGAAACCCAGCAGGAACATCAGCAGCATGACGAGCAGGACGGCGGCGAACACGCCGCCCGGCAGGCCCTCCAGCAGCGCTCGCACGCCCTCGTCGCCGCCATAACCGCGGAACACGAGGGAGAATACCGACGCACCGACGAGGATCAGGAACACCATGCTGCTGATCCGTAACGTCCCCTGCATGACTTCCCGCAGCCGATCCCGGCCCAGTGAGCGACGCTGAAGCGCGATCAGGAGCGCACCCGCGGCGCCGACGCCGGCCGCCTCCGTCGGCGTCGCCAGCCCGCCGAGTATCGAACCGAGTACCGCGACGATCAGGAGCAGCGGTGGTGCCAGGGCTGCCAGCAGTCGACCGATCGTTACCGGTTCCTCGCTCGCGTCGCGACCCGGCATGACCGACGGCTTCACGATGGCGAGTACGAACAGGTACAGCATGTACAGCGCAACCAGCAACAGCCCCGGAATCAGGGCGCCGGCAAACAGGTCGCCGACTGAGACGGTTCTGGGCGAATAATTGCCCTCGGCAAGCTGTGCCTGCTGGTAGGCGGACGAGATCACGTCGCCCAGCATGACGAGGATGATCGAGGGCGGGATGATCTGGCCGAGCGTGCCGGAGGCGCAGATCGTGCCGGTCGCCACCTCGGCGGAGTAGCCGCGCTTCAGCATCGTCGGCAGCGACAGGAGCCCCATGGTCACGACCGTCGCGCCGACGATGCCGGTGCTGGCGGCGAGCAGCGCGCCGACCAGCGTGACGGCGATCCCCAGTCCGCCGCGCAGTCGGCCGAACAGCGCGCTGAGCGTTTCCAGCAGGTCCTCGGCAATGCGCGCGCGCTCCAGTGTGATGCCCATGAACACGAACAGCGGCACCGCGACCAGCGTTTCGTTGGTCATGATCCCGTAGATGCGGCTCGGCAGTCCGGAGAGAAATGCGGCCTCGAAGCTGCCGCCCAGTACGCCGAACGAGGCAAACAGAAGCGCGGTGCCGCCCAGCGAAAACGCCACCGGGAAGCCGGCCAGCAGCAGCAGCATGACGCTCAGGAACAGCACGAAAGCGACCCATTCCATTGCGTTATCGCCTGCCTAGCTTGTCGGCGGCGCCGAGGATGATCGACATTCCCTGCAGCAGCACCGCAAGCGGCATCAGGAGAAGCATCGACTTCAGGAGCGGTATCGCCGGGTACGGCAGGCCGCCTGTGTCGCGCGAGACCTCCCGTATCGCCCACGACGAATGGACGTATTCCAGCGCCTCGAAGAACAGGTAGCCACAAAGCGGCATGACGAACAGCACCACGCCGCCGACATTGACCCACGCTCGCTGTCGCTCGCTCATGCCACGATAGAAAACATCGACGCGCACGTGTTCGTCCTGGTTGCAGCGTGTACGCCGCGCCGAGCATGAACACCGTGGCGTGCATCCAGGTAAGCGATTCCTGCAGCCAGATATATCCGCTGTCAAAGACGTAGCGCAGAACGACGACCACGACGGTGACCAGCACCATCAGCAACGTCAGCCAGCTGACGGTCTTGCCTGTCACCCTGCTGAAGCGGTCGAGACGCGCACTCCAGCGCTCTCGCAGTGACCCGGCCGTTTGGTTCATCGGCGGACGCCGCTTTCTTTTTCGAGACGCTTCAGGAAAACCTGCATCTCCTTCGCCGCCTGCCGGTCGCCCTTTTCTTCTGCGGCGGCGATACCCTGGCGATAAGCCTCGGCCGCACCATCGGGATCGTCGTTCGCGACCCGGGCCTTGCCGAGCAGCTTCCATGCCGCGGAGTAACCGGCGTCCTGCTCCACGGCCGCCTGCAAGTGGGTCACGGCCTCGCCCGGCTGGTCCGCCGCGAGATATTCGTTGCCCAGCGAGAAACGCAGCAGGCTGGTGTCCTGGCCGGACGCGAGCAGCTTCAGGAAAGCGTCGATCCGGTCCGCCATCAATGCCGCCAGAACGTGGGAGTGACCAGCACCAGCAGGGTGAATATCTCGAGACGACCGAGCAGCATGGCGCTTACCGCGATCCACTTGGCCGTATCGCTCAGGTTCATGAAACCGGCGGCGACATCACCCAGGCCGGGCCCGAGATTGTTGAGCGTCGCAGCCACCGCCGAGAACGCCGTGACCTGGTCGAGGCCGGTGGCCATTATCGCGAGCATCAGCGTCCCGAACACGATGATGTAGACGGAGAAGAATCCCCAGACCGCATCCACGACCCGAAACGGCACCGCGTTGTTGCCGAGCTTGACGGGAATCTCGGCACTCGGATGGACCAGCCGCACGATCTCGCGTACTCCCTGCTTGTAGATGAGCAACCAGCGTATCACCTTGATGCCACCCGCGGTCGAGCCGGCGGAGCCACCAATGAAACTCGCGAAGATGAGCAGCACCGGTATTACGCCGGGCCACGCGGAATAGTCGGCGGTCGTGAAACCCGTGGTCGTGGCGATGGAGACGGCCTGGAAAAGTCCCTTGATAATGCTGTCTCCCGCGCTTGCATAGGTTCCAAACCACGCAAGTAGCCCGACGACAGCAAGAGCCACGACGGCCAGCACGAAGCAGTAAGCCCGGAATTCCGGATCGGCCGCATAGTGCCTGAACTGCATGAATCGCCATGCGAAAAAGTGCAGTGAAAAATTGATGCCCGCTATGAACATGAAGACTATGGCGATGCTGTCGATTGCCGGATTGTCGAAATGACCGATGCTAAGGTCGTGCGTCGAGAAACCGCCGATCGCCACGGTCGAGAATGCATGGCCCAGCGCATCGAACCAGCCCATGCCCGAAATCCAGTAGCCCAAAAAACACACGATCGTGAACGCGAGATAGACATACCAGAGGGCTTTTGCCGTCTCGGTGATGCGGGGCGTCAGCTTGGTGTCCTTGACCGGTCCGGGAGCCTCCGCCCGGTACAGCTGCATGCCGCCGACACCGAGCATCGGCAAGATGGCGACGGCGAGGACGATGATGCCCATGCCGCCCAGCCACTGCAGCTGCTGGCGGTAGTAGAGAATTGCCCTCGGCAGCGCGTCGAGCCCCGCCAGGACCGTGGCACCGGTCGTGGTCAGGCCGGACATCGATTCGAAGACCGCATCGGTGAACGACATCGACGGCATGTCCGCGAGATACAGTGGCGCCGCGCCGAACGTGCCCAGTACCGTCCAGAACGACGCGACCACGACGAAGCCGTCGCGCAGCCTGAGTTCCCGTCGCATGCCCCGTACCGGTAACCAGACAAGAAACCCGGATAGCAGCGTCAGGCCGAAGCCCTGGACGAATGGCAGCCAGGAGTCCTCGTCGAAGACAAAGCTGAAAATGACCGGCGGCAGCATGGACACGCTGAAGATCATCAGCAGCAGTCCGAGTATGCGTTGCATGGCGGTCCAGTTCATTGCGCGATTACCGTGAAATCGGGGGCGGCAGCCGTCAGACGAACTTGACGCCGACCTGGAACAACTCTTCCAGGCTTTCTATCTTGCGGCGATCGGTCATGAACAGGATGACATGATCGTCCGTTTCGACGACCGTGTCGTGATGCGCGATGATCACCTGTTCGCCGCGCACCAGCGCAACGATATTCGTGCCACGCGGCAGCTTGATTTCTTCCAGCCGCCTGCCCACGACTTTCGAGTCCTCGGGCGAGCCGTGCGCCACCGCCTCGATAGCTTCCGCCGCGCCGCGCCGCAGGGAGTGCACCTTGACGACATCGCCGCGACGCACGTGCGCGAGCAGTGAGCCGATGGTCACCTGCTGCGGCGAGATGGCGATGTCTATCGTGCCGGACTCGACCAGCTCGGCGTAGGACGGCCGGTTGATGAGCGCCATGACCTTGTGCGCGCCGAGCCGTTTCGCCAGCATGGCGGACAGGATGTTCGCCTCTTCCGCGTTCGTCAGTGCACAGAATACGTCGACATTGTCGACGTTCTCCTCCAGCAGCAACTCCTCGTCGGCCGCATCACCGACGAGCACGATCGCCTTGTTGAGCTGCTCGGAGATGATGCGCGCCCGTTTCGGGTCGCGCTCGATGATCTTGACCTGGTTGGTCTGCTCCAGCTTCAGCGCGAGTCGCACGCCGATGTTGCCGCCGCCCGCGATGACGACGCGCCGCACCGGGTCCTCCAGCTTGCGCATCTCGCTGATAAAAACCCGAATATCCTTGCGTGCCGCTATGAAGAAGACCTCGTCTCCTTCCTCGATGATCGTGTCGCCATCGGGTTGCAGTGCGCGGCCGGAGCGGTAGATCGCGGCTATGCGTCCCTCTGTGTTGGGTATGTGCTCCTTGAGCGTCGCGATTTGCTGGCCGACCAGCAGGCCGTCCGCGTCCGCGCGGGCGCCGACGAGACGCACGCGGCCGTCAGCGAAATCCAGCACCTGTAGCGCGCCCGGGTAGAGAATGAGCTGGGCGACGTACTCGCAGACGAGCTGCTCCGGGCTGATGCGCACGTCCACGGGAATCGCATCCTGCGTAAAGAGCTTTTTCGCGCTCATGTACTCGCCCGCGCGAATTCGCGCGATCTTGGTGGGGGTGTGGTACAGCGTGTACGCGATCTGGCACGCCACCATGTTGGTTTCGTCCGAATCGGTCAATGCGACGATGATGTCCGCGTCGTTCGCGCCGGCGCGCTCCAGGACGTCCGGGTAGGCTGCGTGTCCGACCACGGTGCGAATATCGAGGCGGTCCTGCAGGTCACGCAACACGTCGGCGCGCATGTCGACGACCGTGACCTCGTTCGCTTCCTCGCGGGACAGGTGATAGGCAGCAGACGAACCGACCTGACCCGCGCCGAGAATGAGAATTTTCATAAGTGCTGAATCCCCGGGTCAAGCTGGAAGGTCACCGCGAACGATGGTGCGCTCTGACGCGCCGTAATTCTACATCAGATCGAGGTTGGCATAATTCAGCACCAGCCACTTGGTGCCGGCGTGTTCGAAATTGACCTCGACGCGGGCATGCGCGCCGTGCCCTTCGCAATTGAGAATGACGCCGTCGCCGAACTTGCCGTGGCGCACGCGTTGACCGAGACGCACGCCGATATCGGTGGCGGTATCGACGTGGCCGCCGCCCGACGTGCGCCGCCGGCCGGCACGGTGCACGGGGCGGGTCACCTGCACGCGGGGCCTGATTTCCTCGGTCAGCTCGGCCGGCAGTTCCGCGATGAATCGCGAGGGCTGCGAAAAGCTGTCCATGCCGTGCAGGCGTCGTTGTTCCGCGTGCGTCATGTAGAGTGCCTGGCGCGCACGCGTGATGCCCACATAGCAAAGCCTGCGTTCTTCCTCCAGGCCGTCGGGGTCGTTGAGCGAGCGCTGGTGTGGAAACAGGCCGTCCTCCATGCCGCACATGATGACCAGCGGGAACTCGAGTCCCTTGGCCGAGTGCATCGTCATCAATTGCACGCAATCTTCCCAGGCGTCGGCCTGTCCCTCCCCGGCCTCGAGCGCCGCATGTGCAAGAAACGCATCGAGCTCGCTCATGTCTTCGGCGGCTTCGGGCGTGAAACTGCGCGCCGCGCTGACGAGCTCCTCGAGGTTCTCGATGCGGGTTTCGCCTTTCTCGCCTTTCTCCTTGCTGAAGAACTCGATGAGGCCGCTCAACCGGATGACGTGATCGACGGTGTCCGCGAGATCGAGCCGCCCGGTATCGCGCGCCATGCCCTCTATGAGTTGCATGAACGCGAGCACCGACGACGCGGCGCGGCCGGCCAGGGTATCGCTGGCAACGGCGCCGGCGGCGCGCCACAGCGAACAGGCATTGGCGCGGCCGTACGCACGCAGGGCCTCGACCGTGCGGGCGCCGATGCCGCGGGTCGGCCGGTTGACGACCCGCTCGAACGCGCTGTCATCGTCGCGGTGCGCGACCAGCCGCAGGTAGGCCAGCGCGTCCTTGATCTCCTGACGCTCGAAGAAGCGCAGCCCGCCGTAGACCCGGTACGGGATGCGGGCATTCATCAATGCCTCTTCGAGCACCCGTGACTGCGCGTTGGAACGATACAGGAGCGCGGCGTCTGCACGGGCATGCCCCTGGTCGCTCCAGTCGCGCAGCCGGCCGACGACGAAGTCGGCTTCGTCGCGCTCGTTGAACGCAGAATAGATCCGGATGGGTTCGCCGTCCTTGCCGTCGGTCCACAGGTTCTTGCCCATGCGCGAACCGTTGTTGGCGATGACCGCGTTGGCCGCGTTCAGTATGGTGGCCGTGGAACGGTAGTTCTGCTCCAGCTTGACGACGCGAGCGCCCGGGAAGTCGTTTTGAAACCGGTAGATGTGCTCAACGCGCGCGCCGCGCCAGCGATAGATGGACTGGTCGTCGTCACCGACCACGAACAGCTTGCCTTCGGTCCCCGCCAGCATGCGCAGCCACGCGTACTGGATCGCGTTGGTGTCCTGGAACTCGTCCACCAGCAGGTGGCGGAATCGCTGGCGATAGTGCGCGAGCACATCCGGGTGATCGCGCCACAGCTCGTGCGCGCGCAGGAGCAGCTCGGCGAAATCAACGAGTCCGCCACGGTCACAGATTTCCTGGTAGCTCGCATACAGGGAAATAAACTGGCGGCGCGTGGCATCGCCGTCGTCGTCAATATGCTGCGGCCGCAGGCCTTCGTCCTTCTGGCCGTTGATGAAGTACTGGATCTCGCGCGGCGCCCAGCTGCTGTCGTCGAGTTCGAGATTTTTCAGCAGCCGCTTGATCAGGCGCAGCTGGTCGTCGGCATCGATGATCTGGAAGTTCTGCGGCAGTCCCGTCTCACGCCAGTGGCGCCGCAGCAGGCGGTGGGCCAGCCCGTGAAACGTGCCAATCCACAGGTGACTGACCGGCATGCCGAGCAGCCCTTCGATGCGGCTGCGCATTTCCGCGGCCGCCTTGTTCGTGAATGTGACCGCAAGCAGGCTTTGCGGGCTGACACCTTCGACGTCGATGAGCCACGCTGCCCGATGGGTGAGGACGCGGGTCTTGCCGCTGCCGGCGCCGGCGACGACCAGCACGGGCTCGTCGGGTGCGGCGACGGCGGCGCGTTGCGCGTCGTTCAGGGAGTCGAGTATCGGTGTTACGTCCATCGCGGGCCGCCCCGCCGCGGGGCGCTCGGAAAACGGGGGAGGCAGGAATCGGCTGCGGGGCGGGTCCGCGAATCCGGGCGGAATGCCGTCGCTCGAGCGGGTGCGTCAGTCCTGCCGGCGCCACTGGACGGACAGCATGAACTGTCCGCGCGTGTAGGCGAAGCGCGTGTCGCTGGACAACACATCGCGGTAATCGTAACGGCCGACGACCGCGATCGTCGGTGTTGCCTGCCAGCGCAGGGACAGTTCCGCGTCGGCGGTTTCGAGTGTCCTGGCGGCCGGCCTGCGGCCGGTCGTAGGCGTACGCATTGAGGAAATTGTAGTTGCGGTACCAGGCGGCGGCACGCACTTTGAGGCGATCCGCGGCGCGCAGGCTGAACTCCGCGCCGTAACTGTCACGCAGGTAATCGTTGTAGCCGACGTGCCCGTCGGTGCGTTCGGTGCGCGCGTAGCGCAGCCCGAACCAGAAATGCCGGGTCACGCGCTGGCGAGCCGTTGCGCCGTAGCTCAGGTATTCGTAGTCGACAGTCGGGTTGTCGAGCGGCCGGGTGCCGTCGAGGTTGTACGCACGGCGGTCGCCGAAGCGGCGCTGCCAGGCATCGCCCTCGATGCGCAGGAGCGAGGTCGAGGTAAACCGGTACTGGACGCTGGCGCCTGCGCGAAAGTACTCGTGATCGAACTCGGATACATCGCCGGCGTCATCGTAGTTCCAGATCTGGCCTTTGGCCTGTAGGTTGAACGACAACCGGGAAAAGGACTGGCGCGCGAAGAATTCGGGGCCGTAGCGCATGTAGGAAAGGCGCTCGCCGGCTGACTCACCGACGATATCGCGCTCGCTGCCGTCGTCCGGGTCGAACCACGTTGCGTCGTGCCGGGCAATCGTGAACGCGCTGTAGATCCGCCGTTCGCGCTCATCCTGCCTGCGCCGGTATTCCGTGCCGAAGGCGAGCTGGTGGGAGTACTCGTTTGCGTTTTCCAGTTCAGTGTCCTGGTATTGACGGCCGCTCAGGCGGTAACTGCCGAAGAACGATTCGTGCTCGAAGCTGAAGACGTTGTAACGTGCACCGATGTCGACCGGGTAGTAGACACCGGACCGCACGACCGGCGTGACGGCTTCCGGCGTCGTGCGCGAGAGATCGGTGTAGGCGGTGTCCGGCGTGCGAAACACGTTGTCGTCGTTGCCGAAGCCGATCGTGGCGCGGAGTTCCAGGTCGCCGAAGCGGCGCCCGCTCGCGGCCTCGGGTCTCGCACGGGCAGCCGTCGTGGCACTGACAGCCGGTGCGGTCGTTTCGTCGCCGAGCTCGGCCAGGGCGCGGCTCGCCAGCTCGCCGAGGTCCGACCCGGCCTGCTCGCTGACGAAGAGAAAACGGGCCGTCGCCGCCTCATCATCGCCGGCGGCGCGCGCGGCGAGACCGTCGTTGTAATACGCAAGCAGGCGCAGCGCGGGTTCTGCGGCTGCGCGCTGGAAGGCCTGCCGGGCACGCTGGTACTGACCCGCGCGGTAGTGTGCGACGCCGCGATTGTACTCGAGCAGCGGCGTTTCCAGCCCGGCGGCCTCTGCCTGTTCGTAGCGCAGCAGCGCTGCCCAGTAAAGATCATCACGAAACAGCCGGTTGCCGTCGGCAAACAGTTCCGTTGCCGATGCCGCTGCAGCCGCTTGCACGGCCAGGGCAAACCACGTGAGCGTAAGGCAGGTCGCAGGGCCGCGCCAGCGCGTCGGGGACAGGTACTCGCTTAGGGTCATCGCATTGGCTCCGACGGCAGCTTACGGCTGGCCGTCGTCCGGCCCCTCCTCGAGCAGGTCGTCCACGGTCTCGTGTTCCTCGAAATCGCCTTCCTCGAGGAGATCGGTGCGGAAGTTGCTGTTGACGTCGTCGTGTTCGAAGTCGTCCGGAATTTCGGCGAAGGTTGCTTCCAGCTCCGCCTGGCGCGCTGCCTCGGCCGCCGCGATGGCCTCGTCGAGAGACAGCTCGGGTGCCTCTACCGCGGCGCGTATGCGCCGGAGGTCGGCGTCGACATCCGCGAGGTCGTCCAGCACGCGCATCGTCACGTCGAGTTCGTCCGCGGCTGCCATCGGCGACAGGCCGAGCATCAGCGCACAGACAGCGCCCGGCAACAGGGCGAATGGATTCATGGCGGTCTCCCGTGAAGGCCGCATGCGGGCCGTACTGCCCGTACGATAACCGCCAGTCACGAGCCGAAACTGCGACGCCTGTCTCGCTGTCAGCCTCCGCTGCCGATTTCCCCGCCAGCCCGTGCACCAGCCAGGATCCCGACATCCGCCAATTCAGGACACCCACAAAGGCAATTCGGGAGGCAATTCGGGACACCCACAAAAGTCGATTCGGGACACCCACCCGTCAATTCTGCTCCAGCCGGGGACCAGTTCGGGACATCCACAATGTGCCCAATCGGGTGTATGTCCCTGAATTTCACGCAGTCGCCGGAACGGTGGGTGTCCCGGATTGGCGTGCGGGAATTTGTGGGTGTCCTGGATTGGCGCCGGATTGGCGCGCAGGGAATTGTGGGTGTCCTGAATTGGCGTCGTGGATTGGCGGGCGGTCGTTGCGGGGCCGGTGTTCGGCAGCCGGCTATAGAGCCAGCCGGATGATGAAGTAGTGGTCGACCAGCAGGGCTGCGAACAGCAGCATCAGGTAGTTGATGGAATAGCGGAACACGCGCATCGGCAGCTCCACGCCGGCGTCAGCTTTGAGCCGCAGGGCGTAGTAGAGGAACACACCGCCCAGGCCCAGGGCCGCCAGCAGGTAGATCAGCCCGCTCATGCCGGTCAGGTACGGCAGGATGGTTACGACGACGAGCAGCACCGTGTACAGCAGGATGAACTTCCGCGTGAACTCGTTACCGTGCGTCACCGGCAACATCGGGATGCCGGCTTTCTGGTAGTCGTCCTTCCGCGCGATCGCAAGCGCCCAGAAATGCGGCGGCGTCCAGACAAAAATAATCAGGAACAGCAGCAGTGCGTCGCTGTGAATCTCGCCGGTGACCGCGGTCCAGCCGAGTACGGGAGGTGCCGCGCCGGCCGCGCCGCCGATGACGATGTTTTGCGGTGTGGCGCGCTTCAGGTACGCGGTGTAAACGACGGCGTAGCCGATCAGTGAGCAGAACGTCAGCACGGCCGTCAGCGGATTGACCAGCAGCGTCAGCAGCAGCATCGAGGCCAGGCAAAGCGCGAAGGCGAACGCGAACGCCTGGCGTTCGGTAAGCCGCCCTGTGGGCATCGGCCGCGACCGGGTCCGCAGCATCTTTTCGTCGATGCGCGCATCCAGCACATGATTGACGACGGCGGCCGACGAAGCCGCCAGACCGATGCCCGACGTTGCCGAAAACGAGAGCAACCAGGCCCGGCCAGCCCGGGACCGCGAGAAACATACCGACGATCGCGGTGAACACGATCAGCACGACGACCCGCGGCTTGGTCAGCTCGAAGAAGTCGCGCCATTGCGCCGGATATTGCAGGCTGCCTGCGTCCAAGCCGGACCTCCGCCTTTTTGCTGCCTCAACCAATTCGCGACAGCTCGAGCAGGTGTTCAAGATCGTCGACCAGGTCCCGCGGCCGGATGTCTGGCGGGAAATACATCACGACGTTGCCCAACGGGTCGATCAGGAAGTAGCCCCCCGGAGCGGCGTCGCGCGGCCGTAGTGACGCCAGCAGCTGGCTGCCTGCCCTGTCGTTCAGGGTTATCAGGCCCTCGTCCGCCTGGTCGGCAAACAGGGTAGCCGGCGCCTCCCGGCCGTGCAACAGGACCCGCTCCAGCCGGTTCATGTCGTTGCCGAGCATCGATCGCGACCTGCCGCTGCTTGTAGAGGGCGTCGCGACAGCCCGCCTCGCATCGCCCGGGCAATCGGTAGACCAGCGCCCATCGATCATGCACGGCGGCGGCCAGGGCGGCCCCGTCGGGTTCGTCGTGCAGGTTGACGATCGGTGCCAGCAGCTGCCCGTGGTTGGTCATGCCCTCGGGTCGGAACATGCTGCCGCCGTAATAGAGCCAGGTTGCGGCCGCGAGCGGCAGCAGGAAAATCAGCGCAATCAGTATCAGCTGCGCGCGGCCCCCGCGTCGCGGTGCCGTCGTGTCATTGTCGTGCATGCCGAAACCGCCGTCGCAGGTGCCAGACGAGAATAACGAGTACCGCAGCAGCCATGGCCGACCACTGGAACGCGTAACCGTAATGCATGGTGGCGCCATCGTCAGGCGGCTGCCATGCTCGCAGGAAGCCGTCGTCTGCCTCCGGTGCGAGCAACAGGACCGGTTCGCTGATGTCACGGTCCAGCGCCGCGGCCAGGTCGTCGATGCGCGGGTAGACGGCGAGCTTCGGCCAGCCCTGGTCCGCCGCTATCGCTTCGTCGGGACGCAATGCGACCCGCGGCAGCCGGCCGACGCGGGCCCTGAGCGTGCGGTCCCCGGCCCCGACGCCAATCGCCGGCAGGGCACCGGCGCCGCGGTCCCTGCCGATCCAGCCGCGGTTGACGAGCAACAGCCGGCCGTCCGGTCGTGCCGCGAACGGCGTGATGACGTAGTACCCGAGGCGGCCGTTCCTGACGATGTTGTCGATCAGGAACTGCCGGTCCGGAAGGTAGCGTCCGGTTACCCGCACGGGCTCGTAAAGTGCCGGCTCGTCCGCGGGCCGCAGCTCGATGTGCGGTGCGTCGGGGTCGAACAGCGCGGCGGTCGCCTCCTTTTCGGCCGCCCGGTCGAGCTGCCACGAAGCGAGCGACACGAACAGCACGATGAAAGCCACGCCGGCCAAGGGCGGCAACCAGTCGGTCGCGGTCCGCCTGATGTCCGCCATGCCGGTCACGTTATAATGCCCGACACGGCGCCAGCCGCACGTACCACAGCCCGGGAGCCGCAATGAAAATCTTCATTATCGCCATGCTGCTTGCGATCATCGCGAGCCTGGGATCCGGCCTGTTTTTCCTCAGCAGGGACGACCAGGGCTCGCCCCGTGTCCTGAAAGCCCTCAAGGTTCGTGTCGTCCTGTCGGCCGTTTTAATCCTGACGCTGGTCATTTCGTATTTCACGGGCTGGATCGGCCCGATTCCCGGCGCCGCCGGCTAGCCTGCCCGCCTACATCCAGTAGACGAAAACGTAGAGGCCCAGCCAGACCACGTCGACGAAGTGCCAGTACCAGGCGACAGCTTCGAAACCGAAATGGTTCTTCGGCGTGAAATGGCCCTTCATCGTCCTGAACCAGATGATCAGCAGCATGATTGCGCCCAGCGTCACGTGCATGCCGTGAAAGCCGGTCAGCATGAAGAACGTGGAACCGTAGATGCCCGACGTCAGTTTCAGGTTCATTTCCTGGTAGGCGTGGATGTACTCCTCCGCCTGCAGGAAGATAAAGATGAAACCCAGCAGGAAAGTTGCGGCCAGAAAAGTATTCAGAATTCTGCGCTGGCCGTGCTGCAGAGCATGGTGCGCTATCGTTATGGTCACGCTGCTGGTTAGCAGGATGGCGGTATTGATCAGCGGCAGGCCAAACGGTCCCATTTTCTCGAACTCGCCGCCGACGTCGCCGGGGCCGTTGGTGGGCCATGTGCTCTCGAAGCCCGACCACAGCACCATGTTGGTGAAGAAATTATTGCTGCTGCCGCCGAGCCATGGCACCGCCATGTTGCGAGCGTAGAACAGCGCGCCGAAGAACGCCGAGAAGAACATCACCTCGGAAAAGATGAACCAGAACATTCCCATGCGGAACGACATGTCCACCTGCCGGTTGTACATGCCCTGCTGACTCTCCGCGATAACGTTGCCGAACCAGCCGGTCAGCATGAAAATCATGACGGCGACGCCGACCGTCATGACCCAGAAACCGGAGTCGGCCCCGTTCAGCCACGAAGAGACCCCGACCATGAGAAACAGCAGGCCGACGGAGCCGACCACGGGCCAGTGGCTGCCGTGCGGAACGTAATAACGATCTTCAGCGTGTGATGACATGTGCGTTTCCGAAGCGTGCTGTGATTAATGAGCGGCGTTGCCCGAGTGATCCATGTCGCCGGACATGCGCTCGGTGTCGAAAAAAGTATAGGACAGCGTAATCGTGTCGATGTAGTCCGGCAGATCCGAATCGACGATAAAGCGCACCGGCAGTTCGCGTTCCTCGTTGGCCTCGAAATCCTGCGTCGTGAAGCAAAAGCAGTCGAGCTTCTTGAAGTGCCGCGCTGCCTCCGGCGGCGCGACGCTGGGAACCGCCTGGGCCGTCTTCTTCCGTCCCGTCAGGTTGCGTGCCGTGAACGTGGCCTCGTAAAGGCCGCCCGGGTTGATCTGCATCGCCTCGACGGCTGACGAGAACTCCCACGGCGCGTACTCGTTGACCGTGGTGACAAATTCGAGATCGACCTGGCGGGACGCGTCGCGGTGTTCGGTGACCTGCGCCGCGCTCTCGTTGGTCCGTCCGCCGAGGCCGGTGATGTCGCAGAACACGTCGTACAGCGGCACCAGCAGGAAGCCGAACGCGAACATGCCGACGGCCAGCCCCAGCAGCCTGATCGCCAGCGAGCCATGCTGCCTGTTGTCGGATTTACGTTTGTCAGTCATTGCAGTCAGCCGCTCAGACCCGTGACGGCGATGAAGCCCAGGTAGAAGACCAGCGCGATTGCGCCGAACAGCAGGGCGCTGCGGCGGATGCGGGTCCGGCGTTCTTCGGCGTCGTTGTCATGCGGGTCTGCCATCAGGAAAAGGTGTCGTCCCGGGATACCGTGGGCGGCGTGTCGAACGTGTGGTACGGGGCCGGCGACGGCACGGTCCACTCGAGGCCCTTGGGGTGGTCCCATACGGCCGCCGTCGCCTCGTCACCCTGGCCCTGCGCACAGCGCACGACGATGTAGACGAACAGGAGCTGCGACAGCCCGAAGCCGATCGCGCCGATACTCGCTACCGTATTGAAGTCGGTGAACTGCGTGGCGTAGTCGGGTATGCGCCGCGGCATGCCCGCAAGGCCCAGGAAGTGCATCGGGAAGAATGTCACGTTGACGAAGATGGTCGACAGCCAGAAATGCCACTGGCCAAGGGTCTCGTTGTACATGCGGCCGGTCCACTTCGGCAGCCAGTAGTACACGGCCGCCATGATGCCGAAGATGGCGCCCGGAACAAGTACGTAGTGGAAGTGCGCGACGACGAAATACGAGTCGTGATACTGGATGTCCGCCGGCACGATGGCGAGCATCAGGCCCGAAAACCCGCCTATCGTGAACAGGAACAGGAACGCGAGCGAGAACAGCATCGGCGTCTCGAACGTCATCGATCCGCGCCACATGGTCGCCGTCCAGTTGAACACCTTTACGCCCGTCGGCACGGCGATCAGCATTGTTGCGAACATGAAGAACAGCTGCCCCGTCAGCGGCATGCCGACCGTGAACATGTGATGCGCCCACACGATGAACGACAGGAACGCAATACTGGACGCGGCGTACACCATGGAGTCGTGGCCGAATAGCGGCTTGCGCGCGAAGGTCGGGATGATCTCCGAGACGATGCCGAATGCCGGCAGGATCATGATGTAGACCTCGGGATGCCCGAAGAACCAGAAGATGTGCTGGAACATGACCGGGTCGCCGCCACCGGCTGCAAGGAAAAAGCTGGTGCCGAAGAACTGGTCGGTCAGGAGCATCGTAACCGCCCCCGCCAGGACCGGCATGACGGCGATCAGCAGGTAGGCGGTGATCAGCCATGTCCAGACGAACATCGGCATCTTCAGCAGCGTCATGTCGTCGGTACGCATGTTGATAATGGTCACGATCACGTTGATCGCACCCATGATCGACGACAGGCCCATCAGGTGGACGGAGAAAATCAGGAACGGAAACGCATCCCCCGTCTGCAGCACGAGCGGCGGGTACATCGTCCAGCCGCCGGCGGGCGCGCCGCCCGGCATGAACAGGGTCGACAGCAGCATCGCGAACGCGACGGGCAAGATCCAGAACGACCAGTTGTTCATGCGCGGCAGCGCCATGTCCGGCGCGCCGATCATCATCGGGATCATCCAGTTGGCGAGCCCGACGAAGGCCGGCATGACCGCGCCGAAGATCATGACCAGCGCGTGCATGGTCGTCATCTGGTTGAAGAACTCGGGCTGCACGAACTGCAGGCCGGGGCTGAACAGCTCCGAACGAATGACCAGCGCCATCGCGCCACCGACAAAGAACATGATCAGGCTGAAGACCAGGTACATGCTGCCGATGTCTTTGTGGTTGGTCGTGAACAACCAGCGTTTCAGGCCCTTGGCGGGGCCGTGATCGTCATGATCGGCGTGGTGGGTCGATACGTCCGTCGCTACGGTACTCATTATCTGCTGTCTCCGGCGGCACGCCCCGTTCGCGGCGTACCGTTAGTCAAATCTCTCAACGGGTCGCGGCAACCGCGGCGGCCCCGCTCTCGTCTTTTCGCGCAGCCAGCCAGTTGTCGTACTCGGCGGGCTCGACCACCTCGACGACTACCGGCATGTAACCGTGGTCCTTGCCGCACGGTTCGGCACACTGGCCGCGATAGGTGCCCGTCTCCTCGACGCGAAACCAGACCTCGTTCATAAAGCCGGGGATGGCGTCCTTCTTGATGGCGAGATCGGGTACCCACCAGGAATGGATCACGTCGTTCGACGTCAGCAGGACGCGAATCTTGCTGCCGCGCGGCACGACCAGCGGGTTGTCGACCTCGAGCAGGTAATTATCGACGCTGAACGGATCGATACCCGACTGCCTGCGGCGTGCGTCCGCGCTGGGTACGTGCGAGGCTGCTGTAGAACGACACGCCTTCGCCCTGGTAGGCGTAATGCCATTTCCACTGGTAGCCGGTCACGACGACGGTCATGTCCGGATCGCGGCTGTCCTCCAGCTTGACCAGTGTTTCAGCCGACGGCACCGCCATGATAAGCAGGATGATGACGGGGATCGTCGTCCAGATCACTTCGGCTTTCATGCTGTGGGAGAAGCTGGCGGGTTGCGCGCCGACGGACTTGCGGTGCTTGACCAGCGAATAGATCATCGCTCCGAACACGATGACGCCTATCGCCACGCACCACCAGAACACCATCATGTGCAGGCCGTAGGTTTCGGCGCTGAGTTCGGTGACGCCCTTCGGCATGTTCAGCGTCCACTCGGCGGATGCACGGCTCACCGCTAGCAATCCGGCAACGCTGACGCACAGTTTTCGTATCATTGATGATTCACCCGGTGGCGCGCAGCGGCCACCCCAACTTTCAACCTGCTTGCGTTTACTTTTTACCTGCCGCCATCGTCTCCCGTGCAGCGCGAGTGCGCCGCGAATCCTGACCCTGAGGCCAAAATCCTGATGCAAGATGGGGTGACGGATCAGGTTACTTCAGAGCGCAGTCCAGAACACCAGGAATTCGTGGTCCGACCGATCGCGCCCGGCAGTTCCATTCGCCTGCCGATCGCCAGGGACCGGCTGGTCAAAAAGCCAGCGAAGTTTACTCAAAGCCATCCGGGCATGCAAACTGGTTACTCGCGCACCCTGACGCTAAAACATTTCGTTTACAACCACTTAGCGTGAACAATATGTACCAGGCTGGGTGCTCGCGGCGCGCACCTGCCGGCCCCTCGCGGGTCGGCCCCGGCTCGTCATCGATGCTGCCGGCGACGGCCGACAAGCTCGGCAACGTCGACGCGAAACTCGCCGTCCTGCATCGGCTGCGCACCACCCCACGCGTGGCCGTACACGAGTTCCAGCGTAACTCCCAGTCGTCCCTCGCGAAATTGCGCGGCGAGCGCCGCGTCGAGCCGCGCAAAACGGGCCTTGCCGGTGAGCGTGCGGCGGCGCCCGGCGAGCGTATTGCGGGCGCCGCACGCGGCGAGATCGCGATACAGCGAGCGCGTGTCGCGGTACTCGATACGGAGGTGGTCGACGTCGAGTACCGGATCGCGCAGGCCGGCGCGCACCATCGCATCGCCCAGGTCGTGCATGTCGGGAAACCTGAACACGTGCGGCTCGTCGTCGGCGAACGCGTCGCGCAGCTCGCGCAGGCTGTCCGGTCCGAGTGCCGCAAACGCGAACAGGCCGTCGCGGCGCAAGACCCGCGCGACCTCGGCAAACAGGGCGGCCGGGTCACCGAGCCACGGCAGGAGCTGGTTTGCCACCACGGCGTCGATGCTGTCGGTCCGGAGCGGAATCGCGGACGCGCTGGCCTGCAGTTCGGCACGCCGGGCAAATCGCCAGCGCTTGTGCCGCGCCCGGCGGAGCATGCCGTGCGACAAATCGAGGCTCACGACGCGGGCGCGGCCGAAAAACCGGGACAGCTCGCGGCCCAGGCTGCCGGTGCCGGCACCCAGGTCCAGGACGTGCCCGGCCTGCAGCGTGACCGGCGCCAGCCGCTCCAGCAGGCCGGCTGCCGTGCTGCGGTGTACGAAATCGGCGCGGTCGAAATCCGCGGCCACCCGGTCGAAACGCCGCTGTACGTCGCGCGTCCGCGGCTGCCATGCATCGTCATTCATCGCTGCAATGTAATCGAGCGATGGCGACGCCGCGACTGCCTGGCTGTGTTCCTCGGGAGGTCGTTCACGCCTGCTCCGAAGGCAGGAGCGAAGGTGTGGCCCGGGGAGGGCTTTTCAGGGCCGTACGCGGCAGGGATGCCGCGTCCGGAGCGTACAGGGATGTATTCACAGCGTCCCTGAAAAGCCCTCCCCGGGGTCGCGCCTTCGCCATCCGGTGCCGAAAACTGCGTGAACAACCTCCCGAGGAGAACACCAGCTGGTCCGTCGAACGGCCCGAAACGCGAGCGGGTACCGTCCTGCGGGCGGTGGCATGCTGGGGCATGCGACCCGCCGTTTTGTCCGTCGTTGCCAACGCGCTGTTCCCGCCGTCCTGTGCGTTCTGCGGCACGCGCGACGACGACCGCAGTGTCTGCGCCGGCTGCCGCGCCGAGCTGCCAAGGCCGGCCGGTCGTTGCGTGCGCTGCGCCGAACCGCTGGCCTTGCCGTTGCCGGACGGGCTGCCGTGCATCGCCTGTCAGCGCCGCCCGCCGCCCTGGAGCGAATGCATCGCCCCGTTCACATACGACTGGCCGGTGGATGCCGCCATCAAGGCCTTCAAGTTTCACCATCGCCTGGTTTTCGCCGCCGCGTTCGCCGAACTGCTGCTGCCGTTCGTGACCGGCATCAGGCCGGCGGCGGACGTGCTGGTGCCGGTGCCGCTGCATCGCTGGCGGCACGCGTCGCGGGGTTTCAACCAGGCGCGCGAACTGGCGCGCTCGCTCGCGGCACGCAGTGGCTTGCCGCTCGCCGATGCCGTCACGCGCAGCCGGCCGACGCGGCCGCAAGGCGGGCTGCGGCGGGCCGCCCGCCACCGCAACCTGGCGGGCGCGTTTCGCCTGCGCCGGCCGGTGGCCGGTCGCCGCGTGCTGCTGGTCGACGACATCGTCACGACCGGGGAGACCTGCCGGCACATCGCCGCGTTGCTGCTGGCGCACGGCGCCCGCGACGTGCGGTTGCTGGCAGTGGCACGCGCGGTGGCCGGCCGTCAGGCGGGAACGACCGGATCGAACGTGTAATTGAGGACGATGCCGATGAACACGACCATGCCGATGTAATGGTTGTGCAGGAACGCGCGGAAACAGCCGGGCCGGTCGCGGTTGCGGGCCAGCCACTGGTGCCAGCCCATCAGTAACGCGGCGACGAACAGCGAGGCGTAATACCACGGACCCAGCGCTGCCATGTTGCCGACGAGCAGGAGCGCGAACAGCATCAGCCCCTGCAGCGCGGCAATGCTGAACAGGTCCAGCTCGCCGAACAGTATCGCCGTCGACTTGACGCCGATCTTCAGGTCGTCATCGCGGTCCACCATGGCGTAGAACGTGTCGTAGATGATGGCCCAGATCAGCGCCGCACCGAACAGCAGCCAGGCGAGCTGCGGCGTTCGCCCCGTTTGTGCCGCAAACACCATGGGCACCGCCCAGCCGAACGCGGCACCCAGGAAAAACTGCGGTATCGACAGGAATCGTTTGACGAACGGGTAGATGATCGCGAGCACGGCCGCGATGCCGGCCAGCAGCTGGGCCGGCCGATTGAGCAGCGAGGCGAGCCCGATTGCGATCAGGCCCAACGCGACGAACAGGGCGAAGGCTTCCAGCGGCGCGACATGCCCGGCCGGAATGGGCCGGTCACGGGTCCGCTCGACGTACGGATCGATATTGCGATCAGCGAAATCGTTCAGCACGCAGCCCGCCGCCCGCATGACGATGACGCCGAGGACGAACACGATGAACAGGCCGTCGTCCGGGTGGCCCTCGCCGGCCAGCCACAAGGCCCACAGGGTCGGCCACATCAGGAGCAGCACGCCGATGGGCCGGTCCATGCGCATCAGGATCACGTAGTTCTGCAGCTGGTTCAGGATCCCCGGGGGTATCCGGCCGGCCGTTTGAGGGGAGGGCTTCGTCATGAGTCGCGCGACAGTTTACCGGCCGGCACGCGAGGGTCACACCTTGCCGTAGCGGCCGGCGTCGGCGATCCACCGCCGCACCAGCGCCGCGGCCAGCTCCGGGGACTCTTTTTCGAGCCGGGTGGCCGTCTTCTGCACGTCCGGCATCAGCGCGCCGTCGCGGGCGAGATCAGCGATGCGGTACTGGGGCAGCCCGGTCTGGCGGGTACCGAGGAGCTCGCCGGGACCGCGCAACTCGAGATCGCGCTGTGCGACGACGAAACCGTCGTTGGTATCGCGCAGCACGGCGAGCCGGCTGCGCGCGATGCTGCCCAGCGGTTGCCGGTAAAGCAGCACGCAGTGGCTGCGCTCGGCGCCGCGGCCGACACGGCCGCGCAGCTGGTGCAACTGCGACAGTCCCATGCGCTCCGCATTCTCGATGATCATCAGCGTGGCATTGGGCACGTCCACGCCGACCTCGATCACGGTCGTGGCGACCAGCAGGTCGATGTCGCCGGCCTTGAACGCGGCCATCACGCGTTCGCGTTCCCCGGGTTTCATACGGCCATGCACGAGGCCGATGCAGAGGTCGGGCAACGCCTCGCCGAGTTGCGCGTGGCTGGCCTCCGCCGCCTGGTAGTCGAGCTGCTCGGACTCCTCGATCAACGGGCACACCCAGTAGGCCTGCTGGCCGCGCGCGCACGGCGTCGCGCACCCGGGTGACCACGTCGGCGCGGCGCGAGTCCGGCATCGCCACCGTCTGCACCGGCTGTGCGCCCGGGCGGCAGCTCGTCGATGACCGATGTGTCGAGGTCCGCGTAGGCTGCCATCGCCAGCGTGCGGGGAATGGGTGTCGCCGTCATGACGAGCTGGTGCGGCTGACCGTGTTCGTCCGCGCCCTTGTCGCGCAGCGCCATGCGCTGGTGCACGCCGAAGCGGTGCTGTTCGTCGATGACGATCAACGCGAGACGAGCGAACGAAACGCCTTCCTGGAACAGCGCGTGCGTGCCGATCACGAGCTCTGCCGTGCCACCGGCAATGGCCTCCAGCGACGCGCGTCGCGCCGCGGAACGCTGGCTGCCGGCGAGCCAGCAAGGCGTGATGTCGAGCGGCGCAAGCCAGGCCGCAAAGCTTTGCCGGTGCTGCTCCGCCAGCAATTCGGTCGGCGCCATGATCGCGGCCTGCATGCCACAGGCAATCGCCTGCAGGCAGGCGGCCGCCGCGACCACCGTCTTGCCCGAGCCGACGTCTCCCTGGATGAGCCGCATCATCGGCTGGCTGCCGGCGAGATCGTCGAGAATCTCCCGGACGACGCGCGCCTGCGCTCGGGTGAGCTCGAATTGCAGGCCACGGATGAATCGCTGCACGAGGTCCGTGCCGCCGGCAAGTGCCGGCGCTCTTTCGCGGCTCGCGAGTCGTCGCAGGTTGCGCAGGCTGAGGTAATGCGCCAGCAGTTCCTCGAACACCAGCCGTTGTTGCCACGGGTGCTGTCCGCCCAGCAAGGCGTCGAGGTCGGTATCCGGCGGCGGCCGGTGCAGGGCCGCCAGCGCTTCGGTCAGCGTCGGCAGGGCGAGTTCCCCGCGCACCGGTGCCGGCAGCAGTTCGTCCGGCGGCGAGCGCCGCATCAGCGCCAGTGCCTGTTGGGTCAGGTTGCGAAGGCGGCCCTGCGTCACACCTTCGGTGGTCGGGTAGACCGGCGTCAGCGCGTCGCTCGCCAGCGGGTTCACGCCGTCCCGCACGACGCGGTATTCCGGGTGCACCATCTCGAGCCCGGCACTGCCGGGCCGTGCCTCGCCGTAGCAGGCGACCTCGATGCCGGGCCGGAACTGTGCCTGCTGGCGCGTCGAGAAATGGAAGAAGCGCAGCGTCAGCTGGCCGCTGCCGTCACTGATACGCACCAGCAGGCTGCGCCGGCCGCGGTAGACGGTTTCGGCGAGCAGGACCTCGCCGCGAACCATCGAGCGCGTGCCCGGTTGCAGCTCGCCCAGCCGCCGCACCGCGGTGCGGTCCTCGTAGCGCAGGGGCAACAGGAACAGCAGGTCCCCGACGCACGCCAGCCGGAGCTTCGCCAGTTTTTCCGCCAGCGCCGGCCCGACGCCCTGCAGTGCAGTCAGCGGCGCTTCGAGCGAGGCCGTCGTCACGGCCGCCCTACAACGCCAGGATCGCCTCGGCCTCGACGTCCGCGCCCTTCGGCAGCGACGCCACGCCCAGCGCAGCACGAGCCGGGTACGGCTCGGCAAAGTAGTCGGCCATGATCTCGTTGACGGTGGCGAAGTTGCCGAGGTCCGTGAGGTAGATGGTCAGCTTGACGATATCGTCGAGCGATCCGCCGGCGGCTTCGGCGACGGCCGCGAGGTTGTCGAAAACGCGACGCGTGCGGGCCGCGAAGTCGCCGTCGACCAGCTCCATCGTGGCCGGATCCAGCGGGATCTGCCCGGACAGGAACACGATGTCGCCCGTGCTGACGGCAATCGCCTGCGAATAGGGGCCTATCGCGTCCGGTGCGCGCTCGGTGTGTACGGGCCGTTTCGCCACTCGATGTCTCCTTCGTAGGTCAGGCGCAGTCGCGCGACACTCGAACGACGTTCGGCATCTTGCGGACGCTGCGCATGATGTTGGCGAGATGCGTGCGGTTCTTTACCTGCAGCAGGAACGTCAGCTCCGAGCAATCCTCGTGACGATCGGAGACGGCGACCTGCTCGATGTTGGAATCGGCGTCCGCGATCGTTGCGGCAACCTCCGCGAGCACGCCGGTGCGGTTGATCGTCGCGATGCGAATCTGCGTGGAAAACTCACGTGCCAGTTCTTCCTCCCAGCTCACAGGAATCCATTTCTCCGGCTGTTTGCGGAAGTTCGACAGGTTGCCTGCAGTTGTCGCGGTGAATCACGATGCCGCGGCCGGCGCTCGAGGTAACCCATGATGTCGTCGCCGGGGATCGGGTAACAGCACTTCGCGTAATAGACGACCATGCCTTCCGTGCCGGCGATGGTCAGGCTTGCCGCCCGCTCCTTCTTGCCATCGCCGTCGCCCAGCCCGAGCAGGAAGCGGGCGGTCAGCGGCGCCAGCCGTTCGCCGAGCCCGAGTTGTTCGTACAGGCGTTCCGGCGATTCCAGTCCAGCTCGTCCAGGGCTTCGCGCATGCGCACCTTGCCGATCTTGCGCAGCGACGATTCGAGATCCTTGAGCGAACGGTCGAGCAGGCGCTTGCCGAGATCGATGGATTCGCTGGCGCGCATCTGCTTCATGTAATGACGGATCGCCGAGCGGGCCTTGGCCGTGGTGACGAACGTGACCCAGTTGGGGTTGGGCCTGGCGCCGCGCGCGGTGATGATCTCGACCGTCTGGCCGTTCTGCGCGTTGCGTGCGCAGCGGCACGAGATTGCGGTCGACCTTCGCGGCGACGCAGCGATTGCCGATGTCGGTGTGCACGGCGTAGGCGAAGTCCACCGTCGTAGCGCCCTTGGGCATGGGCAGTATGTCGCCCTTGGGCGTGAACACGTAAATCTTGTCGGGAAACAGGTCGACCTTGACGTTCTCGAGGAATTCCTCGGAGCTGCCCTGCTGCTGTATCTCCACCAGCCGGCCCAGCCATTCGCGCGCGCGTCGCTGCGGCGTCGCGCTGGACTTGTCCTCCGCCTTGTACTGCCAGTGGGCGGCGACGCCGGATTCGGCTACCCGGTTCATCTGCGTGGTACGAACCTGCACCTCCAGCGGTAGTCCCTTGGGGCCGAACAGCGTCGTGTGCAGCGACTGGTAGCCGTTGATGCGCGGGATCGCGACGTAGTCCTTGAAGCGTCCGGGCATCGGCTTGTAAATGCCGTGAATCACGCCGAGCACCCGGTAACAGGCGTCGACGTCGTCGACGATGATCCGGAAGCCGTACACGTCGACGATGTCGTGCAACGGCCGCTTTTTCTCCGACATCTTCTTGTAGATGCTGAAGAGGTGCTTCTCCCGCCCGATCACCTCGGCCTCGATGTCCTGTTCGGCCAGCGCGTTCTTGATGCGCTCGGAGATCTTGCGAACGATCTGTCGCTGGTTGCCCTTGCTGCGGCGCAGGGCGCGTTCGAGCACGCGGTAACGGAAAGGGTACAAATAGCGCAGGCCGAGGTCTTCGAGATCGACTTTCATGCGATTGATGCCGAGACGATTCGCGATCGGCGCGTAGATCTCCAGGGTCTCGCGCGCGATGCGCGCCTGTTTCTCGCGCGGCATGGCATCCAGCGTGCGCATGTTGTGCAGGCGGTCGGCGAGCTTGACGAGAATGACGCGGATGTCCTCGATCATGGCCAGCATCATCTTGCGGAAGCTTTCCGCCTGCGCTTCCGCCCGGCTGTTGAAATGCATCTGGTCGAGCTTGCTGACCCCGTCCACCAGCGCCGCGATTTCGGTGCCGAATTCCTGCTCGAGTTCCGCGACACCGGTGGTCGTGTCCTCGACGACGTCATGCAGGATCGCCGCGGCGATGGCCTGCGCGTCCATGTGCATGCCCGCGAGGATGCGCGCGACCGCAACAGGGTGGGATATATAAGGCTCGCCGCTGAGACGCCGTTGCCCCTGGTGGGCGTCGGCGCCGAACCGGTAGGCCTTCATGACCAGTTCGATCTGGTCGCGGGGCAGGTACGCACGCAGCTCCGCCAGCAGCTGCCGCAGGCCGTGGTCGTTACGGCCGGCGCCGGGAAGTTTTGCGAGCAGGGAGGCGGCGTAGTCCATGCTTCATGATAACTGCTGGACTGGCGGGCCGCGTAGTCCGCCTGGGCGGCGGCTCAATCGCCGTCAATCGCCGATCGAGATGCCCCTGAGTGGCATGGCATCGTCGGCTTCCGCGCTTTCCGTGGACATGAAATCGTCCGTGGGGGGCTGGTCCAGCTCGTCCAGGATGGCCGGCGTCACGTGCCCTGCTGCGATTTCGCGCAGGGCAATGACCGTCGGCTTGTCGTTCTCCAGGTCGACCATGGGTTCGGCGCCGTGCGCAACGCGGCGCGCGCGCTTGGCGGCGACCAGCACCATCTCGAAGATGTTGTCGATGTTGTCCAGGCAGTCTTCGACCGTAATGCGGGCCATGCGTCAGTCACTCCGTAGCCGGCCTCAAGGCCGGAAATTTGCAAAGACCGGCCAGTTTACAGGAGAGCTGCAGGGTTAGACCAGAATATTCTTGATGCGATCGGCCATCGCCGCCCGCCGGCAGGTCTCGCCGCCGCCCGCGAGGACGTCCTCCAGCTCGGCGACCGCCCGTTCCAGGTCGTCGTTGACGATGCAGAAGTCGAATTCCACCCAGTGCGCCATGTCCGACAGCGCATCGCGCAGGCGGCGCTCGATGACGGCGTCGCTGTCGGTGCGGCGGTTGCGGAGGCGCCGCTCCAGTTCGTCGCGCGACGGCGGCAGGATGAACACGGACACGCACTCGGGCATTGCCTCGCGGACCTGGCGCGCGCCCTGCCAGTCAATCTCGAGGATCACGTCGTGACCGGCGGCCAGGTGCTTTTCGACCTGCGTCCGGCCGGTGCCGTAGTAGTTGTCGAACACCAGTGCCGATTCCAGCAGCTCGCCGCGTTTCTCTAGGTCGTGAAAGTCGGTCACCGTCACGAAGAAATAGTCCCTGCCGTGCGTCTCGTTGCGGCGCTTCTGCCGGGTCGTGTAGGAGACGGAGAAGCGCAGGTCCGGATTGCGCTCGGTGAGCCGGTGCACCAGCGTGGTCTTGCCGGCCCCCGAGGGCGCCGCGAGCACGAACAGGCGGGCGCTGTTTTGCCGCGCGGTCATTCGACGTTCTGGACCTGTTCGCGCATCTGCTCGATGAGCACCTTGAGTTCCACCGCCGCGCGTGTCGTCGCGGCATCCGCCGACTTGGATCCCAGCGTGTTGGCCTCGCGATTCAGCTCCTGCATCAGGAAATCCAGGCGCCGCCCGACGGGCTCGCCGCTGGCCAGGTTCAGGCGAATTTCTTCCACGTGGCTTGCCAGCCGGTCGAGTTCCTCGTCGACGTCGAGTTTCTGGGCGATCAGCGCGAGCTCCGTCTCCAGCCGGCCAGGATCCGCCTCGACATCCAGGCGCGCCAGCCGTTCGCGCTGTTTCCTCTGCACGCCTTCCAGCACCTCGGGCAGCCGCTCGCGCACACCCTGCGCGATGCCCAGCATCTCGCCGCAACGCGTGTCCAGCATGCCGGCGATGCGCTGCCCCTCGCTGGCGCGCATCGTGTCGAGGGCCGCCAGCGTGTCGTCCAGGAGCGCGCAGCCGGCCTCGTACAGCGGTTCCACGTCGACCGGCGGCTCCTCGACGACGCCCGGCCAGCGCAGGACATCCAGCGCATCGGGCAGGCGCGTTCCGGGCAGCAGCGCCTGCACCTCGGCCGCGCGCTCGCCCAGCAGGGCGACGAGGTCCCGGTCTATCGCGAGCCGGCCCGCCGCCGTAGCACGCCGGAAATAAAGGCTGCAATCGAGCTTGCCGCGGCTAACGGTACGGCCGATACGCGCCCGCAATTCCGTTTCCCGGGCACGGAGCTCATCGGGCATCCGGAACTGAACGTCGAGGTAGCGGTGATTGACGGCGCGTATTTCGCAGCTCAACGTACCGAGCGGCGTGTCCACGGTCTGCCGGGCAAAGCCGGTCATGCTGTGCAACATGCGAAAACCCCTGATAAATTGGCGCGTCGCCGAAACTGCCGTGCTGGTCACAGACTGGCGGCACGGCGTATCGTCATACTGCCGCCCGTTCCGAAGCGACGGTCGCTGCGCCACGACCGTAACAGCCGGTGAGTGGCTTGCGGAGCCGGAGCCGGCTGAGCGGTGAGCGCGAATTCTTGGACAACAGGGCAACGATAGTCAATGCAAGGCACTTTCCTGACAGCGCCCGGCCTGCCCGGCCGGGACCAGAGCCGCCACGCCGCGGCGGGCCCATGAACGTGGAATTCGCCAAGATCTCGGTGGTCGGCGATCGCCAGGACAACCAGGACCGCGCTGCCGTCGTCGTTGCCGACGAGGCCGCACTGTTACTCGTGTTCGACGGCATGGGCGGGCATTCCGACGGCGCGCGGGCCGCCGAAACGGCCCTGAAAACCGTGCAGGATCGTTTCACCCGCACAACACTGCCCTTGTTGGACCCGCAGGGCTTCCTGTACAGCGCGCTTGCGGAGGCGCACGACGCCGTCGTGGCGCTGGGCCGTGAGGTGGCGGTCGATTTCCGGCCACGCGCGACCAGCGCCGTGTGCCTCGTACAGGAGGGCGGCACCTGGTGGTGCCATATCGGCGACAGTCGCATCTACCACGTGCGCGACGGGCAGCTCGTGTCGCGCTCGCGCGATCACAGCCATGTCGAGGTGCTGATCCAGGAAGGCGCCATCACCGAGCAGGAGGCGCAGGATCACCCGATGCGCAATTTCGTCGAATGCTGCCTGGGCGGCGATGCCCCGGTGCCCGACATGAGCGTCACCGGCAAGAAGCCGCTGGCACCCGGCGACGTCCTGCTGGCGTGCAGCGACGGTCTCTGGTCCGGGCTTTCCGACACGGAAATTGCCGGGCTTGCGACCCGCGCCGAGCACTCGATCAGTGACAACCTGAAAGCCCTGAGCGTGGCGGCGCTGACCGCCAACTCGCCATACAGCGACAACACGACCGGCGCCGCGCTGCGCTGGCTGGGCCCGGGCGAGCCAACCGGGGAAACGTCTGCCGAGGCGGCGCCAGCCTGAGCCGTCGCCCGCGCGGTGCACCACAGTGCCGCCGCGCCCGGTTAAACTCAGTCATTCGCCCGCAGCAGGAGCAACCGATGCGACCCAGTGGCCGCGCGCCCGACGCACTGAGAAACGTGCGTTTCATTCCCGATTTCACCCGTCACGCGGAAGGCAGCGTACTCGCCGAGTTCGGCGACACGCGGGTATTGTGCACGGCCAGTGTCGAGCCGCGCGTACCGCCGTGGATGCGGGGCAAGGGCAGCGGCTGGGTGACCGGCGAATACGGCATGCTGCCGCGTTCGACGCACTCGCGCTCCGGCCGCGAGGCGGCGCGCGGCAAGCAGAGTGGCCGCACCCAGGAAATCCAGCGCCTGATCGGCCGGGCGTTGCGCGCGGCGATCGATCTCGGCGCCCTGGGCGAGCGCACGGTCACGCTGGACTGCGACGTGCTGCAGGCGGACGGCGGCACCCGCACCGCCGCCGTCAGCGGCGCGTACGTGGCGCTCAGTCTCGCGATGCGCAGGCTTTGCGCCCAGCACGGGCTGAAGCGCAACCCGCTGTTCGGCCAGGTCGCCGCGGTCTCGGTCGGCATCTTCGAGGGCGTGCCAGTGCTCGATCTCGACTACGCCGAGGACTCGCAGGCGGAGACCGACATGAACATCGTCATGAACGAAGCCGGCCGCTTCATCGAGGTGCAGGGCACGGCCGAGGGCCACGCATTCAGCCGCGACGAACTCGATGCCCTGCTGGGCCTGGCAAAGAGCGGCGTCATGCAGATCATCGATGCACAGAACGCGGCGCTGGCCGCGGCCTGAGCGCGGCGGCACGGCATGAGTGGCGGGCGACGCATCGTGCTGGCGAGCGGCAACGCCGGCAAACTGCGCGAGATCGGTGAGTTGCTGGCGCCGCTCGGCGTTGAACTGGTGCCGCAGGGCGAGCTCGGCATCCGCGGTGCCGCGGAGACCGGTGCGACGTTCCTCGACAACGCGCTCCTCAAGGCGCGGCACGCGGCGGCCGGCAGCGGCCTGCCGGCCATCGGTGACGATTCCGGCCTGGCCGTGGCGGCGCTGGACGGTGCGCCCGGGGTCCGCTCGGCCCGCTACGCGGGCGCTGCAGCCGGCGATGCGGCCAACATCGACAAGCTGCTGGCCGCGCTTCGCGGGGTCCCGCAGGACCGCCGCGGGGCGGCGTTTCACTGCGTCGCCGTGTACGTCGACAGCGAGGACGACCCGGAGCCCCTGGTCGCCGAAGGCGCCTGGCACGGCCGCATACTCGAGGCCCGGCGCGGGGAAGGCGGCTTCGGCTACGATCCGGTGTTCCTCGATGTGGCGGCGGGTCGCGCGGCCGCGGAACTGGCCCCGGCGGAAAAGAACGCCCGGAGCCATCGCGGCCAGGCGCTCCGCGCATTGCGCGAGGCACTGGCGGAGCGCTGGCAATGAGCCCGCCGCTGTCGCTCTACGTGCACCTGCCGTGGTGCGTGAAGAAGTGCCCGTATTGCGACTTCAACTCGCACACGGCGGGCGCGACCGTGCCGCATGATCGGTACATCGATGCGCTGCGTCGCGACCTGGCGGGCGAGGCCGACCGGGCCGGCGACCGGCCCCTGGCCAGCGTTTTCCTCGGCGGCGGCACCCCCAGCCTGTTCAGCGGCGCCGCGATCGGCCGCGTTCTCGATGCGGTGCGTGCCGGCTTCGCCGTGGCGGCGGAGGCCGAGGTGACGATGGAGGCCAACCCGGGCACCGTCGAGCGCCACAACCTCGCCGGCTATCGCGAAGCCGGCGTGAACCGGCTGTCGCTGGGGGCACAGAGTTTCGACAGCAGGGCGCTTGCCCGCCTCGGCCGGATTCACGGCCCGGACGAAATCGTGGCCGCCGTGGCGGACGCGCGCCGCGCCGGTTTCGACAACCTCAATCTCGACCTGATGTTCGCGCTGCCGGGCCAGCGTCGCGAAGACGCCCGCCGCGACCTCGACCGGGCGCTGGCGCTGGCGCCGGAGCACCTGTCCCTGTACCAGCTGACGCTGGAGCCCAATACGGTGTTCGCGCGCCGGCCGCCGGCGGACCTGCCCGGCGACGAGCTGGCGTGGGACATGCAGATGGACGCCTTCGCCCGCCTGCAGGCCTCCGGCTACCGGCGCTACGAGATATCGGCGTTCGCCCGGCCGGGTCGCGAATGCCGCCACAACCGCAACTACTGGACGTTCGGCGATTACGCGGCCGTCGGCGCCGGTGCCCACGGCAAGCTCACGTCCGCGGATGGCACCGTGCGCCGCTACGCCAAGCCGGCGCACCCGCTCGCCTACATGGAGGCAGCCGAACGCGGCGCGTTGCAGCCCGGCTCCCTGCAGGTGGTCGAGGCAGCGGACCGCGTGTTCGAGTTCATGCTGAACGCGCTGCGCTTGCCGGAGGGCTTCAGCATGGCGCTGTTCGAGTCACGCACCGGCCTGCCGGAGAGCGTGCTTCGGGCACCAATGGCGAGTGCCGCGGCGGACGGGCTGGTCACGCGCCGTGGCGACGGCGGCTGGCAGCCGAGTGGGCTCGGCCTGCAATTCCTGAACGACCTGCAGGCACGGTTCCTGCCGGTCGCCACGGCCGCCGCCGGGGACCGCTGACGGTCGCCGATCTGTTCCACGCGGGGCGTTTTATACACAAGACTGCGGCGTTGCCTAGTTTTTCGGGACAATAGCCGTCACAGCTCAGCCGAACTGTAGGAAGTCATCGATAAACAATTGTTTTTAAAACATTTAATAATTTGGACATAAATTAGACATTCTAATAAGCAGGCTTTAAAAATCCCCACTTAGCGCATCCGCCCAATTTTCTTCCACATAGTTATCCACAGCTTTTGTGGATAACGGAACGCCGCTCCGGGGCCGCCGCCGGGCGCTTGCAGCGACCGTGGGAACCCATTATGCTACGCGCCCTTTTTCGCACCGCTCTCTGTGCCGGAGACCCCGATGAAAGCCGAGATTCACCCCGCCTACAGCGAAACGAAGATCACCTGCAGCTGTGGCAACGAGTTCACGACGCGTTCGACGCTCGGTGGGGACCTGGCCATCGAGGTCTGCTCGGCCTGCCACCCGTTCTATACCGGCAAGCAGAAGATCGTCGATTCCGGCGGCCGGGTCGACAAGTTCCGCCGCAAGTACGGCATCGGCTAGAATTCCCCGGCGACAATCCGTTCGGCCAGCGGCACGCCGCCGCGACGCGGACGTGCGCGCGCCGCGATGAGCCCGCGGCAACCGGTGGTTGCCGGGCCGTATTCCTGCGGCCGGCACAGGTTACGGCCAGAGGAACACCATGAGTGAAGATGCGTACAAGCTGACCAATCCGGACGGATCGCGAACCGCGGAACTGCCGGTGCGGCAGGGCACGCTGGGACCCGACGTCCTCGACATCGGCAGCCTGTACCGGGACCAGGGCGTCTTTACCTACGATCCGGGATTTGTCGCCACCGGCTCCTGCGACAGCAAGATCACGTTCATCGACGGCAACGACGGCGTGCTGCTGTACCGCGGTTACCCGGTCGAACAGCTCGCCGAACACTCCAATTTCCTCGAGGTGGCCTACCTGCTGCTGTACGGCGAGCTGCCGAACGCCGACGAACTCAGCCGCTTCGATCACTCGATACGCACGCACACCATGCTCAACGAGGGCATGCTGCGGTTCTTCACCGGGTTTCGCTACGATGCCCACCCCATGGCCATGCTGTCCGCCGTGGTCGGGTCGATGTCCGCGTATTACCACGACACGATGGACGTCAACAATGCGGAGGCACGCGAGATCTTCGCACACCGCATTCTCGCCAAGATGCCGACGATTGCCGCGGCAGCCTACAAGCACACCGTGGGCCAGCCGTTCATTTACCCTCGCAACGATCTCGGCTACTGCGAGAACATGTTGCAGATGTACTTCGCGGTTCCCGCGGAGCCCTACGAGATCGACCCGGTGGCGGCCCAGGCGCTGGACCTGCTGTTCATCCTGCATGCCGACCACGAGCAGAACTGCTCCACATCGACCGTCCGCATGGCCGGCAGCTCGGGCGCGAACCCGTACTCGGCGATCGCCGCCGGCATCGCCGCGCTGTGGGGCCCCGCGCACGGCGGCGCCAACGAAGCCGTGCTGCGGATGCTCGAGCAGATCGGCGACGTGAAGAACATCCCCAAATTCGTGGACAAGGCGAAGGACCGCAACGACCCGTTCCGCCTCATGGGCTTCGGCCATCGCGTCTACAAGAATTTCGATCCGCGCGCGAAAATCATCCGCAAGATGTGCCACAAGGTCCTGGCGCAGATGGGCCGCACGGACACGCCCTTGTTCGATCTCGCCCTGCAGCTCGAGGAAGTGGCGCTCAAGGATGATTATTTTATCGAGAAGAACCTGTATCCGAACGTCGATTTCTATTCGGGCATCATCTACCGCGCGCTCGGCATACCGACCTCGATGTTCACGGTGATGTTCGCGATCGGCCGGACCGTCGGCTGGGTCGCCCACTGGCGCGAGATGATCACGGATCCGACGGGCCGCATCAGCCGGCCGCGGCAGCTCTACAGCGGCGCCGGTCAACGCGATTACGTGGCGATCGACCAGCGCGGCTAGCGCCCGCTCCGCCTTGTTCATGAACGGGTTGCGTCTGGTGGTCGGCGAAGCCGGCGGCGGGGAGGGCTTTTCAGGGACGCTGTAAATACGTCCCTGTACGCTCCGGGCTCGACTTCCTGTCTCGCACGGCCCTGAAAAGCCCTCCCCGCCACCGGCTCCGCTTCAGCGCCGGTGTGCGTTCATGAACAAGGCGGAGCGGGCGCTTCCCGGCTCCGCACGCTGCCGACGCAATCCGTTTATGAAACGGCCAGCCCGGTGAACGGCCGGCGGTTCGGCTCAGCGGCCCGTGTCCTCCAGCAGCTCGCGCACCGCACGGGTATTGGCGCGCCGCATCGGTTTGCCGTCGATCGGGCTGATCGGCGCCTGGCGGATGCCGTCGAACGGGAACACCGTGGCCTCGATGGAGGCGTCGGCGTGTTCGAAGCGAAACGCGGCAAACGATTCCGACAGGTCGCGGCGGCTCTTGACGCGGCGTTCGAACGGTTTCCAGGCGATCTGCCGCTCGGTAAGGGCGTAGGCGACCTGCTCCGGGGTGTCGGTGAACAGGTGCAGGTTGACGGCGGAGGTCTCGCCGGCGGTGCCGTGCAGGACGGGGCCGACGAGGCGCGGGCGGAATGCCGCCAGCAGTTCCATGGCGGCGACGGCGGCTGCGCGCAGCGCGTGCAACAGGTCGATGTGGGACTCGCGGCCGAACAGCACCAGGTGCTCGCCGACCGCCTGTTCGATCTCGGGATTGCCCGGCAGCGAGCCGCGCTCCGTCATGCCGAGCCGCAGGGCGGCCTTGTTCTTCGCCACGCGGTAATCCTGGATGCCCTGCTCGCAGATGATGCGGGCGGCTTCCTGTGCCAGCACCTGGCGGGCGCGGTCATTGCCGGTGACGCTTTTCCTGCCCATGTCCCTCGAGGCTGCGGCCGAAAGGCGCGGTCAGTGTAGACCGTGCATGGCGCGGTCGCCAGCGCAGCGATCGCGGCGCGCGGTACTCAGTTGTTGAACGGGTCCGGGTTGTTGAAGGGGTCCGGCCGGCTTGCGGGCGCCGGTTGCTCGTCGAATTCGAAATCTTCGTCCTGGTTGAAGATGTCGCCACCGTCCTGCGTCTCGTCGCACTCCGGCACGTTGCCGACGCGGAAGACCTCGAACATCACGTCCCCGGCCGGCACGCTGGCGTCGGCCGGGCAGCCGGTGCTGCGAGAGATGCGCACCGTGACGATGCCCTCCGGCATGGGCATTTGCTCAGGCGGCGCGCCGGCAAGGGCCGTGCGCGCGAACTCGATCCAGATCGGCAGCGCGGTGCGCGAACCTTCCTCGCCCGGACCCAGCGGCTCGTCATTGTCGTAGCCGACCCAGACCACGGCCGACATGTCGCCGTTAAAGCCGGCGAACCACGCGTCGCGGCGGTCGTTGGACGTACCGGTCTTGCCGGACAGGTCACTGCGCCCCAGCACGCGTGCCCGCCGGCCGGTACCGCGTTGAATGACGTCGCGCATCATGTCCTGGATCAGGTAGGCGTTCTGCGGGCTGATGATGCGTGGCGCGAGGTTGATTCCGTCGAACAGCGCCGGCGCCTCGGCCGCGTCCGGCCGGTAGGTCTCGGCTATCGGCGCCATCTGCAGCAGTGACATCTGCCGGTCCCCGGCCGGCACCGGTTCCTCGTCGCGTGCCCGCGTCTGTTCGCTGGCGCCGCCCGGGTTGCCGTCAGGCCCGTCCGTGGCGGCCACCGACACGTCACCGGCCGGTGTCGCCCGCGGTTCGCCCGATTCGCACCGCGGGCAGACGATTGCCGGGTCCGCCCGGTACAGCACCTCGTTCTCGGGCCCGAAAATGGTGTCGACGACGTACGGGGTAACCGCGTAGCCGCCGTTCGCGAAGGTCGAGTAGGCCTGTGCCATGTCGAGCGGCGAGGCGTCGCCGCCGCCCAGCGCCAGCGAGCCGTTGCGAATGAGCGTCACCGGCCGGAAGCCGAACGGTTCGAGGTGGCGGACGGCATTGCCGATGCCGGTGTTGTTGAGCAGCAGCCGGACGGAGGCCAGGTTCATCGACCGCACCAGCGCCTCGCGCAAGCGCTGCTCGCCGTAAAAACGTCCCGTGTAGTTGACCGGCCGCCAGACCGCCTCGAGCTCCGCGGAATCGATGACGACGGGCGCGTCGAGCAGCACCGTGGCCGGCGTGTTGCCCTGCTCCAGGGCCGCCGAATAGATAAACGGCTTGAACGACGAGCCGGGCTGCCGGTAGGCCTGGGTCACGCGGTTGAACTTGCTGATCGAGAAATCGAACCCGCCGGTCAGGCTGGTGATGGCGCCGTCGTTCGGGTCCAGCGACACGACCGCAGCCTGGGCCACGGGCGGCTGCGCCAGGGCGTAGCCGCCGGCCTGGATCGGCATGATGTAGATGACGTCGCCGGGCGCGAGCACGTCAGCGACCGTTTCCGGCGCGGGGCCGCGCGTCTCATTGTCTATATAGGGCCGGGCCCAGGACAGGCCGTGCCATGGCAGCTCGACTTCCATGCCGTCCGCCAGCACCACGCCGGCGCTCCGCGTCTCCTCGTCCAGCGTGGTCACGAGCGCCACGAGCAGGCCCCCGGGGCTGCCATAACCGTCCAGCGCGAGCTGCGCGGCCTCCGGCCACTCGCTGAACGGCTGCTCGTACAGGGCCGGATCGAGGTCCAGGTGGTCGACGGGACCGCGGTAGCCGCGCCGCCGGGTAAACTCGAGCAGCCCGTTCTTCACGGCATAGTTCGCGCCGCGCTGCATGCGCGAATCCAGCGTGGTCACGACCCGGTAACCGGCCGAATAGGTGTCCTCGCCGTAACGCGACAGCATCTCCTGGCGGACCATTTCCGCGACCCACGGCGCCGACAGCTCGGTCGCCGTGCCATGCAGGCGCGACAGCACCGGTTCGGCCATGGCCTCGTCGTAGGCGGCCTCGTCGATGTAATCGAGATCGAGCATGCGGGCCAGCACGTAATTGCGGCGCATGCGGGCGTTGGCCGGGCTGCGCACCGGGTTGTAGTTCGACGGCGCCGGCAGGACGCCGGCCAGTGTCGCCGCTTCGGCAACGTTGAGCGCGGCAAGGTCCTTGCCGAAATAGACCTGCGCGGCGGCCGCCACGCCGTAGGCTCGCTGGCCGAAGAACATCTTGTTCAGGAACAGCGTCATGATCTCCTGCTTGCTGAATTCCTGTTCGATCTTCCAGGCCAGGAACGCCTCGCGCAGCTTGCGCGTAAACAGGCGTTCGCGCGTCAGGAAGTAATCGCGCGCGAGCTGCTGGGTGATCGTGCTGCCGCCCTGGCCGCGGGACCCGGAGCGCAGGAAATTCCAGCCGGCCCGCAGGATGCCGATGGGGTCGACGCCCGGGTGACTGAAGAAGCGGCTGTCCTCGGCGGCGACGAAGGCATTGATCAGGTGCGCTTCCAGTTCGTCGTAGGCCACGAGGATGCGGCGACGTTCGCCGACTTCCTCGATCAGCCGACCGTCGCGGCTGTAGACCCTGAGCGGAATCTGCAGCGGGATCTCGCGGATGGTGTCGGCGGCCGGCAGGCCCGGCGCCACGTAATACCAGGCGCCGATGATACCGGCGGCCAGCGCCATGGCCAGGCTGGCGCCCAGGCCCGAGACGAGCAGCGCGTAGCGCCCGGCCCGGCGCCGGCGCGAGGCCCGGGCGCGTCCTCCGCTGTCGGCTTTGTCTTGCATAATCAGGGTACTAATACCACGCGAGGAGCGAAAAGTGAGCGCTTCGGAGTGTCTGCTGCAGGTATACTCGGACGGGCGAGCCGAACCGCTTCACGGCTCCGCGACACAGGCACAATAATACGGGGTCGACGAGCGGCGCATAATAGCCAGCATTTCGAGCAAGCTGCAACGGCCCGCCGGTTGCCCCCCGTGGCGGCCGGCCCGGCCGCCACGGCGAGGGGGCCATGCACACGCGGCGCAAACGGCAGAGAAGCCTGAATCCGGGAGCTTCGCCGGTCATTCAAATAGTATGCCGAGGCGCTAACCAGTTCACGGAATTGAGCCGACCCCGGGCAGTAGCATTGCGAATCCGCGGATCGTGATCATTGTCACGTTTTATTTAACATTTTGTTGATATATAGTTAAATCGATTTGCTCAACCTCAACCTACGTTTGGGTCGCAACTCACCGACTTAGAAGGAAAAAATAAGTGCTCTTCCGGAAGAAATCCCAACCTTTGCTGGGCCTGGACATCACGACATCGTCGGTGAAGCTGATCGAGCTGTCGCAGAGTGGCAAGCGCTTTCGGGTCGAGTCCTACGCGGCCGAGCCGACGCCGCCGAGTTCCGTGAACGAAAAAGCCATCGTCGACGCCAAGGCGGTCGGCGAGGCGATCCGCCGCGCCGTCAAGCGCGCCGGTGCGCGGGCCACGGATGCGGCGATCGCGATCAGCGGTGACGCGGCCATTACCAAGGTCATACAAATGCCTTCCAGCCTGTCCGAGCGCGATCTGGAGGGGCAGGTGGAAATCCAGGCGGACCAGTACATCCCGTTCCCGATGGACGAGGTCAGTTTCGACTTCGAGGTCGTCGGGCCCAGCGAGAAAGACCCGGAGCTGATGGACGTGCTGCTGGTCGCCACGCGCACCGAGAATGTCGAACAGCGGCAGAACGCCGTGCAGGCCGCCGGCCTGACCGCGCAGATCGTCGATGTCGAGGCATTCGCGCTGGAAAACGCCTGCCAGCTGCTGTCGCACCAGATGCCGGACAACGGCATGGGCCAGTCGGTGGCCATCGTCGACATCGGCGCGAGCAGCACGACGTTCAGCGTTCTGCAGGACCTGCGGGTCATCTACACGCGCGATTTCTCGTTCGGCGGGCAGCAGCTCACCGAGGAGATCATGCGCACCTACGGGCTGTCGATGGAAGATGCCGGCCGCGCGAAAAAGCAGGGCGGCCTGCCGTCGAACTACCAGCCGGAAGTGCTGGAACCGTTCGTCGATGACATGACGCAGCAGGTCAGCCGCTCGCTGCAGTTCTACCTCGCCTCCGGCGGCGGCCGCGAACAGCCGGACATGATTCTCGTCTGCGGCGGCTGCGCCAACATCCCGGGTATCGCCGACGTCATCTCGAGCCGGGTCGGTATCCCGACCGAGATCGGCGATCCGCTGGGCCAGATGAAAATAAGTTCAAAAGCCAAGTCTCAGGGGGTACACAAGGACGCCACCGCGCTTCTTACTGCCTGCGGCCTCGCACTGAGGAGCTTCGACTGACATGCCACGCATTAACCTCCTCCCCTGGCGCGAAGCCGAACGCAAGCGGCGGCAACGGGATTTCCTGATTGCCGTGGCCGGCGCGTTCGTCGCCGGCATCGTCGTCGTCGGGCTCACCGTGTTCATTTACAACCAGCGCATCGACAACCAGCAGGCCCGCAACGCGCGCCTCGAGGCGGAAATCGTCGAGCTGGAAAAGAGCATCACCGAGATCGAAGGGCTGGAGCGGCAGAGAGAACGGTTGCTGGCCCGCATGGAGATCATCGAGCGCCTGCAGGCCAGTCGTCCCGAAATTGTGCACCTGTTCGACGAATTGACGCGCCAGCTCCCGGAAGGTGTGTACCTGAGGGGCCTGAAGCAGGTGGGTTCGGAAGTGGAGCTGACCGGGGTTGCGCAATCATCGACGCGCGTTTCGGCATTGATGCGCCGCATCGACGCGTCGGAGTGGCTGACGGATCCCAGCGTCGTGCGGGTCGAAACCACCGAGGCGGGTCCCGGGCGGCAGGCTGAGTTCGTCGTGACCCTGAAGCAGGTGGAGAGAACGCCGGACGAGATGGAGGACGCAGGATGAATCTCGCAGAGGAACTGAAAAGCCTCGACGTCAACGACGTCGGTCGCTGGCCGCTGCCGTTCCGCATCGCCGTCATCGTCATCGTGTTCGTGGTCGTCGTCGGCTTCGGCATTTACTGGACCGTCATCCAGGACAAGGCGCCGCAGCTGCAACGGGTCGAGAACATGGAACGCGACCTGCGCACCTCGTTCGAGAACAAGCAGCGCAAGGCAGCCAACTACGATGCGTATCGCGAACAGCTTGCGCAGATGGAGCAGTCGTTCGGCACGATGCTGCGGCAGCTGCCCGGCGAGACCGAGATTCCCAGCCTGATCGTCGACGTGTCGCAAACCGGCCTTGCCGCCGGCCTGCAGGAAAAACTGTTCCAGCCGCAGCCGGAGATCCCCAAGGACTTCTACGCCGAGAAGCCGATCAAGATCAGCCTCTCCGGCGGCTACCATGAGATCGCCAACTTCGTCAGCGGCGTCGCCGCGTTGCCGCGTATCGTGACCTTGCACGACATCGTCATTACGCCGGACAACGCCGACAGTTACGACCAGCTCACCATGGAAGTGACGGCGAAGACCTACCGCTACATCGAAGAGGAGGCAGAACAAGAATGAAGGCTTCCTTCCCGGTTCGCTCGCTCATCGCGCTCTCGGCCGTCCTTATGGCGGGCTGTGGCAGCGACATGGACGACCTCGACCGCTATATCAACGAAGTGAAGGCAAGGCCGGGCGGCCGCATCGAGCCGCTGCCCGAGATCAAGCCTTACGAGGTATTCACGTACGTGGCCGATGCGGAGGGCTTTCGTTCGCCGTTCGTGCCGGATGCCCCGCAGGCGGCGGCGGGCGGCTCGCTCAACGACACGCGGCCGGACCCGGACCGCAGCCGCGAGTACCTCGAGAGCTTTCCGCTGGACACGCTGGACATGGTCGGCACGCTGGACCTGGGCGGCACTCAATACGGCCTGGTGCAGACGCCGGATGGACTGATCCATCGCGTCGTGCCGGGCAACTACATGGGCCAGAACGACGGTCGCATCGTCGACATCACGGAATCCGAAATCGAACTGGTGGAAATCATTTCAGACGGGATCGGGGGCTACCTGGAACGGGAAGCCGCCGTAAGTCTTGCGGACTGATGCCTGAATGAAACTGGGAGTATAGGGAATGACGTTCAAAAACAAGCCGGCGCACGGCAATTTCTTCCGTCGTTCGGTGACGCGACTCACCGTTACGGTTCAGGCTGCATTGCTGCTGTTTGCGGGGGCCAGTGCGAACGCGCAGGACGACGGCAACAGGCTGCAGGACATCCAGGTGCAAAGCCTCCCCGGTCAGCGGGTGGAGTTACGGCTGATCATGAGCGACACGGCCCCCGAGCCGCTGGCGTTCACGATCGAGGAACCGGCACGCATCGCGCTCGATCTGCCGGAGACGTCGCTGGCGCTCGCCTCGCGCCGCCGTGACGTCAACATCGGACCGCTCAGCACGGTATTGACCGCGGAAGCGGGCGGCCGCACGCGCGTCGTGCTGAACCTCGGCCAGATGGTCAGCTACAACACGCGCCGCAGCGGCAACACGATCTACGTGACCCTGGGCGCCGACAGCGACGACTCGTCCGTCACGACGCGCTTTGCGGGAAGCCCGCAACAGGCCGCCGATACGGCGCCCCGGTCCTACGCGTCCAGCGGATCGCGCCGCATCAACGACGTCGATTTCCGCCGCACGCGTGAAGGCGGCGGCCGCGTCATGATCAATCTCAGCGACCCGTCCACGCCGGTCGATATCCGCCAGGAAGGCGGCCGCGTCGTGGCCGTGTTCAAGAACACCGCCCTGCCCGAGGAGCTGATGCGTCGCCTCGACGTGGTCGACTTCGCGACGCCGGTGACGACCGTCGACACGCTGCGCACCAACGGCGACACGCGGGTCGTCATCTCGGCCGATGGCAACTACGAGCAGTTGGCGTACCAATCGGATAACGAGTTCACGATCGAGATCAATCCCGCGCCGGAGGAAGAGGCGCAGGCCAGCCTGTTCTCCGAGGAGAAGGAGTACACGGGCGAGCGCCTGACGCTGAACTTCCAGGACATCGAGACCCGCGCCGTGCTGCAGCTGCTGGCCGAGACCTCCGGGCGCAACATCGTCGTGTCCGACACGGTGCAGGGCAACGTCACGCTGCGGCTGCGCAACGTGCCCTGGGACCAGGCGCTCGACATCGTCATGACCACCAAGGGTCTCGACATGCGCGAGAACGGCAACGTGATCATCGTCGCGCCCGCCGAGGAAATCGCGGCGCGCGAGACAGCCGATCTCGAGGCAAAGCAGGCCATCACCGAGCTGGAGCCGCTTTACTCCGAGTACCTGCAGGTCAATTACGCGAAGGCCTCAAATCTTGCCGCGCTGATCGGTTCCGGCGAGGGCGAGAATACGCTGTTGTCGGAACGCGGCTCCGTCGCGATCGACGAGCGCACCAACACCCTGCTGATTTACGACACCGCGCAACGGCTGCAGGACATCCGCCGCCTCGTGCAGACGCTGGACATCCCGATCCGCCAGGTGCTGATCGAGTCGCGCATCGTCATCGTCAACGACGACCTGAGCCGTGACCTGGGCGTGCGCCTGGGCTTCACCGGTGTCGATTCGAACAGCAGCGACGGCATCATCTCGGTAACCGGCTCCGGCGAAGGCAGCGGCCAGATCGTCGATTCGGCGCTCGACAACATCGCCAATACCGGCCAGGCATTCCCGGTGCAGGCGCCGGGAATCGAGGATCGCTACAACGTCAACCTGCCGATCGACAACCCGGCCGGTCGCATCGCGCTGGCGGTACTCGATTCCGATTACATCGTCGACCTCGAGCTGGCGGCGCTGCAGTCCGAGGGCCGCGGCGAGATCATCTCGACGCCGCGCATCATTACCGCCAACCAGAAGGAGGCGAAAATCGAGCAGGGTGTCGAGATTCCCTACCAGGAATCCGCGTCCTCCGGCGCCACCACGACGCAGTTCAAGAAGGCCGTGCTGAGCCTGACCGTGACGCCGCAGATCACGCCGGATGACAACATCATCATGGACCTGATCGTCAGCAACGACACCGTCGGTGACGTCGTCGCCAGCGCGACGGGCGGTTTCGTGCCGAGTATCGACACGCGCTCGGTGGAAACCCAGGTGCTGGTGCGCGACGGCCAGACCGTCGTGCTGGGCGGCATCTACGAGACCGAGCGTCGCGAAACGGTTAACAAGGTGCCGTTCCTGGGCGACATCCCGGGCGTCGGTAACCTGTTCCGCTCGTCGCAGAACATCTCGAACAAGGCGGAACTGCTGATATTCGTGACGCCGCGCATCCTGACCGAGGGATCGAGCATTTACTAGCACCGGACGCTCCGCGTTGCGGCCTGGCATTCAAGGAATGGGAAAGATGAGCAAATTCAACAGTCTCAAAATACTGGCATTGACGCTGGTGCTGGCAGCCTGCAGCGGCGAGAGTACGCTGGTCGGCGAAGGCGGCGGCGGCACCGGTGGCGGCGGTACGGGCGGTGGCGGCACCGGTGGCGGTACGACCGACGACACCGTGCGCATCGGTTCCGGTACCGGCGCCGACTTCCAGGAAGGCGTGATCGCCGTTTCGCAGTCACAGCTCTCCGCGGGCGGCAGTACCAGCCTGACGGTCACGTTCGTCGACGCCGATGGCTCGCTGGTCGGTGACACGATCGACGTGTCGTTCACGTCGCCCTGCGTGGCGGGCGGCCTCGCCAACATCGTCGAAAGCCAGGTAACCACCACCACGGGCTCGGTCACGTCGACCTACTCGGCGACCGGTTGCTCCGGCGACGACCAGATCCGGGCCTCGGCCAACGTCGACGGCAACGTGCTGCAGGCGAACGTCACGGTCACGGTCGAGGCGGCGACGGTCGGTTCCATCGAATTCGTCAGCGCCGACCCGACCAACATCGGCCTGCAGGGCACGGGCGGTGCCGGTCGCCAGGAAACGTCCACCGTGCGGTTCCGCGTGACGGACTCCACCGGCGGCCCGGTATCCGGCGCGACCGTGGATTTCTCGCTCAATACGACCGTGGGCGGCATCACGTTGACGCCGGCCTCGGTAACCAGCGACGCGCAGGGCCTCGCGCAAACCGTCGTATCGGCCGGTTCCGTGGCAACCAGCGTGCGCGTGCGCGCGATCGTCAGCGGCTCCTCGCCGCAGATTGCCGCACTCTCCGACCAGCTGACCATTACCACCGGTATTCCGGACCAGGACAGCGTTTCGCTGTCGCTGGGCTGCACCAATCTCGAGGCCTGGAATATCGACGGCCAGACGACCAATGCGACTATCCGCATGTCGGATCGTTTCAATAACCCGGTACCGGACGGCACGGCGGTAACGTTCACGTCCGAGGGCGGACAGATCGGCGGGCAGTGCCAGACCGAGACCAGCCAGGACGGCGGTGCCGGTGTCTGCTCGGTGACCTGGGTCAGCCAGAGCCCGCGCCCGTCCAATGGCCGCGTTACGATTCTCGCGACGGCGATCGGCGAGGAGAGCTTTACGGATTCCAACAGCGACGGACGCTACAGCGCGGGCGAGCCGGTCATGCCGGCGCTCGGCGAGCCGTTCCGCGACGACGACGAGAGCGGCACGTTCGATGCCGGCTTTGAGATATTCCAGGACTTCAACAGCAACGGCGTGCGCGACGAGCCGACCGATCCCGGCTACACCGGGTTCAACGGCCTGCTTTGCGACGCGGACTGCGCCTCGCTGGAGACGTTGTTCGTCAGTGACTCCGCGATCCTGGTCATGTCATCCGGCGCCGCAACGATCACCGACAATGTCGTCGGTGACGCGATCACGGTGCCGGCCGGCAGCGGCGCCAGCACCTCGTTCACGCTGACCGTCGGTGACGCCAAGGGCAATGGCACGACGATCCAGCCGATGGCGGGCGGCACGACAGTCGCGGTACAGACGTCCAACGGCAGCATCGTCGGCCCGGGTTCCTACGACGTCCCGTGCTCGACGAACGACGGCCCGCTGAACTTTACAGTTCTCGGTCGAGGGCGATAACCAGTCCGACAGCGGCCTCATCACCGCGACGGTCACGTCGCCCAGCGGTATCGTCACCACGCACCAGATCACGTTCGACGATTGATCTGTTCCATGAATGAAACGCCATACTCCGCCGCCGGGCGGAGTATTGCGTTGGCCCGGCCGGCGGCAAATGCGCTCAGTCAATAATGTCTTTCTCGTCGGCCCCATGGGGGCCGGCAAATCCGCCGTAGGGCGACAGCTTGCGCGACTCCTGCACCTCGAGTTCGTCGACAGCGACGAAGAGATCGAGAATCGTACGGGCGTCGATATACCGTTCATTTTCGAAAAGGAAGGTGAAGCGGGTTTTCGCAAGCGTGAAGCCGTCGTCATCGACGAGCTGACGCAGCGCGACGGTATCGTGCTGGCGACCGGCGGCGGCGCCGTCGTCGACCCGCAGAGCCGCAACCACCTCGGCGCCCGCGGTTTCGTCGTCTACCTGCAAACCAGCATCGACCAGCAACGCAAGCGCACGCAGCGCGGCCGCGAGCGGCCGCTGCTCGAGAATCGCGATCCGCAGGAGGTACTGGAGGAGCTGATGGCCGAGCGCGACCCCCTGTACCGTGAGATTGCCGACCTGGTCGTCGGCACCGACGGCCGCCGCGTCCAGACCGTGGCCAGGGAAATTCACGCCGCGTTGTAACAGGCGGCCTGCCGGCACGCGTGCTGTGCCGGGATTCCCCCGGATTCAGTACACTGTGCCTTTGGTCACGGCAGCACAGGAACGTCCCGCCTTGTCATCCTCACCCGCACTCACGGTGGCACTGGGCCAGCGCAGTTACCCGATCTTCATCGGCAGCGGCCTGCTGGCCGGATTCGACCTGGTCGCGCACCTCGCGGGCCGCCAGGCCCTGATCGTCAGCAACGAGACGGTGGGGCCGTTGTACGGCCAGGCACTCGCCGCGCGCCTCGGCGGCTGCACCGTTACCCGCGTCGACCTGCCGGACGGCGAGCGCCACAAGCATCTCGATACGGTATGCACGGTGCTGGATTCCCTGGCGGCAGCCGGCGCCGGGCGCGATGCGACGGTCGTCGCGCTCGGCGGCGGGGTCGTCGGCGACATCGCCGGGTTTGCGGCTGCCTGCTACATGCGTGGCGTACCGTTCATCCAGGTACCGACCACGCTGCTCGCGCAGGTCGATTCATCGGTGGGCGGCAAGACCGGCGTCAATCACCCGCGGGGCAAAAACCTCATCGGCGCGTTTCACCAGCCCCGCCTCGTGCTGATCGACACCGACACGCTGGCGACGCTGCCCGAGCGTGAACTCCGTGCCGGTCTCGCCGAGGTCATCAAGCACGCCGCGATTGCCGATGCCGGGTTTTTTGCATGGCTGGAGGCGAACATGCCGGCATTGAGGCGACGCGAGCCACAGGCACTGCAGCAGGCAATTCGGCGCTGCTGCGAGATCAAGGCGGCCGTCGTCGCCGAAGACGAACGCGAACAGGGACGCCGCGCCCTGCTGAATTTCGGCCACACGTTCGGCCACGCGATCGAGAACAGTCTCGGCTACGGCGAGTGGCTGCACGGCGAGGCAGTCGCCGCCGGCATGGTGCTCGCCGCCCGGCTGAGCGGCCTGCCGGATGCGACGCAAGAGCGGCTGGAGCGCCTCATTGCCGCCGCCGGGCTGCCGGTCGCGCCGCCGGCGCTGGGCCTCGACGCATGGCAGGCTGCCATGGGCATGGACAAGAAGGCACTGGACGGGCGCGTTCGTTTCGTCCTGCTGAACGACCTGGGCGATGCCCGCCTCGAGAGCGACGTCGCGGCGACCGAACTCGAGAGGGTACTTGCCGGTAGCGTGGCGTGACCGCGACCGAGTACAACGACCGGCCGCTGGCGCCTTACGCCGCCCGTGAATCCCTGAGCCGCGGTCGTCGCCACGACGAGCCGCGGGCAGCCTACCGCGGCGAATTCCAGCGCGACCGCGACCGCATTGTGCACTCGACCGCGTTTCGAAGGCTGGTCTACAAGACCCAGGTGTTCGTCAATCACGAAGGCGACCTGTACCGGACCCGGCTCACGCATTCGCTCGAGGTCGCGCAGATCGCCCGCACCGTGGCGCGCGCGCTCCACCTGAACGAGGCGCTGGTCGAGGCGATCAGCCTCGCTCACGACCTCGGCCACACGCCGTTCGGACACGCGGGCCAGGATACGCTGAATGCGTGCATGCGCGATTACGGCGGCTTCGAGCACAATCTGCAGTCGCTGCGCGTGGTCGATGAGCTGGAACACAAGTACGCCGACTTCAGCGGCCTGAATCTCACGTACGAGACGCGCGAGGGCATCCTGAAGCATTGCTCCGCGCGCAACGCGCGCGAGCTGGGCGAGATCGGCCGGCGCTTCCTCGAGCGCCGCCAGCCGGGCCTCGAGGCACAGATCGCCAATATCGCCGACGCCATCGCCTACAACAATCACGACGTCGACGACGGTTACCGGGCCCGCTTGCTCACTGTCGAGGACCTGAAGTCGCAACCGCTGTTTGCCCGCGAATGCGAAGCGGTGAGCGAGCGCTACCCGGGCCTCGAGGACCGGCGCTTCGTTTATGAAATCATCCGGCGCATGATCGATCGTGTCGTCACCGACCTGATCGAGACGACGCAACAGAACCTCGCCGCAGCCAGGCTCGCGACCATCGACGACGTACGCGCCGCGGACAGTCCGCTGGTCGCCTTCAGCGATGCGGTCCTGGACGAACACCAGTCGCTGAAGCGCTTCCTCTTCCGGAACCTCTACCAGCACGAGAAGGTGCAGAAAATGACCGGCAAGGCCGCACGCATGATCGAGGTCCTGTTCGATGCCTACATGCGGAATCCGGACGAGATGCCGGACGAGTTCGCCGTGCCCGCCCGTCGCGGCGAGCTGCCGGCGCGAGCACGCACGGTCGCCGACTACATCGCCGGCATGACCGATCGCTACGCGATCGCCGAACATGACCGCCTGCTCTAGCAGGGTGTTGAAAAACACCCTGCCAGGATCCTGCACGGGAGAAGCCGAACGAACTCGATGCGAGACAGTCTCGCCTCGTCCGTTTTTACCGCGCAGGTTTCTGGCCCGGATGTCATGAATGGCACGGACTCAAAGGCGGAGGTGGGGCCCGGGAGGGCTTTTCAGGGCCGTGCGAGACAGGAGTCGAGCCCGGAGCGTACAGGGACGTATCTACAGCGTCCCTGAAAAGCCCTCCCGGGCCCCGCCTTCGCCTGCCACCGAAGCCAAACGTCCACAAACAATGCGGGCCAGGAGCCTGCCGGACGAATTTACCCGCTTGCAGCGCGCCTTGCCGGCACGGCGCGTTGCACCAGCAAGGGTTCACCGGCCGGGCGTGCGGTGAATTCCGCTACAATGCGCCGCCAGACCGGGAACACGGGAGTCCGAATCTCTTGACCGACAAGCGAATAGCCACCGCCGATCGACTGATCTTCGCCATGGATGTCCCCGACTGCGAGCGGGCCCGCGCGCTCGCGGAGGAGCTCGGCGACGCCGTGAATTTCTACAAGATCGGCCTGGAGCTGATGATGACGGGCGGCTATTTCGACCTGATGGACTGGCTGCTGGCGCGTGACAAGCAGGTCTTCGCCGACCTGAAATTTTTCGACATACCGGCGACGGTCGGTGCGGCGGTACGCCGGCTGCGGGACCGGGGTGCGAGTTTTGTGACCGTCCACGGTAACCAGGCAATCATGGAGGCCGCCGCCGCCAGCAAGGGCGATCGCATGAAGGTGCTGGCGGTTACCGTGCTGACCAGCCTGGATCGCGGCGACCTCGACGACCTCGGCTTCGACTGCGACGTCGAGGAACTCGTGCTGTCGCGCGCCCGCCGGGCCCTGGAGGCGGGTTGCGACGGCGTCATCTCGTCGGGGCTGGAGGCGCCGCGGCTGCGGCAGTACCTGGACGAGCGGCTGCTGGTCGTGACGCCGGGCATCCGTCCGGTCGAGAACCGCCCGGAGGGCGACCAGAAGCGCGTGGTGAGTGTCGAGCAGGCCTTCGCCAACGGGGCGGACTACATTGTCGTCGGCCGGCCCATCCGTGACGCGGACGACCCGCGCGCCGCCGCCCGGGAGATCCAGCGGACCATCGCACGCGCACACGGAGACGCCGATGGCTGACGACCTCGACAACGACCTCCTGTTGCGTGCGCTCATGCGCCAGCCGGTCGAACGCACGCCGGTCTGGATCATGCGCCAGGCCGGCCGTTACCTGCCCGAGTACCGGGCGGTCCGCGAACAGGCCGGGGATTTCATGAGCCTGTGCAGCAACCCCGAGCTCGCCTGCGAGGTGACACTGCAGCCGCTGGAACGGTTTCGGCTCGATGCCGCGATACTGTTCTCCGATATCCTGACGATTCCCGACGCACTGGGGCTCGGACTCTACTTCGAGCCGGGCGAAGGACCGAAATTCCGCGAACCGCTGCAATCGTCCCGTGACATACGCCGGCTCGCGCCCATCGACGTCGAGAGCCGGCTGCACTACGTGTTCGACGCCGTCGCGCTGATCCGGAAACGCCTGGCGGGCCGGGTGCCGCTGATCGGTTTCGCCGGCAGCCCCTGGACCGTGGCGACCTACATGGTCGAAGGCGGTTCGAGTCGCGAGTTCACCCGTATCCTGGGCCTCGGCGAGAAAGACCCGGCGCTGCTCGAGGAACTGCTGTGGGTACTGGCCGGCAAGACCACCGGCTACCTCAACGCCCAGATCGAGTCCGGCGCGCAGGCCCTCATGGTGTTCGACACGTGGGGCGGTGTGCTGGAGGGTGACAACTACCGCCGCTTCTCGCTGGACCCGATGCAGCGCATCGTCGACGGACTCAGCCGCACGCACGACGGCCGCACGGTGCCGGTCATCCTGTTTACCAAGGGCGCCGGCGAGCGCCTCTCGATCATGGCGCAGAGCGGCTGCGACGCGCTGGGCGTCGACTGGACGACGACACTGGCCGAGGCGCGACGCTATACGCGCGACGAGGTCGCGTTGCAGGGCAACGTTAATCCCGCCACGCTGAAGGAATCACCGGAGGTCATCCGCCAGGCGGTCGCCGATGCGCTGGCGAGCTACGGTAACGGCTACGGTCACATCTTCAACCTGGGCCACGGCGTGACGCCGGATATCGATCCCGATCATGTCGCCGTGCTGGTCGATGCCGTGCATGAAATGAGCCCGGCGTACAAGCAGATGGACGACCCCGCGACATAACTCCCGTCATCGCACGGCGCCGTGAGGATCTCTTCGTTGTGGCGTGGAGTAAACTTCACCAGGTCGCCACGGCGCTGCGCGCCTCGCGATGACAGCGTTCTTTTTTGCCCATCGCGATGATGACAACCATCCGTCCTACCTCTCTGCTTCCTCCTCGCGCAGCGCGCGCCGCAGGATCTTGCCGACGTTTGTTTTCGGCAGCTCCTCGCGGAACTCCACTTCGCGCGGCACCTTGTAGGCTGTCAGGTTCTTGCGGCAGTGGGCAATGATGGCATCCGCCGTCACGTCCTCCGACTTGCGCACGACGAACAGCTTGACGACTTCGCCCGACTTGTCGTCCGCGACGCCTACCGCGGCGGCTTCCAGGACGCCGTCCAGTTCCGCGGCCACGCTCTCGACCTCGTTCGGGTACACGTTGAAGCCGGACACGAGGATCATGTCCTTTTTGCGATCCTCGATGTAGACGTAGCCCTGCTCGTCCATGCGGCCGAGGTCGCCGGTGCGGAGCCAGCCGCCCGGCAGCATCACCTCCGCCGTTTCCTCGGGACGTTTCCAGTAGCCTTCCATGACCTGGGGACCGCGGATGCAGATCTCGCCGATCTCGCCGAACGGCAGCTCCCTGCCCTGCTCATTGCAGATGCGCACGTCGGTCGATGAAATGGGCAGCCCGATCGAGCCGCTGAAGTCGTCGACGTGCAACGGGTTGATGACCGCGGCCGGGGATGTCTCGGTCAGGCCGTAGGCCTGCACGATGTGACGCCCGGTCACCTGCTTCCAGCGCTTCGAGACGGACTCCTGTACCGCCATCCCGCCGCCGATCGTGAGACGCAGCGAGCTGAAATCGAGCTCGCTGAAGCCGGGCGTGTTCAGCAGTCCCGCAAACAGCGTGTTGACGCCGGTGATGTAGACGAAATCGTGGCGCTTCAGCTCCTCGACGAACGCCGGCATGTCGCGCGGGTTGGTAATGAGGACGCTCTCGCCCCCCTCTTTCATGATGCCGAGGCAGTTCGCCTCCAGTGAGAAGATGTGATAAAGCGGCAGCGCCGTAATGACGACGAGGCGGTCGACGGCGTCAAAGACCTCGCCCTGCCACGCTTTGGACTGGTGCACGTTGTAGACCATGTTGCGATGGCTCAGCATCGCGCCCTTCGAAACGCCGGTCGTGCCGCCGGTGTACTGAAGAAATGCAATGTCGGCATAGCCGAGCTGCACCGGCGCCAGCTCGAGCCGGCGACCCTCCGCGAGCGCATTGCCGAGCGGCACCGCGCCCGGCAGAGCGTAGGCGGGCACCTGTCGGCGCATGTGCCGCAACACGAAATTGACGATGGCGCCTTTCGGAAAGCGCAGCAGGTCGCCAATGCCGGTGGTGATCACGTGCTCGATGTCCGTGTCCGCGATGACGTCGTCCAGGACGTGCGCGAAGTTCTCGAGGATGACGATCGCGCGCGCGCCGGAGTCGGCAAGCTGATGACGCAGTTCGCGCGCCGTGTACATCGGGTTGACGTTGACGGCGACCAGACCGGCACGAAACACGGCACACAGGGCCACCGGGTACTGCAGCACGTTGGGCAGCATGATCGCGACGCGTTCGCCCTTGACCAGTCCCAGCTTCTTCTGGAAATAAGCGGCCAGTTCCCGCGAGCGCAGGTCGAGGTCGCGGTAGGTGAGTGTCGTCCCCATGTTCGTGTACGCCGGCCGGTCGGCGAACGTGTCGAGGCAGTCCTCGATCATCTCCAGCAGGGACGTGTACGCGGGCGGCGGCAGTTCGGCCGGGATGCCGTCGGGGTAGGACTCTAGCCAGGGTTTCTGCACGTAGGGACGGTCCTTCTCGTTGGTGTTGGCTGGTCGCGGTTTGTGACGGCGTCCGGCCCGCGGCGACCGGTCCCCGTCAGTCGACACCGGTTGTGGAATGTTCGAGCGCCTGCCGTATCACCGGCCACGCATTGTCCAGCAGCTTTTGCTGGGCCGCCGCGTTGGGGTGTATGCCGTCGTCCTGCATCAGGTCGTCGTTGAGTGCAACGCCCTGCATGAAGAAGTCGATCCACGGCAGCTCGTATTCGGCGGCAAGTTTTTCGTACACGGCTTCAAAGGCTTCAGTATACCGCGGGCCGTAGTTGGTCGGGATGCGGATGCCGAGCAGGGCGACGGCTGCCCCGGCGGCGCGGCTCTCCTCGATGAGCGTGCGCAGGTTGCTCTCGAGGCGTTGCGGGGGAAAGCCGCGCAGGCCGTCGTTGCCGCCCAGCTCGATGACGACGACCGCCGGCGTGAAACGGTCCAGGGCCGCGTCGATACGCTGCACCGCGCCCTCGGTAGTCTCGCCGCTGATGCTGGCGTTCACCACGCGATGTTCGTACCCTTCCGTTTCGAGCCTCGCCTGCAACAAAGCCGGCCAGGACTGGTCAACGTCTATGCCGTAGCCGGCACTCAGGCTGTCACCCAGCACCAGGACGGCGGGCACCGTTGCGCCCCACGCGTTCGCGGCAGCCAGCAGCAACAGAAGGGAAAACCATTTTCGCATGTCGAACCCGTCGGAACGCGTCAGCGCCGTGCTGGCAGCCAGCCATGTCAGCAAGCAGGTTACCAGCCCCGAAGGTGATCTGACCATATTGCAGGATGTCAGTTTCAGCATCGCCGCGGGCCAGTCCGTGGCGATCGTCGGCGCGTCCGGCGCGGGCAAATCCACGCTGCTCGGCCTGCTTGCCGGGCTCGATGTGCCGACCCGCGGCGAAATCTGGCTGAACGGTGTCAACCTGACCGAGCTGGACGAGGACGGCCGTGCGGAGCTGCGCGCCGCCCATGTCGGTTTCGTGTTCCAGTCGTTCCACCTGGTGCCGTCGCTCAACGCGCTGGAAAACGTCATGCTGCCGCTCGAACTGGCCGGCCAGCCGTCACCGCGCGCCGCGGCGAAGAACATTCTCGCCGAAGTCGGCCTTGCCGAACGCAGCAGTCATTACCCGTCGCAGCTTTCCGGGGGCGAGAAGCAGCGGGTCGCCATCGCGCGGGCGTTCGCCACGGAACCGGCGGTGTTGTTTGCCGATGAGCCCACCGGCAATCTCGACGCGCGTACCGGCGACCGCGTCATGGAGCTGATGTTCGAGCTGAACCGCAATTCGTCCACGACCCTGGTGCTCGTCACGCACGACAGTTCGCTCGCGGCGCGCTGCGAGCGCGAACTCGCGCTGGACGCCGGCCGCCTCGTGGACGACCGGAAGCACGCCGCGTGAAGGCCCTCGCCTACGCGCTGCGCGGCTTCCCCCGCGAACTGCGTGCCGGGGAGGTGCTGGTGCTGCTCGCCGCGGTTGCGCTCGCCGTGGCGGCACTGACCGCCGTCGGGTTCCTGACCGATCGCATCAGCAAGGCGGTGGCGCGGCAGGCAAACGAGGTCCTGGCGGCGGACCTCAGGCTGCGTTCGCCGGAACCCGTCCCCGCGGACTGGACCGAGGCCGCCCGCCGCTACCGGCTGCAGACGGCCGAGACACGGTCGTTCCCCAGCGTCGTCTTCGGTGGCGAGCAGAGCGCGCTGGCCAGTATCAAGGCGGTCAGCGACGGCTATCCGCTGCGCGGCCGGGTGCGGATTGCCGAGCGGCTCTTCGGCGAACCGTTCGAGGTCGACTACGTGCCGGAGGCGGGCACCGTATGGGCCGATGCTGCATTGCTCGCCCGCCTGGGACTGGATGTCGGCGACCGCGTGTCGGTGGGCGAGGCGGACCTTGCCGTCGGTGCCGTACTGACCTACCGGCCGGACCAGTCCATCGGCTTCGCGTCGCTGGCGCCGTCGCTGGTCCTGCACATCGACGACCTGGCGGCCACCGGACTCATCCGTGAAGGCAGTCGCGTCCGCTACGCGCTGCTGGTCGCCGGCGACGAACAGGACGTGGACGATTTCTACGCCGAAATGGAAGCGGAGTTGCCGGAGTCGATACGCGTCCGCAACCGCGAGGACTCCAGCGATCGCGCCGGCAATGCCGCCGATCGCGCGCAGCGCTTTCTCGCGCTCACGGCGGTGATCAGCGTGCTGCTTAGCGCGGTCGCGATCGCAATGTCGGCGCGCCGCTTTGCGCATCGGCGCATGGACACCGTCGCGCTGATGAAAAGCCTGGGCGCGAAGCAGAATTTCGTGATCATTGCCGCATCGGTACAACTCGTGTTGCTGGGGCTCGTGGGGGTCGCCGTCGGCAGCGCGGTCGGCTTCGTCGTCGAATGGCTGGTTACCGGCATGCTCGCCGACCTGTTCGCATCCGACCTGCCCGACCCCGGGCCACGGCCGCTTCTGCTCGGCTCCGGCGCCGCCCTGACGCTGTTGATCGGCTTCGCGCTGCCGTCGCTGATCCAGCTGCGCAACACCCCGCCGCTGCGCGTACTGCGCCACGACGCGATGCCACCGCCGCCGTCGCGCCTGCTGGTCGCCGGCAGCTCCCTGCTCGCCGTCGCATTCCTGCTTTACTGGGCGATAGGCGATGCGCTGATGCTCGTGATTGTGCTGGGCGGCATCCTGGCCGTGTCCGTGGCGCTGTATCTCGCCGGACGCGGGCTGGTCATGCTGATGGGCCGCTCGCGCGGCGGCGTCGGCATTGCCTGGCGCTACGGGCTCGCCAACGTCGCGCGCCGCGGTCGCGACAGCGCGGTGCAGGTGGTCGCGTTCGGGCTGGGCCTGACCGTGCTGTTGTTGCTCACGTTCGTGCGCACCGACCTGCTGGCCGGCTGGCAGCAGACGCTGGACGAGGAGGCGCCGAACCACTTCCTGATCAACATCCAGCCGGCGGAACGCGGCTCGATCGCGGGCATTTTCCAGGAGGCCGGCATCGCGGCGCCGGAATTCGTGCCGCTGGTGCGTGCCCGCATGGCGACGATCAACGGCGAGGACGTCGAGACGCGCGAGTATCCCGAGGAGGGCGGGCGCTGGCAGGCGAACCGAGCCGCGACCCTTACGTGGGCGGCCAACCTGTCGGCCAGCAACGAGGTAACGGCCGGCGAGTGGTGGCCGGCCGACTACAGCGGCCCGCCGCTGGTCTCGGTGGAAGAAGAGGCGGCGGCGGAAATGGGCGTCGACCTGGGCGACACGCTGACGTTCGACGTGGCGGGCCAGCAGATCACGGCGACGATAGCGAGCTTCCGCCGCATCAACTGGGACTCGTTCCAGCCCAACTTCTTCATGGTGATGTCGCCCGGCGCGCTGCAGGATTACCCGGCGACTTTCGTCGCCAGCCTGCGCATCCCCGCCGAACGGGACGCCGTGTTGCTGGACCTGGTGCGGGCGCATCCCACCGTGTCGGTCATCGACCTCGGTGCGATCCTCGAACAGGTGAAAGGCATCATCAGCAAGGCGACGCTCGCAATCCAGGCCGTGTTCGTGTTCACGCTCGCGGCCGGTATCGCCGTGCTGTTCGCGGCCGTGCAGTCCACGATCGACGAGCGGCGCTTCGAGTCCGCGATGCTGCGCGCGCTGGGCGTGCGCCGCCGCACCGTGTTGTCGGGCGTGCTGACCGAGTTCGCCGCGCTGGGCTTCGCCGCCGGGCTGCTGGCGGCGGTCGGCGCGTCGATACTCGCGGCCGTCATCGCGGTGCAGCTCTTCGATCTCGAGTTCAGCTTCAACCCGATGCTGTGGTTGTCCGGCCTCGTCGGTGGCGTCGTGCTGGTCTGCCTGAGCGGCTTCCTCGCGGCACGCGGCGCCATCAACGCACCGCCCGTCGACGTGCTGCGCGCCGCCTGAGGCTTGCCGCGGCAGGTCATCGGCACCTGAGCCGCCGGTCAGTCGACCCGGTTGCGGCGCTCGCCGCGCTGGAAGGCCGCAACGTTGTCGGCCAGCTGGTCAATCGCATTCTGGCGTGCCTCGCGCGTGCCCCAGGCGATGTGCGGGGTTACGAACAGGCGCGGGCTGTCGCAATCGAGCAGCGGGTCGCCGTCCACCGGCGGTTCCTGGCGCAGCACGTCGATCGCGGCCCCGCCGAGCCGCTCCGCCTCGAGCGCGGCCACCAGCGCGGCCGAGTCGACCAGGCCGCCGCGAGCGGTATTGACCAGTATCGCGTCGCGTTTCATCAGCGACAGCTCCCGTTCGCCGATCAGGTTTGCGGTCTCGTCGGTGAGCGGGCAGTGCAGCGACACGACGTCGGCCCGGGCCAGCAGGTCGTCCAGCGGCACCCGGTCCGGGCCGGCCGGCCCGGTGCCCGGCCGTTGGGCGACCAGTACGTCCATGCCGAAATGCCGCGCGGTCTCTGCGACGGCGCCGCCCAGGTCGCCGTGCCCGACGATGCCCATCGTCATCGCCGACAGCTCGCGCAACGGGTAGTCGAGCATGCAGAACTCCTCGGAGTCCTGCCACGCGCCGCCACGCACCGCGGCATTGAAGCGATGCAGGCTGTGGGTCAGGGTCAGCAGGGTCCCGAACACGTGCTCGACGACCGATTGCGTGCAGTACGCCGTGATGTTGCAGACGGCGATGCCGCGCTCGCGGGCTGCGTCGATATCGACGTTGTCGACGCCGGTTGCCGTCAGCCCGATGAAGCGCACCCGCGGCGCCTGTTCGAGCACCGCGCGCGTCAACCTCACCTTGTTGGCGAGCACGACCTCGGCATCGACAATGCGCTCGACAACGCGGGCCGGCGGAGTGGTATCGTAAACACGGAGAGCCGGCAGCACGTTCCTGAGCGGCGTGAGGTCGAGTTCGCCGGCGCCGACGGTGGCAAAGTCCAGAAACGCGGCGTTCATGAAATCCTGTCCCCCGATTGACTGGCGCGCGAGCGCGGGAAAGCCCGAGACAATGAGCGAACCCTTCTGGAAACACAAGTCGCTCGCACAGATGAATCGCGACGAGTGGGAATCGCTGTGCGACGGCTGCGCGTTGTGTTGCCTGCAAAAGCTCGAGGACGAGGACTCGGGCGACGTCTACTTCACCGACGTCGCCTGCCGGCTGCTCGACCTCGGCACCTGCCGCTGCTCGGACTACCCCAACCGGGCACGCCGCGTCAGCACCTGCATGGTGCTGTCGCCTGAACGGCCGGAGGAATTTCGCTGGCTGCCGGCGAGCTGCGCCTACCGCCGCCTGCACGAAGGGTACGATCTGCCCGACTGGCATCCGCTGGTGACGGGCGACCCGGACTCCGTGCACGCCGCCGGCATCTCGATGCGCGGCAAGGCCGTTTCCGAGCGCGACACGGACCAGTGGACGGTGCTGCGCCGGCTGGCCGACTGACGTGACCGGCGCCCGCTTCGTGCCGCTGCCCGACTGGCGCGAGTACCCGCCCGAGGAAATGCGTGCGCGGCTGCAGGCGTTCTACGAGGACCTGCGGCGGCGGCGCACCGTACGCGAGTTCTCCGACCGGCCGGTGCCACGCGATCTTATCGAAACGGCGCTGGCGACCGCCGGCACCGCGCCCAGCGGCGCCAACCTGCAGCCGTGGCATTTCGTCGCCATCTCGGGCGCGGCCGCGAAGCGGCGCATCCGCGAGGCGGCGGAAATCGAGGAACGCGAGTTCTACGAACATCGCGCGTCGGCCGAATGGCTGGAGGCGCTGAAGCCGCTCGGCACCGACACCCACAAGCCGTTCCTCGAGACCGCCCCGTGGCTCATTGCCGTGTTCCTGAAAAAATTCGATCGGCTGGTCGACGGCCGCAAGGTCAAGCACTACTATCCCGCCGAGTCGACCGGCCTCGCGACGGGCTTGCTGATCGCGGCACTGCATCGCGCAGGCCTCGCGTGCCTGACGCACACGCCCAGCCCCATGGGCTTCCTGAACGACATGCTCGGGCGGCCCAAAAACGAGCGGCCGTTCCTGCTGCTGGTAACCGGCTACCCGGCGGCCGGAGCAACGGTCCCGGACATCGAGCGCAAACCGCTCGCCGACTTCGTTTCCTTCGTCGACGACTAGGCATCAGCCCGGATTGTTCATGAACGTTTGACTTCGGTGGTGGGCGAAGGCGCACCCCGGGGGAGGCCTGTTCAGGGACGCTGCAAGCACGTCCGTGTGCGCTCCGGGCTCGACATCCTGTCTCGCACGGCCCTGAACAGGCCTCCCCCCGCGGCGCACCTCCGCCTTTGCGGCCGCCGGTTCATGAACAATCCGGGCTGATGCCTAGCCGGTATTCTGCAGCCCCTGCGCAATGCCATTGACGCTCGCCAGCAACGCTTCGAACAGCGCCTCGTCCTCGTAATCGGAACGCCGCCAGCGGTCCAGCAGGTCCACCTGCATCAGGCTCATCGGGTCCACGTACGGATTGCGCAGCATGATGGCACGCTGCAGCGTGACGTCGCCTTCCAGCAGTTCCTGGTGGTCGGAATAGGTGAGGATGAGGTCGCGCGTCAACTCGAACTCGCGGCGGATAACCGGGAAGAATTCGTCGTGCAGGTCGCCGGCAAGGCGCGAGTAGATCTCGGCGATGCCGAGATCCGCCTTGGCCAGCACCATTTCGACGTCAGCCGTCAGCGCACGCATGAAATACCACTCGCGAAACATGTCGCGAAAGGCGTGTTCCTCGAACATCTCCGCTGCGGCCTTGAGGCCGCTGCCGAAACCGAACCAGCCGGGCAGGATATGCCGGCTCTGCGTCCATGCGAATACCCACGGTATCGCGCGCAGGTCCGCGACGCCCTCGCCGGCGCGGCGCGACGACGGCCGCGAGCCGATGCGCATGCGCTCGATCAGGTCGATGGGCGTGGCCTTGCGGAAGTAGTCGTAGAATGCCGGCGTTTCGTAAACGAGCTTGCGGTAGGATTCGCGGCTCGCCGCGGCGACACGTTCCATCATCGTGTGCCATTCCGGCAGGTCGCTGCCGCGATGCTGCGGCAGTGCCGTGGCGAGCGCCACCGAGCCGGCCGCCTGTTCCAGCGTACGCAGCGCGATGCCGCGCAGCCCGAACTTTTCGTTGATGATCTCGCCCTGCTCGGTGACCCGCAGGTGCCCGCTGACGGTGCCGGGCGGCGCGCCCAGCACGGCGGCGTGCGTCTTGCCGCCGCCGCGGCTGATCGTGCCGCCGCGGCCGTGGAACAGCCGCAGCGTGACGCCCGTATCGCGTACCGTCTCGACCAGCTCGATCTGCGCGAGCTGCAGTGCCCAGCGTGCCGCCGCCAGGCCGGAGTCCTTGTTGCTGTCGGAGTAACCGATCATCACCGTCTGCGTGTCGTCGCGCTGCTGCAGGTGTTCGCGATAGAGGTCGTTTTCCAGCAGGTCGGCCAGGATCTGCGGGCCGTTCTGCAGGTCATCGACGGTCTCGAACAGCGGCGCGATGTCCAGCGGCACGGCGCCGCGGCGATTGTGCAGCTCGCTCCAGTTGGCGAGCAGCAGCACGGAGAGGACGTCGTCGGCGCCCTGGGTCATGCTGATGATGAACGGGCCGACCGCCTGCTTGCCGTACTTGCGCCGGCAAAAGCCGAGCGCCTGGAACACGGCGAGCGTCTTTCGGGTCTGGATGCTCTGCTTCATCGGCGGCGGATCCTTCATGCGGATCGCCTCGACGATGCGTTCGGCCCGCGCGGCCGGCGTCCACTCCAGCCAGTCGTCCTCGCCCAGGCACTCGCCGATGACTTCGCGATGCACCAGCGCGTCCTGGCGGACATCCAGCGTCAGCATGTGGAAACCGAACGTGTCGATGCGGTGCAGCAGCCGTGTAATGGCGAACAGCCCCGCATGTTCGCCCTTGTTGTCCCGCAGGCTCGTGCCGATCATGTCGATGTCGGCCCGGAACTGCGCCGCGGACTCGTAGGGAAAGGCATCGTCGTCGTAGGTTGCCTGCAGGCGTTGCTGTACCAGTCGCAGCAGGACGCGGTAAGGCATGTCGCGGTGACGCGCGGGCACCGCGTGGTAGGCGTGCGGAAACTCGGCCCGGTACTTGTCGATGCGGGCCATGATGTCGCCGTTGATGCCGATGCACTCGACCGACTGGCTGAGCTTGGCCGACAGCGACGCACACTCACGGAAATACAGGTCGAGTATCAGCGCGCGCTGCCGCGTCATCGTCGAGCGTATGGTCTTGGCATTGACGTTCGGGTTGCCGTCCATGTCGCCGCCGACCCAGGAGGCGAAGCGCACCAGCGTCGGCACCTCGAGAGCGCGCCCCTCGTCGCCGTAGACACGGACGGCGGCGTTTTCCAGGTCCTCGTAGAACGGCGGCATCGCGCGGTAGAGCACGTCGGTCACGAAGAACAGGACGTGCTCCAGTTCGTCCGCGACGGTCATCTGCTCGGTCGGATGCTCGGCGGTCTGCCAGCCTGTCGTAACCTCGAGCTTGATGTTTTCGATCGCCGCGTGCGTTTCCTGCGCGGTCATCGTCGGGTTCAGCATGTCAATGAGACGCCTTACGATGCGCTGTTCCTTGCGCAGTATCGTGCGGCGGGTCGGTTCCGTGGGGTGCGCGGTGAACACCGGCTGCACGTGCAATGCATCCAGCAGCCGGTTCAGTTCGGCGATACCCAGGCCGGCGGCCTTCAGCTTGACCAGGGTTTCCTCCAGGCCGCCCGGCTGGTACTGGCCGACTTCCTGCAGGTATTCGCGGCGGCGGCGGATGCGGTGCACCTTTTCTGCCGTGTTGACCATCTGGAAGTAGGTCGAGATGCGCGGATGACCTGCAGCGCCAGCGACAGGTCGAGGTCGCTCACCAGGTCGGACAGCCGCTCGTCGTCTTTCTCGTTGCCTTCGCGCCGGCGTATTGACCGGAGCCGCGCCTCTTCCACGAACTCGTACAGCGCCGTGCCGCCCTGCTCCGTCAGCAACTCGCCCACGAGCCGGCCCAGCGTGCGCACATCGTCGCGCAACGCCTGGTCCTTGTCCTCGAACGTTATGTCCTGCCTGCGCACGGCCCTGCGAATCTCCGTGGTTCAGTCGCGGAAATTTTCGTACTGCAGCGGCAGGTCGACGTCACTCTCCTTGAGCAGGCTGATCGCCGCCTGCAGGTCGTCGCGCTTCTTGCCGGTGATACGCAGCTTGTCGCCCTGGATTGCCGCCTGCACCTTGAGCTTGCTGCCCTTGACGGTCTTGACCAGCCGCCGCGCCAGGTCCGCATCGATGCCCTTCTTCAGAATGACGCGCTGCCGCGCCTCGTTGAGCGAAATCTCGGGCTCCTCGACATCCATGCAGCCGATGTCGATGCCCCGTTTGGCGAGTTTCTGCCGCAGGATGTCGAGCATTTGCGCGAGCTGGAAGTCCGACTGGCTGGTGAGCACAACCACGTTGTCCTCGAACGAGAACTTCGAGCCGGTGCCCTTGAAGTCGAAGCGCGTGTCGACGTCGCGCTTTGCCTGGTCGACCGCGTTGCGCGCTTCCTGGGTGTCGAAATCACTGACGACGTCGAACGATGGCATGCAGGGGTTCCTCGGGTAGCTGGGTGCCGTGGCAATCAGGCGGCATGGTCGACGGGCGAATCGCGAGGCCTGGCAGGTTCATGGCGGTGGCGTCCGCGAATGCGTGGTTATCCAGTGTAGCGCAGTCGCGGCGGCAATGAAGAGGGGCCGCCGCAGCGCCTGGCGACGGTCAGTCGCCGCTGTTCGACAGGCGCGCACGGTGCCGGCGCACCAGTTCGAGGAACCGCGGGGTCAGGCCGACGTCCTCGTAGACCGGGTCGCCGAAATCGTCCTCGCGGATGACGTTGTCGCCGGCCACGTACGGCATGGCGGCCTCGGTGGAGTCGAGCGCCGCGGCCAGCAGGTCGGCTACGAGTTCCTCCGGCGCATTGCCCGGAAACAGCTCGGCCAGTGCCTGCACGCGCGCCGCATCGTCGACGGCAAGCCGTATCGAGTAGCGTTCCTCGGTGACGTCCCGTGTGTGCTGTTTGCTCCAGTGATCCAGGAGCGTCTTGAATCGCATCGACATGATTGTTCCTGGCAAGGGGTCCCGTCGAGACCGCGGCGACAATAGCAAAATCTCCGCATGGTGCCCAGTTACCCGCCGGGCAGCGTCTGCCTGCCTGCGGCAGGCTAATCGACAATGCATTCAGGGCCAGGGAAGGACCGTGATGCCGCCAATACCAGGAGCCCGGGACCGGCCGCCGGGCGAGCTTCGCGCCGGGCCGACGCCGGCCCTGCCCGCCATTCCGGGTAACGTCCGCGAGGCGCTGCGGCGACTCGTCGCTCTCGGCATGCCGCCCGATGTGGTGGCGCTGGCCGGCCGTCCGGGCGGCAGCGGGCCGGCGCTGCCCGTGTCCGTACGTGAACTGATCGCATCGCCGCGGGCAATGCGCGACGTCATCGAGCGGACCCGCGCGCTGCTGCTGCATGGCTGCCCGCTGACGCTGGTACTGGGCGATGCCGGCAACACCGCCTCGCGCCGTATCGAGCGCGTGTTGCAACGACTGCATGCGGGACTGGCTGTACCGTGCGTCGACCCGCGCTGCCTGACACTGATGGCCGATGCGGACGAGCTGTCGCTGCCTGCGTTCCAGCTGATGAGCAGGATGCTGCTCGGTCCCGGCCCGCGATTCGTCCGGCTCGGCACGCGCCTGCTCTGCCGGCCACCGGCCAGGCACGCGGACGACTGCGATGAAGCCTGGACCGCGCTGTACCAGCAGCGTCGCCGGCAGGGCCGGCTGTTGCCCGTCTACGGCGGTGACGTGCGCAGCCGCTGTCCGCTGTTGTCGGACGAGGCATGCGGCGCGGTCGTGACCGAGCACGCGATCCTGTCGCCGGCGGGCGGTGCCTGGCTGACGTTGCCGCTGCACGTCTGCCGGTATGCGGATGCCAGCGGCAGGTTGCGGGAAACCGCCCTGCTGGATGCGCTGCAGGAGGGGCTCGGCGTGGCCGACCGCCTGTTCGATTTGCTTTGCTGGGCCGACCAGCGGCAGCGGGCGGATGCGCGGCAGAACCGCCGCATCGTGGTCGTGTTGAAGGGTCTTGGCGATCTCGTGCGACTGCGGGCGGCGGACCCGGCCGACATGGACTGCCTGCGCGACCTCGATCGCCTGGTCGGTGGCATACACGACCGGTTGTGGGACACGTCCCGGCAACTCGCCGGCCGGCGCGGCCTGCTGCCGGCGCTTGCCGCGCGTGACCCGTCACTCAGCTGGCAGGACGACCTGCAGCGCGAACGCTGGCGGCGGCGCTGGCAGCAGGCGCTCGCGACGACGGCGATACGGCATCGCACCCTGCTCGTCATGTCGCCGTATGCGCTGCTGCCGCAAGGCGGCCCCGCCCACACCGGTTACGCAAACCTGCTGCCGTTGCTTGCGCACGCCGATGCATGCAGCTTCGGCGACGCCGCCACGTTCACCGACTGGAGCATTCAGGATTTTCGCCAGTTTCACCGCCGCGCGTACGCAATCATGCAGCGCCGCAACGCTGCCGCATTCGTTGCGGCGGGAGCCTGACCTGATATAACGTGCGAAATCCGGCTGCGATGACACGTGCAAAGTCTCGGTAGCGGCAGCGCGAGTACGCGAGGGTTCATTGCAAGCAATCACGCCAGATGCGCACGGGCTTGCCGTTCTGCTGTTGACCGCGGTGGCCCTCGTCCTGTTCACCCGCGACTGGATCCCGCTGGAGACGTCCAGCCTGATCATCTTCATCGTACTGATCACGGGCTTCAATCTCTTTCCCTACCAGCCGGATGGCGAGGCCACCGCGCTCGGCGCGACTGACTTTTTCGCGGGCTTCGGCAACGAGGCCCTCGTTACGATCTGCGCGCTGATGATCGTCGGCAAGGCGCTGGAAACGACCGGTGCATTGCAGCCGCTCGCCAGCATCGTGGGACGCGCCTGGTCCGTACGGCCCTTGCTTGCGCTGCTCGTTACGCTGATCGCGGGCGCGATCCTCAGCGCGTTCATGAACAACACCCCCATCGTCGTGTTGCTGATGCCGATACTGGTCGGTGTCTCGTTGCGCGTGAAGTTCCCGGTATCGGGCGTGATGCTGCCGATGGGGCTGGCGACGATCGTCGGCGGCATGTCGACGACGATCGGCACGTCGACGAACCTGCTGGTTGTCGGCATCTCGCAGGACATGGGCCTGAAAGAGTTCGCCATGTTCGATTTCGTCGTGCCCGTCGCGATTGTCGGCGGCATCGGCTTGCTGTTCCTGTGGATTATCGCGCCGCGGCTGCTGCCGGAGCGCATTCCGCCGATGGCTGACACGACGCCGCGCGTGTTTACCGCGCAGCTGCACGTCAAGGAAGGCGGCTTCGCCGACGGCAAGACGCTGTCGGAAGTGCTCGCCAAGACCGGCGGCAAGATGCGTGTCGATCGCATCCAGCGCACCGAGTCGCTGTTTCTCGCCAAGCTGCCGTCCGTGAAACTGCAGCCTGGCGACCGGTTGTTCGTCAAGGACACGCCGGAAAACCTCAAGCATTTCGAAAGCGAACTCGGCACGACACTGTTCAACGTCTCCGACAACGAGCACCCCATCAACGACGACACGCCGCTGAAAGCCGAGGGCCAGCAACTGGCGGAAGTGGTCGTGACGCGCGGTTCGCCATTGCACCTGCGCACGCTCGCGAGCACGACCTTCAGCGCCAGTCACCGGCTCCTGCCGCTGGCCATACACCGCGCGCGGGCGCCGAGTTCGCAGGTGACGGGCGACCTCAACGCGATCCGGCTGCGTGCCGGCGACGTGCTGCTGGTGCAGGGCAAGCGCGATGCCATCAACAAGCTGAAGGAAAGCGGCTCGATGCTGGTCCTCGACGGCACGACGGACCTGCCGCACACGCAACTGGCCAATCGCGCCCTGGGCATCATGGCGTTCGTCGTGCTGGCGGCGGCGCTCGGGCTCATGCCGATCTCGGTCAGTGCGATGATCGGCGTCGGCCTGACGCTGGGGCTCGGCTGCCTGAACTGGCGCGACGCGGCCAGCGCGCTGTCGACGCCCGTCATCATGATCATCGTAACCAGCCTCGCGCTCGGTCGCGCGCTGATGGGGACCGGCATGGCCGACTATCTTGCGTACGGCTTCGTCAGCGCGGCGGCGAGCCTGCCCGTCGAGGTCATCCTCAGCGTGTTCATCCTGATCATGGCCATTGTCACCAATATCGTCTCGAACAACGCCGCCGCGGTCATCGGCACGCCCATCGCCGTCGCGATCGCGCAGCGGCTCGGCACCGACCCGGAACCCTTTATCCTCGCCGTGCTGTTCGGCGCGAACATGAGCTTCGCAACCCCGTTCGGCTACCAGACCAACCTGCTGATCCTGAGCGCCGGCGGCTACAAGTTCTCCGACTTCCTGCGCGTCGGCATCCCCCTGACGCTGCTCATGTGGATCGGCTTTTCGTTCATCCTGCCGGCCCTCTATCAACTCTGAGCAAGATCGTAACCGCTGCAACCACCGGCCCGGATTGTCCATAGAAGGCACGGGCATGAGGGTGGAGGCGTGCCTCGGGAGGGCTGTTCAGGGCCGTGCGAGACAGGATGTCGAGCCCAGAGCGTACAGGGACGTATCTACAGCGTCCCTGAACAGCCCTCCCGGTGCGCCTGCACCACCACCGCAACCGAGGCCGCAGCAACCCGAGGCCCCAATAAACCGAAGCCAATCCACCCAGCCCAAACCACCCACCCCAACACGGGGTTGACGCCGCCCAGAGCCACGGTAATACTCGCCCGATGATTCCCGGCAACTTGCAAGCATGGACCTGGCTGTGGCGACCCGACGGGGAGTGGGTGGCCGGCTGACCTCTGCCTGAGAATCACGAACGCACAAAGCCCATCTCCGCCCGCTCGTGGAGGTGGGCTTTTTTGTGTCAGCCCGCAGGAACTGGAATGCAACCACCGTTCGACATCGCCGCCGACCTCGATACACCGGTGTCGGCGTACCTGAAACTTGCCGACCTCGGGCCGCGTTTCCTGCTGGAGAGTGTCGAGGGCGGCAAGCGGCTGGCGCGCTATTCGTTTCTCGGTTTCGGCGATGCGCTGGAACTGCGGCTGGACGACGCGGGGCTGACGGTCGACGGCGAACGGCGGGCCGCGCCGGCGGACCGCGACGCGTGGCTGGCTGTGCTGCGCGAGGCCCTGGCCAGCGTGCCGCGACTCTCGCCCGAGGTACCGGAGCTGCCGTTCCACGGCGGCCTGGTGGGCGTGTCGGGCTACGACACCGTGCGGCTGTTCGAGCGGCTGCCGCGCATCACGACACCGCAGGCGGGCATGCCCCGCGCCGCGTTCAGCGCGCCGTCGTCGCTGCTGGTGTTCGATCACCTGACCCGCCGCGTTGCGTTGCTGCACGCCGGTTCCGAGGCCGAGCGCGCCACGTTGAGGAAAGCGGTCATCCGCCGGCTGCGCGGTCCGCTGCCCGATCACGGCAACGCCTTCGACGTGTCGCCCGCGACGCCCGGCATGTCCGAGGCCGAGTACGGCGAGCGGGTCGCGGCCTGCAAGGAGTACATCGCCGCCGGCGACATCTACCAGATCGTCATCTCGGTGCTGTTTCGCGGCCGGAGCAACATCCCGCCGTTCGAGGTCTACCGGGCGCTGCGGCTGCTGAACCCGTCGCCGTACATGTTCTTTTTCGAGTTCGGCGACCTGAAGGTCGTGGGCTCGTCGCCCGAGGCGCTGGTGCGGCTGGCGGGGCGGACGGCCTCGCTCAGGCCGATCGCCGGTACGCTGCCGCGCGGAGCGACACCGGCGGAGGACGAGGCCAACGAGCGGGCCCTGCTGGCGGATCCCAAGGAGTCGGCGGAGCACGTCATGCTGGTCGATCTCGCCCGCAATGACCTCGGTCGCGTCGCGGTGCCGGGCAGCGTGCGCGTCGACCCGTATCGCTCCATCGAGCGCTATTCGCACGTGATGCACATCGTCAGCGGCGTGCAGGGCGAACTGGCGCCCGGCCGCGATGCCTTCGACCTGTTCGCGGCCAGCTTCCCGGCCGGTACGCTGGTCGGCGCGCCGAAGGTGCGCGCGATGGAGATCATCGAGGAACTGGAGACCTGCGGCCGCGGACTGTACGCGGGCACGGCCGGCTACTTCGGTCTCGAGGGCAACATGGACCAGGCGATCACGATACGCACGCTGGTCTTCAACGGTGACGAGTACAGTTTCCAGGCGGGGGCCGGCATCGTGGCCGACAGCGTGCCGCAGCGCGAGTACCAGGAGGTGCTGGCGAAGAGCGCGATCCTGAAGCGGGCGCTGGAAATGGCGGGAGAGGGACTGTGAGCGCGGCGCGTATCTTGCTGATCGACAACTACGATTCGTTCACCTACAACCTGGTGCAGGCATTTGCCGCGCAGGGCGCCGAGGTGCACACGCTGCGCAACGACGCGATCACGGTGGCGGAGGCCGTGGCGCTGGCGCCGACGCACCTGGTCATATCGCCCGGTCCCGGGCGTCCGGAAAATGCCGGCGTGTCGCTCGCCATGGTCGCGGCGTTCGCGGGCCGCGTGCCGATACTCGGCGTGTGCCTGGGCCACCAGTGCCTGGTCGCGCATTATGGCGGCGAGATCGTGCGCGCCGGGCGCCTGATGCACGGCAAGACGTCGGCTGTCAGCCACGACGGCCAGGGCATCTATCGCGGGCTGTCGCAGCCGTTCGAGGCAGGCCGTTACCATTCGCTGTGCGCGACCGCGGCGAGCCTGCCGGACGAGCTGATCGTCACGGCGCGCACGGCAGAGGAGGAGATCATGGGCGTACGACACAGGGAGCTGCCGATAGACGGCGTGCAGTTTCACCCGGAAAGCGTTCTGACGCCGGAGGGCAACCGGCTGCTAGCCAATTTTCTCGGCGGCGCGTCATGAGTGCGCCGCACGCGCCCCTGCTGGAGAAGCTGCTGTCCGGCATCGCGCTGGACGAGCGCGAGGCGTACGACCTGATGCACGAGCTGGCCGCCGGCGAGATGCAGCCGGCGCTGGCCGGCGCGTTCCTGGCGGCGCTGCGGGCCAAGGGCGAGAGCGCCGCCGAGATTCGCGGCTTTGCAACGGCGATGCGCGAGCTGTCGCTGTCGCCGGCGCTGCCCGACGGCGAGCCCACCGTGGACACGGTTGGCACCGGCGGTGACGGCTCCGGCAGCCTCAACCTGTCGACCGGCGCGGGATTGCTGGCCGCGGCCTGCGGCGCACGCGTCGTCAAGCACGGCAACCGGTCGATCTCGAGCCGCTCCGGCAGCGCCGACATGCTGGAGTGCCTCGGCATGCCGCTGCCGCTGGACGAGAAGGCCGCGATCGCCTGCCTCGAGGCCACCGGCTTTACGTTCCTGTCCGCGCCCGCCTACCACCCGGCCATGAAGGCCGTGATGCCCGTGCGCGGCGCGCTGGGCGTGCGCACCGTGTTCAACATGCTGGGACCGCTGACGAACCCCGCGGCGCCGCCGTACCAGCTGATCGGTGCCTTCAGCGCCGAGGCGGCGCGGCTGATGGCCGACACGCTGGCCGGCATGCCCATCGAACGCGCGTTCGTGGTCCACGGCGAACCCGGCTGGGACGAGGCGACGCCGGCCGGCCGCTTCCTGCTGTGCGACGTGCGCCCCGGCGAGGTCAGCGAGTCGCACCGCGGCCCCGGCGACTACGGCATGAAGAAGTGCCGCCCGGACGAGCTCGCGGGCGGCGATGCCGCGCACAACGCGGCTGAACTCGTGCGCGTATTCCGCGGCGAGGACCGGGGTCCGCATCGCGATGCGTTGCTGATGGGCACGTCGCTGGTGCTCGAGGTCATGGGCCGGGCGACGGACGCGGCCGACGGCGTCGCGCAGGCGGCAAGCGCGATAGACGACGGCGCCGCCGCCGCATTCCTCGAGCGCCTGCGGGCGCACTTCGATTCGCCGTGAGCGTGCAGCCATGAGCGACTTCCTGCAGCAGATGGCGAATGCGAGCCGCGAACGCGCGGCGGCAATCACGCGCCACTTCAGCGACGACGCGCTGGACGTGCCGCGTCCCGCGCTGAAGCTGGACAGGTTCGACGTGATCGCCGAGATCAAGGATCGCTCGCCGGCCGAGGGCCAGCTGGCGCAAGCCGGCGGCGACCGGCTGCAACGGGCGCGGCGCTACGCCGACGGCGGCGCGGCAGCCGTGTCGGTCCTGACCGAGCCGACGCAGTTCGGCGGCAGCCTCGAACACCTGCGCGACGTCGCGGCGCTGCTCGCCGGCCTGGGTGTGCCGGTGATGCGCAAGGATTTCCTCGTCGACCCGCTGCAGTTGCTGGAGGCCCGGGCCGCGGGCGCGGCCGGTGCCCTGCCGATCGCGGCCATGCTGGACGACGCCGGACTGGCGACGATGCTGGACTGCGCCGCGGAACACGACCTTTTCATCCTGCTGGAGGCATTCGACGAGGCCGATCTCGAACGCATCCGCCGGCTGCTGGAGCAGGCGCGGCACGCGGAGCGTGCCGCGCGCGGCGAATTGCTGGTCGGCGTGAACACCCCGTAACCTGCGCACGCTCACCGTCGATGCCGGCCGGCTGGAACGCCTTGCCGGGCGCCTGCCGCCCGGAGCGGCGTGCGTTGCCGAAAGCGGCCTTGCGAGTCCGGCCGATGCCGCCGCGGCCGCCGGCCGGGGTTACCGGCTGGCGCTGGTCGGCAGTGCGCTGATGCGAGCCGACGATCCGGCCGCGCTGCTCGCGGCCATGCGCGACGCCGGTCGCGAACGGTGGGCGGCATGATCAAGATCTGCGGTTTGAAGGACCGGGTGGCGATCGACGCGGCAATCGCCGCCGGTGCCGACGCGATCGGCTTCGTGTTCGCCGACTCGATACGCCGGGTGACGCCGGCGGAGGCCGCCGCGCTGGCCGCCGGCATGCCGTCGCACGTGCGCCGCGTCGCGGTCATGCGGCACCCGGACGAGTCGGCCTGGCGCGCCGTCCTGCGGGAGTTCGAGCCGCAGGTACTGCAGACGGACGCCGCGGATTTCGCGACACTGGACGTCCCGGACGCGGTCGAACGCTGGCCGGTTTACCGCGAAGGCGGTTCCGCGAACACGCTGGCGGGCGAGCTGCCCGCGACGTTTCTCTACGAGGGCCAGAAGAGCGGCAGCGGCGAGCCGGTGGACTGGGCGCGCGCCGCGAAGCTCGCCCGGCGCGGCCGGCTGATCCTGGCGGGCGGCCTGAACGCGGCCAACGTCGCTGACGCCATACGCCAGGTGCGGCCGTGGGGCATCGACGTATCGAGCGCGGTCGAGTCCGCGCCCGGCCGCAAGGACCCGGCGAGAATAGCGGCGTTCATTGCGGCCGCGCAGGGCGCGTTCGACGCGGGCCGGACAGAAGAGGAAGACTGATCATGAAGCCAATGATTGCGGAGGCGGAAGCGGCACGGTTACTGGCCGCCGAGCTCGCGGGCGAATTGCCGGATGCGCGCGGGCGCTTCGGGCCGTTCGGTGGGCGCTACATTCCGGAGACGCTGGTGCCGGCGTTCGAACGCCTCGACGACGGCGTGCGCACGCACCTGCACGAGGATTCCTTTCAAAAGGAATACCTGGCCGAACTGCGCGACTGGGTCGGCCGCCCGACGGCCCTGACGCACGCGCCGACGCTCGGCCGGCGCTGGGGCGCGGACGTCTGGCTGAAACGCGAGGACCTCGCGCACACCGGCGCGCACAAGATCAACAACGCCATCGGCCAGGCACTGCTTGCGAAACGCCTCGGCGTGCGCCAGGTCATCGCCGAGACGGGCGCCGGCCAGCACGGCGTCGCGTCGGCCGCCGCGTGCGCGCGGGTCGGGCTGCCCTGCCGTGTCTACATGGGCGCCGTCGACATGGAGCGGCAGGCGCCGAACGTCGATCGCATGCGCCGGCTGGGCGCCGAGGTCGTGCCGGTGGAAAGCGGCGACCGCACCCTGCGCGCCGCGATCGACGAGGCCATGCGCACGTGGGTGTCCGACCCCGACGGCATTTACTACCTGCTGGGCTCGGCGGTCGGCCCGCACCCCTATCCGTATCTCGTGCGCGAGCTGCAGGCCGTCATCGGCCGCGAAGCGCGCGAGCAGATGCAGGAGCGCGCCGGCGGACTGCCCGACGCCGCATTCGCGTGCGTCGGCGGCGGCTCCAACGCCATCGGCCTGTTTTACCCGCTGCTCGGCGACCGCGACACCCGCCTCATCGGCGTCGAGGCGGGCGGCACCGGCAGCGGCCTGGGCCAGAACGCCGCGACGCTCGCCACCGGCCGGCCCGGCGTGTTGCAGGGCACCTACACGATCATTCTGCAGGACGACGACGGCCAGGTGCAGGAGACGCACTCGATATCCGCGGGCCTCGACTATTCCGGCGTCGGCCCTGAACATGCACTCCTGCAGGCGCTGGGGCGCGTCGAGTACATCATGGCCGGCGACGACGACGCACTGGAAGCGCTGGGCGAGCTGTGCGAGACCGAGGGCATCCTGACGGCGCTCGAAACGGCGCATGCGTTCGCCGCCGCGCGCCGCTACGCCGCCGACCATCCCGGCGCGCGCATCCTGATCGGCAATTCCGGACGCGGCGACAAGGACATGCCGACACTGACGAAATACCCGGCGAGAGTGCGTACCGATGCAGCCGCATGAAAAAATAACCGCCGCGCTGCGCGCGGCGCGCGAGGCCGGCCGGCCGGCGCTGGTGCCGTTTGTCACGGCCGGCTACCCGCGCATGGACGACTTCGTCGACGTGCTGGCCGCGATCAGCAGCGAGGGCGACGTCGTCGAGATCGGCGTGCCGTTCTCCGACCCGATGGCGGACGGCATGACGATACAGCGCTCCAGTCACGAGGCGTTGCAGAACGGCGTCTCCCTGAAGTGGATCTTCGACAGCCTGGCCGCGGGCCGCGAGCGCATCGATGCACCGCTGGTGCTCATGTCGTACCTCAACCCGCTGCTCGCGTTCGGTTACGACGCGCTGACGAAACGCGCCGTCGACTGCGGCGTCTGCGGCTTCATCGTTCCCGATCTTCCCTACGAGGAAAGCGAGGAGCTGCGCACGGCCCTGGACGCACCGGGCCTCGGCCTCATCCAGCTCGTCACGCCGGCAACGCCCGCCGCCCGCCTCGAACGCCTCGCGGCGGCCTCGCGCGGTTTCGTCTACGCTGTCACGATCACCGGCATCACCGGCGGCGACAGCGGCCTGCCGGCGGATCTCGCCGATTACCTCGACTCCGTGCGTGCGGCGTCGACCCTGCCGGTCTGCGCCGGCTTCGGCATCCGCAGCGCGGCCGATGTCGCCAACGTCGGCCGGCACGCCGACGGCGCCATCGTGGGCTCGGCATTGGTCGAGGTCCTGGAGCAGGGCGGCGATCCGGCGGCATTCCTGCGATCATTGCGGCCATGAAGAAAGTTACGACCGAGTCGTCGCTGGTCACGATCAGCCACTACCGCAACCTGCTGCAAAGCGAGGGCATCGACGCGTTCCTGCGCAACGAGCACCTCGGTTCCATCGTCGGGGAGATGCCGTTCCAGGAAGTCTGGCCGGAACTCTGGGTAAAAAACGACCTCGATTACGATCGCGCGCGCCAGCTCATCAGCGGCGAAGCGCTGGCCGAGGAAAGCCCGCCGGACGACTGGCGCTGCCGCCGCTGCGGTGAAACCAACGAGGGACAGTTTGCGGCTTGCTGGTCCTGCGGCGAGTCGGCCTGAAGGGTTTCTGGCGCGGCTTGTTCATGCGCGTTTTGCCACGGACTCGGTGGGCGAAGGCGCGCCCCGGGGAGGGCTTTTCAGGGACGCTGCAAGCACGTCCGATGTCGAGCTCCGGAGCGCACACGGCCTGTGCTCGCACGGCCCTGAAAAGCCCTCCCCGGGCCACGCCTTCGCCCACCGAGTCCGTGGCAAACGCGCATGAACAAGCCGCGCCAGAAACCCGCGGCCACGCCACCGCCTTTGCGACCGTGCCCTGCATGAACAATCCGGGTCAGGCGGCTTCGACCTTGACCCGGGCCGATTGTGGATGAGCGGGGTCAGCCGGCGGCGTGTGACAGGAGTTGCGTGCCGGCGATTTCGCCGCGCAGGATGCCCGAGACCTTTTCCGCCTGCATCGGTTTGCTGATCAGGAAGCCTTGTGCCAGGTCGCAGTCGCAGCTCTTCAGGAACTCGAGCTGCGGCAGGGTCTCGACGCCCTCCGCCGCGACCTCGATGTTCAGGCCGCGCGCCATTGCGATCGCGGCGCGGATGATGCGCTGGTGACTGTCGTTGGATTCGATGTCCTGGATCAGTGACGGGTCCAGCACGAAGCTGTCGATCACGCCGGTGTCGAGCGAGGCGAACGACACGTCGCGCGTCCCGAAATGATCCAGTGACAGGCGCACGCCCAGCCGTCGCAGGGCGTGCAGTACTTCGCGCTCCGTCGAGCGGCGGCCGACGGTGTCGCCGTCGTTCAGTTCGAACTCGATGCAGCCCGGGTCCAGTGCGGTATCGACCAGCGCGCGGCTGACGGCATCGACGAGTCGGCCGTGCAGCAGCTGCTGCGAGGACAGGTTGATCGCGACCGACAGGTCGGGCAGCTCGAACTGGCGCTGCCAGCTCGCGAGCTGCCGGCAGGCGGTGTCGATGATCCATTCGCCGGCCGAGTGGATGAGCCCGCTCGATTCCAGGATGTCGAGAAACCGGCCGGGCGGCAGCAAACCGAAGCGCGGATGCTGCCAGCGTAATAGCGCTTCCAGCCCGATGAGGCGCCCGGACAGCACGTCGATGCGCGGCTGGTAATGCAGGGCGAACTCGTTGCGCACCAGCGCGTGCCGCAGGCCGAGTTCCAGTTCCTCGCGCTGCGCGAGTTTCGCGTTCAGCGTGCTCGAGTAGTACTGGAAGCGGCCGCCGCCGCGCCGCTTGGCCTGGTACATTGCCATGTCGGCGGCCTTGACCAGGCGCTCCGGCGTCTCGCCCGACTCCGGGTAGACCGCGATGCCGATGCTGGGCGTCGCGTACACCTCGCTCGTGCGCACGATGTAGCGCTCCGACAGCACCAGCAAGAGTTTCTGCGCCGCCGCGGCCGCGTCGCGTGCGTCGCTGAAGTCCTCCAGGCAGACGACGAATTCGTCGCCGCCCCAGCGGCCGCACAGGTCGCCGATGCGCAGGCGCTTCTGCAGGCGGTGTGCCACCTGCCGCAGCAGCTCGTCGCCGGAGTCGTGACCCAGCGTGTCGTTGACCGACTTGAAGCGGTCGAGGTCGATGAACAGCACGGCGAGCGGGCGGCCGCTGCGCTGTGCGCGGCCCATGGCCTTCTGCAGGTGACGCGTGAACAAACGGCGATTCGGCAGCAGCGTCAGCTCGTCGTACTCCGCGCGTTTCTCGAGCTCCACCGTGCGCTGCAGGATGTCGGTCACGTCACGAAACGTGATGACGCCGCCGATCAGTTGCTGCCCGGCATCGTAGAGGCCCTGGCCGTTGATGCTCAGCACCGTGTCGCCGTGGCCGGCCGCACGGTACACGGCGACGAGGTTCGTGAACTTCTCGCCCTTGCGTGCGCGGTACAGCGGTTGCGACGCCGGGCTGACATGTCGTCTTGCCGTCGGCGGCGAGCTGGCAGAACGACCCGGCCCGAGTCACTGTCCGGGGTGACACGCGGCGGCAGGCTCAGGATCGAACGCGCCGCCGGGTTGATGTCCAGCACGTTGCCGTGCCGGTCGACGACGATGACGCCGTCGTTGATGCTCTTCAGTATCGACAGCACCGTGTCGTCGGCCTCCGAGAGACGCCGGAGCAGCCGGTGGCGCTGCACCGCATGATCGAACGTCGCGTGCTGCCTTGCTTCGTCAACGTCATCGATGCAGAGATAGCTTTGTGCGCCGTTGCGCACGGCGGCCACGCCGCGGTGCTCCTGTTCACGGCTGGTCAGCGCAACCAGCGGGTACTCGCCCAGTGCGCGCAGCGACGCCCTGATCGAGTTGCCCGACGATGTGCTCGCGGGACCGGCCTCGTACAGGACGAGGTCGACGTCGTCAGCGGCAGATTCGGGTATTTGCAGCGTGTCGTTGTGCCGCAGGCGGCGGCAAAGCGGCGAGTGTTCCAGGTTGCGGAGAAAGCGGTCGGCGAATTCGCGGCGGCCGAGGTACAGGATCGAATAGCCGGCCATGAGTCAGGCGCCGCCGGGGGCGGGTGACGGCAGGGTGCGGGAGCCAGGTTGCGATCGCGAAATCTCGGGCGCCATATTTGTACTTGTTGGGGTTGGCGTTGCGACGTTCATGGGGGCTGACGCATGATACCAGAATCGCCTTGCTGCGCCGCCTGATTCGGACCCGGCGGCGCCCGGGCGCCCAGGCACGGCGGGCCCGTAAACCTTTGTTTGCCGGCCGGCATCAAAATGACAAACGAGGGAAGAATGTGGCATTGGGAGCGGTATTGGCCACGGACAGCGACGACGGAAACGGGTTGGCCGTGGCGGTGACGAGGCAGGAAGCCGGCGACGAGCCGACGCTGATCGAGGCGGCCCGGGCCGGCAGTACGGCGGCCTTCGAGGCGCTGTATCGCCTGCACATCGGCAAGGTGTACGGGCTTTGCCTGCGAATGACGGGTAACGCCAGCGAGGCGGAGGATTGTGCACAGGATGCATTCTTACAGGCCTGGACCCGGCTGGAGAGGTTTCGGGGCGACAGCGCGTTTGGCACGTGGCTGCACCGCGTCGCCGTCAACGCCGTGCTGGGACGGATGCGCAAGTCGCGCCGCGAGCAGGACAGGCTGCAGGTCGTCCACGACACGTCGGCGCAACACGAGTCGATCGGCGACAGCGGCGGGCTCACGGACATCGAGCAGGCGCTGGATGAACTGCCTTCCGGCGCGCGCCACGTCTTCGTGCTGCACGCCGTGTACGGCTACAGTCACGACGAGACCGGCGACATGCTCGGCATCGCCAGCGGTACGAGCAAGGCGCAACTGCACCGCGCGCGCCGCCTGCTGGCACAGCAGCTGACGCCGGGCGGGGCAGCGACATGAGAGACGACATGAACGACACGGACAACGACATCGACGACGACCTGCTGCGCGCGGCGCGCGCATTGCCGGTGGAGGTGCAGCCGGCACGCGACCTGTGGCCGGGTATTGCCGAGGCGATCGCCGGCACCTCGATCGATACAGAGGATGGCCATGGCAGCCGCAACGCACGGCCCGCCCGCGACGGCAGCCGGCGCATCCTGCCGCGCTATTTCGCACAGGCCGCCGCGGTGCTGTTGCTCGTCGGCGCATCGTCGGGCATGACCTGGCTGTTGCTCGAGCGCGAGCCGGCGGCGTTGCCGCCGGTGGCGGCAAACGGGCCGCTGACGTTCGAGCCGGTCTCGGCCTCGTTCGGCCGCGACTACAACCTCGGCCCCGATTTCCAGGACGCACGGCGAGCACTGGACGCGCGCTTGCAGGCGGAGCTCGAGCGGTTGCCGCCCGCCACGCGCACCGAGGTCGAAAGCAACCTGTCGACGATTCGCGCGGCGATCGTCGAGATCAACGCGGCACTGGCCGAGCAGCCGGACAATGCGCTGCTGCAGGAGCTGCTGCTGAAGAGCTACGCCCAGGAGCTGCGTATCATGCGCAACGTGGATGGCCTGGCAACCACGGTCATGCGGCGCACCGACATCTGACGCGCGTCAAGGACGAATGAACATGAATACCACAATGAAAAGCCTGGCACTCGTGGCAATGGCCGTTACCGTCGTGCTGCCGGCAGCCGCCTGCGCCGATGATGTGCGCCGGGTGGTCGATGCGAGCCCCGACGGACTCGTCAGCATTTCCAACACGGCAGGCGCCGTCGAGGTCAGCGGCTGGTCACGCGACCAGGTGGAAGTGATCGCGGAACTCGGCAGCGGCGTGGAAGAGCTGGTGGTCGAGCGTGACGGCGGCGAGGTAAGGATTCGCGTGCGCGCACCGCGCAATCGCGGTCGCGGTATCGCCAGCGACCTCACGGTGCGGGTGCCGGAGAACAGCAGCCTGAACGTGAGCGGCGTCAGCGCCGATATCACAGTCGATGACGTCCAGGGTGCGCAGCGGCTGCACTCCGTCAGCGGCGACATCGAAACCGAGGCTTATGCCACGGACGTCGATGCCGAAACGGTGAGCGGCGACATCACGATCCTGGGCGACGGCAAGCCCATGCGAACCAGCGCGACCTCGGTCAGCGGGGATATCGAACTGGCCAGCCTCGCCGGTGAGATCAAGGCGGGATCGGTCAGCGGCGACATCGCCATCGTGCGCGGTACGCTGGAACGCACCGCGTTGAACACGACGTCCGGGGACATGGTGTTCCATGCGGAACTGCTGGACAACGGCCGGCTCGACGTCGAGACGATCAACGGCGACATCGAGATCGAGTTTGTCGGGATTCCGTCGGCGCGTTTCGATATCGAAACGTTCAACGGCGATATCCGCAACTGCTTCGGACCCAAGGCCGTGCGCACGAGCCGTTATGCGCCGGGCTACGAGCTGTCGTTCACCGAGGGCAGCGGCAGCGGCCGCGTGATCATCCGCACGCTGAACGGCGACCTGCGCCTCTGCCACGACTGACGCCGCGCGTGGCGGCCCGTGCCGCGCCTGTTGGCCGGAATCGCGCCCGGCATCCTGCACTGAAATTGAACGCCGTGCCACGCAGGCGGTCCGTGATATTTGCTATCCTCGGACGTTACCCGGGCACTGCGGGAATCCTATGACTCGCCTCCTGAAAACCCTGCTGCTGGCGGTTGCCGGCATCGTGCTGCTGCTCGTACTGAGCGCGGCGGCCATCCTGCTGTTCGTCGATCCCAACGACTACCGCGACACGATCGAGGCCCGGGTCGAGCGCGCCACCGGCCGCGAGCTGACGATTGAAGGGGACCTGTCGGTCAGCGTGTTTCCGTGGCTCGCGATCGAGGTCGGCCCCACCCGGCTCGGCAATGCCGAGGGCTTCGGCGACGAGCCGTTCCTGAGCTTCGAGCGTGCGCGGCTCAGCGTGCGCTTCCTGCCGCTGGTAATGCGCCAGGAAATCACCGTCGGCACGGCCAGCCTGGAGGCGCCGCGCGTCAATCTCGCGATCAATGCCGCGGGCACGACCAACTGGGACGACCTGGTGGCCGCCGATACCGCGCCGGCCGACACCGCCGCCGCTGACGCACCGGCAGGACCTGCCGGCCTCGACATCGCGAGCGTCGTCGTCAGCGATGCGACACTTCTTTATAGCGACGCGCAATCCGGCAGCGAATACCGGCTCGATGGCATGTCACTGGAGACCGGCCGCATCGCCCCGGGCGAGCCGTTCCGCCTCGTTGGCAGCTTCGATTTCGCGGCGAGCCCCGAAGAAATCAGCGGCAACCTGGCGCTCGGCAGCCGCGTCACCGTCGACGAAACGTTCACCGAACGTGGCCCTCGACGATCTCACGCTGGACGGCATGATCCGCGGCATGACGACCGAACCGGCGAACGTCTCCGTCGCGGCACCGGCGCTGCGCGCCGACCTCGAGGCGTCGCGCCTCGCGGCACCGGCGGAGTTCGACCTGCGGGCACTGGGCGTGAGCGCCAATGTCGCGGTGCGGTCCCTGTCGTGGGCCGAACCGCTGACCGCGGAGGCGACGCTGTCGGTCCAGCCGTTCGCGCTGCCGGACCTGCTTGCGCTGCTGGCCATCGAGGCGCCCGCAACCGCGGACCCCGGGGCATTGCAGCGGGTTGCGTTCAGCAGCGACGCGGCGCTGGGCGCCGACACCCTGGGCCTGCGCGAGCTGACGCTGACGCTCGACGACACGACACTGAATGGCCGGGTCACGGTGCCGATGGCGGGCGATGCACCCATCGAGTTCGACCTGGCCGCGGACCGCATCAAGCTCGATCGCTACATGGCGCCTGCGAGCGACGCGGAGACGGCGGCCGACGATGCAGCCGTCGACGATTTCGAGATCCCGGTCGAGCTCATCCGCGGCGTCAATGCACGCGGTAACCTGCGGCTCGCCGAAGCGGAGCTCGCCGGCATGACGTTTACCAACATGGAGCTCGGCCTGAATGCCGGCGACGGCAAGCTGCGGCTGAACCCGCTTTCCGCCGAGCTGTTCGACGGCAGCTACTCCGGCGACATCCGGGTCGATGCCTCGGCGGCGACGCCGACGCTGGCCCTGAACGAGCGCATCACCGATGTCAGCCTGACGCCGCTGGTGCAGGCGATGTTCGAGCGCGACAACGTAACCGGCACGGTCGACGGCAGCTTCGTGCTGGACACGCGCGGTGAGACGCTGTCCGCGATGCGGCAGAACCTGAACGGCAACATGACGTTCGAGCTGGCGGACGGTGCATGGCAGGGCGTCGACCTGTGGCACCAGCTGCGCACCGCGCGGGCGCTGTACCGGCGCGAGACGCCGCCCGAACCGCAAACGCCCGCGCGCACGGCGTTCACGTCCGTGCTGGCGACGGGCACCGTCACCGACGGCGTGTTCAGGAACGACGACCTGATGGCGGAGATGCCGTTCCTGCAGCTGAGCGGCAGCGGCACCGCCGACCTCGTCGCCGGTACCGTGGACTACTCGCTGCGCGCGCGCGTGCTCGAACGTCCGGAGTTCCTCGATGACGCAAGCGAGGACGAGATCGACGAGTTCACCGAGGCGCTGATCCCGGTCAGGGTTACCGGACCCCTGAACGATCCCAGCGTGCGGCCGGACATAGAAGCGATGTTCCGCGACGAGGTCGAGGAAGCGCTGCAGGAAAAAGGCGACGAACTGAAGCAGCGCCTGCTGGACCGGCTGCTGCCCGGCCAGTCCCGCCCCGCCGACGGGGAAACCGCCACGAGCGAGGAAGAGGCGGCCGCCGACGAGGAAGAGGACGTCGAAGAGCAGCTCAAGAATCGCCTGAAGAACCTGTTCGAGCAGTCAGACCCGTGCCATCCTGTGTCACTACCGGGCGGCGCATCCTGGCCGCCACGATGCTGCTTTGCGGCGCGGCCGCCGTGCCGGCCGCGGACCTGCGATCCGTGTCCGTCGACTATGCCGACGACCGCTACCACCTGGAATCGGTCGCCTGGTTCGACGCGAGCCGCGCCGATCTCTACCGCGTGCTGACCGATTACAGGTACTTCGCGCGGTTCTCCAGCGCGTTCGCCGAGTCCCGCAACCTGCCGCCGGACAACTCCGGCCGGCCCTGGTTTTTCACCCGCATGGAAGGCTGCGTGCTGTTCTGGTGCCAGTCGATGCGCCGCCGCGGCTACCTGGTCCTGAACCCGCCGGACGAGATCGTCGCGGTCGCGGTCCGGGAGGGCAGCGACTTCCTGTACAGCCGCGAGCGCTGGCGCCTGGAACCCGAGGGCGACGGCACGCGCATGACCTACCATTTCCAGATGGAACCGGACTTCTGGGTGCCGCCACTGATCGGCCCGTTCATCATCAAGCGCACACTGCGCGCGGGCGGCGTCGATGCCATCGATCGCATCGAGGCGCTCGCCCAGGGTCGGGAACCGAATCCGTGAACGCGGCCGGGCGGTGAACGACTTCGCGACACGGCTGCTCGAGTGGTTCGCTCGATACGGTCGCCACGACCTGCCGTGGCAGCGCGAGCCGACGCCGTACCGTGTCTGGGTCTCCGAGATCATGCTGCAGCAGACGCAGGTCGCGACCGTCATTCCGTACTACGAACGCTTCATGGCGCGCTTCCCGGACGCCCGCCGATCTCGCCGACGGCGTCCGCTGGACGAGGTGCTGCGGCCTGTGGTCCGGTCTCGGCTACTATGCCCGCGCCCGCAACCTGCATCGCGCCGCAGAGGTCGTGCGCGACGAGCACGGTGGCGAGTTCCCGGCGCACTTCGACGACGTGGTCGAACTGCCCGGCATCGGCCGTTCCACCGCCGGTGCCATTCTCGCGCTGTCGCACGGCGAGCGGCACGCGATTCTCGACGCCAACGTCAAGCGCGTGCTCGCCCGCCACGCCGGCGTCGACGGCTGGCCCGGCAGGCAGCCGCGGTGAACGCGCGCCGCTGTGGGAGCGTGCCGAGGCGCACACGCCGGACGACCGAGTGGCCGCGTACACGCAGGCGATCATGGACCTGGGTGCGACGATCTGCACGCGCGGCCGCCCGGCCTGCGGCGAATGCCCGTTGGCCGGCGGACTGCTGCCGCAGCACCGGCGAGCCGCGCACCGCCGAGCTGCCAGCGCCCAAGCCGACGCAGGCCAAGCCGCGCGAGCAGCCACGCGTTCCATGGTGCTCGGCGCTCGCCGAGCGGGCGCGTCTGTACCTGGAGCGCCGTCCGCCGGCCGGCATCTGGGGCGGCCTGTGGAGCCTGCCGGAACTCCCCGAGCCGGCCGCACTGGACGACTGGCTGGGCGCCACTCTCGCCGCCCGCGCGGCGGAGCGGCAGGCCTGGCCGCCGCTCCGCCACGGCTTCAGCCATTACGATCTCGACATTGCGCCGGTCGCAGTGCGTCTGGCGGACGTATCCGGTCCAGTAGCCGACCCGGCCGCCGACGCGGCCTGGTTCCGGCCCCGCGAGGCGCTCGGCGTGGGGCTGGCGGCGCCGGTACGGCGCCTCGTCGAGGAACTCATCGAGCAACAGGCAAACGAAGGTCAGGTCTGAATGTCACGAACCGTCAACTGCGTCGTGCTGAAGAAGGAAGCCGAGGGACTGGATTACACGCCCTACCCGGGCGAGCTCGGCAAGCGCATCTACGACAACGTCAGCAAGGAAGCCTGGCAGCAATGGCTGAGCCACCAGACCATGCTGATCAACGAGTATCGCCTGACGCCGATCGAGCCCGAGGCACGCAAGTTTCTCGTGGCCGAGATGGAAAAGTTCTTCTTCGGCGAGGGCTCCGCGAAACCGAAGGACTACGTCCCCGAGTCCTGAGCCGGCTTCCGGAACTTCAGCGTGAAGCGGTCCGACTCGCCGATGGACTCGTAGTGATCGCGCCGTTCGTCGCCGAGCGCGAATGACGGCGGCAGCGTCCAGACACCTTGCGGGTGCTCGTGCGTGTCACGCGGGTTGCGGTTGATATCGGAACGTCCCGCGAGCTCGAATCCGGCAGCCTCCGCGTACTCGATCGTGCGTTCCTCGGAAATGTAGCCGTTCGCCGCGCCGGGATCCTCGTTGGCCGGGTCGGGCCAGCGGTGATCGACGATGCCGAGCACGCCCCCGGGCTTCAGTGCATCGAACATCGCCCGGAAACCGAGCTCGGCGGCGTGCTCCCCGTAGCCTTCGGCGAACCAGTTGTGGACGTTGCGGAAGGTAACGACCATGTCGGCGGAGCCGCGCGGCGCAACCTCCAGCTGGTACGGCGATGCCAGGTGCGTGATGACGACGTCGCGGTAGACGTCCGGATGGCTGCCCAGCTTGTCGAGGTAGCTGCCGAAGTAGCGGCGCTGGTATCCGAACGACGGGTTCACGCTGTACTGCGCCGCGTACAGCTTGCCGCGTTCCCTGAGCGCCGGCGCGAGTATCTCCGTGTACCAGCCGCCGCCGGGCCAGATCTCGACGACGGTCATGTCCGACCGAAAACCGAAAAACGCCAGCGTTTCCTTCGGGTGCCGGTACCGGTCGCGGGCGCGGTTCGAGTCGCTGCGGTGCTCGCCGGCGATGGCCGCGTCCAGCGCCTGCTCCGTCAGCGCATCGAGCGACTGCCCGAAGGCAGGTAGCGCGACGGCGAGGATCAGCGAGAAAGTCGTCGTGCGGATGCTTGTACTGAAGTTGCTCATCGTTTGCTCCTCGAAATGCGAACCGGTTCCCGGGTGCATGATGCCACCAAAGCAGCGAAGGCGGTGCAACTACCGGCTATAAGGTGTCGTATCCGGTAGTCGACAGACGCCGGCACTGACGCATGGCGCGCCCGGATCGACATCAACGCCGGCGACAGTACTGGACCGAGAAATACCCGCGCGCGTCGGTCCACACCGTGTCGACGTCGAAGCCGGCGGCCGCCGCCATCGTCCTGAATCCGTCCAGAGTGTACTTGTGCGAGCTCTCGGTGTGCAGCGTCTCGCCGGCGGCGAACGTGAATGACCGGCCGGCAAGCGACACGGTCTGTGCCTTGCGGCTCTCCAGGTGCATCTCGATGCGTCCCTTGTCCTCGTTGTAAAACGCGAGGTGCTCGAACGCACCGAGGTCGAAATCGGCGCCGAACTCCGCATTCAGCCGCCGCAGCAGGTTCAGGTTGAACTCCGCCGTGATGCCGGCACGATCGTTGTACGCGGCTTCCAGCACGGCCTTGTCCTTTTGCAGGTCGACGCCGATCAGCAGCGCGCCGCCCTCGCCCGCTTCCCGGCGCATGACCGCGAGCAGGTCGTCCGCATCGGCCGGCGTGAAATTGCCGATCGTGGAGCCCGGGAAGTAGACGACGTTGCGCGCCGGCATGCAGTCGCCGGGTTCGGCAGGTCGAACGGCTGGGTGAAGTCCGCGGCGACCGGCAGGATTTCGAGGCCGGGAAGTCCGCGGCCAGTGCCTCCGCGGCGGCCAGCAGGTGATCGCGCGAGATGTCGACGGGTACAGTACACCGCCGGTTCGCGCAGGTGTTCGAGCAGCAGCCGCGTCTTGAGGCTGGAGCCGCTGCCGAACTCGATCAGGCTCGCCTGCCCGCCGATGCACTCGACGATCGCATCGATGTTGTCCCGCATGATGCCGAGCTCGGTCTGCGGTCGGGTAATACTCAGGCAGCCGGGTGATGCGTTCGAACAGCTGCGAGCCGCGCTCGTCGTAGAAAAACTTGGGCGAGAGGGCTTTCTGTGCTCGTGACAGTCCGGCGACGATCTCGGCCATCTCGTCCTTGCCGCTCGCGTCCTGCTCGGTGAGCTCTATCGACCCCGCCTGTTCGTTCACGCGCCGTCTCGCGCGAGCCGGAAGCCCAGGAACTGCCAGCGTGCGTCCGGATAAAAGAAACTCCGGTAAGTCGCGCGCAGGTGATCGCGTGCGCTGACGCAGGAGCCGCCGCGCACGCTCTGCTGGTTACACATGAACTTGCCGTTGTACTCGCCCAGCGACCCGGCGAGCGGCTTGAAGCCGGGCCAGGCGACGTACGGCGATGCGGTCCATTCCCATACATCGCCGAACCACTGGCCGTCGCCGGCGAGCGGCTGCCAGTAACCGGATTCGACGAAGTTGCCGTCGATGTCATGCTCGCGCGCGGCCAGTTCCCACTCGGTCTCGGTGGGCAGCCGCGCGCCGGCCCAGCGCGCGTAGGCATCGGCCTCGTAGAAACTGATGTGCGCGACCGGTGCGTGCGGATGCAGTTCGGAGACTCCGCCCAGCGTGAACACCTGCGACAGGTCCTCGCTCCAGTACAGCGGCCGGTCCCAGCCGTGCTCGTTGATCGTGCTCCAGCCGTCCGACAGCCAAAGCGCCGGTTCGCGGTAGCCGCCGGCGGCGATGAACTCGCGGAACTCGCCGTTGGTGACGAGCCGCGACGCGATCTCGTGCGGCGCGACGAACACGTCGTGGCGCGGCGTTTCGTTATCGAAGCAAAACGTGTCGCCGGGGTCGGCGCCGATGCGCTGCACGCCGGTCGGACCGGCGCGCCATTCGAGCGTCGCGGCGCGCCGGCGCGGCGGCTCGGCGAGCGCCGGGTTCACCGCCGGTGCGAGCGGATTGCAGGAGAAAACGTGCTTGATGTCGGTCAGCAGCAGTTCCTGGTGCTGCTGTTCGTGATTGAGACCGAGAACGATGCGTTCGGCGATAGCGTTTTCCGTAGCGCGCTGCTTGAGCAGGCGTTGCATCGCCTCGTCGACGTGCCGCCGGTAGGCCATTACCTCGTCGACCGTAGGCCGCGACAACAGGCCGCGTGCCGGCCGCGCGTGCATGCGGCCGACCGTGTAGTAGTAGGAGTTGAACAGGTAATCGAAGGCGTCGTCGTAGCAACGGTAGCCGTCGATGAACGGCTCGAGGACGAAGCGCTCGAAGAACCAGGTGACGTGTGCGAGGTGCCACTTCGTCGGGCTGACGTCGGGCATGCTTTGCACGACGTAATCCTCGGGCGCGAGATGCCGGCACAGTGCGACGGTCGCGTCCCGCACGGCCCGGTACCGATCCGCAAGCGACTGAACGGAACCGCCTGCCGGTACGGTTTCCCGCAGAGATGCCATGGAACAGACCCGAATCAGGAATGGTCCCCGAGCCTAGTATCGGGGCGGAGGCATGTCAAAACGGTTCGGAGCAGACCGCGACTCAGGCCAGCGGCAGCTCGGTCGACTTCACGACGGTGCGGATCGCGACGCTGGAATTGACGCGGGCAACGCCGGGCAGGCGGGTCAGCGCCTCGTTGTGCACGCGCTCGAAGTCAGCCATGTCGGAGACGACGACGCGCAGCAGGTAGTCGAACTCGCCGGTCATCAGGTAGCACTCCATGACTTCGGGCAGTTCGGCGACGGCTTTCTCGAACGCGGCCAGCTCGCTCTGCTCCTCGCGATTCAGTGCGATGTGCACGAACACGTTGCCGGAAAGCCCCGCTTCCTTCTGGTTCAGCAACGCGACATAGCGCTCGATCAGCCCGCGGGCTTCCAGCGCCCGCACCCGCCGCAGGCAGGCGGACTCGGACAGGTTGACGCGGGCGGCGAGGTCGACGTTGCTGATGCGCCCGTCGCGTTGCAGGGCATTCAGGATGGCCTTGTCGTAGCGGTCAAACGGCATGACAGGAAATTGCGCGATAATGAGTAATTACGACAGAATATGCCACCTATAGGGAAGAAAGTCACTGATTCGGCAATCTCATTGCTACATGGGGCAGGTATATTGCGCGCCTCGGACAGAACCGGGCGGGGGATGACGGCCATGAAAGTAGGCGTACCAAAGGAAATCAAGGTGCTCGAGTACCGCGTCGGCATGGTGCCGGCGGGGGTGCGCGAGCTCGTGCACGACGGCCACGAAGTGGTGGTCGAGACCGGCGCCGGCGAAGGCATCGGCATGACCGACGCGGATTACGAGGCGGCCGGCGCGACGGTCGTGAAAAAAGCGGCGGAGGTGTTCGAGCAGGCGGAGCTGATCGTCAAGGTCAAGGAGCCGCAGCTCGACGAATGCAAAATGCTGCGGGAGGGCCAGGTGCTGTTCACGTACCTGCACCTCGCGGCCGACCCGAAACAGGCCGAGGCACTGGTGAAATCCGGCGTGACCGCGATTGCCTACGAAACGGTCACGGCGAAGGACGGTTCACTGCCGTTGCTGACGCCGATGAGCGAAGTGGCCGGGCGACTGTCGATCCAGGCGGGCGCGTTCGCGTTGCAAAAGGCGAACGGCGGCCGCGGCGTGCTGCTGGGTGGTGTGCCGGGCGTGGCGCCGGGCAATGTCGTGGTGATCGGTGGCGGAGTCGCCGGCACGCACGCGGCGGAGATGGCCATTGGCCTGGGCGCGGCGGTGACGATTCTCGATCGCTCGGTACCGCGCCTGCGCCAGCTCGATGCGATCTACGGTGGCCGCATCCGCACGCAGTACTCCACCAAGCAGGCGATCGACGAGCTGATGCCGGAGGCGGATCTCGTCGTCGGTGCGGTGCTGATCGCGGGCGCGGCGGCGCCCAAGCTGGTGACGAAGGAACACGTGAAGACGATGCGCGCCGGCAGCGTGCTCGTCGACATCTCGATCGACCAGGGCGGCTGCTTCGAAACCAGCCGGCCCACAACGCACGCCGAACCGACCTACACCGTCGACGACGTCGTGCACTATTGCGTGACGAACATGCCGGGCGCCGTGCCGCGCACGTCGACGTTCGCGCTGACCAACGTCACGCTGCCGTTCGTCAAGTCGCTGGCCTGTCATGGCTGGCGCGAGGCACTGAGCCGCGATTCCCACCTGGCGCAGGGCCTCAACGTGCACGCCGGCCATGTGAACCACGAGGCCGTTGCCCGCGACCTGGGCTACGAGTACCTCTCGGCCGAGGATGCACTAAAAGCCGCCTGAACCGCCCCCGGTACGGGCGCAGTAGTTGCCTGGTTGCACTCCCCCCTCTGTCAACCGGGCCTCTTTGGAGCCGGGCGCAAGCCCGGCTCTTTTTCTTGACTCAACCGATCCCGATCGGTGTAATACCCCGCTCGCCGGGACTCCCCGGACCCGCCAGCGGCGCCGCCCGCAACAAATGGCCAGGTAGCTCAGTTGGTTAGAGCAGCGGACTGAAAATCCGCGTGTCGGTGGTTCCTGAAAATCCACGTGTCGGTGGTTCGATTCCGCCCCTGGCCACCATAATCCCATTAATTCAAACGGTTACGAGCGCCGCTCCCGCGGCGAATTCTGACGGGTACAGTACCGGTACGGTGCCGAATCGCGAGGAGCGCGTCGTGGCGACGTTTCTACGGACACCGTCGGGCAAATGGAAAGCGGTTATCCGAAAAATGGGTTGGCCGACGACGTGCAAGACCTTTCGCCTCAAGCGAGATGCAACGGATTGGGCAAGGCGCATTGAAGACCAGCGGATGCGCGATGCGTTTATCGAGCGCCGTCCGGCCCGAAGCGTCGAGTGACAAACAGCAAGTGGCAAGTCCGTGGTATCGCCAGCTAGTACGCGTGGCTTGATCGTGTACCGTGCCGCATGTCTCGCCAGGCATTACCGAGCACGCGGTAGGCCGACCGAAGAAACATCACGAGCAATGCACTCGCGACGACTATGTCGGGCCATCCGGAGGCAAATATCCATACCGCGAACGCCGCAACGATTACCGCAACGCCTTCCAACACGTCGTTGCGCGAGCATTCCCAGGCGGAGCCCATGTTTACGTCCCCATGCCGAAACGGTGTGAGCAGGCGCAGGCAGACAAGATTCGCGCCAAGATTGAGGAGTGCGGCCAGGCCCATCGTTTCGACCACGGGTGCATCGGGGTTCATGAGGCGCCAGACGATCTGGATGCCGACAGCAATCCCTGCACCGAGGATCAGGATTCCCTTGAAGTACGCTACCCGAGCCTTTGCAGAAGAGGCGGCTCCCACAACCGCGAAGCTGACCGCATAAGTCACCGCATCACCGAAATTATCCAGTGCGCCGGACAGCAGGGACGAAGATCCGCTCAGGAAAGACGAGACCACCATCATCACGAACGTCGCTGCGTTGATCAGCAGAACGATTATGAGTACCCGGCGCTGGTGTCCTGCAACCTGGCCGTATCGACGGTCGTTTGACAGCAGCTATCGCCCATAGATAAGTGGACAGCTTGTTTTTGGTGTTGTTCGCCCAGGCTCAGGTACTCCTCGGCGCGAACATGATAATTGCCATGCCGGCGATCGCCACGGTAGCGCCGATAAGATCCCATGGGTCCGGCTGCTGCCGATCCACCAGCCACAACCACAGAATCGCAACGCTGACGTAGACGCCGCCGTAAGCGGCGTAAGTACGGCCGGCAGCGGTGGGGTGTAGTGACAGTAGCCATGCGAACAACAGCAGGAATGCCGTAGCGGGCACGAGCAGCCACGCCGAACCGCCTTTTCTCGGCCAGAGATACGGCAGGTAGCAGCCGATGATTTCCGCGAGTGCCGTGATAACGAACAAGGCGAATGTCTTGAGGTAGAGCATAACGACTCCGGGTCAGGAAGCATCAGGGGCCCGCTGGCCGCCGCTGTGGAAGATCCGGTACAGCGCCGGCAGCACCAGCAGCGTCAGGGCAGTGGAGGAAATGATTCCGCCAATGACCACCGTCGCAAGCGGCCGCTGGACTTCCGCGCCGGTCCCGACGTTGAACGCCATCGGCACGAATCCGAGGCTGGCGACCAGCGCCGTGATCAGGACCGGCCGCAGGCGTTTCATGGCACCTTCGATGATAGCTTCCTGGAGCGGTTTGTTCTCCCGCAGCTGCTTGATGAACGACAGCATGACGACGCCATTGAGAACGGCGACGCCGGACAGTGCAATGAAGCCAACTCCGGCCGAGATCGAGAACGGCATGTCCCGCAGAGCCAGTGACGCGATGCCGCCGGTGAGCGCGAGCGGGACGCCGGTGAACACAAGTGCCGCGTCGCGGGCAGATCCGAATACGCTGAACAACAGGCCGAAGATCAGCAGCAGGGTCACGGGGACCACGATTGCCAGGCGTTTCGACGCGGCGATGCAGCTGCTCGAAAGTGCCACCATATTCGATCCAGTAACCGGCGGGCAGTTCGAGATTACGCTCCACCTCGTCCCTGACTTCCGCGACGAACGATCCGAGGTCGCGGCCGCGGACATTGGCCGTGACATTGACACGGCGTTTGCCGTTCTCCCGACTGATCTGGTTGGGTCCGATCTGCAGCGAGACCGATGCAACTTCGGATAGTGGCACGCTGTCCGCTGGCCATGCAGGCAGGGTATGTGGGCCAGCCGCGGCCCGATAGGCTGAGGCGGAGCGCGGCAGGCGGACAGGCAATTGCGAGATGGTATCCGGGTTCGAGCGCAGCGCCTCCGGAAGCCGGACCACGATGTCGAAGCGCCGGTCTCCCTCGAACACCTGGCCCGCGCTGGCGTCCTTTCAGTGCGGTTGCAACCGTCTGCTGAACGTCGGCGACGGACAGTCCGTAGCGCGCAAGACGCTCACGGTCGGGCGTTGCCGTCAGGATCGGCAGCCCGGTGACCTGCTCGGCTTGAACGTCCGCGCTGCCGGGGATGCTCGCCACGAGTTGTTCCATCTGCTCCGCCACTTCCGTCAGGATGTCCAGCTCGTCCCCGTACACGGTAACGGCGAGCTCGGCGCGTACGCCGGCGATCAGCTCGTTGAAGCGCATCTCGATCGGCTGAGTCATTTCGTAGTTGTTACCGGGCACCTGCGAGGCGATGGCCGAGAGCTCCTCGATGAACACCTCCTTGGGCTTGTCCGGATCGGGCCAGGCGGCACGCGGCTTGACCATCAGGAACGTGTCCGCCACGTACGGCGGCATCGGGTCGTTCGCGACTTCGCCGGTGCCGATCTTGGAGAAGATGTGAGAGATTTCAGGCACGTCGGCGAAGGCCGCTTCGAGCCGGTTCTGCATCTCGACGGCTTGTGTCAGGCTGGTGCCGGGAATCCGCAAGGCCTGCAGGCGTAATGTCGCCCTCGTCGAGGCGTGGAATGAATTCCGTGCCCAGGCGGGAGGCGAGAAGGCCGCTAGCCAACACCAGGATGGCCGCGGAACCGACGACCAGCCAGCGGTTACGCAGGGCAAAGTGCAACAGCGGCCGGTAGAGGGCCGAGGCGCCGCGCATGATCCGGTTCTCGCGCTGCGCCACCGGCTGTGGACGAACATTGCCACGGCCGCCGGTACCGCCGTGAGCGACAGGACCAGTGCCGCCGCCAGCGCCATCATCACGGTCAGGGCCATCGGCCGGAACATTTTGCCCTCGACGCCGCTGAGCGTGAGGATGGGCACATAGACGACCAGGATGATGGCAATGGCGGTGATCGCCGGCCGGATGACCTCGCGGCTGGCCTCGAAGACGATCTGCAGTCGTTCCGACAAGGCCAGCGTCGAGCCCGGCGTCGAGCGCTCCCCGAGCCGGCGCAGGCAGTTCTCGACGATGATCACCGCGCCGTCGACGATCAGGCCGAAGTCCAGCGCGCCGAGGCTCATCAGGTTTGCCGAGACGCCGGATTCCACCATGCCGGTGATCGTCATCAGCATCGACAACGGGATCACGGCCGCGGTGATCGATTGCGCCGCGCGCAGTTGCCGAGCAGCAGGAACAGCACGACGATGACGAGCAGGGCGCCCTCGACGAGGTTCTTCGACACGGTCGCGATCGTCAGGTCGACCAGTGATGTCCGGTCGTAGACCGCTTCGACGACCACGTCGTCCGGCGAAGATGCCTGCACGGCTTCCAGGCGCTCCGCGGCCGCCGCGGCAACCGCCCGGCTGTTCTCGCCCATCAGCATGAAGACCGTGCCCAGCACGACTTCCTGACCATTCCGGGTCGCGGCGCCGGAACGCAGATCGCTGCCGAGCCGGATCTCGGCGACGTCGCGCAGCGGTATCGGCACGCCGCCCCGATGTGCCACGGTCAGCGTTCGGATGTCATCAAGGCCGGCGACCTGCCCCGGCGAGCGCACCAGGTATTGTGTGCCGAAGCGCTCGATGTAGCCCGCGCCCCTGTTGCTGTTGTTCTCGAGCAGCACCTCGACGACGTCGTTGAACGAGAGATCATATGCACGCAGCGCGTCCGGGTCCGGCAGCACGTGGAACTGTTTGACGTAGCCGCCGATCGTATTGACCTCCACGACACCCGGCGTCTGCCGAAGCTGCGGCCGGATGATCCAGTCCTGCACCGTGCGCAGGTACATCGGGTCGTGCCGGGTGCCGTCACGCGCGGCAACGGTGTACATGAAGATTTCGCCCAGGCCCGTCGCGATCGGACCCATCCGCGGTTCGATGCCCGCCGGCAGCAGGGCGCGCACCTCGCTCAGCCGCTCGCCGATCACCTGGCGCGCAAAATAGATGTCGGTCCCTTCCTCGAATATTACGGTCACCTGCGAGAGACCGTAACGGGACATCGAACGCGTGTGGTCCAGCCGCGGCAAACCCGCCAGCGCGAATTCGATGGGGAACGTGATGCGCTGCTCGGTCTCAAGCGGCGAATAACCCGGTGCCCCGGTGTTTATCTGCACCTGTATGTTGGTGATGTCGGGCACGGCGTCGATCGGCAGCTTCTCGTAGTTGTAGATGCCAAGCAGTCCAGCGCCCAGGGCGAGGCTCAATACCAGCCAGCGATGCCGGATCGAGAAGTCGAGGATGCGATCGAGCATGATGGTGATCTCAGTGGCTGTGGCTGGCGCCGGCTTTTTCGATGTCGGCCTTGATCAGGTAGCTGTTCTCGGCGACGTACACTTCGCCTTCCTCGAGGCCTCCAAGCACTTCGACGTACTCGGCGTCCCGCCTGCCCAGCTCTAGCCGCCGTGCTTCGTAGGCGTCGCCATCCTTTACGAAGACGGCGTCGGAATCGCGATAGCGCTGCACGGCGGAGCGCCTGACAGCGAGCGGGACGTCGATTTCGTCGACAACAACGCGCGCCTTGACGAACTGGCCGGGGCGGAGTTCGAGCTCGGCGTTCGGGACCACGACGCGCGCGTTGACGGTCTGGCTGCCGTGCGCCATGACCGGCGCGATCCAGTCGATCCGGGCCCGGATGCGGCGGCCGCCCAGTGTCGTCAACTCGACCGGCTGACCTTTCTCGATCGACGGCAGCTGGTTTGCGAACACGTCGAGCTGCACCCAGACGATCTCCGGGTCAGCGATGACGAATAGCGGATCCGTACCCGTCACCTGCCCGGGTTGTACGCTGCGTTCCAGGACAACGCCGCTGATCGGGGCGAGCACCGGAACCTGTGTCAGACTTTCATTGGTCTCGACGGTCGCAAGCGTATCGCCCTGCTTGACCGGGTCACCGACAGTGCGGTGAACCTGTGTCACGACGCCGGCAAACCTCGGCCGAACGATCGAAATCCGGGCGGGATCGGTTTCCACCGTCCCGGTCAGCTCGATTATCTCGCTGATGGTGCGCTCACCGGCGCGCTCGACGCGGATGCCCGCCGCTTCGGCGGCGCTTTCCGAGATTCGCGTGCTGCCCTCCGGATTCGCATGCTGGTCGTGCACGCCGGACCCGGAATCGTGTTCGTCGTGGCCAGCGTGCGAGTCGTGACCGGCTTCCCGCGGTTCGTCCGATGCTCTTGCCGCGAACAGGGCGAGTGCCAGCAGGCCGATCCCGATGATTATCGGGGCGAGGATCCTGTTGCTGCATTTCATGGTTGCACCTCGTAGCCGGCGCCGAGCAGGTACTCGATTTCCATCAGCGTGGCATGGTAGCGGGCAGCGGCATCGACCAGCTCCTGCTGCAATTCCAGCAATGCCTGCTGCGCCTGGTTCAGCTCCAACAATGTACTGCTGCCGACCCGAAAAGCGTCTTCATACATACGAACGGCTTTCCGTGCCTCCGGAATAATGTCGTCGCGCAACCGACCCGACGCCTGCCGGGAGAACTCGAGGTCGTTGTAAAGTCCGGACAGCAGCGTCCGCAGCGCGAGCATCTGCGCCTCCGCGGCGGCGGGGTTACGTGCCAGTTGAAGTTCCGATTGTTCGATCAGCGGCCGGGCCCGCGCGGCACTGCCGAACGGCATGCTGACCGAGAACACCAGCCCGACATCGCCCGTCTCGCCCAGCCGCTTGACGCCGCCGGCGAGCGAGATGTCCGACTTTTCCTGTGCCGCCGCGAGCCGCCGTTGTGCCTGCAGCAGCCGGAACTCGGTGGCCCGGCGCTGCATTTCAGGGTTGTTCTCGAGTCGTCTTTCCAGTGACTCGTACGGGGGCAGCGCCGGCAAACGGTGGAAGTCCGCCTCGGCCCGCCCGAAATCCGGCGTCGATGCCCGCCACAGGCTTGCCAGGGCAAGCCTCGCAGCTTCGAGACGACGTTCGACATCGAGTCGGTAAAGGTCCGCACGGGCGCGCTCGACGCGCGCCATGGATTCTTCGGCGCGTGAGCGTCGGCCGGCCTCGACGCTGGCGGTGACGAATTCGAGCGTATCCGTCGCGATACGCAGCGAGCGCTGCGCAAGGGCAACGCGCTCCTGCAGGGCGACGACTTCGATGAATCGGTCCGTCGCATCCCGTGCCAGGGCAAGCGCGGTGGCATTCTCGGCGATCAGCGCCCGGTCGATCCGGTGCGCGCCGACATCGTAGCGAAGCTCCGGCTTGCGGCCGCGCTCCAGTACCCGGGAAAGTCGCAGCGTGACTTCCGCGCCGTCAACGCCGGATGCGTTGCCCGAACCCGCCACATTTTCGACTTCCGCCTCGAAAGCGATCGGCGGCTTCTGCGCCCGGTAGTTTCGTCGCGCGCGCTCAACATCCACATCGAGCGCAGCGACTTGCAGCGCGGGATGGCTGTCCAGGGTGCGCTGTACCGCCTCTTCCAGCGTCAGCGTTGGTTCGTTGCCCGGCGCCTGGCTACCGCCGGCCGGGAAGGTCCACAGGCAGATCAGTACGGCTGCCAGCCAGGCCTGGAGCAAGACAGCTCCACTTGTATTGTTCACGACGAATCTCCGGTCTTGGATCCGGTGAATTCAGGCGTGCGCTTGCACGCAATGAAAAATCAGGTCGTGAGCGGTGCGATCGGAGGGGGGAGAAACGGGGGGTTGGTCAGTGACGCGTAGCGTTCATTGATGGCAGGCGCGGCGGATTCCGGGAGCAACGGATCGAGATGCGCCCAATCCGTTGGCAGGAGGCCGCTGTGACAGGCGCAGAAACACGACGTCTGACAGCCCGCGCAGTCGTCATCCTGCACCGTGTCTTCCGATGGCTGCCCGATCGATGGGTCATCAGGCTGCTCGAACACGGTCGAAATAAAATCGTCGTGTGCCGGGGTTGCGATCGAGCGCGAATTCGCCGCGCTTTGCAGGCTTGACGCCAGTATGGCCAACAGGATGAATATGCCGAGAACCGTCCGCATGGTGCCGGATTCTCTGACACCCTCGCCATCGATGCAAGCAAGGGCAATCCGGGTGACAGGCGGCGCTAGTGTCCAGGCCCCGTCCACGCTCGCACTGGTGGATCACCGGGAATGCAGGAGCACGACGGGATGAGGTAAAATGCGAATATGCATCCGTTGATCGAGAATTTTAGTTGCGAAGTAATCGGCGCGCTGTCCGTCGTCCCATGTCGTGTCGTATCGGACATCATATTGTCTGGTTCTGTCGAGTTTTCGAGGGCATGTCGATTCGCACCGAATTTGGAACCAGACTGTGCGAAAGTCTTGCGTCGAGATTCGACCGCTGCTGACCAACCGTAGTTTCACGAATTCCGTGATCTGGCGAGTCCGGAAGCTGCACTCGGCACTCGGTAGATTTGATGCAGTACAAATCGCGGAGTCAACTTTCGCCGTGCATGAGCAAGCAGCATGTTTATGCCTCAAAGTCATCCTAGCGATTTGACTCGAGTAACTCGAACATTCCGCCGGGAGCAGCCACCGGTTCAGATCTCTGACAATCGCGGTCAAGATCGGTGACGAAGATCTGGCTGCGGTGAGCGCGTTCCGGAAATCTGCGGTGCAGCCATGAGTCAACCATGACAAGGTCGCTCCGCACTATCGCAGGACATTGGGCACGTCCGCGATATCATCAACAATTTCCGCAACGGTCGTCGGCTTACGGATCCGCAAGATCGACCACAATGGTCGTTTGAAAAACGCCGTTAGCAACATTCGCCCGAACTGATGTCTGCGTTCGAGGTGCTCCGGGCCGTGCCGCGTAGCAGGTAACACGCTTCGCGACTAGCTGGCGTGATTGATGCGCGAACTGTTGTACCAATGGACCTCGCATCGAGGTCCGAGACGGCTTGCGAACGCACTGCACATGATCGCGGCTCGATCCCGACTCAAGTCATACGCCAGCGATCGAACTCGCTGTATGCAGGTGCATGGAGGTGTACGACTCAGTTGCATCAGTGCCGAACATCGTCGTAAGACGCTCGTCGTTGACTGCCACGACGCGTCCTTTGTCGGATGCCCAAGTGCCGCGAACTTACTGCTTTACAAGCGCACTACGATTCGCGTGTCGGTGGTTCGATTGCGCCGGGCCGGCAGCTAACCTGCGTCGCCAAGGGCAGCGTGACTGTCCTGGTGGTGGAAGGCGTACGAACTGGTCCGACGGTACTGCAAAGCCATGCGCGCCGCGCTGGCAATCGGCGTCATTGTGCAACGCATCCCGGGTCTGGAGATTGTCCGGCAGTACGACGACATCGACCTCTTGTTCACTGACATTGTCATGCCCGGCGAAATAAACGGGCGCGAGCTCGCCGACGCAGCGTGTGCCATCCGGCCTGGCCTGAAGGTGCTATACACGTGCGGCTATGCAGCATATCGCCATCGTTTGTCCCTGGATTATCGGCGATCCGCTGAGTGAACCTGACCTCGGCAAAACCGCTCGACGCAGCTGATCTTTCGAGTACGACGTCGGTGAAGCTCTGCCCAGGGACTGTTATCCAGCGACGCGTTACAGGCCACTTCCGATCGTCGAGCTGTACAGCGGGTCCCGCTGATCCGACTCGGCATCGCTCACGTCGGACATCGAGTGTCGATCTGCTTGCCGAATTGGCGCCCGAGGCCAGCTAACGGAACTCAACGGCGAGCGCGCACAATTGATCCAGATCATGGCGGCTGCCTGCGCGCACGGTAAAGTCCTGATTCATTAATACGAATCAAAGAGAAACCAGGCACCCGAAATGCAGCGATACCGTCGATTGCGTTGGGCCTACCTGTCGGTGGGCTGGCTGGGTAGCGCACTGGGCATTACCGGTGCGTTTCTCCCGGTGCTGCCGACGACACCGTTCCTGCTGGTCGCGGCCTGGGGCTTCGGCCGCAGCTCACCCGTCTTACATCGCTGGCTGCTGACTCATCCTCGCTTCGGCGGCACGCTGCGCGGCTGGCAGGACCACGGCGCGATTGCCCCGTGGATCAAGGTGGTAGCCCTGGCGGGCCTCGCGAGCAGTGTCTTCGCCGTGTGGTCCCTGACCGCGCTGCCCTGGCTGCGTGTCCTCCACTTCCTTGTAGTCACGGCCACCGCGATGTTCATCGTGAGTCGCCCTTCGCCTGCGAGCGCCGCGCCCTCGCCCGGCGCGATCGGGCAGGCGCACGCCGACGTCCGCGACGGCCTATGACAAAAGCCTTGTGAACGCGGCCAGATGAGCCTGGACCGTGATAACAGCATGAGTCTTTTGTATGGGGCGGGAATTCACTATTGTCCGGGACCGTCGCTCGCACGCTTGGAATTGTGTAGTGCTGTCGAAGCGGCCCTCGATCACTCGCGCCGGTTTCGTCTGGGCCGGCACCCACCCGGCGATGGCTCCTGCCAATAGCTATCAGCAACTATATGTTTGCTTCGACTGAATCCGCCTCGCCATGGCAGTCAACCGTGGCTTTTCGGATGAGCAGCCGCCGCCTTATTTCTGGCCTCCACTTGACCTGAATCAAGGAACACGCACCCGCTGTCCACCAATATCTCCTGCAATCGTTCAGGAGTCAGGCATGAAAAACCTTGAATTACCCGCCTTCCGCTTTATGCGCCGCGTCAATCGACGTATCCAGGTTCTGCTGACGGATTGGCTTGATACCCTTGCCGCACCCTTCCTCGGGTTGCCGGCAGTACGCGGCACGATGCCTGCAGAGTATCCGCCAGAGCGGCAGGACCTCTATGGGTTTGCAGCCAGCGACATCCCGGTGTCAAGGCACCGTACCAGCTGACCGAATTCCACTGAACGTTCCGGCCCCACGGAGCCTTCTTGCGTCTACCCGGGCTTGCCGTCCGCCCGAGGCCGAATGAGGATCGGTGTGTAAATCACGACGAAGATGAGAAACGCAGGGTACCAAGGCCGGCGTATTCGGTCCGCGGTTCGATGGCGAGTTCATCGAACCAGCGCCGATAGTGGGCCAAGCGGATGATGCAGGCGCGCAATTGCAATCAATGCTCGGATCGGCCCTTCAAATAGCCTTGGAATACCGTGCTGTCTTGTTACCGGAGCCTGGTAGTTGAAGGTAGCTGTCGAAACACATGGCGATTATGCGCAGCAGGAATCGGCCACGCGAGGTCGCGCTAATGCGGGAATCGTCGAGAATCACCAGCCCATCGTCGGCAAGTGGCCCCAGTTGCTGCAGGCTACGGGCGAAATAGCGGGTGAAGTCGAGGTCGAAGCGGCGCTCGACGGCCTGCGTGTCGATACTACCGTGGCACATCAGTTGCTGAATGACGTCGGCGCGCAGCACGTCGTCGAAGGTTAGCGCAACACCGCGCCATACCGGCAGGCGCCCCTCGTCGATCGCTATTTCCCAGCCCGGCAGGTCGCGCAAATTCTGACTATAGCTGTCGCCGATATGGCTTATCGCGCTGACTCCGAGTCCGACCAGGTCGGACTCGGCATGCGTCGTGTAGCCCATGAAATTACGATGCAGGCTGCCAGCAGCCTGCGCGCGCGCCAGTTCGTCTGTGGGGAGTGCAAAATGGTCCATGCCGATGTAGCAGTATCCCGCCGCCAGCAGTTCGCCGGCTGCCAACTGCAGCAGGCGGAGCCGCATCTCCGCATCCGGCAACTCCTCCGGCCTGATTTGGCGCTGCGCCTTGAAGAGTTCCGGCAAGTGCGCATAACCATAGATTGCGAGCCGGTCGGGGCGTGCTTCGATGACCGTAGCAAGTGTTCGCCTGAATCCATCAATGGATTGGCGCGGCAAGCCGTAAATCAGGTCAACGTTGACCGAGCGCAGTCCATTCTTGCGGCATGCATCAAGGATGGCGAGTGTCTGATCGACGCTTTGTATCCGATTGACTGCTGCCTGCACATCGGGATCGAAGTCCTGCACGCCAAGACTCGCCCGATTGATACCCATTGCCGCCAGTTCGGCGACGCCGGCTGCATCGATATGCCGGGGATCGAGTTCGATCGAAAAATCGCGGTCGAGGGAGCTGCTGAAGTGAAAGTGCCGGCCAAGGCTTTCGATTAACCGGCCGAGCTGCTCAGGCTTCAGAAAATTCGGCGTGCCGCCACCGAAGTGCAACTGCAGCACGGTGCGATCCCGGCTGTACAGCGGCGCCGTGCGCTCGATCTCCCGCAGCAGCCGCTCAAGATAGCGCTCGCCCTTTCGTGTGTCGCGGGTGATGACCCGGTTGCACCCGCAATAAAAGCAAGGGCTGGCGCAATACGGTACGTGGACATACAGCGAAAGCGGACGCGGTATCAATTCATCATTGCTGCGCCGCGCGAACTCGCGCAACACCCCTTCGCCGAATGCGGAATCGAAGTGTGGCGCCGTAGGGTAAGAGGTGTAGCGGGGCCCGAACCGGTCATAGCGCCGCAGCAACTCGGTGTCAAAAGCAGCGGTTTCGTCCATGTAGCGACGCTAGGTTCAGCCGGAGTATAGCGCCCTGATCTGGATCAATCCCGTAGCGCTTTGTTCAAGGTTTTCGGTGCAATGATTCAGGTGAAGGCGTGCTCGTGGGCCGCTCTGGAGTCCCTGGCAGGCGGAAAACCGCGAGCGTGATTGATCTAGATCAAGGAAATAATTCGACAACGAGCCTTAAATAGCTGGCAGAGCCCGGACAGCCGGGTTCCTGAGTGGTCGGTGGAGGTCGCATGAATCCTGAAGATCAGAACGAAGAGAGCCAGAAGATCCCGCTGATACAACAGTTGCTGGACAACCCGTTCCTGCTGCTGTTTCTGGGCGTGATGATTCCGATGATCGTCTACGTCCTGTGGGGCGTCATTGACATATTGACGATACCGATGGCGCCCTAGAACCGTTCTCACCACAGCAGAAGGACATTGGACATATGAGCGCAATCCTGCCACCGGCGGAACGGTTATGGTGGAAGCACCCGCTGGATCGTGTCGAAGGAACGTGGATCGCAATCGCGTTCGTCTGGTGCATGATCCTGTTTTTCATGATGGTGCTGTGGCATGTCTACGGCAACCAGAACCTCTCCACCGAAACCTACAAGACAACCCCGGACCAGTTCCTGGCAAAAGCACAGGCGATGGTCGACCAGTACACTGTACGAACCGACACCGATCAGGAGATCCCGGTCGTAGCGCCGCCGCCCGGAAGCGACGTTTATCTCGTAGCACGCTTGTGGAGCTTCTGGCCAATCATAGAGTTCCAGAAGGGACAAACCTATCGATTGCATCTTACATCCATGGACTACAATCATGGATTCTCACTGCAACCAAGCAACATCAACATCCAGATGGTGCCGGGTTACGAACACGTTGTGACCGTGACGCCTAACCAGAGTGGTGTTTTTTCGGTCGTGTGCAACGAATTTTGCGGTATCGGCCACCACCTGATGGTGGGCCGAATCTACGTACGAGATTAGGGGAGAGATCGGCATGCCTGTGGCAACGACCTATCGGATGTGCCCGCGCTCCGGACTGCAGTTCGAATCCAACGCGGAAAAACTGATGCTGGCCAATGCCGTCGCGGCGGTGTGCTTCCTGCTGGTCGGCGGGATTCTCGCGATCGGTGTCGTGTTGACACGCTGGCCAGCGGTCCACTGGCTAGAGGCGACGACTTTCTACCAGGTGCTCACGGCACACGGCCTCAACATGCTCATTTACTGGATCATCTTTTTTGAGATCGCCGTGCTGTATTTCTGCAGCTCCACGTTACTGCGATCGCGGATCGCGACACCGAGGATGGCCTGGCTCGCGTTTGCCCTGATGGTGATCGGTGCCGTGACCAACAACGTCGCGGTCTATCAGGGCGGGTCGAGCGTCATGATGACGTCATACGTGCCGATGATGGCCGCACCCTCATTCTACCTGGGCCTGATCCTGTTCGCCGTCGGCGCACTGATCGGCTGTTTTGTTTTCTTCGGGACACTGGTCGTCGCCAAACGCGAGCAGACCTACCAGGGCTCCGTGCCGCTCGTGACGTTTGGCGCGATCGTCGCCGCCATCATCGCTGTCTTCACGATCGTCTCGGGAGCCATCATCCTGATTCCGACGTACCTGCTGTCGATCGGTTTGATCGAGCACGTGGATCCGCTGATATACCGCATGATCTGGTGGGCGTTCGGTCATTCGTCGCAACAGATCAACGTCGCGGCACATATTTCGGTCTGGTACCTGGTGGCGGCCGTGGTCTTCGGCGCACGTCCAATGTCCGAGCGCGTCAGCCGCGGTGCCTTCCTGCTCTACATCCTGTTCCTGCAGCTGGCGAGCGCGCACCATCTGCTCGCCGATCCCGGCCTGAGTACCGAGTGGAAGGTCGTAAACACCAGCTACTTCATGTACTTCGCCGTGCTGGCCTCGATGATTCATGGCCTCACCATCCCCGGTGCGATAGAGGTTGCGCAGCGGCAGAAAGGCTTCACCAGGGGCTTGTTCGAGTGGCTGCGCAAAGCGCCGTGGGGCAATCCTGTCTTTTCAGGCATGTTCATCTCGCTCATCGGCTTCGGTTTCCTGGGCGGTATCTCCGGCGTCATGATGGGCACGGAACAGCTCAACATGATCATTCACAACACGATCTACGTACCGGGACACTTTCACGCCACTGTCGTCGTCGGGACCACGCTCACCTTCATGGCATTGACCTATTACCTGATTCCCGTGCTATTCAAGCGTGAAATGATTGCACCTCGGCTCGCGAAGTGGCAGCCGTACCTGTTCGGTTTCTCGATGTATTTCTTTTGCCTTGTGATGATGGGCGCAGGCACCCTTGGAGTGGCGCGTCGGCACTGGGACATGTCGTTCAGCGGGGTGCCGATGGCCTACGAGTGGCCGGGTGCTGCCTACCTGATGATGGGTCTGGTCGGAATCGGCGGCATAGTCGCAATAGCCGGCGGTGCCATTTACATCTATATAACGGTCGGCTCCCTGCTCTGGGGCAAGCGACTCGACACCGGTGTCGAGAGCCAGCAAGTAACGCCCATTCCACCGACGGCGCCGGCCGCGGCGGCGCAAGGGTACGGATCTATCGGCTTTGCTGCTCCGGGTACGTTCATGCTGGCAATGGTGTTCCTCGCCGCGTTCGTTCTGTACTACTTCATCAACTGGAAGTACCTCTCAACGCTGTGGGGTCTTAGCTGAGGACACCGCTGCGGCGAGCCCGGTCCGGCCGCAGCGGCTGCTTTGCAAAAGACAGCCCTACGAATTGCTCAGGAGGCCTCCAATGATGACGGAACTGGAAGTGCCACAACGTCGCGCAGTACAACTCATGCGAGACGTCGTAAGCCTCTTCAAACTTCGCATCGGTAGTTTGATCATGGTCACGGCACTCGCCGGCGTCGCGCTGGCTCCCGGCTCGCCGCCGGGCGCGCTGCAGGTGTTCACTCTCGCCTTTGTCGTGCTCCTGGCCTCCGCAAGCGCCGGCGCTTTCAACCAGTACTTTGAATTCGAAAGCGACGCCCTGATGGTGCGCACCCGCAGGCGCGTCTTCGTAACCGGGGCGCTGAAGCCCTCGCCTGCCTGGCTGGTCCTGATCGGGGCGATGCTGGCGGCGGCGGTCGGGCTCGCCGCATTCGTTCTGAACCCGGCGAGCGCGAGCTACGTATTCCTCGGTGCATTCTTCTACGCCATCGTTTACACGGTCTGGCTCAAGCAGCGTACCTGGCTCAACATAGTGATTGGCGGCCTCGCCGGCAGTTTTGCGGTACTGGCAGGCGCCGCAGCCGTCGATCCGACGATCGGCGCGCAGCCAGCCCTGCTCGCCCTGGTCCTGTTCCTGTGGACGCCACCGCACTTCTGGAGCCTCGCGATCGCCAACCAGGCCGACTACGCAAACGCCCGCATCCCGATGCTGCCGATTATCGTGGGGCGCGAGCGCGCAGCATGGGTCGTGTTCTGGAACACCGTTGCGCTGGTAGTGGTTTCGATGCTGCCGGTTGTCTACGGGGCGGGGCTGATCTACCTGGCAGGCGCCATTGCGGGCGGCGCGTATTTCATCGCCAGGACCTGGGCGCTCGCGCGCTTACCCTCTCGTGAGACGGCGATGCGCGCTTTCCTGGCTTCGCTCGTCCAACTTAGCGCCCTCCTGGTCGCCGCCTTCATCGATTCGGCCGGGTGGTGGAAGTGATGCGAACAGACGATCCGGGCAAACGACTGCGCAAATGGATACCCGCACTGCTCGCGCTTTGCATGGCATACGGCCTGGCGGTGTCGGCGGCCCATGGCGGCGATGCGGGATCCGTTGAGAGTAGCCATAGTGCTCCGAGCACCGGCTCACGGATCACGACGCCCGGGCTCGACAGCAACGAGGCTTTCAGAACCAGCCAGGCTGCCGTGGGAACGACGCCGCGCGACTACACGCTGCTGGATCGCGAAGGGAAGGCAATACAGCTATCCAGCTATCGGGGCAGGCCGCTATTGGTGAGTTTTATTTACACGGGGTGCTTCCATATCTGCCCCGTCAGCACGCGAGCGCTGCACAAAGCAGTACGCGCCCTGCACCAGCGATTCGGTGACCGGCAGTTCAATGTCGTTACGATCGGCTTCGACCAGCCGGAAGATTCACCGGAAGCGCTCGACGCCTATGCGCGCCAGCAGCGCATCTCGGACAAAAACTGGGAATTCCTGAGCCCCGACAGTACCGATGTCGCAGCACTGAGCCGCGATTTCGGTTTCACTTTCGTCGCAACACCGGCCGGTTTTGACCACACGTTGCAGGTCAGCGTGCTGGACGCGCAGGGGGAGATTTACCGGCAAATCTACGGCGACAGCTTTACGGCCGAGAAGATCGGCGAGCCGCTGCGGCAGTTGCTTACCGGGGCGCGCCTCGTCGACGGTACGGTCGGACTCGCGGATCTCATTGATCGTGTGCGCATCCTCTGTTCGGTGTACGACCCTGCAACGGGGACCTATCGGGCCGACTATACGCTGTACTTGATGATCGCCGGCGGATTGACCTTCTTCGTGGCAATGCTCTGGTTCCTGGTGTCGGAGCTGCGTGGGCGCATGCTGCGAGGACGAGCAAAGGGTCCTGCGTGACGCGGCGTATTCTCACATACTTGGGCCAGGTCGCGCTGTACGGCGCATTCGCCGTAGTCATTGCCGCGTTCTCGAACTGGCCCACGTATCGCTATCTGCCGGAAGACCACGCCCTGATCCGTCTCAGCATAGTCCATCATGCCGAACGCGTGCATGAGTGCGAAGCAGTCAGCGCCGAAGAGCTTGCCGCCTTGCAGCCCAACATGCGCGCGCCGATGAAGTGTCCGCGCGAACGAGCCCCGCTCACTGTCGAGGTCGATATCGACGGCGCCCTGGTCCATCAGCAAACCGTGTCACCCTCGGGACTATCCGGCGACGGTCCCGCCTCGGTCTATCGCCGCCTCACGATTCCGGCCGGCGTTCACCATCTTTCTGTCCGGCTGCGCGACAGTATCCGCACCGACGGTTTCGACTTCGAGGGCAATGGCGTCGTCGACCTCGCGCCGGCACAGATACTGGTAGTCGACTTCGACGCGGAAAACGGAGCATTTACATTCCGATGACCCCGACTGCGGAAACTTCACTCGATCTGCGAGCTCCCGAGCTGCGTACTGCATCGTCGGTAACGGACTACCTGCTGGTGGTTCCGCTGGGCGTCCAACGCAGGCTGGCGCGCGGCTGGTTATGGGCTCGGCATGCTCGCGCTGGTTGGCGCCGGGCTGTTCTCGGTGCTCTCGTCCTGTCGCGCACACCGGTCGTGAACGAGTGGTTCCCGGTTGCGGATTTCTTTCGCGTCGCGCTGGTCGTACACGTGGACCTCTCGGTACTCGTCTGGTTCGTAGCGCTGGCGGGAGTGCTATGGAGCATTAACGGCTCGGGGCGTGGCCTTCGCTGGGCATGGACCGCACTGGGACTTTGCGTTGCCGGCGCAGCGATAATGTCGCTTGCCCCGTTCTTCGGCACCGGTGAGGCCTTGATGGTGAACTACATCCCGGTGCTCGACGACGCTGGTTTCATCGCCGGCCTGACTGGTATTCGGCTCCGGTACCGTCCTGCTGGTGCTGCGGAGCCTGATGGCCGTACCGAAAATCGGGGTGACTCCAGACGGCCGCGGCGCGTTGCAGTTCGGTCTCAACGCGAGCATTGTCGCCACGGCGGTCGCCCTGTTGGCTTTCGGCTGGTCGTTTGCCGTCATGCCGGACGGGCTCATCGGCAAAGCGTATTTCGAGATCCTGTTCTGGGGCGGCGGGCATGCCCTGCAGGTCACATGGACGCTCCTGATGCTCGTATCGTGGCTGCGGCTGGCCAGCGCCACCGGCGCACGCCTGACCCTTGAGCCCGCGCATCACGCTGTTGATGTTTGCGCTGGCCCTGGCAAGCGTCTTCGTAACGCCATACGCGTATCTCGCCCATGAAATCTCGTCGGTCGAGCATCGCAACCTGCATACCTGGGCCATGCGTCTGGGAGGCGGCGTGGCGATACTGCCGATCGCACTGGCGATTGCCATCGGGCTCGCCTCGACGCGAGCGCGTCCGGGAAGCGGTCCTTTGCGCGCGGCGCTGGTCTCTTCGATGCTGCTGTTCGGTTGCGGCGGCCTGATCGGGGTGTTCATCAGCGGCGAGAACGTGATGATTCCTGCGCACTACCATGGGAGCATCGTAGGCGTCACGATGGCATTCATGGGGCTCGTCTACCTCCTGCTGCCACAGTTGGGCTACCGTCCGCCGCGGCCTCGCCTTGCAACACTGCAGCCGATCATCTACGCCGCCGGCCAGCTGATGCACATCCTCGGGCTGGTCTGGTCAGGGGGCTATGGCGTCAAGCGCAAGGTTGCCGGCGCCGACCAGGTGCTGGGCAGCACAGGCGAAATGCTGGGCATGGGCCTGATGGGACTCGGCGGCCTGTTCGCGATTGCCGGCGGCCTGCTGTTCGTCATCGTGGTCGCGGGCTCGCTGCGCCACGGCGAGTCGACCACGGCGACGCGAGACGCTCCGTCGCCGTGATCAGCGGACTGCAGCAGCTTTTACGCTGGTTTTTCATGCATATCGAGGCGCTTTTCAACAGGGCCTTCAGCGACAGTGTGAACCCGCTCTATCACCTGGGGTCGATCGGCTTTTTTCTGTTCTGGATCGTGGCAGGGAGCGGTCTGTACCTGTACGTGTTTTTCGATACCAGTGTGGCAGGTGCCTATGCCTCGGTCGAAGCACTGACGCACGGGCAGTGGTGGGCCGGCGGCATACTCCGGAGCGCGCACCGCTATGCCTCTGACGCAATGGTCATCGTCATGCTGATCCACATGCTGCGCTGCTTTGCATTCGACCGATTCCGGGGATTCCGCTCGTTCTCATGGCTGACCGGTGTGGCCCTGATCTGGCTCGTTTACGCGTCCGGAGCGAACGGCTTCATGCTGCCGTGGGATCAGCTGGCGCAGTTCGTGCTGACTGCAACTTTCGAGTGGCTGGACTGGCTGCCCGGTTTTGGCGGCGCGCTGGTCCGCAACGTCATGTACCCGTCGAGCCTCAACGACCGATTCTTTTCGTTGCTCGTGTTCATCCATATCGGGTTGCCGTTGATGCTCCTCCTGATGATGTGGGTGCACGTGCAGCGGGTGCCGAAAGCGCGCATGCTGCCGCCGCGACCCGTGGCGGTCTCGTTGCTCGCCACGATGCTCGTTCTGGCGCTGGTTGATCCGGTAGTCAGCCAGGGTGGAGCTGCAGACCTGAGCCGGGCGGTGCCAACGCTGGATCTTGACTGGTTCTACCTCGCTGGCTATCCGTTGCTGTACAAATGGTCTCCCGGCCATCTGTGGGGACTGGTCGGCCTTATCACGCTGTTACTTGCCCTCACCCCATGGCTGCCGTTCCGGCGACGCCGTACCGCAACCCCGGACTTCAGGATTGCGATACAGCCGGGCATGAACAATGCAACGGCAAAAAGCGGAGAGACGATACTGGAGGCCGGATTGCGTGCCGGAGTGGCCCTGCCGTACGAGTGTCGCAACGGCGGCTGCGGCGAGTGCATGTGCACTGTGTTGAACGGCCGTATCGATCACGGTGCCTACCAACCGATGGTGCTGACCAGGGAGATGCGTGAACAAGGCAAAGCGCTGATGTGCTGTGCCATCCCGCTGAGCGAGCTCGAGATCGAAGTCGAATCCACAGAGCTCATTGCCCGCAAGCCTGTCAGCAGGTACACGGGGCGCGTCGAAAGTCTCGACTACCTGAGCAAAAATGTGATCCGGCTCAAGCTCTCACTTCCCGGGGGCGAACGCATCGACTTTGCTGCGGGGCAGTACATCAACATCGTGCTGGACGAAGAGCGGAGGCGCGCCTTCTCATCGCGAACCCTCCACATGACAACGAACTGGTCGAGTTCTCACGTTCGCCGAATTCCCGGCGGGTTATTCACGACCTACGTGTTCACGGACTTGCGGGTCGGTGATTCGCTGGAATTCGAGGGTCCCTTCGGTCAGTTCACGCTGCGCGACAGTGATAAACCGATTCTGTTCGTGGCCGGCGCGACGGGGTTCGCACCCGTCAAGAGCATCGTCGAGGACGCTTTTCACCGTGGGATCAAGCGTCCCATGCATTTGTACTGGGGCGTGCGCGAGCTAGACGACCTGTACATGCTGGACCTGGCGGAGCGCTGGCAGCAAGAACACGAGAACTTCCGGGTAACCCCCGTACTGTCGGGTTCCGAAGACACCTGGGCCGGACGGAAAGGACTCGTGCACCAAATCATGCTGGCGGACCGGCCCGACCTCGCCGGCCACGAAGTGTACGTATGCGGGTCGGTACAGATGGTTGAAGCGGCGGTCCCGGATTTCCTCGCGCAGGGGCTGGATCTGGAAGCATGCATATCGGATGCATACGTACCGGCAGCGAAATGAGGCGCCGATCAAGGTGAAGCCGACGAGCCTTACTTTCCGGTGTACCTTCTCGATACTGCGGTATCCGAACATGGGTCATGATCGCATCGACTACAGCCACGAGGTTCGCACGCACAACTCCTGTATGGAGCTCATCGTACTCAAGTCAACGTAATGTCATCGTTCAAACAACCGATGCACAACAGTAGAAAGGGAGCCTGAAGCCACATGATGATTAAGAACCAGATGATACTGCTTGCCACATTGGCCGTCGGACTTGCGGCCTGCGGCGGCGGTGAAAGCGAGTCCTCCTCCGCGGTGCAGGCCACGGCCAGAGACGAACCCCGGCCGCCCCCGGCAGCGAGCACGGATGCCGGCACGGATGAATTGACGCTGCCGGAGGGAGTCACCACGGCGATGGTCGAAGACGGCAAGTCCATCTTCTCCGGTCGGGGTATCTGCGCGACCTGCCACGGACGGGATGCCACCGGGATGCCGAACCTCGGCAGCGACCTCACGGACGAGGAGTGGATACACTCCGACGGCAGCTACGAAGGAATTGTTCAGACAATCATGGACGGAGTTGCCGCCAACGCCTCCACCGTGGGCACGCCAATGCTCCCCAAAGGCGGCACGGCCATCTCCGACGATCAGGTGAAGGCGGTGGCCGCCTACGTGTGGACGCTAAGCAAGTAGTGCCGCTGGCTAACAGGACGCCACCGACACGCCGGTCGTCAAACAAAAGCATGCGTGAGGCAGAAATCGCAAACTCACGGCTGCAGGGTTTCGCATGCTTCTGCCTGGAAGCCTCATCGCAGATGCTGATGAACCACAGAGCCGTCGCCCAGAATCAAGTCAGGCGGATGTCAGATTCTGAGTGCGCTGCGTGCGATGCCTTCGAGCCGCTGTCTGTCGAGGAGTTCGATCTCCCTGCGATCGACGCGGATCAGGCCGTCCCTCTGGAAACGTTTCAGGATGCGGCTCACCGTTTCGGCCGCGAGACGCAAGTAGTTGGCGATGTCGGTACGCGACATCGGCAGGCAGAACCGGGTCGCCGACAACCCCCGCGCCGCGTAACGACGGGACAGGACGATCAGAAATGCAGCCAGGCGCTCCTCTGCTGTGAAATCTCCGGCCAGCAAGCTGGCCTTGCCGATGTCTTCACTCAGCAGCCGGAAGAGGTGTTCCTGCAGGCCGGGCATGCGGGTAGCGAGTGTCGCGATCTTTGGAAATGAAAACTGGCAAAGCAGCACGGTCTCCAGCGCAACGGCATTGCACGGATATCTCGAACTCGAAATGGCATTGAGGCCGACGACCTCGCCAGGCAGGAAAAATCCCAGTACCTGCTCACGACCCTCGCGGTCGATAACGTAGGTTTTGACCGTGCCGGCGCGGATGGCGGCAATCGCGTTGAATTCGTCACCCTCGCGGAAAATATGGGCTCCTTCCTGGAAAGGCGGCGTGTGTTCCACCAGGACATGCAACTCGCGCAGACGTGATTTGTCATAGCCGCGCTCGAGGCATGCCGCGGAAAACGCGCAGGTGCTGCAGAAGTGCAGCTCGTCGCCATCGTCGGCCAGCAGCGAGCGCCGTGGCTGACCCGAAGCCGGTTGGCTCATGCAGTGCAACGCGCGGGGTTCGGGCCTGGCGTCAGACCACCTTCGGAAATCCTGGTTCGCTGCTGGATGTTCACTGTGATTTCAGGTACCGGTTAAACACATCTCGATCTATACGCAACAGGTATCTTCCTTGCGCAGCCCCCGCCAGCCGAGCCCACAGGCCAAAACGCGCCCGTACCGCCGCGGGGACCGGGAGAGGGCGCGCAGCCCGCAAAGTTTCTCGCACTGTAGGCAATCGTCGAATTTACTTATTTCGGCGATCGAGTCTCCACTCTGTCTAGATTTTCTTGGTCAGATTGTGCCGGGTACCGAGCAAGAATGGATCAGACAGAGGTGATGCATGAAGCAAGACCTAGCTCCGGGGATCGTGACCCCGGGGTCGAGTGTAGGTGGCGGCTTGCTGGCAGCGGCGAATGTCCTGGTGTGGGACAACTTTGACGCGATGGACGGTGATGCGCTGGGAATGATGCTGCTCATGGCACTCATCGGTAGCGGTCTGGTCGCGTTGTTGGGTTCGGCAATTTTCATGTTGAAAGAATATTTCTTGCGAACCCTTGTCGAAACGCTTTGGAAGATCGGAGTTGCTGGCGCTTTCGGAGCTGGTTACCCTGTGGTGACATACGTAGTAGTTGCAGCAACCTCCTGAGCCCGTCTGCCGAGTCGTTGCTACCGACTCTTTTCGGGTAGCTTGCTATCGGCGTGTGGCCTGTAATTGCAGCTGTGGTTCCTGCGTCGCGCAGGCACGCCCAGTGAATGTTCCAGCAGGTCCCGCGAACAACGGGGTCAGAGCCACTTTTCCCGGGAGATCATATGGAATCCGACAGCTACACTCCGGCGATTCCATTCGACGAGCTGGTCGAGCTGGCGCGCAAGTATGGGCGCGACTGCGTCTCCGGGGACGTCGAGGCTTACGCTAGCCGGTCGGTGGAGCAGGCGCTTCGCCCCTGCATTCGCGGCGAGGACTGCGTCTGCGAGGCCCTTGCCGACGAGTTCCAGCGCCTGGCCGAGGCCTTCCGCGAAAGCGCGGGCGTGTCCGACGCGAGTGCTGAAGACGCCGCCCGAATGCCGCCCGCGATCAGGATCCGCCGCATCTGCGACGCGCCCGGCAAAGGCGAGGGCACCCGCGTGCTCGTCGATCGCGGTCGACTGGCCGGGTAGATTTTCAGTACAAATTGCGGGTCAACTTTCGGTGCAAATCAACACAGTTACCTCAAAGACATCACAATTTGACCAGTAACTCGAACTTCCGCCGGGAGCGCCACCGGTATATCTCAAAATGACGGTCGAGGGTGAGGATCTGGGCGGTGTCCATCTGGTCAGCCAGGTCAACCAGGCAGGCATCCGCAAGCGACATTGGGACATCGCGATATTTTCTCATCAACTTCTCAACGGCGGCGGCTTGGTCCGCAAGACGAACAGGCGTTTGAAAAACGCCGTTAGCAACATTCGCAATGATGGCTTCGGGAGCTCCAGGCGTGCCGCGTAGCAGGTAACACGCTTCGGCTACAGCTGATTCGCAAGTCACCAACGGACCGATCAGGTCCGATACGGTCTCAACGCACTGCACATGATGGCGTTCATTCCGATCAAGTAAGGCGACGATCACTCCTGTATCCAGGAGGGTCGCTTTCATCGTCCGAAATCGCGAAGATGCTCGTCGTTACTGCCAAGGTCCTCGATGCCGGACGCGAACTTGCCAAGGCCAACGATTCGCCTGGTTCGCTGCGCGGGCGGCAGCTCTGCGTCGCCAAGGGCACGTATTCCGTTACGTACAATTTCCGAATCACTCCAACCATGGCGGCGCTGCAATCGGCGCATGATTTTCCGGGTGTGATCATCGAGTCGGGCGTGGACTATCTCGTTCATGTATACAAGTCTAACAGAGTATACAAGAGAACAGAATGAGCATTTGTGAAGGTCATGGTCGGGGGAGAGTTGCCGATTCGCGCACGTGCAGAGGTGCAGTAGAGGTACAGTCGTGAGATTTTGCTAAAGTGGGCTCACGTGCCTAAGCGTATGTTTCAAGGCGAGTTTTCGACGTCCGGCCCGACAGCCTGGATTTGCCAGAATTTCCTTAAGTTCCCGTAACTTATTGTTTTACAAGCGAACTGAAAATCCGCGTGTCGGTGGTTCGATTCCGCCCCTGGCCACCATAATCCCATTAATTCAAACGGTTACAAGCACTGATCCCGCGGTGATTTCGGACGGGTACAGTACAGGTACAGTGCCGAATCGCAAGGAGCACATCGTGGCGACGTTAGTAAGAACACCGTCGGGCAAATGGAAGGCGGTTATCCGAAAATTGGGTTGGCCGACGACGTGCAAGACCTTTCGCCTCAAGCGGGATGCAATGGATTGGGCAAGACGCATTGAAGACCAGTGGACGCGCGATGCGTTTATCGAGCGCGCTGACAGCGATGTGAGGCCTCGATAGCAGCGAATCGCTTGAACACTCGTCGTCTCGCACCAACTATTTGTCCTGGCAAGAATATCGGATGTTTGCCTTTAGTCCGGGCCTGAATCAGGCCGATTGTGGCCCGAACATGATTAAGAATTCTCCCGAAGTTCGCCCAGTTCAGACACCGAAGCTCGGAGCGGTGGGAGAGTTCGAACATGCTGGCGGACTGTACCATCAGCATGTCCAAATGGCTGCGTAAATGCCTGCGGATGAATAAACACTAGGCAGACGTCCCTATAGCCCGCCGCGCGGCAAACACCTCATCATCCCAACCTTCGTTCCGGGCCACATGGTCCCAGGTCAGTCCATCCTGTTCTAGTCTGAATGCGATCTCGGCCAGGTCCTCGGCAGTCAAAGCGCCGATGCCGCGAGCCGACCCCGCAGGCAGAAGCGCCGCACCATCATGAAGCTCATGTATCTGCGGGGCCTGCATGGAGCCCTCGATGGCAAGCCACAGCATCCTGGCAAGATGTACATAAACCGGGTTCAATGCGTGCCCTCTGCAGACGTTCTCGAGATCATGGAGGAAGGGCGAAATCCAACGGCAGGGATAGGAGGCGATGAACGACTCAGCTTCTGTCAGATAAGCACGCGCTTCTATCTCGTCACCGGCTTTGGCTCTTATACCTGCCTTGTCGTATAGCAACGCCAGAAAATCCGACTGGACTCCGACAGTGTCGTTGAGGTCACGAAAGTGCTTGTGCCGCTCGAATCCGTGGCGGGCATAGGCTTCTTGCAGACCCTGCTCGCTTTGTCCCATTAGCCCGCCGTCGATATAGATGCAGGTGTTTGCCATGACGGGCGTCGGCGGTGTCAGGAAAAGACTGGCGTATAGCTTCTGCAGCTCTATCGGCCCGTTGAGTTGGCGCGCCGCCGCAGCGAAATCTCGGACCTCGGCCGACAGAACCAGACCGGTCTCCTCTGCAATCGCTTCCAGATCACCGGGCAAATCAGCGGCAAAGGCGGTCAGATAATCGGCACCGCCCGGCGGCGCAAATGCCCGCGCCAGGCACAGCCAGAAATCGCGCTTCGACCAGGAAAGTACATCGGTATCGCTATGCATCAGTCTGCTCGCAATGCCTCACCGGGCGGCGAGAGCCGCTCCATGCGATTCGAAACCAGCATCCTGGTCTTCTGCGCCTAGCTTCCAGGCGGCGAAGGCATACACCGCGTTGGCAAGCCCGATAGCAAGAAGCAGTAGTGCCCATGCGCCGATTGACGGGCTATAGCTCAGCAATCCTTGCACCCAGGTTCCTTTGAACAGCGGTACCATCTGCCCACCAATGATGAACTCGTATCGGCTGATCAGAAGCCCGACCATCACCAGCAATGCCGCAATCGCCTGCACCATTCCTTTGGATCGGGTGGATGGCAGCACCATCAAAACGAAGGGTAATGCCACACACCCCCACAGGGCGATGTGAAACAACGGTTGCGAAACCAGGAATTGCCAGACCTGAAAGCCTTCGGCGTTGGTCCAGAGTCCTGTTACAGCACGGCCGGCGTGCAGAGCAAAGTGAAGCGCAATGGAGATGGCAAACATTCGGCTTAGCGTGTGCTGAAAAAGCGAGCGCATTTCCGGAGGTACGCTGGCATCATCGAAGCCATGAGCAAGATGCGTAAAGAAAATGGTGAACGCCAACCCGCCCATGAAGCTTTCGATGAGGAATACCACCGGAACTTCTCCACCAAACCATACAGGCCGCATGGCCATCATCCCGTAGACGGCTCCTGCCACCAGGGTGATCGCCAACGCCAGAGCGCCGACCGCGATCATCAGCGGGTTGCGATGTGCGTCACGGTTTTTGATCGACCCGAGAAGAACCAGGATCAGCAGGGCAGCATAGGCGCCTACCAGTAACACCTTCCAGAACAGGGGGGATTCTGTCTGCATGTTCAAAGGGGTGGCCCAGAGCGCCACCCACGGATTGCCCAGTTCAAGAAACAGTACCGATACGCCCCCGGAAAGTCCTGCGAAAGCCAACCAGAGGCAACGAGTTGCCACGCTGCGAAACTCTTCCAGCCCGAATACGTGATACAGCGACGCGACCATAGCCAGACCCGTCGATGTCAGCAGAAAGTAGTCATAAACAACGATCGGGAAGCCCCAGAATATGCCTTCGTTAGTGGTATTGAATTGAACCTTGCCGAACTGAATAATCTCGATCAGCACGTATCCGCCACCCAGCATGAGCAGTATCACAGCCACAATGAAGTGAATAAAAAAATGATTGCTCCATGCTGAGCCGTTACCTGTGGTCACAGCCATTATCGATTCCCTCCCGTCACGATTCCGAACGGCGCGAGCGTTCGCCCGGAACGACCGGCGAGCCTCCGCCGGACAGGTAATAGACCTTGGGCTTGTTGCCGGTTTCCTCTTTCAGCCGCACCCCACCCTTTTCCGCAATCAGTTCGTTCACCTTGCTGTCGGGGTTGTCGAGATCGCCGAAATATCGTGCTTTGGGTGCACAGACGCGCACACAGGCAGGCGTGAATTCCTTGGTCTCCGGATTATCCTCGTCGAGATCGGCCACGCCCTGCGGGGCCTGACTGATCTTGTGATAGCAGAACGTGCACTTGGACACGACCCCTTTTGGCTGTATGCCGATGCCCTTCGACGGATCCTCGTGTTCATCCGGCATCTTGTACGGTGGATTCCAGGTGCGCCGCCCATCGCCGGGATAGGTAGCGCGGACATCCGGCTCCACTACCGGCTTTTCATCCATATAGAAGCGGACGCCATAAGGACAGGCAACCATGCAGTATTTGCAGCCGATGCACTTGTCCCAGTCCACCAGAACGACGCCGGTATCGTCGTCGACATAGGTGGCCTTGGTCGGGCACACCGAGACGCAGGATGGATTCTCGCACTGCATACAGGGGCGCGGCAGCCATGAGAGATTCAGCGCCGGGTATTCGCCTTCGGAATAGAACAATACGTCCTGCCAGTTCTCGCCCGGAAGCCGGTTGTTTTCCATTGCGCAGGCTGTTGTACACGCCTGGCAGCCTGTGCAGGTTTCAAGGTCGATGACCATTCCCCATTTCGCCATGATCCAATCCTCCTTCAGGCCTTAGCCACGGTGACCTTGCTTGAATAATAATTTGCCTGTCCGGTGACCCGATCAGAAACGTTGACGGTACTTTCGCCGGCATGTTGTGTCGGCACCCTCATTGACCAGCGCCCCGCTGCCCAGTGGCCATATTCCATAGGCAGAACGATGGTGTCCGGGCGGACGCCCTCGTAGTACCGGGCCGCACACTCGGTGGTGCCTACGTCGGACGTGATCCGTATCCAGTCGCCGTCCTTGATGCCGCGCTCCCGCGCAGTTTTCGGGTTGATTTCGCAATAGGCCTCGCCGCGGCCACCCACCGTCGGCTGCAAGTGTGCGATCACCATAGGAATGTTGTGGCCTCGACCTTCCGCATGCAGCGCAACCTTGGGCGTGACCAGGTGAAGATCGCCACCGCCCGGATGCACGGGTTGTTCCCAGATAGGAAACATCAGCTTTGCAGGATCACGGCCTGTGTTTTCAGCGATCCAAGCGGCGTTCTCTTCCATGGCCGAAGACCGGAACTCGAACTTGCCGGAAGGTGTCTTGAGAAGGTTCTGCTTGACCTCGTCTGCGGACATCTCTCGGTTGTAACCGCGCCCGTCCCATTCGTAGAACCTGCCTCGCACCAGCCGATAAATGTACGGCTTCTTGTACCAGACGCCCTGCTCTTTCCATGACTCGAAATCATTCACCCCGTTGTCGCCCGGGTCGTCCGCAAATCCCTTCGCCAGATGACGCAAAACGTTGTCGCTGTCCCGGAGCGCGCGATAGTAGTCACCCATCGGCCCCTTGATGCGCTTGCCGATTTCGATCAGGACATCACCGTAGTACTTGGTGTCGTGAAGCGGCTCGATGGCGGGAACCCGCAGTTGAGTCATGGGATAGCCCTCGAACGGGTAGGTCGGCGCGTCCTGCCAGCGTTCGAGGTAAGTGTGATCGGGCAGGATCAGGTCGGCGTAATGGCCGGTTTCTGACGGGAAGGGGGAGGTGTCGATCATGAACACGTCCTTGAGCGCCTCTTCCCATACCTGTCCGTTGGGCGCGGTCCAGATCGGATTCGTGAGGTAGAACATCATCGTGTCGAGCTTGTAAGGCTTGCCCGCCAGGTGGTTCGGGCCCACCTCCTGCATCATGTTTTTGGCCATCAGATAGCCATCCGGATGCCCCTTCAGGTCGATGCGGGGCATGGCTTTCCAGGCACCGTTGCGTGCCCAATCGTCCAGGTACTCGTTATCGTCAGCCGGCAGGGGCCCATAGCTCGGCGGCATCTGGTTCATCAGGCCGCCAACCGAGTACATTGAGCCGACCAGCGCGTTGAGCGAATGGATCGCCATGCCGTTGTAGATACCGTTGGAGTGGGCATGCGCGCCGCGCTCGAAGATCGCCATGGCGGGCCGCGTCGAACCGAACTCCCTTGCTGTAGCCAGAATGTCCCTGGCAGGGATGTCAGTAATCCCGGCAGCCCACGCCACCGTGCGATCCTTGAGCTCGACGTTCCACCATTCGACAAGGCCCTTAACCCAGTTCTCCTCGAACAGCGCCGGTTCGACCGTGCGACCTTCCACGAATCGATTGACGCCGTCGTTGAAGTCGCCGACGAAGCTCTTTTCCCACAGCCCTTCGGTCAGGATCACATGGGCGATGGCCAGCGCCAGCGCACCATCGGTGCCGGGCCTGATCAGCAGGCCGCGGTCCGATGCCGCAAGGGTGGTGTTGACGTGTACGTCGACGGCCGTAACACGGGTCTTCGGCGTCTTGCGGCCACGGATGTGGCCCCAGACCTGCATGTTGTTGTTATAGGGCCGGAAGGCTTCCAGGAAGCCCACTCCGAACATCAGAATGTAATTGGTGTTCCTGTAGTCGTATGCGTTGTAGGCCGCATTTCCATCGAGCATCTTTTTTGCGATCTCGGAACCGTCCGAGCACATGGACGAGTGCCCGATGGCCACATTCGGCGATCCATAGAGCTTGCCGAACGTTCCCTGAAGGCCCGCGTCGCTTGCACCCCAGCCACGTCCATACAGCAGCGCGAAACGATGGCTTTCGCCGGCATCACGCAGGCGATTGAGCCGTGCGGCGACGGTGTCGAGGGCCTCGTCCCAGGTGATCGGCACGAAGCCGGGGTCTTCATTGCGTCCTTTGCGCGGATTGGTACGCTTCATCGGCCCGCGCCATCGATCCGGATCGTAGAGGATGTAAACGCCTAGCGGCCCCTTTGGACAGAGCTTGCCGTTCGAGATCGGATGATCGGCGGTGCCGTAAATCGCATGCACCCGTCCTTCGGTCGTGTAGACATCGATCCCGCAGCGGGCCGGGCACTGATGGCAGATGTTCTTGGTCACGACCGTGTTGGGCTGACGCCTGGCCGTCCCGGCATCGGCGCTGGTTGCTTCGTGCCCGCTTTCAGGAACGCCGACGGCCGCCCCCGTCGCTGCCAGCGCGCTGGCAGTGCCGGTTGCCTGCAGGAATCTGCGGCGGCTCAGGGCGGTATTGATCTCTTCCATGGGTTTTCTCCTCGCCTGTGACGTGGCGGTTAGTCTCCAGCGCGTTTGTGCCGCATCAGCCCGTGGGCGGCCATGGCGAGCTCGGTATCTTTACGGCAGTTATCGCATATCGTCTGGTCATGCTCAGGATTGAAGCGGGTGCGACAGCGGGAGCAGGTTCTGCACGCCCGCGCGGCCAGAAGGATTGGGCTGTATAGCTCTTCTGCACCCGGTTTCGAGACCTCGAGCGCACCCGATGAGGCGCGGGCACACTCACCGCAACCGACACAGATGGCGGCATCGAACATCAGACGGTCTTCATGATCAGTTTCCGCCACTTCAAGCGCAGCGGTAGGGCACACGGCCGCAACCATGTGCATGTCCAGGTTCCGGCTACCGCGACTCAAGAACGGAAACAGCACAGCGGGCAGCGGGCGCCCCTCTGACAGATCAACGAGTTCGGCTGCACGCTCGCGCAATGCAGAGGCATTGACCGTTTCCGGCAATTGAGCAAGCCGATTTGTGCGGACTTGCGTCTTCGGTGCCTGCGTGACCCAGGCAAACAGCGCGCGGCGTGACGGATTCCTTGTCGGCGATGCAGGGGCGCGACGGGCCCGCCATTGCGGCATGGGCGCTGATTCAACCCGAACGCGCTGGGCGAGCCCCAGCACTTGGGCCTCTCTATTGACGGTATCGATGGCCTCTGACCACGGCGCAGGCTCGCCACCCGAAGCCGGGCACCCGGCACACCAGCCGCGATCCATCAACGTTACATCCCCGTCGCGTAAGGCGCGGCGCATGTGGCTGGGCATGATACCCCCAAGACAGGGCACGACCTTACCGGTGCGGGTCTTCTCGGGGACCCGCATACATTCGTATATCGCGGCTGCCTGGAACCCATCAACACTCAAGGCGCCGGTAGGACAGACAGCGGAACAACGGCCACAGCCACTGCAGGCGGCGTCGCTGATGTCCACGTTGCGTCCGGAGATACGAACGGCACCGGTTGGACAGATATCTTTGCAGGCTGTGCAGGACAGAGCAGGACGTTGGACGGTCAGACAGGCCTCATCGCGAAAAGTAACCTGCTGTGGCGCCGACCTCGCGGTCTTCATGTCATCCAGAAGTGTCTTGGGTTCTGCCACGAATTCGCCCTAGCTACCCGATGGGTGTCTTCCTGCGCTCATCTGGAATCGGTATACCATACCAAAGGAAACCGCATTAGGATTCTGCCCCGCCGCCGGAAAGACCGCATCACCTTTGCCCCAATTGTTCGCGGAAAAAGTAGCGTTGTCGTCGTTTTGCGTGGTCGCCAACGCCAGATACAAGGTCAGCGCCGAATCCCATTGATAATCTACCCCAACCGACCATTGCGTGGCATCAGAATCCGTCGCTTTCCCGTTGCTGCGCGCGACCTGAGCTTTGAAAATGACGCCGTTCTTCAGGGCGAACGAAGCCCCGACCGTATAACTGTTGCGATCATTGCCGCGGATGTCCGCGATCGACTCCTCACGCTGCCAACCACCGCCGAACGTGAATTCGTCCCATTCATAACCGCCAGTGAGTGCGATGGCTTGCCAGTCACTGCCGATATCGGCGAAGGCGAGGCCCAGTTTCAACTCGTTGCGCTGGTAATCGGCCTTCAGCAGAAAAAGGTCGGCATCGTCTACGCCTTCCTCCGGCACGTAGGTCAGGCCAACGGTAAAGCCCTCGAATACCGGCGAGACATATTGAGCGGCATCGCTGATCCGTCCTGCCAGGCCCGTTCCGCCCCAGAGGTTGCCGAGATCACCTACCTGGTCGGCAAAGAGATTGTAATCGTAGACCCACTGATTCAGGCCATCGAGCTTCCCTGCCCGCAGGGTTCCATAGTCACCGGTCACGCCCAGGTAGCTGACGCGTGCCGCGGTGAACAACCCCGATGTGGAGCCCGGGCCGTTGCCGTCGTTCTCTCCCTGACCCGTCAGGTCCACACCCTGCTCGTACTGAAACAACAGGTCGATGCCGTCGCTCAGTTGCTGGCGGCCACGCAGGCCCAGTCGCGACGAGTTGCTCGCGAAGTATTCGCTGCGGTTCTGCCCGTCGTCCACGGAGTCGGCCGAAATATGCCCCTGGCCGTAGAATTCAGCTTCCAGGCCTTGCGCCGGCGCTGCGGCCAGCAGAATCGCACACAAGACCACTGACAATGGCTTGAGTTTAATAGCCGTTCTCCCCATCCTGTTGGCTCAATCGTGCCTGAAC
>JAXHLH010000014.1:0-282838 GCA_034522415.1 Woeseiaceae bacterium
AAGCGCTTTTCGAACTCGTCGATTTCCTCCTTCGGACGTCGATCAGTTCGGACACGTTCCTCGAACTGCTCCCGCCCCAGTACATTGACCAATGCGTAGCCGGTTTTCGGATCGTCATTGGCCGGTTGCTGGTCCTTCATCAGTTGCTCAAGTGCCTGTCGTTCGATTACCTCGTAGCCTTTATCGGCCATTTGGGTTCCTCCTTGTAGTTCCAGTCGCTTATTGCTGACACTGAGAAGGCAGCAAAGATCGTGCCGGCCCCGAAATGCGGCAATCAGCCTGCCCGACCACGGTAATGGTGTAATTCATGCAAACAAGAAGGGTCGCGCCGGAAAACTTTTCAATCTCGTTCAACCTGTACCGAAAATGGGCCCGAAGCCAGAGGCCCGGGAGCCCGGGAGCCCGGGAGCCCGGGAGCCCGGGAGCCCGGCATGATTCATGCTTTGAGAATTCCTGTCGTCTATAATTTTGGCCTTGCCCCGTTTAGCTCGATGTACCCCGGGGACCATTCGGACGAACCGGAACGATCGTCTATGGCGACTGCAGTCTATCCGGTCAGTCAGCCCCGAGCCGCCGGACGGGCCCAAGCCAGGTAGCGTAGTTTCGCCAGTGTTCGATGGAACTGGTGTACGCGGGCCGCTGCACCTGCGCGTGACTCGCCGTCAGGATCGGGCGGCGATTGCGGTGGAACTCGAGGCAAGCCGGCTCGAACGGCAAATCCAGTTCGTCGAGCAGCGCGGCAATGCCCGCTTCGGGCTCGCGCACGAGGTCTTCATAGCGTGCCTGGAGAAACGGACCCGCAAGCACTTGTTGCCAGTGATCCATCAGGCGGCGATATTGCCCGTGGAAATGCGCGAGGTCCTCGAGATCGTGGTACCAGGGTTCGTGCGCGGCAAAATTCGCATTGTAGAGAGAAAAGCCGGTAGCACGCGGATCGCGAACGCTGTGGATGATGGGTGCACCCGGGAAAATCAGGCGAAGAAAGCCCGCTATTTCGAAATTCGCCGGTAGCTTGTCAACGATTACCGGGCCGGAAAGGCCGCGCTCGAACAATGCGTCGATGTAGCGCTCACGGGCCGCGCACAGCAGATCGGCATCCGTCGCGTCCGCCGGATCGACGGGGCCGTCGCGGCCAGCGGCACGCCTGGCGGTGCGAAAGGCGTACTCACACTCGCGGGCAAACAGCAGTTCACCGCCGGCCTGGACCTGACTGTGGCTCGACAGAATCTGTTCGATCAGCGTGGTACCCGAACGCGGCAGCCCAATCACGAATACGGGGAGGAGATCGATAGCTAGCGGCTCGATGGCGCTCCGGAAACTCGACAGGGGGTAATCGGCAATGGTACGCGCAACCCGCTCTTCCACGATGGCGGCATCGTAACGGATGCCGTGACTCGCGAGATCCTCTCGCGCCAGGTCGTTGGCTGCTTTCAGATAGCCCCATGCATCCGCGAACTGCGCGGCACGGTCGAACAGGCGGGCGCATGCAAAGGCCGCATTGATCCGGTCGGCAACGGGCACGTCCGGCCTTGAGGCGATCTCGACGCCGGTCGCCAGTTCGGTGGCGTCCGTCGCCTCCCCGGACATCTCGACGAGATTATAAAGAGCCTCGCCCAGTGTCGCGTCGCGCTCGAGTGCGCGCCTGTAACTTGCCGCCGCGCTCGATGTGTTGCCGGTGGCCTTCTGCACATGGCCGGCAAAGAGGTGCGTGAAAGACTCGTCGGGAAACCGCTGCAGCATCTCGTCGGCGCAGCGTCGCGCCGCGTCGAGATCCTGGTCCGCCAGGTGCGCCGTCGCGAGTTGTCGCAGGTATGACATGCATGACGGCTCCAGCTTGACGGCGCGCTCGAAAGCGGCTTTCGCACCGACATGATCGCCGCGCCGGCCGCGATTTGCACCAAGGCGCGCCCAGAGAGGGGCTGCCTGGTTGCGGGTGTTCTCGTTGACGAGTGCGAGTGCTTGCTCCAGTGCCCTGGCTTCGAGGTCCGCGCGTCCCAGTGCGCACTCGATTTCAGCCAGCAACGCATAAGCCGCGACGGAACCGTCACGTTCGCCCAGGCTCGCGAGCAGCGCGGCCTCGGCGTCGGCATGGCGATTCGCATCGACGAGCTGCCGCGCCTGTTCGAGGGCATCGACCGGCGTCGGCGCGGCATCCCGGCTCACGGCCGCTTACTCCTGCCCCGTTGTCACAGCATGCTCGTCCAGAAGAGGCGCCAGGATCTGAACCAGAGGCTCGATATGCTTCTCGTAATGGCGCCAGCGTTGCACGGATCTTGTATAGATAGGCTGTCGCACCTGCCAGCGGCTTGGCGTGCGAACGCCACGATCCGTCTTGTTGAAGGACAGGCACGCGTCTTCCCATTCGAGTCCGCAATAATCCAGCAAGGCACGAATGTTTACCTCGGTATCGGCGACCAGGTCCTCGTATTGCAGATCGAAAATTTCCACCGGCACGACATCATGCCAGTGGCGCATCAGCCGGTCATAATCGAAATAATACCGGCCGAGCGTATCGAGACGGTTTGCGAAACGAATTTGCTGGGCGAAGCTGGTGAAATAGCAGGACAGGCAGTTATCCAGGGGGTGCCGTCGGCAATGCACGATGCGGGCATTGGGAAACAGAAGTGCGATGACTCCAACGTGCATGAAATTGAACGGCAACTTGTCGGTCACCCTGGCTGCATCCGACGATATCTTGTCCAGGTGATCCAGGTAGCTGTGTGCCAACTGTTCCAATCCGGCCCGGTCGGTGTCGAGCAGGCCGCGCGGGTAAGGTTGCCGTGATGCCGACAGCTCGCCGATCCGGTAGCTGACCTTCAGGAGCATGGCCAGCTCCCCGCCCGCGGCAACACGCGAATGGCTTGCGAGTATCTGCTCCGTGAGCGTCGTTCCGGAGCGCGGCATGCCGATGATAAAAATCGGCCGCTCGGAATTTACGCCCGACGTCGGTGCGCGAGCGTAGAACTCACGCGTCAGCACGCCGATCAGGTTATCGACGGCGCGCGAATAACCATCCGCATCGAAGGGTTCGCGTCGCGCCTGCGCGTCATACGCCAGCTTCAACCTGCGAAACGCGTCGTCATATTGCTGTTGCCGGTCCAGGTAATAACCCAGCGCCACGTTCAGCCGGATTCGCCCCTCTTCCGGCGTGTCCGGGTTGTCCGCCACGGATTGAGCGCGTTGTACCCAGGCGGCATCGATGTCGCCCTCGCGTAGCTGCAACAGCTTGGCCAGCGGTAACGCACTGTCCGGATCGCGGCGCAGGGCCGCGAGATACTGCATCTTTGCTTCCTTGAACCGCCCGGCTGACTCGTAGGCGTCGCCGAGGCCGGTTCGTATGCGTCGGTCGTCCGGATCCAGTCGAATCGCTTTCTGGAAATTCGTGATGGCGCCGCTGACGTCGTTGGCCTTGTACTGGACATCGGCCAGCGCATGGCGCACGGACGCAGCCTCGGGCTTCAGTGCCACCAGGCGCTCCAGCAACGGCCGTGCCTGGTCGAACCGGCCCAGCCGGCGGAACGCCTGTGCCATGTTGTTGAGCGCATCCGGATGCTCCGGCGCCAGCGCCAGGGCCTTTTTGAACGGTTCCAGCTATTTGTCCGGTGCATCGGCCCGTACGCGCACCATGCCGAGGTCACTCCAGGCATTCGCGTTGTCCGGCGCCTGTTGCAGCGATTCGCTGATCAGGCGCTCGGCCTCGTCGAGCCTGCCCTGCTGGAAGCGCACCAGTCCAAGGTAATGCAGCGCAGCCGGATGCGCCGGTTCACGGCCGAGTATGGCCGTGTAGATCTCGTCCGCCGCCTCCAGGCGACCGGCACGCTGCAGCGCGATGGCTTCCTTGATCCTGGTTTCCGCCCGCAAGAGACAGCCCTCTCGAAATATCGTGCCCCGCAAGTGAAGATGCTACTCTGCCAGAGCCTTTCAGGCACGTCAGTGCGCCTGCGTATTCCATCTGTTGGAGAACCGACGTGATAAATAGAGCGGCTGTGCGAGTCTACGCCAGGCTCACGTTCCTGGTCCTGCTTCCCGTCCTTTCGGCGCCCGCCCTGGCGAGCTACGCCTACTATGTCGGTCGCAACCTGACCGCGGACGGCAGTGTCCTGCTGGGCGGGACCGGTGAGGAGCGAGCTGTCCAGCCACTGGCTGGAAATCGTCCCGCGCCGAACCCACGCGCCGGGTGCGGAAATTACCGTGGGCGCGACGGCGCGCGCCAGGCTGCCGGCAAGATTGATGCAGATTCCGCAGGTGCCCGAGACGTACCGCTACATCACGATGAACTATTCGAGTTACGCGGGATTTCCGGCGCCGATTACCAACGGCGGCCTGAACGAACACCAGGTGGCGGTACGCGATGTCTGGTCGCCTTCCCGGGACGAACTGGTTGCGATGACCGCTCCCGGGCAGACGGGCCCGAATTACAGCGACCTGGCGCGCATTGCCCTGGAACGCGCCCGCAGTGCCGCGCGAAGCCGTGGAGATCATCGGTGAACTGATAGATACATACGGTTATACGACGTACGGCGGCAACTCCCACCTGATTGCCGATCCGGAGGAAGGCTGGGTCATGATCGAGTTTGCCGGCAGCCAGGGGCTGTGGGTTGCCGAGCGCCTCGGTCCGGATGACGTACGCGTCAACTACCCGGGCTACATCGGCGACGTGCCGGCCGACTACCTGTCGAATCCGGATTTTATGGGTTCCGAAAATCTCATTTCATTTGCCGTTGAAATGGGCTGGTACGACCCCGACTCGGATGAACCGTTTAACGTCGACAGAGTCTACGGGCTCGGCGGCACGATGCGCTCGCCGGGTACGAAACCTGCTCACCGGCACAGCTCGAGGAAGAGTTGCGGAAAATGGCGCCCGTGACGGTGGCAGAAGTCATGGCGCTGGTACGCGATGCGAGAATTGCGGACGATCATGCCGGCTACCGCCAGGGTTGCCCATCTGCGCCGCGACCTGCCGCGGCCCGAGCTTGCGTTGTTATGGGTCGCGCCCACCGGCTCCGTAACGGCACCGTTCCTGCCCTGGTGGATAGGCGTGGATGAAGTGCCGCCCGAGTTCGGGCAACACCGTTACCTTACGGAAAATTCAAGCTCGACGTTCATCAACCCGGCGTTCCAGCTCCGCGAAGCCAGCGAATTCGCCGGGCGTCTGTTCAAGCGACTCATGTACCTGACTTGTGCGTATCCCGAGGATTACCTGGCGCGCGTCCAGGGGACGCTTGCGGCGTTCGAGGCGACGATGCTCGAGCAGCAACCCCGTATCGAACGGATGGCGGAACTCGCCCTGGCCGAGGACCGGGAGCTCGGCCGGGAACTGCTAACCATCTACAGCCAGGCGACGCGCACGCGATGCGCTGGAGCTGGGTCGCGGCATGGTGGCCGGGCTGGCAACAGAGGTCAGGTTTCGCAATGGCATTCCGGCGCAACCGCCGGATAGCGACATCAATGCGGGCGGCGTATCCGTGAACTGCCTGGTGGGTGCGGACCCGGATCGCCTGCCGGAATAACCGGCAGGCTTTGCGTGCCGGGTTACTCGAACCTGTACCGGACCCCGGCCGTGATTGTCTGCTGATCGATGAACATGATGCCGTAACCGGGATTACCCTGTTTCGCCACCAGGATGTCCTCGTCGAAGACATTCCGCCAGTTGAAGAATACCTCGGCGTTCTGCAGCGGTCCGGACATCGGTTTGTACGACCCGTGCAGGTCGAAGCGCTGGTGGGCGCCGGCATCCGGCTGTTCGCCGAACCGATCGATATTGCTCGTGCCCTCGACGTACGAATAGTCGCCGCTGAACTTGAGTGTCGCACCGACGCGCAGACCCGCCATGCTACCGTCCAGAAACTCGTAGGTCGTGGTGATGGCACCCGAGTGCTCCGGGGTCGTTCGCGGCGGTGTCCCGGCGGTATTGTTCGGGTTCAGGATTTCGGCATCCAGCCAGGCGTAATTCGCGAGTACGTTCCAGCCCGGCAGGATTTCGCCGATAAGCTCGAGTTCGAGTCCGGTTGCCTCTTGACTGCCCTCGAGCACGGTGCTGCCGAATCCGCCGAACGAGCCGAGATAGGAACTCGATACCTCGATATTGGTGATCTCGTAGTCGAACAGGGCCACCGCCATGCCGACCGCGCCGTCGATCATCTCGGCCTTTAACCCGATTTCGTGCTGCTCCATTTCCTGCGGCGCGCTTATCGTGTTGCCGTCGCCATCGGTAAACGTCTGCGGCTCGAAACCCTCGCTGTAGCTGTAGTAGAAGATGGAATCATTGACGAATCGCCAGTCGTCGATAAGGTCGTAGGTTGCACCGACCCGTACCACCGTCTCCTGGAAGTCGATGCGGGTTTCCTCCGCCGGTGAATTCACGACACCGCGATTTATCGGAATCCTGGTCACGGTGTCGTTGTCATGAAACAGGACACCCATCAGGACATGGAGCTTGTCAGTGGGCTTGAGCAGCGTCTGCAGGCTGAGCTTCAGGTCCGTCGTTTCCGTGAGCAATTCCTGGCGTACACCGAAAACCGTCTCCCGATCGCCCTGGATGGGGTTGAACGGCGAGCCATCGGAAAACCGCGGCTGCATGCCGTCGTATACGCCATCCGCATACCAGTCGATATTCGCATACCCCTGGAAGAACGAATTCAGCAGTTCGAATCGATTGGGTTCCCGGTCGTCCCTGTATTCCAGTGCCGCGAATACCTGGTGTTCCCGTCCGAAGAGTTCAAAGTCACCACCGAGAGACTGGTTGAATGTCAGTTCCTCGCCGCTCCTTTCGACGTCGTAGGTGTAGATATAGATTTCGTCGTCGCCCAGCGAATACGCGCCGAACGGACCGAACGGATAGAAATACTCCAGGTCTTCTTCGTACTGGTGCCAGGCAAGTTGTGACTTCGAATACCAGCCATTGCCGAAGTCGTGTTCCAGCTCGACGATGCCGAAGTCGATGTCAAGCGTCTCCTTGGATTGATCGGGGTGCGAGAAATACCATTCTTCCGGATCCACGTCCGGCAAGGACAGCGTGCCGTCCGGATTCTGAATCAGCGCACCGCCATCCCATGGATCCGTGTTGCGCTCCTGCCGGTAAAACGTGAATCGCAACGACGTCATGTCCGAGATGTCCCAGTTGACGGCCGCGAGCCCCATGGTCTCGTAGTTGGGAAACGTTTCGCCGGCAATATCCAGAGGCAAATCATACTCATTGTATTTGCCAACCAGGCGCCCCGATACGGATTCATCGTCCGTGATCGCACCCGTGACATCGAAATAGATTTCACGCGTGTCGTAGCTGCCGATCTCGGCTCCCAGCTCCAGGCCGAAACTGTTGCGCGGCTGCTTCAGAATGGCATTGATCTCGCCGCCGAAGGAGCCCGTTACGCCGTAAATCGCGGTTGCGGGTCCGCGCACGATTTCGAACCTTTCGAGCGCATACGACTTGATCGACGTCACGGGATTGCCGAGTTCGATGCTGTTGACTCGGCGGGACAGGTTGAAGACACCACGCATCACCACCTGGGTCAGGCCGAACCCGTAACCCGAGCGCTGCACGCCCGGTACCAGGTCGGTCGCTTCATAGGCAGAGTCGGCACTTATGGTGCTGAGGATTTCCGGCGTCAGGACGGACACGGCTTGTGGCGTTTCGATCAGCGTCATCTTAAGCCCGGTAGCACTGGTCTGTTCGTCCGGGCGGAACCGGCGTGCCACACCTCGAACCACGATCTCCTCGATGGCTGAGTCTGTCGAGTCAGGCTGCTCCTGAGCCTGCGCGGGCGAGGTACCGATGAGCGCCGCTGCAATAGCGGCGGACAACATGTTCTTTTTGAATAAACAATCCTCGTACATGGTATTCCCCCGATGGCTGCGCACTGTGGCAGCTAGTGACCCGCTGTACTTGAAGAAAAGAAGCCCGTTACCGGATGCGTGTCGCCTGTCGGGCTCGGAGCATTCGAAGTCATCTGACTCAGGAACGGAAGGTATGCCTGCTGCATGTCAAATCACCTGGCGAAAGAGGTAGACGCAGAGCCGTCTGCCGGGCCGGACGGTAACCGTGACTCCGCATGTGTCACGATTCACCGAAGCAGTGGCGGTTTACGGCATCGGCAGGCAACCGGATTCCACTACTTTTCCCGAACACATAGGAAAATGCCGTCACGCGCTCGCGTCCGCTAGTCTGGTGACGACAATAACTGGCCCATCCGCGACATTCGGCAAATGGGTCGGCAGGGATATTGGGGTCGGACCAACGGAACTGGCTGATCGTCCAAGAAATTAGCCTAGAAACGCGCTGCTTATGGGTGCTTAATCCAGCCATTTCTCGGTCATTTTCGCGCCTGCCGAAACGAGCCCATGCCACGAGCCAACCGAATTTATTGCGCGGGACATGTCTGGCATATCACACACAGGTGCCACCAACGGCAATTCCTTCTGAAATTTGCTCGTGACCGCAGAGCGTGGCGAAACTGGCTCTTTCGAGCATGTCGACGTTACGGCCTCTGTGTATTGAATTACATCGCGACCTCGAATCATGTCCATTTGCTGCTACCGGACGCGGCAGAGACGAAATTCCTGCCGCGATGCAATTTGTGGCAGGCCGGACGGGGCAGGACTACAATCGCCGAAAAAAGCGTCGTGGCGCCTTCTGGAAGATCGTTACCACTCGACTGCAATACAGGCCGACAGCGATTTACACCGGTGCATCGTGTATATCGATCCAACATGGTACGCGCGGGGCGAGTCACTCACCCGGCCGAGTGGGAGGTGAGCGGTTTCCACGAAATTCAGCAGCCTCCGGCTCGCAAGGGAATTGTCGACCATTCGGCACTGTGCAAACTCTTGAACCTGGCAAATATCGAACATCTCCAACAGGCACATGCATCATGGGTCGAAGGCACGACCAAACGTACTGGTACGTTGCGCCTGCCTGCATGGAGCCGGAATCGCTCGCTGTGGGCGATGCGAGATTCCTGAAGGCATTCCGCCGTGACCAGGGAATCGCGTGTCGGAATCGAAACATCGTCGTTGACGACGGTCTCCGATTCCTCCGCGACGACGCCGCTACCTACCAGCCCGTTTCGACCTCAAAAATGGCCGATTAACAGCCGAAATTGGGTCGTAGGCAGCAACATTCATCGCTAATTCAATGGGTTCGGTTGGTCCGACCCCATTATTCCCTGTACTGTGAACGACGTTCATACCTTGATTGGAACCGTGCGCATGCAGGACGACGTACTGATCGTCTACGACGCGGCGATGCTGGGCCATAACCCGACGGGCTGGGACCCGGGCCGTCCGGACTGGACCGAGTCCGTGAAGAAGCTGCTGGCCGAGCTATACCCGGACAAGAACCTGGACAACTATTCGCACCCGGAGCGCCCGCAGCGCCTGTCGGCGATCGTCGACAAGCTGCTCACCGAACCTCTGCCCGGCACCCGGTGGCTCCCGGCGGAGCCGGCAGAACGGGCGGAACTCGGTCGTGTGCACACGGCCGAGTATGTCGACTTTATCGAGAGCCTGCTGGGACAGGCGCGCTGGCTCAGCGTCGACACGACCGCGGTCTCGCCCGACAGCGTCGCCGCCGCCAAGCTGGCCGCCGGCGCGGGCGTGGTGGCCGTGGACGCGCTGCTGGCCGGCGCAGCGAAGCGGGCCTTCTGTGCCGTGCGCCCACCCGGCCACCACGCCCTGGCCGGCGGCGCGATGGGCTTCTGTCTTTACAACAACGTCGCCGTCGCCGCGGCGCACGCACGCGCCAGGGACCTGCAGCGCGTCCTGATCCTCGACTGGGACCTGCACCACGGCAACGGCACGCAGGACATTTTCTACGCCGATCCGGACGTCCTGTTCATCGACACTCACTGCGCACCGCCGTTCTACCCCGGCACCGGCAAGCTGGAAGAGACCGGAACGAACGGCGGCTCCGGCTACACCATCAACGTCCCGCTGCCGGCCGGCAGCGGCAATGCGGCATTGCTCGCGGCACTGGAGCAGATCATCCGTCCGGCTGCCGCCGCGTTCCGGCCGGACATCGTCCTGGTATCCGCCGGCTTCGATGCCCATCACCTGGACCAGACGTTCGCAATGGACGAGTCCGGATTCGCCGCACTGACCGCCGGCATGTGCGACATCGCCGACCGCTACTGCGACGGCCGGCTGGTCATGTGCCTGGAAGGCGGCTACAACGCAGACGCACTCGCACTCAGCGCCTACGCGTCGGTCAGTGCCATGGCCGACCTCCGGCCCGCCAATATCCTGGTTCTCCCCGACGACCCGGGCATCGCCGCGGTCGAAGCAGCCGCGCACTTCCACGCCGCACGCCTCCACCCATAGCCCACCAGACAAAATTGTGCATGAACGGCACAGAGACAGGAGGCGGAGGTGCGCCCGGGGAGGGCTTTTCAGGGCCGTGCGAGACAGGAAGTCGAGCCCGGAGCGTACAGGGAACGTATCTACAGCGTCCCTGAAAAGCCCTCCCCCGGGCGCGCGCCTCTGCCAACCACCAAAGCCAAACCGCTGATGAACGAACTGGCCTAAGAGTTTTCCCGCTCGTCCTGCCCGAGCAGGCTCCCGCCGCCGCCCTCCACCTCGACCCGCATCGGCGGCGCCTTGCCCTCCTTCGGCTCGCCGAAGTACACGGTCGAATGCGGGAACGGAATCTCGATGCCTTCCTCGTCAAAGCGCGCTTTCATGCGCCGGTTGAACTCCCGCCCTACGGCCCACTGACGACCCGGCTCGGTTTTTATCCTCGCCTTGATGACGACGGCGCTGTCGGCGAACTTGTCGACGCCGAGTATTTCCAGCGGTTGCATGATATCCGCGCCGAACGTCTCGTCCGCACAGAGTGCCTCGCTGACTTCCATGAGCACCTTGCAGACGTGATCGGTATTTTCCCGGTACGCGATGCCGATATTGAACAGGTAGTAGGAGAAGTCCTTGGTGTAGTTCTTGATGGACGTAACGTCGCTGTACGGTATCAGGTGCACGACGCCGGCGACGTCGCGCAACTGGATGATGCGAATGCGCATCTCTTCGACCGTGCCGCCATGATTACCGATTTCCACGTAGTCGCCTATGGTCGCGCCGTCCTCCAGCAGGATCGTGACGCCGGTAATCAGGTCCTTGACCAGTGTTTGCGCGCCGAAACCGATGGCCAGGCCCAGGATGCCGGCGCCGGCGAGCAGCGGGCCGATGTTGATGCCCAGCTCGGAGAGCATCAGCAGGCCTGCCAGCACACCGATTACCCCCTGCAGGATGCTTGACAGCAGCGGCACCAGCGAGTCGAGCCGGCGGGCCGTGCGGTCGCGGTCCAGCTTGTGGGTCGCCATTCGCAGCAGTCGTGTCACGACCAGTTCCGACGCATTCCACAGGATCACGGTGGCGACCAGGATCAGGACAATCGCGAACGTCATTTCCGCGATGCGGGCGCCGATGCCGGTGCTCAGCATTCCGCCGAGGCCGGCACCCCAGGTCTCCGCGATGAACGCCAAGGCGAGGACGCCGATAACCAGGTTGAGCAGCCGTGGAATCGTCGCTGGCAGCGCGTGTTTGTCGTCTTGCCGTCTGTTCGCTTCCGGCGAGTCCGCGTCACCCCCGGCTCCCATCTCAGCATCCCTTGTCAGGCGCGCGTAGAACTTCCGCAGCACCGTCAGCAGCAGCCAGCGCAGCAGCAAGGATCCGACGATTATTGCGAGCGACAGCAGACCGGACGTGATCAGCGTCTGCGGATCGATCGACGTCAGGCGATCCCACAGCCCGGTGGCGTACTCCGTCAGCGAGTCCACGACGCCTTGCGGCGGCGCGGCATCATCGGCAGCGCCCTCGCCATTGCGTTGCTGTGCCTCCAGCAGGAGTTCCAGGTCGTCGATCAGCCGCGCGCGCGCATCCGGGTCTTCCAGGTGTCTCGTACGAGCTCTTCGATATCGCCGGATTGCCCGGCCGCCGCCTGCGCCTCATCGGCGGCGGGCTGGGCCTGGGCGGGGTTTATCCACAGCAGCATCGCCGCTGCACCGAGAACGATAAGGACTGTTCGCATCAAATGGCGCCCCGCGTGCATCGGAAAAACAGCCGACAGATGGCCCGAATGGCCGGCGCTTGTCAATTGCACACACCGATGATGCATCACGATTTCGCGCGTGCGCTGAGAGCTTCTGCCACTGCCCGCAGCAGGTCACCGCGCCGAAACGGTTTTTGCAGCAACCGGAACTCCCCGGAAGCGCCGCCGGGGAACGCATCGCGCGGATACCCGGACATCAGCAATACGGTGATGTCCGGGTAGTTTCTGCGCACTTGCGATGCAAACGCGTAGCCGTCCATGCCCTCGGGCAATACAACGTCGCTCAGCACGAGGTCCGGTGGCGGTTCTTGCTCGAGCAGCTCGAGACCAATGACGGCGTCCTTCGCTGACGCAACATCGTAACCGTGCCCCTCCAGCATGCGCACGGCAATCGCCAGGACCGCCGGGTCGTCCTCGACGACCAGCACGCGGCCGGCCGCGCGCGCCGGCTGTTCAACGACCTCCGACGCCCCCTGGCGGAGCGATTCGACTGCCCTGGGCAGGAACATTTCGACGGTCGTGCCCTCGTTCACCTCGCTCGCGAGCTGTACCTTGCCCCCGGTCTGCTTGACGAAGCCGTGCACCATGGACAGTCCCAGGCCGCTGCCGGCACCGACCGTGCGCGTCGTGAAAAACGGTTCGAAGACCCGCTCGCGATGTTCGGGCGCTATGCCCGTGCCGTTGTCGCTGATGCTGACCACGACGTATTCGCCGTCTTGCAGCTCCGGTTGCAACCGCGCCGTGAACGGTCGCGACGCAACGACGACGCGGCCGCCCCCTTCCAGCGCGTGGCGCGCGTTGATTGTGAGATTCAGAACCGCGGCCTCCAGCTGTACCGGGTCCACCATCGCACGCCAGCCGCCCGATTCGAGCCGGTATTGCAGGTCCACCGCCGACGTCAAAGTCTGCCGCAGCAGGTCGTTCATGCCGGCAATCAGGTCGTCGACGTCCACCGGTAAAGGCGTCAGCGGCTGGCGCCGCGAAAACGCGAGCAGGTGCGCGGTAAGCTGCGCACCGCGTTCCGCGGCCCGCAAGGCGGATCGAATCAGTCGATCGGCCTGCTCGTCGCTGCCCGGTCGCGCCACCTCCGATTGCAGCACCTCCAGGTTGCCGGTGATAACGGTCAGCAGATTGTTGAAATCATGGGCAACGCCACCGGTGAGCTGTCCCACGGCTTCCATCTTCTGCGCCTGGAACAGGCGCGCTTCCGTTGCGGCACGTTCGCTGACGTCCCGCAGCGTCACGATCTGGCGGTACTCCGCGGCGCCTGCCTGGCGGGTAACGGCCACTTCCATCGGGAATTCGCTGCCATCGGTCCGACGGCCCTGGAAGACGTGGTCCGTGTATACGTCGACACCGTTGCCGACTCGCATCGCATCGACGAACAACCGCCGGTCGGACTCGGCGACAAGGTCCTCGACCGGCTGTCCTGTCAGTTCACCGGCATCGCACCCGACCATGCGGCCGGCAGCCCGGTTGGCCGCGTCGATCCTGCCGTCCGGTCCGACGCTGACGATACCGTCCGCGGTGCTGTCCATCAGCGCGCGCGTGCGTTCCTCCCGCTGTGCCAGCGCGATTTCGGCGGCCACGCTGCGGCGGTGCAGATTGATGCCGAAGGCAAGGCAAGCAATCCAGAGGATGACACTCGCCGTACCCAGGAGCACGAATGCCGCTGTGCCTATCTGCCGCGCCCTGTCGCCCAGGATTCGGGAGAACTCGTCCTGCAGGGCGGTAACCTCGCGATCGAGCGCCTGGATATCGTCGAGTATCTGTCGTCGCCTCGTCTCGCTTGCACCGTCGGCGCGAACGGCCTCGCGCAGCGCCGCCGCACGCGCCACGAGTTGCTCGTTGACCGCATCCGCCCGCCGCCAGACATCGATGGCCGGTGCCATCAGCGGCGTGTCTTGCAGCAGCAGGAAGATGCTGATCATGCCCGGCACGTCGTCGGGATGATCGCGGCCCTGCAGGAAGCCCTCGCGTGCCGCCTCGCGATCGGGCGGCTCGCTCTGCAGCGCGATGCGCGCCTGCCGGTCGCCGAGCGGCACGCGAATCCTGTCCTGGTAGTCGGCGAAATCCGCCGGATCGCTGCTGGCCGCATAGCGCTGCAACGCGTACACGGCCTGTTTTTGCCCTTTCGCGTAGAGACCCTCGCCGGTCGTGTAGGCGCGTATCTGGTTGGTCAGCGTAAGCGCGCCGAACGCCAGCGCCAGGATCACGACCTGTACACCGATGAACATGCTCACCAGGAGCACGAACGTACGGCGCTGGACCTGTGCCGACCGCTTGTTGCCCGTCGGATCAGCCGTGGCGCGATTCTGTCCCGAAACCGCCATTCCGGCATGGTACCGCGTTGATTTGCCGGGACACAGCGCTGCTGGCCCGGCTATGGGGGACGCGTGTCCGGCAACGCGCCAGGGTCGTCGCAACCCGATAGCGTGCTTGCTGTTAGCGGGCGGCTGTTATTTGTCGCTCGATTCCGCGCCTATTCGCCGCCGTAGCTGTACACCGGGTAGTTGTAGCGCGGCCGCTCGAATTCCTGGTATTGCGATTGCAGGAACGCGACGATATCGACGAGCTGCGTCACAGTCATGACGTCATTGTAAACAGTCATGATCGATTCGCCGTCCTGTTCAATCTCCTGCCGCATGACGTTGCGTGCGATGCGATGTGACGGATTGATGACCGCGGTAACGAGTTCCGGATAGGTCTTGACCCGGGACACATTGCCACCGAGGCTGAAAGAGACGGGACCTTTCACATCGGGCTCAGGCAGGTCCACGCCGCGAACCGTATGGCAGGTCGTGCACTGCAACTCCACGAACGCCGCCTGGCCGGCATCTGCATTGCCTTCCGGCAGGGCGATTTCCTGGCGCGACACGAGACCGGCGTCGCAACCGGCCACTACCGGCAACGCCACGACACAGATCAAATCCCGAAACACTCTTCGCATTGACGCTCTCCTGTTGAACTGACGGACATTATCGTATTTTGCGCCGGCAAAATCACGGTTGGCGGATTGCCATCCGAACCTGTTGTGCCAGCGGCTTCTTGTAGGAGCGGCTTCCAGCCGCGACCGGACTTCAATCGCGGCTGGAAGCCGCTCCTACGGGAAACTGCTCCTACGGGAAACTGCTCCTACGGGAAACTGCTCCTACGGGAAACCGCTCCTACGGGAAACCGCTCCTACGGGAAACCGCTCCTACGGGAAACCGCTCCTACGGGAAACCGCCCCCAATCAACGGTCGCTACCGCCGGACCTGGTACGACTGCGACTTCGGCCCCGCCGACTGGAATTCAACGCCGCCCAGCGAACCGACATAGGCATTGGCATGCGGCTGCCAGCGCAGCGTCACCTTGGCGGAGCGCTGGATCGTCGCGATGATCAGGTCTTTCTCGCGGAATGTCAGGATCTCGCCGACCGTCGACTGGCCATTGCGAACGCCGACGATTTCACAGGTGTCCTCGAACCGGGTCTGGCGAACGATGGGCATGACGATCTCTCCTGAAGGCGCCAGGCTCAAGCATAGCAGCTGGCCCGGTACGCGAGGCGTTGCGTGCTGTGACGGAGTCGCCTGCCTGGCCCGCATCTGTCATCGACTCCTGGCAGGCTGCCGAAAAACGCAGTTTTTCGGCAGCCTGCTATGCGGTACAGGAGGTACCGCCATTTTCGATGGCTGCAACCCATTGAAAATGCGAGCCATTCGAAAACCACGTTTTTCGAATGGCTGAGGCTGAAAAAGCCATGGATGGCTTTTTCAGCAGCCTGCTAGGAGTCTGCGCGGTAGAAACGGACGAGGCGAGACGTTCCCATGTCGAGTCCGTTTTTTCGATCATCCGAGGAACATAGTGGGACTCTGTGACGAGGAGGATCGGAAAAACGGGCCGACGTGGGGGCGTCGCAGCCCGTTCGGCTTCTACCGCGCAGACTCCTAGGGCAGGATCGACCACCTAACGCGCGTGCAGCCAGCCCGGCAGGAACGAATAGGGGTCGTCACTGACCTCACGGTTGAAAGCGACGTTGTTTTTCTCGAGCAATTGCTGCGCCGTGCCGTCGCGGAACGCATCGAACAGTTCCGTGGCGCCGCCGATGTGCTCGCCACCGATATAAATCTGCGGAATGGTCTTTGCGCCGGTCCGGCTGTGCAGCACCTTGCGTATATTGCCGCCCAGGTTGCCTTCCTGGTAGGCCACCGAATCGAGATCGACCGAGCGGTAGTCGATCTCGTAGCGCGCCAGCAGCTTGCGCACCGACCAGCAGAATTCGCACCACTCGAGCGCGAACATGACGACCGGCTGCCGCTCGTCCGCGACGACCTCGTCGACGCGTTCCTCGGCCTCGGGCGGCGCCTGCGGCGGTGCTTCCTCCGCCGGTCCCGGCGATGCCGGCTTGACGTCGAAACGATAGCCGGGCGTCGAGCGGGCGATCTCCTGTTCCTCGTCGGTCATGTCCACCGGGATGCCCTCGAACAGCGGCGTGCTGATGTAGCGTTCGCCGGTGTCCGGCAGCATGCAGAGGACGTTGCTGCCCTTGTCGGCCGTCCTGCATACCTCCAGTGCGCCCGCCAGCGTCGCCCCGCCGGAGATGCCGACGAATATGCCCTCTTTCTGCGCGAGTTCCTTCGCAAGCCGCAACGACTCGTTGCCATCCACGCCCACCACGCGGTGCACCAGTTCCATGTCGAGTGCATCCTCGGTCAGCCGCGGGATAAAATCGGGCGACCAGCCCTGCATGAGGTGCGGCCGGAACATCGGGTGGCTGTCCGCCGGGGAACCGTCGTCATGCCGTTGCTGGCGGATGCCGCTGCCGAGTATCGGCACGTTATCCGGCTCGCAGACGACGATGCGGGTCGCCGGGCTCTCCTCGGCAAGCACCCGGGCCACGCCTTTCAACGTGCCGCCGGTGCCGTAACCGGTTACCCAGTAATCGAGCGTCTCGCCTTCGAAGTCCGCGAGTATCTCGCGTGCCGTCGTTTTCGAGTGCATATCGGCGTTCGCCTCGTTCTCGAACTGCCGGCACAGGAACCAGCCGTGCGCCCGGGCCAGCTCCGCGGCCTTGGCCAGCATGCCGCTGCCCTTGAGTGCCGCCGGCGTCAGGACGACCTTCGCGCCCAGAAAGCGCATCATCCTGCGGCGCTCGACGCTGAAGTTCTCGGCCATGGTCACGACCAGCGGGTAGCCCTTCTGCGCACACACCATCGCGAGACCGATGCCGGTATTGCCGCTGGTCGCCTCGATGACCGTCTGGCCCGGCTTGAGCGAGCCGTCCTGCTCGGCGCGTTCGATGACGCCGAGCGCCAGCCGGTCCTTGACCGACCCCATCGGGTTGAACGACTCGACCTTGACCCACAGGTTGACCCCGTCGGGGCCGAGGCGATTGAGGCGGACGACCGGCGTGCGGCCGATCGTTTCGAGGATGTTGCGGAACCTGGGCATGACGTTGCACTCGTTCGACTTCGCGATGGCCGCGGCGCCGTGGAGTATAACGGCGCGCCGCGGCTCCAGCGATGCGAAGGTAACGCAGACCGGCTGCGCGTGGCGACCCCCCGGCTGCGCGGATACGCCGGCCGGACAACCCGGTCCGGCCGCGTTACGCGGCGCCGTGCCGCGAGCCCGGGCCGCCGTCGCGCCCGCCACTTCGAACTGTGCGCCCAGATTTGTTAGGGTTTCGGGGTTTCCCCGACTGACCTTGCTTCAATTGCCGCATTCGCCAGCCTTGGCCAGCAACGTGCCTGGCTGCCGCGTTGCCCCCGCAGCAGGGCACCACGGGCCGACAAACCGATGACCGGCAACAGCTTTATCGATTCTCAGGAAGATTAGACGATGACCCAGGCCAAAGACGGCGACAGCGTTCGCATCCACTACACCGGCAAGTTGCAGGACGGCACCGAGTTCGACAGCTCGTCCGGCCGCGACCCGCTGGAATTCAAGCTGGGCGAGGGCCAGATCATCCCGGGTCTTGAAAAAGCCGTCGTCGGCATGGACAAGGGCGAAGACAAGACCGTCACGGTCGAACCGGCGGAAGCCTACGGCGACCGCCACGAGCAGCTGGTCCAGCAGGTACCGAAAAGCGCGCTGCCCGAGGACATCGAGCCGTCCGTCGGCATGCAGCTGCAAAGCCAGACGCCCGATGGCCAGGCCATGCCGCTGGTCGTCACGGAGGTCTCCGACGACGCGATCACCGTCGATGCCAACCACCCGCTGGCCGGCCAGACGCTGAACTTCGAGATCAAGCTGGTCGAAATCGTCTGATCCGGGCCAGCTGACAGCGCGGCCAGCGCCGCCGCCCGCCATCCGGCCGGCGGCAATTGCCGCGCGTTTTCTATATGATTGGCGGCCCGCCGCGCCCGTACTGACCGATGTCCGCCGCCACGCCGCTCTACGACTACCGCCCTTACTGGGCCGAATGTTTCGGCACGGCGCCATTCCTGCCGATGTCGCGCGCGGAAATGACGGCGCTGGGCTGGGATTCCTGCGACATCATCATCGTTACCGGCGACGCCTACGTCGACCATCCGTCGTTCGGCATGGCCATCATCGGCCGGCTGCTGGAGGCCCAGGGGTTCCGCGTCGGCATCATCGCGCAGCCGGACTGGCGCTCGAAAGCGGCCTTCGAAGCGCTGGGGCGCCCGAACCTCTATTTCGGCGTCGCGGCCGGCAACATGGATTCCATGATCAACCGCTACACGGCGGACCGGAAAGTGCGCAACGACGACGCGTACACGCCGGGCGGCGTGGGCGGCAAGCGCCCCGACCGTTGCTCGCTGGTCTACGCGCAACGCTGCCGCGAGGCGTTCAACGACGTACCCGTGATTCTCGGCGGCATCGAGGCCTCGCTGCGACGCATTGCGCATTTCGATTACTGGCAGAACAGCGTGCGCCGCTCGCTGCTCGTCGATTCCGGCGCGGACCTGCTCGTCTACGGCAACGCGGAACGCGCCATCGTCGAGCTGTCGCACCGCATCGCCCGCGGGGAGCATGTCGGTGACATCACGGACATTCGCGGCACCGCGTTCATCCGCCACGATCGTGCCGACGGCTGGTGGGAGATCGACTCGACCCGCATCGACCGGCCGGGGCGGGTCGACCGCATGGTCAGTCCGTACGTCAATACGCAGGAATCGGCGGGCTGCGCGGACCGCCAGGATGCGGCGCCGCGAACCGACAACGTATTGCGCTTCGTGCCCGACGCGAAACGCAACCGGGCGCGGTCGGTCATCCGCCTGCCGTCGTTCGAAAAAGTTCGCAACGACCCGGTGCTGTACGCGCACGCCAACCGCGTACTGCACCTCGAGACCAATCCCGGCAACGCACGCGCGCTGGTGCAGGCACACGGCCAGCGCGACGTCTGGATGAATCCCCCGGCAATACCTCTCGCGACGGCCGAGATGGATTATATTTTCGGCATGCCGTTCGCCCGCGTGCCGCACACGGCGTACGGCGATGCGCGCATTCCGGCCTACGAGATGATCCGCTTCTCGGTGAACATCATGCGGGGCTGCTTCGGCGGCTGCACGTTCTGCTCGATCACCGAACACGAGGGACGCATCATCCAGAACCGCTCGGAGGAGTCGATTCTCGAAGAGATCGAAAAGATCCGCGACACGGTCCCCGGCTTCACCGGCGTCATCTCGGACCTGGGCGGACCCACGGCGAACATGTACCGGCTGGCGTGCAGGAGCCGCGAGATCGAGGCGGCATGCCGGCGCCCCAGCTGCGTCTACCCCGGCATCTGCAGCAACCTCGATACGGACCATTCGGCGCTTACCGGCCTGTATCGCAAGGCGCGCGCGCTGCCCGGCGTGAAGAAGGTATTGATCGCCTCCGGCCTGCGCTACGACCTCGCCGTCGAGGACCCGGAGTACGTGAAGGAACTGGTAACGCACCACGTGGGCGGTTACCTGAAGATCGCGCCGGAACATACCGAGAGCGGCCCGCTCGGCAAGATGATGAAACCGGGCATCGGCTCGTACGACCGCTTCAGGGAGCTGTTCGAGAAGTTTTCGAAGGAGGCGGGCAAGGAGCAATACCTGATCCCGTACTTCATCGCCGCGCACCCGGGCACGACCGACGAGGACATGGTCAACCTGGCGCTGTGGCTCAAGCGAAACGGGTTCCGCGCCGACCAGGTGCAGGCGTTCTACCCGTCGCCCATGGCAACCGCCACGGCCATGTTTCACTCGGGCAAGAATCCGCTGCGAAAAGTGACCTACAAGAGCGAGGGCGTCGAGGCGGTCAAGAGTCCCGCGAAGCGCCGACTGCACAAGGCACTGCTGCGCTACCACGACCCCGCCAACTGGCCGTTGATCCGCAAGGCCCTCCGTGACATGAAGCTTGGACACCTGGTCGGCTCCGGCCCGGATACGCTGGTTCCCGCGACACAACCGCGTGGCCAGTCGCAACACCGGTCGCCGCGACGCAAGAATTCGCAGGCAGCGCATGAAAAGCGCGTGCAGCGAGGCCGTATCCTGTCGCAACACACGGGCTTGCCGCCGCGCGCAGACTCCTGATCCGGATTGTTCACGAACGGCACGGCCTCAAAGGCGGCGGCGTGTCCCGACCACCGTCAGGCGACAGTCAGTAGCAGCGGCTGCCCCCGGCGTATGACCATCGTGTGCTCGAACTGCGCGGACAGGTTGCCGCGGCCCGTGACGAGCGTCCAGCCGTCGTCCGCCTCGGTCACCGACGTGCTGCTCCGACGTGCAGGACGCGACGGTCGCGCGGGTCGTAGAAGCCCGGAATCGCCGCTGGCGACTCGTGCAGCGCCCGCCCGGTACCATGACTGCAAAGATCGCGCAGGACCCGGGCCACGATGCGGCCGATGGCCCGCAGGCCTTCGAGGTCGGACTCGTTCTCTATCGTCATGCCCGGTTTCCGGTTGGCGGCATCGAATCGGCAATGCCAGTCGACTTCCGCCATCGGCGGTACCTGTGCATGCCCTGCCCGGCGACGCCGGCCGGCGGCCCGCACCGGGCCGCCGCCGGGCTGCCATTCAGTCCGATGCGCCCGCCATCGCATCGACCGGTTGGTCGAAGGCGATGAACAGGATGCAGTCTTTATCGGACGTGCACGTTGCGGAATGCGAAAGCTGCGGCGGGCCATAGGCATAGGTGCCTTCCTGCAGGGTGACGGGCGCCTGGCCTTCGTAGTTGACCTCCATTTCACCCTCGAGAAGCACCATGCGTTCCGCGGAATGGTGCCAGTGCTCAGGGGCCGTCGTATGAGCAAGCAACTTGAACAAGGCGTCCGCGCCGGGCTTGGCCGGATCGCCCTGGAGTACGGCCAGCGCGCAGCCCTCCGGCATGAACGCCGGACACGGACCCCATTCGACGGCCGACGAGTCGGCCGTGCGCGTGAAGGCGTCTTCCGCGGCAGGCGCCGCCAGCGGCATGACCAGCGGTATGACGATTGCCGCCGCAAGCGCGGCACTCGCGATCCGGCCGCTCCTGACTGTACGGAAGAAGGATTGCTGGATCTTGCGCATGGTGTACCTCCTCAGTTCATGGCACGACTTGCTTTTGTCCCGGCCCGACCCGCGATCAGTGCCGGTTGGTGCCGGGTGCTATGCCCTGGCCTGTCCGGCCACGGACGAAAAATAAAAATCGAGTACGGTCTGCAGGGGCCGTGGGTCCCGCCAAAGCCGGGAACGCAGCGCGGCACCTTCCCAGCAGTCGACCAGCAGGTCGGCGAGCTGCCGCGTGTCGGCGGTCTCCGGCAGGTCGCCGCGTTGTTTTGCCTGGTCCAGGCATTCGCTGACCTGTTGCGCGATCGCGCCGAGACAGGACTCGATACGTCGCCGGAATTGTTCGTCGATAGCGGAGAGCTCCTGGCCGAGCCCGCCCAGCAGGCAGCCGAGATAGCCCTCCTCTCGATACTTCTCGAGCGTCAGCTCGAAGAAATGGCGAACGCGCCCCAGCGGGGGCCGGGTGTCGTCATTGAGGCAGGCGTCCAGCCCGGCGTGCACATCGACCATGTACCGGTCGATCACCTGCAGGGCGAAATCCTGTTTGCTGTCGAAATGGTGATAGAACGAGCCCTTGGGCACGCCCGCCTCGCGCAGCAGCCGCTGCACGCCGAGGTCGTTGTAACCGTGCTCGAGCAGCAGCTCGAGGCCGGCATCGAGCAGTCGTTTTTTGGTCGTATGCACGCTGCGTCCCTCGCGGAATCCGCCCCGACAGAACTAGACGGACCGGTCTATTTGGCGCAGAGTAGTCGCCTGCAGCGGCGCTCGTCAAGGCCGTGGCGGGCCAGGCGGCCGACCGGCAGCGCGCGCCGGCAACTGCAGGATCACGGCCCGATTGGTATATGCTGAAAAATGTAGTCCCCTAACAGGAGCTGCCCGATGCTCGCTACCTTGTCGCTGCTCGCCGCCGTGTTGGCCGCGTTAATGCTCTTGATCGCCGGTCCCGGCACACGCCTCGAGCTGTGGGAATTCGGCACCGGTTTCACGTTGATGCAAATCGCCTTTTTCTGGCTGCCGGTGCCACGGCACTGGCGATCGTGCTGCTTGCCGTCCCGGCAACCCGGCGAGGACGACGCCGGACACTGGGTATCGCCGTGCTCATCGGTGTGGTCACCGTCTGGGTGCCCCTGGACGGCTACCGGACGGCCCGGTCCCTGCCGTACATCCACGACATCACGACCGACACCCGCAATCCGCCCGCATTCGTGGCCGTCGCACCGCTGCGCGCCGATGCGCCCAACCCGGCCGCGTACCCGGGCGAGGAAACGGCGGCGCAGCAACGGGAAGCCTATCCGGACATCCAGCCCCTGGATTTCCCGCTCTCGCCGGATGCCGTCTACGAAGCGGCGCTGGCTACTGCCCGGGATCGCGGCTGGGACATCGTGGCCGCGGAACCCGGGGAGGGCCGTATCGAGGCCACGGCGACGACATTCTGGTTCGGCTTCAAAGACGACCTGGTCATCCGGATTACGCCGCGCGCGGACGGCAGTCGGCTGGATATTCGCTCCAAGTCCCGCGTGGGCAGGAGCGACATCGGCAAGAACGCCGCGCGCATTCGCGAGTTTACGGCCGCGCTTGCCGAGCGCCTGGAGCGCTGATCCCGAGCCCCCTGTGAACGCGCTGCAGTCCGCCAACCCCCCGGCGCAAGGTTTACGCCGGGCCGGGCGGGCGCCCGCCGACCACAGCGTATCGCTGTCACGCAGCAGGTACAGCGCCAGGCACGCCGCGAGCATCGGCCATGCCGCGAAAAACAACCGGCCGTCGGGCAGATTGAAGTACATCGGGAACGACGCAAATGTCGACACGGCATGGAACAGCAGTACGGCACCGTAGGTAAAGCGGCGTGCGACCCCCAGCACGAAGCCGACGATAATTACCAGCTCGATGGCACCGATCGCGTACATGACCGTCGCGCCGAAGCCTTTCAGGAAATAGAAGCTCTCGAATACTTGCGCCGCGTGCTGCGGTGCGAGGAACTTGTCCAGCGTCCAGACCAGCATCACGAGGAATACGGTAAGGCGCATGAACAGCAGCGATACAGGAAGGCGATTGATATCTTGCATGACGGCTCCATAGTTCAGTGGTGGCGAAATAAGGCGATGATCTACCCGGATACGGCCGGTTTGTTGCGTCTGAACGGGTTCAGGAGCAGTGACGCCAGTGACTGACTCCGGTTGTCGCGAAATTCATGCAACCCGATAGTCATTGCCTCGTGCCCGTCACGTGGTTGAGTACGGTAGCTCCTGAACAGCCGATCCCAGATCGACAGGTGAAAGCCATAGTTGCTGTCCGTCTCATCGCGATGCCATGAATGGTGGATTCGATGCATCTCGGGCGTTACAAACAACCAGCGAAGCCGGCGGTCCAGCGTTGCCGGCAAATACAGATTGGCGTGCGTAAAAAGGGATCCCAGGCTCAGCGCAAGCTCGAATATCAGCACCGCGATCGGCGGCACGCCCAGCAAGGCAATCAGTCCAAGCTTGATCCCCATGGACAACACGATTTCCAGCGGATGGAAGCGCACGCCGGTCGTTACGTCGAAACCCGTGTCTGCGTGATGCACCCTGTGCAGGCGCCACAGGAACGGGATCATGTGCAGCAGGCGGTGTTGCCAGTAGATCGCCACGTCGAGCAGCAGGATGCCGGCTACAACGGCCAGTGCGGGCGGCAATCCGTGCAGCAGGCCCGTGCCACTTTCCTCTACCCGCAACGACAGGTCGAACGCCAGCAGCGGAAACGCGACTCTCAGGATGGCGGTGTCAATGACGACCAGCGCGATGTTTGTTGCACTGCGACGCCAGCCACCCGGCACATCGCGTCTCGGCCAAAGGCGCTGCGCCACGATCAATCCACCGAACACCAGCAGGAACGCACCGAGGCGCACCTGCGCTTCGTTGGCCAGCATCCACGCGGACATAGTCATGTGCCGCCACCCGCTGGCGGGCCACCCCTCTGCCAGTCAAACCAGCGGCCGAGCAGCCTGAGCAACCTTGCCGGGGCATTGGCCTGTTTCCAGGCGCCGGCTGCAAACTTGTTGGCCTCCATCATCGTGGGGTAAACATGGATAGTGCCAAGCAACTTGTTGAGACCGAGGCCGTGCTTCATCGCGAGAACGAATTCGGCAATCATGTCACCGGCACGCGCACCGACAATCGTCGCGCCCAGAATCCGATCGCTCCCGGGTGCGGTCAGGACCTTGACGAATCCGTGCGCCTCGCCTTCCGCGATTGCCCGATCGAGATCGTCGATACCATAACGCGTTACTTCGACGTCCGTATCCTGATCACGCGCTTCACGCTCGGACAGGCCCACGCGCGCTACCTCCGGATCAGTGAACGTACACCAGGGTATCACCCGATAGTCGGCGCGAAACGACCAGAACGGTCGCAGCAGGGAATTGACCGATGCGAACCACGCCTGGTGCGCAGCGACGTGCGTGAACTGGTAGGGACCCGCCAGGTCGCCACACACTGAAATACTCGGGAAGTTGGTTCGCAGGAACGGATCGGCCGACACCGTTCCGTCACTGCCAATTGTAACACCGAGATCCTTGAGCCCCGCGCTGTCCGTATTGGGGCGCCGCCCGAGTGCAAGCAACAGGCAATCGAATTCGAACCGGATTTCGTGGCCGTCCTGTTCGCAGACCAGGACGCCGGCGTTGCCCTCGCCTTCGCAACGGACGGCTTTGGTCGACAGCGCCACGTGCACACCGTCGCCATCCGCGAGCGACTGACGCACGGCTTCCGCTGCATCCTCGTCCTCGCGGCCGAGCAGTTGTGACGCCATCTCGACGATCGTCACGTCACTGCCGACCCGGCTGAAGGCCTGCGACAGTTCACAGCCGATCGGTCCACCGCCAAGAACCACGAGTCGCGCAGGGCGCTCCCTGAGAGACCACCAGCGTGTCGGTCGTCCGGTAGCCGATGCTGTCCAGGCCGGGAATGCCGGGCACGACGGGGGATGAGCCGGTCGCCATGACGAGAGCCCGTGCCGACAGGCGGCGGCCGTCGACCTCGACCTCCCACGGCGACACGACCTTTGCATCGCCCGTGATGCAGTCGACGCCCAGCTTCTCGTAGCGCTCGATCGAATCGTGCGGTGCGATGGTGCCAATGACCTGGTGGACACGGTCCATTATGTCGGAGAAATCGAACTCGGCCCGCATCTCGCGAACGCCCAGTTGCCTGCTGTCGCGTGCCTCGGCAAGGAGGCGCGCGCTGCGCAACAGCGCCTTGCTCGGCACGCAGCCGGTATTCAGGCACTCTCCGCCCATCTTGTCGCGCTCGATCAGCGCGACTTTGGCCTTGACGGCCGCCGCAATGTACGACGTCACGAGTCCGGCAGAGCCACCGCCAACGACGATCAGGTTGTAGTCAAACCGGCGAGGACGCGGGAATCGCGCCCGGACGCGACGTGACTGCAGCCAGCCCGTCATTGCCCGCATCAACAGCGGCAGCGCGGCAAGCAACGCGAAAGCGCCCAGCAACGACGGCGACAGGATATCGGCCGCCGCCGAAACATGGCCCAGCTGTGTACCGGCGTTCACGTAGACGACCGTCGCCGGCAGCATGCCGAGTTGACTGACCCAGAAGAACGTCCAGGTCCTGATGGGCGTCAGCGCCGCCACGAGGTTGATCACGAAAAACGGGAATGCCGGTACGAGCCGCAGTGTCAACAGGTAGTAGGCACCGTCGCGTCGGACACCTTCGTTCAGCCGCTGCAATCGGCTCCTGAAGCGCCGTTGAACACTGTCATGAAACAGGAAGCGCGCGGCCAGGAATGCCAGCGTCGCACCGATTGTGCTCGCAAACGACACGGCGACCGTGCCGGTGGCGAGACCGAAAATCGCGCCGCCCCCCAGGGTCATGATCGTCGCGCCGGGGAGCGACAATGCGGCCATGACTATATAGATGGCGACGTATATGCCGACTGTCAGTACAGGCCGCGTTTCGGCGTAGGCCGCAAGCGCGTCGCGTCGATCCTTGAGCTCCGCGAGCGAGAAATATTGCTGCAGGTCAAAGACAAAGTAGCCGGCAATCGCGGCGCCAATCACCAGGACGAACAGCAAGCGAATGGTATTGCGTTGCAAGATGCGCAGTTCCGGTTATTGGTATGAAATGGCTGGGCTCGCTTGAAGAGACCCACAAACGTCAGGAAATATTTCACGAAAGGTATCGAACGCGGGCTGCGGGATATGCACATGTCAGCGGAAAACGGTTATTGCCAGGGCCGAGCGCTGTACAGCCGTCAGTACGCACAAAAAGGCAAACAGCCATGCAAGTACCGGAAACCAGTGCGGCATGGCCGTCACGAGCAGAAACAGCAAAATGGTCTCCGTACCCTCGATCAGCCCCCTGGAATAGAAAAACGACTTGCGTCCCTGCGCGTCGGTTTCGAGACCGCGTTTTGCCGCTATTACGGCAAACGCCAGGAAGCTGGCGGCTGTCAGGCAGAAACCCGCCAGCAATGCGGCGGCCGGCACGGCGTTGCGAGCGGGGTCGGCGATCGCGAATGCCAGCGGAATGCTGCCATAGAAGACGTAGTCCACGACGATATCGAGATAGCCACCGCGGTCCGTTGCAACCGATGCCCGGGCGACGGCACCGTCCAGCCCGTCCAGCAGGCGATTGCAGAGAACCAGGACGAATGCCGCGGCAAACAGCTGCAGAGCGACCGCCAGGGCGGCCAGCAGGCCGGCCACGAGGCCGGTGGCCGTAACGATGTCCGCGCGGACACCACGCGCCGCAAGCCAGCGGCCGGCCGCGTTGAGCGGCTTGTCGATTACCGGTCGCTGGGTGGCATCGAGCATGTCAAACCTCCGGATTGATCGTCCGGGAACGGTCTCGGGCAACTCGAGTTCGACGACCGGCCCGCCGGCAGCGACGACATCCTGCTCGTCGTGGGTGACGAGCAGCGCGGGCAGGCCGCGCCGCCGCACCGTCGCGAATACGGCTTCTCTCGCGCGCGCCCTCGCCTTTACATCCAGCGCGCCAAAGGGTTCATCGAGCAACAATGCCCGCGGTTCCGAAAGTAACACGCGCAGCAGGGCGACCCGTGTCTTCTGGCCACCGGACAGCGTCGCCGGGTCGCGGTCGCCGAAGCCGTCCAGGCCCAGGGACTGCAGCGCTTCGTCGGCACGCCGCCTGCGCGCCGCCGCCCCTCCGCCGGGGCGCATGCCGAACAGCAGGTTGCCGGCAACGCTCAGGTGCGGGAACAGCAGCGCGTCCTGAACCAGCAACCCGAGGCCGCGAGTCTCGGGCGGCAGCCCCGTCAGGTCCTCCTCGCCGACGCGGACCGTGCCCGCGGCTTCGATTGCCTCGGGCAGTGTGCCACTGAGGAAACCCAGCAGGCTGGACTTGCCGGAACCACTCGGGCCGGTGACGGAAACGACCGTGCCCGGGTCTACCTCGATGTCCAGTGGCGCAAACAGGCGCTTCCCGGCGATACGCAACGTGACCTGCTCGGCGATCAGCGAATTCATGGCGACAGTCCCTGGCGATGCCGGCCGATCACGCCCCCTGCCCCGTACGCGCCGGCGAATGCGATGAGCGGCGCAAGCGCGAGCAGTATCGCATGCACCGCCGCCAGTCTGAGGCTGCCGGACCCGGCGGCGCCGGCGGCTTCCGTGGCGGACGTGGCGATGCGTCCCGCACCCGCGAACAGCGTCGGCAGGTAAAGGGCGATGCTGACCGAGAAAGCGAGCGCGAACGCGAGCAGCGTCGGCCGCGCAAGCATTGGCGCCGTCACGCGCCACCACGCGCTCGAAGGCGTCGCGCCCAGCGTGCGCGCCACCCGTACGTAGCGTGGATCCAGCGCGGCACGCGCCGGCGCGAGCAACGCCCACAGGTAGGGCAACGCAAAGATCAGATGACTCCACAGCACCGCGACAAACGTACCGTCGATGCGCAAGCGCGCAAGCAGGACGCTGACGCCGAACAGGAACGTCATTTGCGGCACCAGCAGTGGCAGGAACAGCCACGCGCCGACCGCGCGTCGCGTCAGAGGGCCCTCATGGCAAGCCTCGGCGGCAGGCAAAGTCAGTGCCACGCCGACAATCGCCGTCGCAACGGCCAGGATGAGCGTCGTGCCCGCAACCCCGCCCGCGATCGGCAAGACATCCCGCCAGGCGGCCAGCAGATCGCCGGTCGGCAGCACCGACGGAAATCGCCACGTGCCCGCGGCCGAACGCAACAGGATCGCCACGACAGCCAGCAGTCCCAGCAGCCAGAACGACAGCAGCACGGCCCGGGCCAGCCGCCGCCAGGGCCGCTCGCCGGTCCAGCGGGCACCGCTCGCGGCCGAGCGCTCGCCCAGGGTCCCGGCGAGTCGCCCAAGCGCCGCGATGCCCGCGATGGCCAGCAGCGATACCGCGAACAGCACCAGGGTTCCGGCGTACGCCTGTGCATGCATTGCCGGGTCCGGGTCGATGAACCAGCGCCATAGCAGGACGGAAAAAGTCGGCGGCAGATCGGGGCCGAGCGGAATGGCCAGCTCGACGTTGGTCATGCCGAAGACGGCCACCGCCGCGACCGGCAGGCGGATCCGGCGCTGCAGCAGCGGCGCCACGGCCAGCAACCAGCCCCGCAACGGCGAATAGCCGAGGGTACGCGCTTGCGACAGCAGGCGCGTGGCCGGCACCTGCGCCAGGGCCGCGGTGAGTGCGAGGATGAGAAAGCAGGTTTCCTTGATGACCAGCCCGGCAATCAGTGACAGCCCCGCCGGATCCCTCACGGTAAGCCAGTCCGGCGGCAGTTCGAAGCCGGTCGCCCATGGCGACAGCAGGCGCATCAGCAGCCCGGACGGCGCCAGCACCAGCGCCAGGCCAATGCCGACCGCGAGATGCGGCATGGCGAGCAATGGCAACGTAAGGCGGGCGAGGCGCCCCTGCCAGTCGCCCGCCATCGCCAGTGCCACCGCAAGATGGGCGAGGAAGAGGGAAACGAGCGTCGCCACGAGTCCGCTCCAGACGGACGATGCGATCGACATGCCGACACCCGGCGTCGCGATCACGCGTTGCAACGCCTGGCCGTCAAGCCCGAGCACGACAGCGGCCGACAGCCCGGCAACGGTCGGTACGACCGCAACGGCCAGCAGGACCAGCACAGCCGGCCGCATCACCTGACGTAGCGTCGCCACCATTCGTCCTCGAGTGCCGTCGTCCAGGCCGGATGCGGTTCCGGAAGGTAGCTTGACGCCGGCCCCGGCATTGCCTCGTCGTTTCGCAACGACTCGAAACGGCGCCGCATGTCCCGATCCAGCAAGTCGAGATCCAGTACCGTGGGATCACCCCAGTGGCGAACGTCCGCCTTGCGCAATTGCGCCGCCGGGGACAGCAGGAAATTGGCCGCGACCATGGCCCCGGCACGGGCAGTGGCATTGTAGGGGATGGCGAGGAAATGGCTGTTGGCAAGCGCGCCGCCCGCGAAGTGCAGGCCGGAAATCGATTCGTGCAATTCACCCTGGCGGATCGCGCGGCTGGCCTCGGCCGGGTTGTACGACAGCATCCAGTCCAGTTCGCCCATTGCCAGCAGCTCACGTTGTGCCGGTCCGCTCTGCGGGAACAGCCGGCCGCCGCGCCACATGGCGGGGTGAGCCCGGTCCAGCCAGTCCCACAAGGGGCGGGTCACCGCGTCGAAATCGTCGGCCACGGGCTGCGACAGGCGCTCGCGGTCCTCGACCAGCACCAGCAGCATCTGTTTCAGGAACGCGCTGCCGAGAAACGTCGGCGGCTGCGGGTAGCTGAACCGGCCCGGATGCCGCTCGATCCAGTGCAGGAGCGCCGCCGGGCCGGCAGGGCCGTCGGCCAGCCGCTCGTTGTCGTAAAAGAATGTCAGCGCCGCCGTGCCCCAGGGCAGCTCGAACCCTTCCGTGGGCAACGTCATGTCGATGCGGGTCGTCGGATTGCCCTGCCAGTCCACCAGGGCGGCGTTCGGTGGCGTCGAGGTCCACGGGCCGTAGAGCAGTTCTGCACGCCGCAGTGCGGCGAAGTTTTCGCCATTGATCCACAACAGGTCGACGGACCCGTCCTCGTCGCGACCGGCCTTGCGCTCGGCGATAATCCGGGTTACGGCTTCGGCAATATCCGTTACCTTGACATGCCGCAGCTCGACGTCGTGTTCCGCCCGCAGGCGCTCGCCCGCCCACGCGATGTAGCGGTTGATCGCCAGGTCGCCCCCCCAGGCATTGAAATAGACAGTCTGGCCGGCAGCCTCGCGCAAGACCTGCTGCCAGGCAGCCGATCGCCCATCCGCAGCGGCGGCGCTGGCCGCCAGGACGGTCATTGCAAGCGCCACGAGACTGTATGCAATGCCTGTCAGCATTCGCCGGCGCCCCGGGGCAGCGAAGCCGGCCTGCATCAGAACAGGTACCGGAGTCCGAACTGGAACTGTCGCGGCGCAGCAGCGTTGCGCTGCACAAACGGCTGCCCGAACACCTGTATCTGGTTGGACTGGGTTGCCGAGTTGGCGAAGCCCGACAGGTTTTCCTCGTTGAACAGGTTGAAAACGTCGGCCGAGACTTCGAGGCGCCCGTCCCCGATACGCGGCCGGTACCGCACGCCCAGGTCCACGGTCTGCGCCCACGGCAGCCGGCCGTCGTTGCGCGACACGCCCGGGGCCCGGTCCGAGTTACCGAGGTAGGCATCGGCGAACGATGCCCCGTCGCCGTTCAGGTCGGTCGTACCGAAGATACCGGCGTCCGGAATCCGGTTGATGGGCTGCCCCGACTCGAACTGGCCGGCCACGACGACGGTCAACGCGTCCAGCGGATACAGGTACAGTACCGCAGAGATCACATGCTGCCGGTCGTTCACCGAGGGACCCCATTCGTCGTCGAAGCGGTTGGAGTTCGCGGCACGGAAGTTGATGTCATCCGTGTCATTCTCCAGTTCAGAGAGCGTATACGTCGCCAGCATACCCCACCAGTCGCCGCCCGCGTGGCGTCGCAACGTCAGGTTGAGTGCCTTGTAGCGCGATTCGCCGGCGGTTTCGGAAACGACGATCTGGCGCGCGCCACCGGCCACCGGAGCCACCGGACGAGTGGCGTCCGCGGCGGCGCGGCTGCGAATCAATCCCAGCGACTCCGCCAGCGCGCGTCGCGCCGCATCGTCTGGCAGCGCACGCAACGCGGCAACATTGGCACTCGTGAGGTTCGATTCGTCGGGTGTGAACGGCGCCGGCGCATTCAGGTCACGCAGCCGCAACTGATTGAAGCCACGATAGAACAGCAAATCGACGGAACCGAGCCAGGCATCGTCGAACTGCCAGTCGGCGCCGGCGGACAATTGCACGGTGTAAGGGCTGTCGAGGCCCGACGGGTTCAGAATGCGTCGCTCGTTGGAAACGGACGTTTCGCGCAGCCCGCCGACATCATCGGGCGTCGGGCATTGCAAATAGCCGCCGGGACAATCGGGATTCACGGTCAGGTTGCCGTCGAAGGTTACGGCCGCGGGATCAAGGCCGGCCGGCAGAATGCCCTCTGCCGCCAGGGCATCGAGCTGCTGCCGAAACGCGGCCGACGTCGTATTCTGCTGCAACGCATCGGACAGGACCGTGTACGGGATACGCTCGAAATAAACGCCGGCGCCGGCGCGAACCGCGAATCGATCGGTGGCCCGGTAGTTCAGTGCAAGACGAGGCGCGATATTGTCGCTGTCGGCCGAGCCGGAGCCGGCTTCCGTCAGGCTGTCGTAGTCCCAGCGCAGGCCTGCCGTGAAGGTCAGGTCCTGTGTCAGCGCAACCTGGTCCTCGATATACAACGCCAGTTGATCCTGCCGGTCGCCGAAGCGCGCGGGACGCAACTCGACAGCGTAATCCAGTACCTCGACGGAAGACGGAATGTCGCCGGTGCCGAGGTCGATGCCGCGGTCGAGACCCCGTACCGTCGCCAGTTCCCCGTCGTCAAGCCTCACGCGGTAGTTGCCGGCCGGATTGCCGCCGCCCGCGAGGCTGAACTCCGAGCGCATGACATCGATACCGAACTTGAATGCGTGAACGTCCGTAAGCCAGGTAAACCGCTGCTGCACCTGCAGCGAGTCCTCGCGTTCGTCAAAGGTGAACCCGGGATGGCCGATAACGGCGGCAGTGAGTCCGTCCGGCGACTCCACGATCACTTGCGGGCCGGCCGCGCCCGGCCGCGCATAGTCCCAGCTGAAGCTGCTGTAGGAAATGCCGGTTTCGGACGTGAAGGTGTCCGTGTCGTAGATTGCGGAGAGCGCAGTGATTGTCGAATCGCGGTCCTGGGTCGACCCGGCGGAGGGAAAGGTGACGCCGCCGTCCAGTCCGCCCCCCTGCCGTTCGATCTCGATATCGCCGTAGTTGTGCCGCAATGCAAGCCGCCAGTCGTCGTTCAACCGGTGATCCAGCTTCAATGACGCGAGCAGCGACTTGTTCTCTCCCGGTACGACTCCGTCAATCCCAAGCTCCGGAGACCTGAGACGATTATTCTTGTCATCTCCTGTGTACTCGACATTGGCGAAGAAGAACGTCTGGTCACGTTCGATCGGCCCGCCCAGCGAAAAGCCGTACTGGTCCCGCCGAAAACCGTCGCGTACCGGATTGCCCGACAGGTCCCGGCTGGCAAACGGCGACGAGGCGTCGATCGGCGGACCGGGTCGTACCAGGTAAAACGCCTCGCCGGACCACTCGTTGCTGCCGGAGCGTGACGTCACGTTGACCACGCCGTTACCGGTACGCCCGTACTCGGCCGAATAAGACGATGCGAGCACGGTTACATCCGACGCAAACCCCGTCGACACGGGAAATTTCGGACCGCCCAGGAAGTTCTCGTTGTTGTCGAGTCCGTCGATCAGGTACTGGGTGAACAGTCCATTGGCGCCATTGATCGATACAGGCGGCGCCTCCGGGAAAAACCCGGTCGACGGAACGACGTTCGGAAGGCGGATCAGCGCTTTGGACAGATCGCGTGCCTCGATTGGCAGCACCTGCAACTGCTGCCGATCCAGCGTTGCGCTGACTTCCGCGTCAAGTGCATTGATGGCGAGTGAATTGCGGCGCGCGGTTACCGTCACGGTGTCGATCAGTCGCACGGATACGGCCCGCGACTCGTTGCTCCGCAAGCGAATTCCGGTAGCGAACTCGGTACCGGCAACATGAACCGAGTATCCGGCGCCCGCCGGCACCCCGTAGAAACGCGCGCGCCCCGTGGAATTGCTGAGCTTGCTCGCTTCGAAACCCGTATTCGCATTACGCAACGTTACCGTCTCGTTTACGGCTGCGGCGCCGTCGTCGCCGGCAACGGAAACGTCGATAGAAGCACCGAATGCCGGCGCCGGAAGAACGAATGCAAATAGAAAAACCGCAGCAATAGCGACCGCCGATAAAGGGAGCCTCTCCGGTTTAGACGGCACGTAATTCATAGATGACCTGACGATTGACAACGTTAATGGAAATGCCGCCTGCCGATGGCTGACAACCCTGCTCGAAATGCAGCACAACCCATGAAGACCGGATCGCGTTCCGGATTATTTCACCTCGAATTTCGCGCGGAACTAAAGGCCGTTGCCGCGTTCTGCCTCCCTGGCAGACACACGCAATTTCTACCAGGTTCACCGCGGTAATTTCAGATGACAATAATGGCACATCTCGTGCTGCTCGCAGCTCCTGGCGGTACCGGACCTGTGGCTGTCAGCCGACGGCGACGGCACGGCATCGACGTTTTACGTGTATAAGGTAGACTCCGGCCAAACCTGGCCGGCATTCGGGGACAATAATGAAATCAATCGACGCTTCCCGCCGCGACGCGCGACGGGCACGCACGGCACTGCCGCTGTCCGGCAACGCACGGCAAGGTGCAATCATCGTCGATGACATCTCGGTTTGTCCGTCGCCATGACGGCACCGCAACCGCATACCGGGTCCTACTATGCGGCGACCGCCAGCCCAGGCGCCGGGTATTCGCCGCTGACCGGCGACCAGCGGGCGGACGTTTCGCGTCATCGGCGCCGGCTTCACCGGCCTGTCGGCGGGCCTCGCGCTCGCCGAGCGCGGCTACGACGTGCGCATCCTCGAGGCAAACCGGGTCGGCTGGGGCGCATCCGGCCGCAACGGCGGGCAGATGATCGGCGGGTTATCCGGCGAGCGTCGCCTGGCCCGCGCGCTCGGGCCGGACGGGGACCGCCAGCTTTGGGACCTGCGCTGGGCCGGGCACGAGCTGATCCGCACCCGCATCAAGCGTTATGACATACGCTGCGACCTCAAGACCGGCTATGCCGATGTCGCGATCAAGCCGCGGCACCTGCGCGAACTGCAGGAGAGCCACGACTACCTGCAGCGACACGATCCGCCGTTCGAGTTCCGGCTTCTCGGGCGCGACGAGACCCGCGACACCATCGGCTCGCAGGCGTTCACCGGCGCGCTGGTCAACATGGGCAACGGGCACCTGCATCCGCTCAATCTCTGCCTCGGAGAGGCGGATGCCGCGGTGCAGCAGGGCGCGACGATCCACGAGGGGTCTCCCGTCACCGGCATCCGCCACGGCGACAAGCCGAAAGTGGAAACGAAACACGGTAGCGTCACGGCGGATTTCGTGATCCTCGCGGGAAACGCCTACCATGCTGTTGCAAAACGGTTGCGCGACGTCATGCTGCCGGTCAACAGCTACATCATTGCGACCGCTCCCCTGTTGCCGCAGCAGATCGCTACCGTCAACCCGCTCGACCTCGCGATCTGCAATCCGAATTTCGTCATCGAGTATTTCCGACTCAGCGCCGACAAACGGATGCTGTTCGGCGGCCGCTGCAATTACACGGGTGACGACCCGCGCGTCATTACCGATGAACTGCAGCCGAGAATGCTGCGTGTCTTTCCGCAACTCGACGGGTTGCCGATCGAGTTTGCCTGGGGCGGCCGCATGGGCATTCCGCTCAATCGCGTGCCGCAGTTCGGCCGGCTCGCGCCGAACGTCTTCTATGCCCAGGGCTACTCCGGCCACGGCGTGAACGTGACGCACCTGGCCGGCGAGATACTCGCCGACGTGGTCGCCGGAACCAGCGAACGCTTCGATGTGTTTGCGCGGCTGCGAACATGGCGTATTCCGGGTGCACACCTGTTCCCGACGCCGCTCGTCAAACTGGGCATCGCGTACTACCAGCTGCGCGACTGGCTGTAGTGGCAGCACTGCTTGCACGGACAGCCGACTGTCCCGATACTCCCATCCCCGGAAAGCGCAACGGGACGAGCTGATGACCACAATCGACCAACTGAACGAGCGCGGCGTCGGCAGACTGCCCGGTTTCCTGGGCATCCGGGTCACGGGTGCGGAGGCGAATTCCGTTTCGCTGTCGCTCCCGGTCGAGCCGCACCACATGGCACCCAATGGTTACCTGCACGCCGGCACCGTCGTGACGCTGGCTGACACGGCGTGCGGCTATGCCTGCGTGGCCAACCTGCCCGAGGGCGCAACCGGCTTCACGACCATCGAACTGAAGTCCAACCACCTCGGCACCGCGCGCGACGGCACGCTGGACTGTACGGCCCGCCCGGTACACGCCGGCCGGACGACGCAGGTCTGGGACGCCCCGGTGCTGCATCGGGAGACCGGCAAGACCATCGCCGTGTTCCGCTGCACGCAACTCATTATCTATCCCTGAGGCAGAGCCGGCGCGACGGCGCTGCGCGGCCGCCGTGCCGCGGCAGCCACAGCATGAAAGACGCTCACATCGACAAACTGCACGGCACTGACGTCGCCGATCCGTTCCGCTGGCTGGAGGACGACGTGCGCGAGAGCACGGCCGTCGCCGATTGGGTTGCCGCACAAAACGCTGCGACGAATGCCTGGCTAGGTGACATCGGGGAGCGCGACGCAATCGCGGCGCGCCTGCGCGAGCTGTGGGACTTCGAGCGTTTCGGCCTGCCGCTGCGGCGCGGGGAACGCTATTTCTTCGAGTACAACGACGGCCTGCGCAACCAGAACACACTGCAGATGCAGGCCGGCCCTGGCGCCGAGCCCGCATTGCTCATCGACCCGAACGAGTGGGCGGACGACGCGACCGTGGCGCTCGCGGAATGGTTTCCGGATCCGCACGGGCAGCACGTAGCCTACCTCGTGCAGGATGGCGGTTCCGACTGGCGCACGGTACGCGTGCTCGACGTCGACACGGATATGGTTCTCGACGACCGGCTGGAGTGGTTGAAATTCACCGGGCTGTCGTGGGCCGCGGACGGCTCCGGGTTCTATTACAGCCGTTACCCGGCCCCGGGCGAGGACCGGAAATTCCAGGCGCTCAACCGGGACCAGGCGGTCTACTTCCACCGTCTCGGTGACTCGCAATCATCCGACACCCTGGTGTACGAGCGGCCGGACCACCCGGAATGGGGCTTCGCCCCGACGGTCACCGAGGACGGGCGTCATCTCGTCATCACGATCTGGGCCGGCACCGACGCCCGTTACCAGGTCGCGGTGCAGGATCTCGACGATGCCGCCGCACGGCCTGCAATGCTCATCGAGGGTTTCGAGCACGACTACGCGCTGGTCGGAAGTCGCGGCACGACGCTGTTTTTTCGCACGACCCGTGACGCCCCGCGCGGCCGCCTGGTCGCCATCGACGTGGCGTCTCCCGGCAAAGAATCCCTGCGGGAGATCGTACCCGAGGCAGACGACGTACTGCTGCAGGTGTCCCTGGTGGGCGGCTACTTCATTGCCCTGTACATGCAGGACGCGCGTTCCGTCGTGAGACGCTACACCGAAGACGGGACTCTCGCCGGCAACGTCGACCTGCCCGGGCCCGGCACTGCGTACGGCTTCGTCGGGCGCGAGGCCGATGCCGAGGCGTTCTTCGGCTACACGAGTTTCAACGTGCCGGACACCGTCAACCGGCTGGACGTCGCGACCGGCGAGGTCAGCGTGTTCCGGCAGCCCGACGTTAAGTTCGACCCGGACGACTACGTGGTGGAGCAGGTCTTCTTCACGTCGAAGGACGGGACCCGCGTTCCCATGTTCATTACACATCGACGCGACGTCATCCGGGACGGCAGCAACCCCACCGTGCTTTACGGCTACGGCGGTTTCAATATTTCACTGCAGCCCGATTTCTCGCCGGCGCGGATGGGGTGGCTGGAGATGGGCGGCATCTGGGCCGCCGCCAATCTGCGCGGCGGCGGCGAGTACGGCGAAGCCTGGCACGAGGCCGGTACGCGTCTGAATAAGCAGAACGTGTTCGATGATTTCATCGCCGCGGCGGAGTACCTGGTCGAGCGCCGGTACACGAGTTCGCGCAAGCTGGCGATTTTCGGCGGCAGCAACGGCGGACTGCTGGTCGGCGCCGTCACCAACCAGCGACCCGACCTGTTTGCGGCAGCCCTGCCGGCGGTCGGTGTCATGGACATGCTGCGGTTTCACCACTTCACGGCGGGCCGCTTCTGGGTCGACGACTACGGCTCCGCCGACGACCCGGCCGAGTTCCGCGCACTGCTCGCCTATTCGCCGTACCACAACATCCGGCCGGGGACGGAGTATCCGGCAGTGCTGATCACGACGGCCGACACCGACGACCGTGTCGTGCCGGGCCACAGCTTCAAGTACGCTGCCGCGTTGCAGGCCGCGCAGGCCGGCAACGAGCCGGTGCTGATTCGCATCGAAACCCGGGCCGGTCACGGCGCGGGCACGCCCACCGACAAGGCGATTGCCGAGTACGCGGATCGCTGGGGCTTTCTCGTGCGCACTTTGCGCATGCAGCTGCCGCCGGGTTTCGGCAAGCGCTGAACCGGGGGGCGGGGCGGTGTTGTCGACAGTCAGGTTCCATACGCACGTCGAGCACGTCTCTGGCAGGCGAGCCGCTGTGGCACGAGGCACGGAAATTCTCCCGATCCGCATGGATTTTTCCTGCGTTGGCGGTTCCGCATGAACAACGCTACAGTTGCGCGCAGTAGCCGCAATCGTGCCGGCCCCTCCACACAGCCTGCAGAGGATCCGACCTGATGGAACCATCGCTCAAATTCTACGGCGGGCGCTTCAGCGCGGCCGTGCCGCTGCTGTTCTTCGTCGTCTGGGCCGTCTACATATCGGTCTCCGGCGCGCCCGACGAACGCGGCCTGATACTCGGGATGGTCGGCGGCCTGGCGCTCGGCATGCTGCTGTGCCGCAGCAAGTGGGCGGATTACGCGAACTCGGTATTCGCCGGCATGGCCAATCCCGTTGCCACCGTAACGATCATCGCCTGGTTCTGGGCCGGCATGTTCGCGCAGGTGCTGCGCGTGGGCGGCCTGGTCGACGGCCTCGTCTGGCTGGGCGGGCAGTCGAACGCGACGGGCGGACTTTTCGTCGGCGCCACGTTCATTCTCTCCGCGACATTCGGCACGGCGGTCGGTACCGGCTACGGCACGACGGTCGCGTTCTGCACGCTGATGTACCCGGCAGGCATCAGCCTCGGGGCCGACCCGGTCTGGCTGTTCGCTGCGATACTCTCCGGTGCCGCGTTCGGCGACAACCTGGCGCCGGTGTCCGATACCACCGTCGTGTCAGCGACGACGCAGGAGACCGACATCCCCGGCGTGGTGCGTTCGCGCGTCAAGTACGCGTTGATCGCCGCGCTGCCGGCACTGGTCATCTTCACGATGGTCGGCGGCAGTGACGGCGGGATCGATCGTTCCCAGGCCGCCGAACTGCTGGCCGCGTCCGCGGCGCCCGACGGGCTGGTACTGCTGGTGCCGTTCGCCCTGGTCATCGGCCTTGCGCTGAGCGGCTTCCACATTCTTGTCGCCCTGACCTGGGGCATCGTCACCGCGATCGCGCTCGAGCTCATGCTGGGCCTGGCGCCGCCGGAAGCGATCCTGTTCATCAATCCCGACAACGACCAGGTCGGCGGCGCGCTGGTCGACGGCATCGCCGGCTACCTCGGGCTGTCCATCCTGGTACTGCTTATCGTCGCGGGCAGCCACCTGATGCGCCTCGGCGGCGCGCTGGACGCGATTATCGGCGGCCTGACCCGGTTTGCGCAGGCCTCGGTCGCCCGCGCGGAGGCCGCGATGTGGAGTATCGTGTTCTCGCTGAACGCGTTCATCACGATCAACACGGCCGCGGAAATCGCCGCCGGCCCGGTGATCTCGCAGCTCGGCAAGAAGTTCCGGCTGCACCCGTACCGCCGTGCCAACATGCTGGACTCGGTCACGTCCGCGATCGGCTACATCTTCCCGTGGGGCGGCGGCGTGCTGCTGGGCTACCAGACGATCCGTACGCTCGAAGACCAGTACGATTTCATCGAGGCCGTGCCGCCCACCGACGTCTGGCTATACGTACTGCACGGCTGGTTCCTGGCGGGCGTGATGCTGATCGCCGCGCTGACCGGCTTCGGCCGTACCTACGAAGCGGACGACGGCAGCGAGACGAAGACGCCGCCTGTCAGCCAGGAGTCTGCGCGGTAAAAACGGACGAGGCGAGACGTTCCCACGTCGCAGCCCGTTCGGCTTCTACCGCGCAGACTGCTGGCCCGGATTATTCATGAACGGCACGGCGGCAGGAGGGCGGAGGTGTGGCCCGGGGAGGGCTTTTCGGGCCGTGCGAAGCACGTCGATGTCGAGCTCCGGAGCGCACACGGACGTGCTTGCAGCGTCCCTGAAAAGCCCTCCCCGGGCGCACGCCTCCGCCACCACTGAAGCCGATCCGTTCATGAATAATCCGGGTTAGACTGCGTTGCTGCGAGCGGCGGCGGCGATGTGCTCGGCCGCACGGAATGCCATCGCCATGATGGTCATCGTCGGCTGGCCGCGCCCGGATGTCACCATGCTCGAGCCGTCGCACACGAACAGGTTGGGCACGTCGTGGCTGCGGTGGTACCTGTCCACGACCGAGGTCGCCGGGTCGTTGCCCATGCGGCAGGTACCCAGCAGGTGCGGACCGCTGCGGGTCGGCTCTACCGGCGGGCTCCACTGTTCGACGGCGCCGGCCGCCGCCATCATCTGTTCGGCATAGCCCTGCATGTAACGGGCGTTCGCGAGGTCGTCGTCGTGGTCACGATACGTGACGCATAACGATGGCCGGCCCAGGTTGTCCTTGTGGGTCGGGTCCAGCGTGATGTTGTTGCGGTCCAGCGGCAGCGAGGTCGCGTTGCACGCGATGGTCATCTGCCGCGTGAAGTTGTGGGCGAGGCGGTCCTTGAACGCCGCCCCCCAGCCGGGTTTGCTGCCGTCCTGCCCTGCCAGTGCATAGAGTATCGGCGTCGCCGCGATAAACGGCCTGGCATCGAAGCCGCCCCCGCCGTAAAAGCCGCGCTTCGGATCCGACTCGTACAGGTCGTGCACGATGCGCGTCACCTGCACGCCCTTGTGGTCGTTCAGCGGGCGTTCGAACACGCCGGTCACGCCCGCGTGCGCGTTGAACATCAGGTTGCGGCCGACGAAACCGCTGGAATTCGCCAGCCCGTCCGGATGGCGCGCGTTCGCCGACATCAGCAACAGCCGCGCGGTCTCCGCGCCGTTGGCGGACAGCACGACGGCCCGCGCCTTCTGGCCGCGCTGGTTGCCGTCCGGGTCGAGGTACTGCACTTCCGACACGCGGCCGTTGGTGCCCGTCGCCAGGTTGAAAACGGCGCAGCCCGGGCGTACCTCGCAATGCCCGCTGGCGATCGCCTGCGGGATCATCGCGACCAGCGTCGATGACTTCGCGCCCACCTCGCAGCCGAAGCCGAGACAGAAACCGCAGTTGATGCAGGGTGGCCGGTCGTTATACGGCCGGGACAGGATGCCGAGCGGCGCGGGCTGTGCGTGCAAGCCGATCGCCTGCGCGCCCTTCTCCAGCAGTGCGCCCGAGGACTTGATCGGCATCGGCGGCATCGGGAACGGCTTCGAGCGCGGTGAATCGAACGGGCCAGGCGCACCGGAGACACCTATCTCCCAGTCCACGCGTGTGTAGTAAGGTTCCAGTTCGTCATAGGTAATGGGCCAGTCGGCAAAGTTCGTGCCCTCGATGGAACCGAGTACGCTGCGTTCGTTGAAGTCGATCTCGCGCAGCCGCCACAGGTTGCCGGTGAAGTGCACGCTGGACCCGCCGACGCCCTGCGCGTACCACGCGGGATTCACCGGAAACGGAATCTCCGCGATTTTCGATTCATCGTCCCGAAACGTCTGCCCCAGGGTTTCGGGCGATCCGCCGCCCAGCGAATTGCCGAGGAACACGTCCAGCTCGTCGTGCGTAAAGTCGGCGGAATCACGAAACGGGCCCTGTTCGAGCACCACGGTGCTGAAGCCGGCGCTCGACAGCTCGCGAGCGAGAATCCCGCCGGCCGATCCACAACCGACCACGACGAAGTCCACGGGCTCGTCCAGCGGGTAGGTCACGCGATTTTCAATCGCCATCGCCGTTCTCCCGCTGGTATACCGCATCGTAATAACCGAAGGGCGACTGCTGGGGACCGGGTCCGTCGAAGCCGATCAGGTCCCAGCCAATGTTGTCACGATTGCCGCCGTAACGGCTCATCGCGAAAAACCCGGTCAGTGTCACCATCCGGGCCATGCCGAAGAACGGCGTTTGCTCATTTTCGGCCAGCCACACGTCCTGGTCGGCCTCGCCGAGATCGGAGAAGCGCTGTGCCCCGGGGAAGCGCGCGGCGATGCCAGCCTGGAACGGCCGCAACGTCCCGCGCAAGCCGTCGAGCATGCCGGCAAGCGGTGTATTCGGCAGGTTGTCGAAAAAATAGATGACGCCGGCCTCGCGGGCGCCGGGCGTCGCGGTTGTCGGCAGGATGCGCGCGGCCACAGCCTCGAACTCGCGGGCCTCGCCCGGGGTCAGCGTCGTGAAGGCCGCGCCCTCGTCGCGGGCGGAACACGCCGCCTGTGCGGCTGCGAGCGCCGCGGGCCAGCCGAGGCGTAGCAGCGAGCCGCCGGCCAGGGCACCGGAACCGCGCACGAACGCGCGCCGGCCGATCGAAACGTCACTCATCGCGCTTCCCCCGATTTTTCGTTGTTATGCGGCCTAAGCTAGCACAGGACGCGGGCCATGGCGCTCCCGCCAAGCGGCGATTTTGACAAGGCCTCCCGGTCGCCTGTTACCCTCGGGGGCTTCCTGCGGCACCGGGTGCCGGCAATCCCCACTTAATCGACAGATCCATCAACCGAGGAGCGTTATCAACGCCATGTTTGCACTATTCAGAACCCCGTTTACCACGTTAAGCCGAATTTCCGCTGGCGGGCTGCTGGCCGCGCTGCTGGCCCTGGCCGGCACCGGCGCCGTCGCGCAGGTCCAGCAACCCGAGCCCCCGGCCCCGGCGCAACCGCAGCCCGGCACGCCGATGTCGCCACAGGGCCCGTCCCAGCAGGTCATGCAGCAGATCGTGGCCAAGCGCGCCGAGATCCAGCAACTGGGCACGGAGCTCAAGTCGATCCAGGAAGCGACCATGGAGGCCAATCCGGAGCTCGCCGCGCAGCGCGAAGAACTCGTGACCCTGGTGGACACCAAGCTGGTCGAAGCCGGTCACGACCCGGCGGCCAGTCGCGACAAGATCGAGGATCTGCAGGGCCAGCTGCAGGGCGGCGAGCTCTCGCAGGACAAGCAGCAGGCGGTCAGCCAGGAGCTGCGCAGTGAAGTGAACACGCTGCAGCAGGCGCAGAACCAGGTCATGCAGGACGAGGAAGTGCGCTCGAAACAGCAGTCGCTGAATGACGACCTGCTCAAAGCGATGGAGGAGCAGAATCCGAAGACGGAGGAACTCATCGCGGACCTGCGGCAGGCTCAGCAGCAGTACCAGCAACTGGCCAACCGGGCCCGGCAGCAGCGCTCCGGCGGCATGTCGCCGCAGGGCAACTGAGCGCCAGGATGACCGGACCCCGGGCGGGAGCGGCCTGACGACAACGTCGATCCGTTCCGTGGCCCGGCCGTCTACTGCGCGTCCACCATCGCGATGACTCGCACCGGTCCGCCGGACCCGCGGGCAATCTTCATCGGCAGGGCGACGACGGTAAAGCCGGTGGCGGGCAGCTCACCCAGGTTGGTGAGATTCTCCAGGCCCGCGACCTGCCGGCCCGCGGCGATCCGGTGCACCGGGAAATCCGTGGAACGGCCGTGGTCGGTGGACGCGGTGTCGACGCCGATTACCCGCACGCCGCGTTCCTCGATCAACAGCCGGGCGGCGTCCGCGCCATAACTCGGAAACGTAAGGTTGCTCGCATCGCCGGGCGTGTCGTCACCCAGGTACGCCGCCGCGTCCGGCCAGCGTTCGCTCCAGCCGGTCCGGAGCAGAACGATGGCGCCGTCCGGAATGCGACCGTGCCGCGCCTCGTGCGCGTCGACGTCTGCCCGTTGCAGGCGATAGTCCGAATCGGCCGCGGCCTTGTCCGCAACGTCGATGACCACGCCGGGACCGACCAGGTCCGTCAACGGCACGTCGGCGACCGCGTGACCGTCCTCGGCAAAATGAATCGGCGCATCGATGTGCGTACCGCCATGCTCGGCCGTGCAGAACGCGTTTGCGGAATAGAACCAGCCGTCCGCGGTCGGGCCACTGGCGAGGACTTCCAGCTGAAAGCCGCGCGTATCGGTGGGCCAGTAAATCGTATCTTCGCCGAAGGCATGCGTAAGGTCGACGATCCTCGTCGCGCTGCCGGCAGCCGGTGGCCCGGCGTCCGGCGAGCACGCGCCGAGCAACGGCAGGCAGCCGACAGCGAGCCGTGCCAGGCGGCGCATTGTCCCGCTCATGAGACCGTCGGCGCGATATTCGCGTTCAGGCGAAACAGGTTGCCCGGGTCGTACTGGTTCTTCAACGCCAGCAGGCGATCGAAATTGCCCGCGTAGTTGCCGTGCACCCGCTGCTGCGACTCGTCCACCAGGTCGTTGGCATAAATGCCGCGCGTGTAGGGGTCGATCGAGTCCCAGTAGGCACGCAGCCAGCGTATGTGCTCCGTCGGATCGCTGCCGACGGGCCAGTCCATCAGCATCAACGTGTCATAGGCGACGTGGCGGTGTGCAAAGGCCGTCGCGTCCGGTGCCACGCGATTGATTGCGCCGCCGGCGTGCTGCCACGCCATGACCATGCTGCGGCCCGGGTTCTCCTCGAAGCCGGCAACGAGGTCGTCGATCATCGCCGGCGAAATCTCCGTGACGAAGCCCGACTTCAGGTACGAGCCGTTGGCTCGCGGATCGGAAATATCCCCCGATTTCTGCAACGCGACGTAGTCGGTCGGCCCGATGCCGTCCGCGAGTACGGTGCCGGCACGGCGCAATGGCGCGAGCACTTGTTCGGCCTTGTCATGCGGTCCGCTGTAGCAGACGTGAATCCACGCCGCATTGCCCTGTTGCGGATTGCTGACCATGCCGCCGTCCATGTACAGGTCATCCGGCGCATTGGCCGAATAATCGGCGTAGAAATTGAGGATCTGCCTGGCTTCGCTCAATGGATAGGCGATCGTGCCGCCGTAGACACGGCGATCCATCGGGTGCAGGCGAAAATCGAACGAGGTCACGATGCCGAAGTTGCCGCCGCCGCCGCGCAGGCCCCAGTAGAGTTCGGGATTCGTGTCGGCGTCCGCGCGCAGGTAGCGGCCGTCGGCCGTCACGATATCGAGCCCCAGCACGTTGTCGACCGCCAGGCCGAATCGCCTTGCGACGCGGCCGAACCCGCCGCCCAGCGTGAGGCCGCCGACGCCGGTGTGCGAGACGGTGCCGGCCGTGGTGACGAGGCCGAAGGCCATCGTGTCGTGGTCCATTTCCGCGAGCAGGCTGCCGCCGGCTACCCGGGCCATGCGTGCCCGCGGGTCGACCCGCACACTGCGCAGCGTACTGAGGTCGATCTGCATGCCGCCGTCGCAGGTCGATTTACCGGTGACATTGTGTCCACCGCACTTCACGGCGACCAGCAGGTCGTGTTCGCGCGCGAAGTCGACGGCATCCTGTACGTCCGGCACGCCGCGCGGGCGCACGACGAGCGCCGGGTACCGGTCGATGGACGCGTTCAATACGCGCCGTGCTTCGTCGTAGGCCTCGTGACCGGGCAGCAGCAGGTCGCCCCGCAAACTGTCACCCAGCTCCTGGACCGCGGCCCGCTTGAGAGTGACCTCGGCGCCCGCACCGGTGACGGCGTTGATGTCCGCGTCGACCGTGGCCGATGCTCCCAGGATGGCTGCCGCTGCGCGCCTGGCGGGCAGCGAGGCCGCAACGGCGGCCGCCAGCGATGACTGCATGAAACCACGACGATTCATTGCGACTCCCCTCTTCTTGTTGGTGGCCGCGCCACCTCCGGGGTGCCGCAGCCTTTCTGCCAGCATAGTACAGGTCGGACGCATGCGCTCGTTCGTCGTGGAACGCTAGACGGCCCGGGTCCCGGCAGCGTCCGCCGCCGCGATCTGCCGTTCCCGGAAAATCAGGTAGAGCCCGCTGCCGATGATGACCGCGGCACCGACGAACACGACCGGCGCCGGCAGTTCGCCCCAGATGACGAGGTCGAGAATGACGCCCCAGAACAGGGTCGAATACTCGAACGGTGCTACGACCGAAATCGGTGCGCAGCGAAACGCCGCCGTGATCCAGAACTGGCCGAGCGCGCCGGTAATGCCCAGCCCCAGCAGCCAGCCGGCGTCGGCGAGTTGCACCGGCTGCCAGTTCGGCAGCGCCAGCAGCCCGGCCCCGATCGCGACCATCACCATGAACCAGAAGGACATTGCGGCCGTCGAATCGGTGCGGCCGAGTATGTTCACGCTGACGGCATTCAGCGCGTAGCAGACCGCGCTGACCAGGACCGCAAGCGTGGCCAGGTTGAGCGCGACGAATCCGGGGCGCAGGACGACCAGCACACCGGCGAAGCCGACGATGACCGCAAACCAGCGCCGCCGCCCGACCACTTCACCGAGCAAAGGCACCGACAGCGCGGTAATCAGGAGCGGCGAAACGAAGAACAGCGTGTACGCCTCCGACAGCGGCATGCTGCTGATCGCGTAGATGAAGCTCGTCAGCATCAGGATCGCGAGGGCACCGCGAACGAGGTGCCAGCCCCAGCGCACCTCGACCAGCGTCCTGACGCTGCGCTCGCGCAATAGCACCCAGCCGACGACGAAGGGCAGCGACACCAGGCCGCGCAGTCCCGCCACCTGCAGCGCGGGATAGCGCTCCGACAGCTCCTTCATCGTGGCGTCCATCAGCGACAGCGCCACCATGGCGAGGAGCATCAGGACGATTCCCCGTAGATTTTCGCTGCGCAAGACGCTTCCTCCGGGATCGCGTGCCAGGGTTGCCGCGAGCAGGCAGGCGCCGGATTACCGTTGACCGGACGATCCGGGGACCAGGGGCATGCCGTCCGCGTCCCGCAGGCCGACCAGCACCGCGGCGCCGTCGGCATCGACGCGCAGCTCTCCGTAGCGTGCATCCCGGTAGGACGCACCCTCGCCTTCCTCGAAAAAGAATGCGTCGCTCGCGAGTCGCACGGTATCGCCGCGCTTGCGGAAGCGCAACAGATGGTGGCGGGCGGCCAGCGGCCGGCCGTCGTGCAGACCGGCAAACCGGGCGACGTTGTCGTCGCCGAGTTCGACGACAATTGCACCATCGGTCACGCCGGCAGCTCGCGCGGCGTCGCCCACATCGCCGGCCATCGCGTAGCGCAGCGCCATGTAATCGCCCTGCAACAGCGACCGCGGGTCCCGCGGTGCGAGGGGCAACAGCACGGTCGTGCCGGACTGCACGATGCGCTCCTTGCCGACGATCTGGATGTTGACGACAACCAGTATCAACGCGGCTGTCGCGAACAGCACCGCGGTACGCACAACGGCCCGGTTACGCATCGCCGGGCCCCGCCAGCACCTGCAGCAACAGCCACCGCGCGAGCAGGATCACCGCGCCGGTGGCAACCAGCGTGACGGACTTCGTCAGCAACGTAACCTCGATGCCGTAGAAGTACGTGGTGACGAATACGGCCAGGAACGCGATGCCGGCGATCACGAAGCCACGGCGCCCGCAGGCGGCACCCAGCATGACGACGACGAGCGCCAGCAACAGGCCCGGCACCGCCCAGGCCGCAATGACGAGCAGCGCGAGCAGGCAATACACGAGCAGCCGGGCATTGCGCCGCAGCGGCCCGGCCAGCCGCGCGAAGACGTCGCCACCGACGTAGAGGAGCAGCGCGCCGAGCAGGATCGTCGAGATCCACGGCTGCGGATAAAACGTGAAATCCGAGCCGAGGTCGGGCAGCACGTAAATCGTGGACAGCATGAGGCAGCCGAAGGCGGCCAGCATGACGCCGTTCTCCAGCGGCCGCAGCCACGGACCGTGGCCTTTTGCGACCAGGGCCGCGTGCCGGCGATCGAGCAGCACGAGAAGGCCGGCCAGCACGGGTCCAAGCACCGGCACGATGCCGTTCGTCTCCAGCGCATAAACCAGTGCCGTCAATGCACTGGCAGCAATGAGGACCATGATGACGCGGTGCACGCGGTCGGGAAAGGCAACGAACATGGCGGAACTGACGACGGCAACGACGATGCAGCCCAGCTTGAACTCGTCGCCGGGGAGCAGGTTTGCAATGCCCCACGCAAACAGTGCCTGGCCGGCGAGACTCACCGCCATCGTGCTCTGGATGACAAAATCGTTGGCGGCAACGGCCGGTTGCCGCCGCACCAGGACGGCCGTGACCATCAGCGCCAGGCCGAGGAACGTCGAACCGCCCACGGCCAGGCCGAAGCCCGCGACGAAGCCGATCAGCAGCAGGCTCGCGAGCCAGGCGCCAAAACCCACCATCGTGCGCACATACCACGGCTGCACGCCGTGCAGCCGCTCGATGAGTGCCCTGCCGTCGGCCACCGCCGGGCCGGTCAACCGTTCTTCGGCCTGCAGGCCATCGAGAACGGCTTCCAGTGACGCGGGCCGGCTCATGCCGCCCGGGCCCTTTGCGCGATCGCCCTGAGCCAGAATGCGGCGCCGCCGACCAGGCCGATCAGCAGCGCGGCCAGCAGCAACGGGCTGCCGTAGCCCTCGAAGGCATGACGGATTGCGAGCGCCATGATTACGAGAATGCCGCCGAACATCGCCATCGTCAGCATGAACAGGTCGAAGCGGCGATACTGGTAGTACCAGAGCGTCGCGGCGAACACCGCGACGAACAGCGCCGGCGACACGATGGCAAGCTGCGCCTGCTCGTCCAGGCTCGCGACAAAGATCATGACCAGCGTGGGCCCGAGTACCGTGTACAGCGCGATGAGCCCCGTCAGCCGGGGATACACGCGACTTTGCAGCCAGGGCACGCCGCGCGCAGCTGCCAGTTCCCACGCGACGACGGCGCCGGCATTCAGTACGAACAGCAGGCTCGCGAGCCGCCAGTCCATCACGGTGGAGCCCAGCCAGACCAGCGGCCCCAGGAGCTGCGACAGCTGCCACCAGCCCTCCGGCGGATACAGCACCTGTATCCAGTAGAGTATGAGCGCGAGGTTCAACAGCACCTGCAGCAACAGCCACAGGCCGGCCTGCCGGCCGACGATGACCCAGGGCAGGATCAGCAGTGCCCAGGCGACGAACAGGCCGTAGGGATCGGCACCGGTCTGGTAGACCTGGCCGAACACGGCCAGCAGCACACCGACCAGGAACGCGGCCGCGAACAGAGCGGCGCGCCCGCCGGCCGAATCGGGTTCGAGGCGCCACGCAAGGATCACGGCGCCCACGATGCCGCCCTGCAGCAGCGCAAACTTCGCCATGTGATGGAGGCCCGCCCAGTTCCAGGCGAAAAATGCCGCGACGCCCGCGACGATCAGCATTGCGCCGACCGCCATCAGGAAGCGATCGAGATTGCGCAGAAACGCGGCGCGATCGGGCGCCAGCCCCGCCAGGTCGACAGCCCGCCGATATGCCGCCTCGTCCAGCGCCAGCGCCGTCGCCAATCCGTCGACCGCCGCGTGCGTCGCCCGTGTCATGTGCCCTCCCCGATGGGCCGGCAGCATAGCGCAAGCTCGCCACCACTGGAATTTCGGGGTCCGGCGGACGGGTCGATTCCGCGACCGGAATTCAAGGGTGACTTTGGTCGGCGATGTCCGGATACTGCGCCGTTTTTCGCCGGACACTGACCGATGTTTCGCGATATTCGCTACTACCGACTCGAGAGTCCCTGGCCCGACAGCGACGAGGCATTGTCGGGCAAGCTGGAAGACGCCGCGTTCGAACCCTGCGGCCCGTTGACGGAACGCAGCTCGGGCTGGGTACCGGTCGCTCCGGATGCGGGCGACTCAATGGCGCGTCGTGTCAACGGTGCCGACCTCGTCCGGCTGCGCAGCCAGTCGCGCGTCCTGCCGCCGGCCGTCGTCAACGAGGAGCTCGAGGCACGCATCGAGGATTACAGCAGGCGGATGGGCGAGGCGCCCCGGCCGCGCGAGAAGCGGCGCCTGAAAGCGGAAACGCGCGACGAGCTGTTGCCGAAGGCGATGCGCAAGTCCGACCGGATCTGGGGTTATGTCGATCCGTCGGAAAAAGTCGTCGGCATCGATACGGCGACGGAATCGGTGGCCGAACGTTTCCTGCGACGGCTGCGCGCGCCGTTCGGCGACCTGCAACTGCGCCCGCTGCAATTTCGCCAGCCGGTCAGCGAGCTGTTGACCGGCATTTTCCTGGGCGGTGCGCCCGGGCAGTTCGCACTGGGCCGCGAATGCCGCATGCAGGATGCCGCCGATCCCCGGGCCGTCGTGCGCTGGAACGATTTCGACCTGACCGACAGGTCGATACGCGACCATGTCGCACACGGAATGCACCTGACGCAGCTCGGCATCGAGTACGACAACATGCTGAGTTTCGTCCTCGACGACAACGGCGTTATGCGCAAATTGCGCCTCGTCGGCATGCACGAGGACAAGGAGATCGACAACGATCCGGTCGCCCGCCTCGATGCGGAGTTTGCACTGCTGTCGGGCACGCTACGGCGCCTGCTGGGCGATCTCCGCAAGCTGCTCGGTGGCTACGCCTGAGAGAATTCGGCTCAGCCGTGCGGACAGGCGGTTAACAGACTGTCGTCCTGCGCGAAGTCGACCGCCTGGCCGGGCGTCGACCACTTGCCGCCGTTGACGTGTGCCTGCCGGTGACGGGAGACGGCTGCCGCGGCCTGCTCGACGACGGTCCTGCGGCTGCTCCCGTCCTCGCAGGCTACTTCTTCAGCAACAACACGAGACCGACGACCGCAGCCACCGCGCCACCGATCAGGTAAAACATGGTCTGGTCCGTATATTGCCCGGTCACGGCCTCGGACACTTCCTCGGCCGGCGAATTCATCGCATTGAAGCCGAAGTACAACGCGATTGCCGCAACCACCAGCAGGACGATGCCTATTGTCTTGTTCTGGCTCATTCCGATCTCCTGTTTACCTGTGAGCTCGCTGGTCCGCATGATTCGCGAACGGTCGGCGGACTGGCAGGCGAAGGCGCGGCACGGGAGGCCTTTTCAGGGACGCTGGTGAAGTGACGTCCCTGGAGCGCTACGGGGACATCCCTGTCGCAGCGGCCCTGAAAAGGCCTGCCGTGCCGCGCACCTCCGCCTTTGAGTCCGCGATGCCGTTCGCGAATCATGCGGACCAGCATCAAGCAAGATATTGCCACGGTATTGCGGGAAACGGGCAACGCAGCAAGCCCGGTCGGTTTTGGCGGGAATTGTCCCTATCCGGTCAGCTGCCGGCGCTATTTTGCGGGACCGCCTTTACCTGTGGTGGCGAAAGCGCCGCGGCCGATCGGCTACAATGGCGCAGGACACCGACTGAAACGTCCGCCGGCAGCCGGGATCCGGCTCGTTTCATAATATGGTTTCTCAGTTCATATAGCGGGACGACGGCGGGAATTCCCCGTCGTTGCTGTATCGTTCAGCATCTGTTTCGACCCGATCAAGCAGACACCAGACGAGTATTTTCAATGGCACTTTCCGAGCGCAATGCGCCGACGCGTTACCCCGAGTCCGAGTGGCGGATGCGGGTCGATCTCGCGGCCTGTTACCGGCTGGCGGATCTGTTCGGCTATTCCGATATCGTCTGGAATCACATAACGGCCCGCATACCGGGAACGCAGCATTTTCTCATCAACCGTTTCGGGCTCCGGTTTGACGAAGTTACCGCGTCCAACCTGGTAACGCTGGACGGCGATGGCAACGTGATCGATCCGGGGTGCGCTAGCAGCGCCGAAGACGTTAACCGGACGGGCTTCGTCATACACAGCGCAATTCATGCCGCCCGTTCCGACGTCCACTGCGTCATGCACAGCCATACGGATGCCGGCATGAGCGTATCGGTGCTGAAAGACGGGCTGTTGCCGATGATTCAGGACGCGCTGCCACTGTACAGCCGCGTGTCGTACCACGACTACGAGGGGCTCGCGATCGACACGGACGAGCGCGAACGGCTCGCGGCCAGTCTCGGGGACAACAAGGCGATGATCCTGCGCAATCACGGTCTGCTCACCTGTGGCGAATCGGTCGCCGAGGCGTTCATGACCATGTATTACCTCGATCGCGCCTGCAAGGTGCAGATACAGGTACTCTCAAGCCGGTTGCCGTACGAATTGCCGAGTACGGAACTCTGCGAACAGGCAGCCCGGGAGTACGACCATTTCCCATACGGCAAGTACGAGTGGCCGGCACTCGTGCGACTTGCCGACGAAAAATCGCCGGGGTTTCGCGAATGAAGAAGGAGGCAAAGCAAATTATGGATTTGAGGTCACGACTGGCAACGGACGGATTCGTCTGCCTGCCGGGACTTTGCAGCAACGAATTCCTGCAACACATGCTGGACGTGTCGCACCGCCGCATCCACGAGGTCACGGCAGCGCTGGGCAACCGTGAGATCGGCATCGGCAGCGCCGTTGGTTATGACGAAATCGTACAGCGCTCGCCCGGTCGATGGGATATCCCGATCACGCCGGAGCAGTTCGGCCTGCGCGTTACGGAGTTGCCCTGGTGGCCGCTGGTCGCCGACGCTCTCGGCGAGGATGCCGAGCATTCCTTCAGCGGCATCGTTTCTTCCGAGCCCGGCTGCCCCGCGCAACACTGGCACATCGATTCGCCCCACATCGATGCCGATCATCGCCGGCCGCACGCGGTCAACGCCATGATTGCATTGCACGATATCCCGATGGAGATGGGTCCCACCGAGATCGCGGTGGGCTCGCACATCCTGTCCAACCACCTGCGGAATCCGGACCTCGTGGAAGACGAGCTGGTTTACCAGCATGCGGGCACGTCACCCGGGACCCTGGTCGAAGGCACGGGTGAGGCAGCGCCCGCCTGCTGGGCGGAAACCCTGCCTGCCGGATCCTGTCTGCTGTTCGACGACCGCATCCTGCACCGTGGCCTGGCGAATGACTCGGATCGCACGCGCTATATCGGGTACTTTTCGTATCGCGAAAAAGCGTATACCGAGAATACGCACTTCGAGGCGCAGCGCTCGGTGTTCGACCTGGCGGCAAGGTCGTCAGCCGGCTAGCGTCAACGATCAGGGCGCCGCGTAATGCTCCATCCCGCGGCGCACTTGTCCCCGTACCAGTGCAATGAACGAACCCGCGTGCAGCAGGAAATGCACGTCAGAACTTCCGCTCAGCCCGCCTCTGCCGGCATCGTCGCATCGTCCCGTTCGGTCGCGCGACGATAGGCGTCGCGGTCCGTGACGCGAGCCACGTATTTCTCGAACGCCGGGCGCTTGTCGATCGTGCCGAACTGCAAGCCCCAGCCCAGGTGCGCGCCGAGATACAGGTCGGCGGCGGAGAAACGCCCGCCGGCAACGTAGTCGCCCGCACTGACCGCCTTTTCGAGCCGTGAGTCTACTGCAGCCGGGTTCGCTGCGTCTGCGGCGCCCGCGCTTTATTTTCCGTGCGGACGGTCTACACTGGACCTGTGCAAGCCGGAAAAAAGTGCGTGACATTCACCGGAAAGAGTGAAGAAGCAGCATTGACGCGACGATTCCCGCACACGCGAAGCATCACAGCGAGGGAGACAAACGGATGATTCCCATTGACGAACGCATCACCCGTCGCGCGCTGCTCGCGCGTGGCGCCGCACTGGGCGGCCTGGCAGCGGCGGGTTCCCCCGGCATACTGCTTGCGCAACAGTCGCGCGCGTCGGGGCCACCCGCGGAGTCACCGTTAGGCGATCTCAGGGAACGCATGGACGGCGCGGTCATTGCGCCGAGTGACGCCAATTACGACCAGGCACGACAGGTCTGGAACGGCATGATCGACAAGTACCCGGCTGCGATTGCCCGTTGCACCGGTGTCGCGGATGTCATCCACGTCATCGGCTACGCACGCGACAACGGCATCCCTGTAACGGTGCGGGGCGGTGGCCACAATGTGGCCGGCAAGGCGCTGAAAGACGATGCCATTACCATTGACCTTGGCTCGATGAACTCCGTCCGAGTGAACCCGGATGCACGCACGGCACGTGCGGGTGGTGGCGCGCGCTGGGCCGCATTTGATCGCGAAACGCTGGCGTTCGACCTCTATTCCACCGGCGGTACGGTCTCAACGACCGGCATCGGCGGCCTGACGCTGGGCGGCGGCCTGGGCTGGCTGATGCGCAAACACGGGCTCGCTTGCGACAACCTCGTCTCGGCGGACGTCGTCACGGCCGACGGCCGCCTGCTGATTGCCAGCGAGTCGCAAAACACCGATCTGTTCTGGGCGCTGCGAGGGGGTGGCGGCAGTTTTGGGGTCGTCACATCGTTCGAGTTCGGCTTGCATCGGGTGGAGCCGATCGTCGGTGGATTCGCCATGTATCCGCAACGCAAGCTTAAGGATCTTCTGCACTTTTATCGCGACTACACGGCGGAGGCGCCGAATTCCGTCACAACCATGGCAGGCGTGGCAAACGGGCCACCGGGCACTCCGGTCGAGGGACAAAGCGCCGGCTGGATCGCCGTGTGCCACGCCGGTGACTCAGCTGAAGGCGAGCGGCTGCTCCAGCCGATTCGTGACTTTGCGACGCCTGCGTTGGGCGGATTCGGGCCCACGAGTTATTCGTCGCTGCAGCGAATGTTTGACGCCGGCTCTGCTGCCGGTAATCGCCAATACTGGCGCTCGAATTTCCTGACCGCGTTGCATGATGACGTGATCGACATCATCGTCGCACGCGCCGAGGACGGCCTGCGAGGCCCGGGCACCATGGTCTTGATGGAACACCTGGGCGGCGCGATTCGCCGGGTTGGAGATCACGACACGGCCTTCTCGAACCGGGCAGCCGAGCACAACATCTCGATCCTCGGCAGCTGGCCCGACAAGGCCAGCGATCCGGCGAATATTCGCTGGACTCGTTCATTCGGCGATGCCGTGCAGGCATACGCTACCGGCGCCGGTTACGTGAATTACATGACGGAGGACGAAAGCGCGGCACGCATCCAGTCGACGTACGACGCAAACCTGGAACGGCTGATCGACGTCAAGCGGAAATACGATCCAGGCAACTTTTTCGCCGTCGATCGAAGCATCGTTCCCTGACCGTACCCGAACTGCGTGCCATCCTTGCGAGGCTCGGAATTGCCGTCGTCATTGCGAGCCGGCGCAGCCGGCGTGGCAATCTCCTTCGGTCTGGCACCGAGTAAAGGTCACCAGATCACCACGTCGCTTCGCTCCTCGTGATGACGGGGTCGCTTCGCTCCTCGTGATGACGGGGGTCGCGTCGCACGATGACAGCGCCTTGCCAGGACTCCTCGCGGCGACGCCGGCTGCGCCGGCTCGCAACGACGGGGCGCGGTCGAGGAGCAGACGTACGCCGATTCAACGCAGCCGCGCCGCAATCCCGCTCAGTGTCCCGGACAAGCCGTTGCGCTGCCGCCGCACGATGGCGTCGCCGCCGCCGGTGCCCAGCGACGCCGCGAGCGCATCGAGCTGCCGCGCGAGACGCCGGTTGCGGGCGCCGGCCTCCAGCTGCACCGATGCCAGCTCCAGCGCTTCGTTGAGCGTGGTTGCAGCGTCGTCCGCCAGGGCTGCCCGCCGCTCAAGCTGGTCCATGTACGCCCGAGCCACGACCGGCTCGGCCGGCCAGGTCACGCGGAACTGCTGCTGCGGATTGAACAGCGCGCCCTGGTTGGCGATCGCCGCCGCGGCGAGTTCGTTGGGCGACAGGTAGTCGCTCGGCGTAAGCGCCAGCACGTCCAGGCCGCGCACGGTCTCGGTGCCGTAGATCTTGCCGTTGTACCAGTAGGTCGACCAGTACCCGCCGAATACCAGCTGCTCGTCACTCAGGGGCCCGCGGTCGAAATACGCGATCTCGACCGGATTGGCCGAGTCGGTGAAATCGATCACCGAGATACCGCCCTGGTACCAGGCCTGCACGAAAATGTCGCGGCCCGGCACCGGCACGATCGAGCCATTGTGCGCGACGCAGTTCTCCTCATCCGTCTGCGGCGCGGGAAGCTTGAAGTGCGAGCGGTATTCCAGCTTGCCGTCGACAATGTCGTAGATGGCATCCGCACCCCAGTCCAGCGGATCGTACGCGCGGCAGCGCGCCCGGCTGCCGCCGCCCCACTCGTCGGTAAACAGGACCTTGGTGCCTTCGTTGTTGAAGGTCGCCGAATGCCAGTAGGCGAATCCCTGGTCGGCGACCGCATCCATGCGCACCGGGTTCAGCGGATCGGAAATCTCGAAGAGTATGCCGTTGCCCGAGCACGCACCGGCGGCGATGTTGTGCTCCGGGAAGACGGTGATGTCATGGCAATGGTCCGTGACGCTGGTCTCCTGCGTGTCGTCGCCATGATCCCCGCCGCGCCACAGGCCGGCCATCACGCCTTCCTCCGGATCGGCGAACACGGCGGGGCTGTCGACAATGCGCGCCTGCGACGGGTCGTCGACCGGGATCTCGATCACGTCGATCCGGAACAGCGCGGTGCGCTGGTCGCCCGCTATTTCACCGATGCAGCCGGGCATCTCTTCCTCATCACGTACGGTCGACGTACCGGAGTTGTAGACGATGATCTTGCCTTCCGGCGTCGGGCCGGCGACGACCGAATGGGTGTGCGAACCACGGCACGTCTGTACCGCGCCCACCTGCACCGGTCGTTTCAGGTCGCTGATATTGAAGATACGTATGCCGCGGAATCGTTCGGGACTGACGTCCTCGGTAATGCCCTCCAGGCCGCAGTCCAGCCGGCCCCTTGTCTGCTCGACGGACATGATCAGCAGGTTGCCGACGATGGACACATCACCCTGGCCACCGGGGCAGACGACGGAGCTTTCGAGCCGTGGCACGCCGTTCTCCGGAATGCGGTAGATGTTGAACCCGTGATAGCTGCCGGTCACCAGCACATCCCCGGCAAAGGCCATGTCGGTGTTGGCAAAGCTCAGCAGTGGCGAGCGCTCGTTATCCTCGTCCGCTTCCTCGTCCTCGCCATCTTTCGCAGGTTTTGCCGGCGGCAACTCGGCGGGATTGGCCGGGTCGTAAAAGCCAGGCGGTTTTTTCAGCGTCGCAACGAGCTCCATGTTCGATATAGCCTGGCCGGCATCATGCAGGCCGGCCGCGAGCCCGGCGCGGGGATCCGTGGACAGGCCCACGAGCAGCCCGTTCATGCGTTCGATCTCGGCGGCCTGGTCGTTGGTCACGTCGGTCGTGAACTCGTACAGAATCGGGTCGTAGGCCGAACCCGGTTGCTCCAGCAGCTCCTCGACCATCGTCACGGCACCCTCGTGATGCGCAATCATCAGGCGCAGGAACAGCCGGTCGAAATCGGTGCCCTCCGCGGCGGCCAGCTCGGCCATCTCGGCGGGCGATGCCATGCCCGCCATCTCGTGACTCGTGTGCATCGCGTCGTGCGCCGTCGGTTCCGGCACGTCCTCGCCGCGCTCGGCCAGCCAGCGCTGCATGAACGCGATCTCGTCGTCCTGCGAAGCGTCGATGCGCCCCGCCACTTCCAGCAATGCCGGATTGTTGGTGCGATCCGCCACCAGCGCAGCCATCTCTATGGCCTGGTGATGGTGCGGGATCATGTCCTGCATGAATCTGACGTCGTCCGGCGAATAGCCGGTAACCGCGATGTCGACGGCTTCCTCGGCGCTCAGCTCAGCGGACGCCTCACCAGGAGCGCCAGGCTTGATGATCGGCGCGTCCTGGGCCACACCGGGCGTCGTCACGCTGAACAACAATGTGCCGAAAATTGAGATTAGTAACAATCGAATCGATATTGCAGGCAAGGGATGCTCTCCTCTGCTGGATTTTGGCTGGGACCGGAACGCCGGTAGTGCCCGCCAATTTACCAGAAGGACCGACAGAGTTGAGAATCCGATTGCGTACCCCATCGCGGCAACGTGTCCGCGACCGACCATCGCGCGCTCACGCGCGCGCTGTCGCACAGGATCAACGGAATCGGGCTGCGGAGCCCGTCAGATTGCCAGCAGCCCAAGCTGGCGTCGCGCGGCGTTTGCGCGGCGAATGGATTCATTTTCCAGCGCGGTAAAACCGGCATCGCCGCGCCAGCGTTCGAACGTTGCCGACTGGAAGCCGAACACGCAGACATAGCCGGCATCCATTGCCGTCTGCAGATGCTGCAGCATGGCGTCGCGATTTCCGGTCAACGCCGCATACTCGGCTTCGTTGTACCAGTAGAACAGGTTGTTAGCCCCGTTGCGCGCCTGTGCGTCGAGTTGTTGCCGGACCTCGACCGGCATTCGGCCGGCATCCTCGTCGCGCCCGGTCTTCTGCAGTGCGAATGCCGTATTCGTCCAGTGTGCCGCGCCCCACAGGTTCTCCGGCACCGGCTGGGACGTCAGCCAATCGCTGCCCGGCCCTGCAATCTCTTCCAGCAGGGCAATGAGATTGCCCGGCTGCTGCCGCAAAAGCATCCAGTCTCCGACACTGCGCAAAAAGCCATCCGAATACACACTTAGGTTCAGGTCGGCGTACAGGGCATCGGCTTCCCCGGACCGCCCGGCAAGTTCCAGCGAGACCAGCTTTTCCGTCTGGTAGGACACCTCTATCGCTCGATCCAGGTCGCCAATGAACGCTGCCGCCGTCCCGTACCACAGCTGCACGACGCTGGCACTTTCGTTGTACTCGTAGGCCCGCGCCAGGTGCTCGATCGCACCGGCCAGGTTGCCATTGCTCATTTCCAGCGCGCCGCGGGCAAACAACACGTTGGGCGAACCGCCGTCGATCCGCTCGACACGACGAATCAGGGCGTCGGCCTTGTCCAGGCTGCGAGTCTGGATATAACTGAAAGTCAGATTGTTGAATGCCGGGCGGTACAGGGGGTCGTGCTCGACGACGAATTCATAGAGCCGCAAACTTTCCCCATAGCTGTCGGCACTCGCCAGCTCCGACGCGAGCCAGTTGTTGGCGTTCGCCATGTTGGGGTTGATCTCCAGCGCCCGCCGCAAGCTTGCGATTGCCTCGGGACTGCTGTGGGCGGCGCTGTTGGAATGCCATAGCCCCATCACCGCATGGGCCTCGGCGGAATCCGGATCGAGCTCCAGTGCCCGGTCGAGCAGCGGGCGGCTCATCTCCAGGGCCAGCTCCTGGGGAATGTCGCCATAGCTGCCACCAGCGTTTGACAGCAACAGCGTGACGAGCGCCTTTTGTGCGAGCGCAGGCGCATAATCGGGATCCATTGCCAGTGCCTCGTCGAGCAGTACCATGGCCTGTTCCATGAGCGATCGGTCGCGACTGTGTATCCACTGACGGGCTCGCAGGTATTTTTCATAGCCCGCGACCTGGGTGGGCCGCGCCTTTTCAATCGCCGCATCGCCGAGGATCGCGGACCGCAACGCCGCACTGATCTCGCGAGCGATGTCGTCCTGTACGGCAAAAATATCGGTCAGTTCGCGATCGTAATTCCTGGAGAACAGGTGAAAGCCGTCGTCGGCCTTGACGAGCTGCGCCGTCACCCGCACCCGGTTGCCGGAAGTTCGCACCGAGCCTTCGAGGATGTGGGCTACCTCGAGAATCTCGCCGATCTCGCGCAGATCGCGGTTCTGGTCCTTGAATGCAAACGACGACGTACGCCCAGCTACCTTCAGGTCGGGAATTTGCGCGAGTACGTTCAGCAGCTCCTCGGACACGCCTTCCGCGAAGTAGGCCTGGTCGCCCGCGGGGGACAGGTCCTCAAACGCGAGCACGGCAATGGACTTGTCCGTGGCATCGGCTTCGGCAACTTTCGAAAGCGTCTCATCGCCCGTCAGCAAGCGCTCGCCTGCAAATATCACGAGGACGACGAGCAGCAGGGCGATGGTGACGCGGTCAAGCTTGCGGGCGGTGACATGTGAGACGGATGCCGCGCGGTCCGCATCCTTTTCCCGTTTCAGGCCATCGGGTGTCATCTCGAAGGCCCACGAGAAAATCAGCACCAGCGGGAATCCGAGCGCAAGCGCCAGCATGAAGGCCTTCATGACCCAGTCCGGTGCGCCGATATTGTCGAGGACCAGGTCGGCAATCTGCAGAAGCGCCCACGCCGCCACCGCGTAGGCGATGGCTACCCGGATAACATTGCGGCGCTTGAGTTCGTCAAACAACTGACCCACACGCGGCTCCCCTTGGAATTTTGGTGAGAGTATACGGCAAAGCGGCGGGGCGCGGCCGAGCAGGCTATTCGGGCAATAGCACGCCCGAACCGCCCGGCTCTTTAGCAGGCTGCTGAAAACTGCGTTCATCGAAAGCCTGTTAGGCACGTCCTGCAACCTGATCACACTGTGAGGATCGGGTTAATTTGTACAGACGAGAGAGAATCGGGACACTCACGGGAACAAGGCAAGCTACAAACCGCCTGTACCTGCGGTTGAGCCCACAGACCCGTACTGGCGGCAGGGGTACCACCATGAAGACTGACGAACTGGAGCGATTCAGGCAGCGGCTGGAGGAGATGCGCGCGGCCATCGAGGCGCTGGCCGAATCCCGGCGCCAGAGCAGCGAAGTCGTCGAACTGGACCAGACGCGCACGGGCCGGCTTTCGCGCATGGACGCGTTGCAGCTGCAGGCGATGGCGCAGGCCGGGCAGGCGCGGTCCGAGCAGGAACTCAGGCGCATCGATGCCGCGCTGGCCCGCCTGCAACGCGGCGAGTTCGGCGAGTGCATCGACTGCGGCGAAGACATACCCGTGGGCCGGCTCGATGCCAACCCTGCCGTGACCCTCTGTGTCGGGTGCGCATCGGCCCGCGAACGGCGATGAGCAAGCCCAGCCCCGCATGCCGCGACGGCCACGCGCTCACGGGCAGCAGCGGGATTCCGGTTGTCGTCGCAGCGAGTCCGGGCCATTGCCCGGTAGCGTCGGCGAAGGCAGGCGGATTCGACCCGAGCGGGCGAATCCGCCGCCGCAGACGCGCTAGTTGATCGGCGCTAGTCGATCGGCGATACCACGTGCGGCACCTCTGCGCCATTCGCCCACTGGTTGATCGGGCGGATGTAGTCGTCGGTAATCGCGCGCAATTCGCCTTGCCGCTCGCGCCACCGGGCTGACAGGTCCGCGAGGCGCGTGCGGGCGCCGTCGGTGACCGGCGCGCCGGCCTCGTCGATGACGTCCATCACGTAACGCAGCTGGCCATCCAGCATCGACGGCCACGCATCCTCGTCTTCGTAGGTTTCGTGCTTGAGCTGCGTGATCTGCTTTTCCCACTCGTCGATCGCGCTGATCGCGGCCTCGCCCCATTGCTCGAGTTGCGTGTCGTCGTGATCGGCCAGCAAGTCCTCGATCTGCCCGCGCGCATCGCGGGCCCGGTCCAGCGTCTGCAGGATTTCGGTGACCATGCCCTTCACCCGCAGCATCGCATCGGCCCATTCCTCGACCTCGGCGTCCGTTGCAAACGAGCGCGGGTCGTTCGCGACCGTGAACGTCGCCGTGTCCGTTGCGCCGCCCACACTGATCCGGGCGGTGTATTCACCGGGCATCACGCTCGGTCCGTCGTAACCGGCGTGCAGCATGATATTGTCGATGCAGCCGATATCCTCCGACTTCATGTCCCAGCTCCACTCGTTGAGGCCCTGCCCGGTCGCCGGGTACTTGAGACTGATGGGGCGGCGCGGATCTTCATTGCCGAGTTCGCAGCGCTCCTGTTCACCCTCCTCGCTCGACATCGTGCGGACGACATTGCCGCCGGCGTCCAGAATCTCGATCGTCAGTTCCGCATCCTCGTCGAGTTCATCGCGGATGTAATAGTAAAGCGGCACGTCAGCCGACGGATTGCCGCCCTCAAACTTGCCCGGCCGGCTGCCCGGCTTGCCCATGTGCCAGGCCGGCGGCGTATAAAGATGCACCGCCTTGTCGGCCAGCTCGTCGCGCGCCTGCCGCAGCACCCAGATGTCGTCCAGGACCCAGAATGCGCGACCCTGGGTCGCAACGGCCAGGCCATCCTCCCGGGCGCGCAGGTCCGTGATCGGCACGGCGGGAAGGTTGAGATCCAGTGGTTGCCAGTCGCCGCCGTCATTGTACGAGACGAACATGCCCTTTTCGGTGCCGGCGTACAGCAGCCCCTGCTTGAGCGGGTCCTCGCGCACGACGCGCACGAACGCGCCGTCGGGTATGTTGTTCTCGATGCGGCGCCAGCTGCGGCCGTAATTGGTGGTCTTGTATACTGCGGGTCGAAGTCGTTGAGCTTGTAGCCGGTCACCGCCGCGTACGCCGTGCCCTCCGCATGCGGGGACAACTCGATGGCATTGATCATTGCCTCGCCGCGATGCGGCGGGGAGATGTCGCTCCAGTTGTCGCCGCCGTCGCGGGTGATGTGCAGCAGGCCATCGTCGGCGCCAACCCAGATCGTGCCTTCCTCGGTTTCGGACTCCACGATGTAGAAGATCGTGTGGTAGAACTCGGCACCGACGTTCTCCGGCGTCAGCGGTCCGCCGTTGCGGCCCATGTGCGCCGGGTTGTTGCGCGTCAGGTCCGGGCTGACCTCCTCCCAGTTCAGGCCGCGGTCAGTGCTCTTCAGCAGTTTTTGCGTGCCGTAGTAGATCGTCTCGTGATCGTGCGGGCTCGTGATGACCGGCGCGTTCCAGTTCGTCCGGTACTTCAGGTCTTTCGAGTCCTTGCCGTAGACCACTTCCGGATACGGAATGATGGGGCGGGTTTTCTTGTTGTCGGCGTTGTACTCGGTCAACGTGCCGTTGATCGTCGTCGCGTAGACCAGTGTCGGATCGTCCGGGTCGAACGCGATGTGCGCGCTTTCGCCGCCGCCTACCGCGTGATAGTCGTCCTCGCCGATGCCGCCGTCATGAGCATAGCTCGCAATCGACACGGTCGAGTTGTCCTGCTGCCCCGCATAGAGACGGTACGGGTCCTGGTTGTCCGTGATCAACCGGTAGAACTGCGCGGTCGGCTGGTTGTAGATACTCGACCAGGTCTTGCCGCCGTCGAACGTGACGGTTGCGCCCCCGTCGTTGCCGTTGATCATGTTCAGGCTGTTCTCGGGGTTGATCCAGTGATCGTGGTGATCACCGTGCGGCGTGTCGATCTTCTCCCAGGTCTTGCCGGCGTCCACCGACTTCATCAGCGGGACGTTCAGCACCCACACCGTGTTCGGGTCCGACGGGTCCGCTGCCAGGTGGGTGTAGTACCACGCGCGCGTATGCAGCACGCGGTGGCCGTTGATCAGCTCCCAGGACTCACCGTAGTCGTCGCTGCGCCACAGGCCGCCCTTGCCCGGCTCCGCCTCGATGATCGCGTACACACGCGACGGCATTGCCTTCGGCACGTCGATGCCGACCTTGCCGATCAGGCCCGGCAAACCGCCGCCGAGCTTCTCCCAGGAATCGCCCGAGTCCGTCGACTTGTAGATGCCGCCGCCCTCGCCACCGGACTTGATGAACCAGGGCTTGCGGCCGTGATGCCACATGCCGGCATAGAGGATGCGCGGATTCGTCGGGTCCATCGTGATATCGGTCGCGCCCGTGTCCGGGTTCACTTTCAGCACGTGTTCCCAGGTCTCGCCGCCGTCCCGCGTGCGATAGACGCCGCGCTCCTCGTTCGGCGCCCAGATCTGGCCCTGCGCCGCAACGTAGGCAACATCCGGGTTGGTCGGGTGAATCTCGATCTTCGCGATTTGCCCCGCCTCGGGCAGGCCCATGAACGTAAACGTCTTGCCGGCATCCGTGGACTTCCAGAGCCCCTCGCCCTGCGCCGTCGTGACGCCCCGGATCGGGGCTTCGCCCGTGCCGACGTAGATGACGTTCGGATCCGACGGCGCCACCGAGACCGCACCGATAGTGCCGACCGGAATCTGGCCATCCGAAATGTTCTCCCAGGTAATGCCGGCGTTCGTCGTCTTCCACACGCCGCCCCCGGTTGCGCCCATGTAATAGAGCTGGTCGTCGCCGGGCACGCCCGTCACCGCCGTGACGCGGCCGCCGCGCCACGGGCCGATCAGGCGATATTCGAGACCCTCGATGAGGCCTTCTTCGACGGCTTTGGCCGGCGACTGCAGCGAAAAGATTGCGAGTGTTACGAATGCCAGGACGCCGATGCGGCGCAGGGTTGCAGTCATGCCAGATTCCCCCGGGATGGACGTTTTGAAGGCTCACGACCGTAGCGCCGATCGCCGGAGGGCACAAGGCCGGCAGGCAAATGGTGATACGGTGAGCCGGCGTGCGGCCGGGCAGCTTTATCCAGACGTTACTGACGCTGGAGGACACCATCACGGGATGGCCCGGTCTACGATTTTCAGAAAAGCCTGTAGACGCCGATTGCAAGCTGGTTGCGTTCGTAGCTGAACGCCGCATCGCTTGAGTCGTTGTCAGCCCGCAGCAATTCGGCGAACAGTTGCCACCCGGATTCGGTGTACCGCGTCACCCTCGCATCGAACTGCACCAGGTCCTCGTCGCGCGACGGATCGATGCCCGCATACTCGCTGCTGCGCAATTCCATGCCCACCCCGTAACCCCAGCCGGTTTCCGGCACGAAGCGATAGTCCACCTCGAGCTTCAGCTTGTCGGGCGACACGGACGGGTCTGCGCGATCGTTGGTTTCGCGGGTCAGGTTGACGCCCACCCGGCGATCGTCGCGAGACCAGCGAAACTGCAGGTCGACACGGTGACGCGAACCCTCGATACCGTCGTAGATGGATTCGATCGCCGATACGTCGTCATGACGGTAGCGCAACGCAACCGAGCTGTCCGGAGTCAGCCGGCGCGTGATCCGGGTGCTGAGGCGCAGGCTGCGATCGAAGCCGTCACCCCCCAGCGTGGTCGTTGCCAGGTGCATGCCCGCGTCCGCGCTCCAGTCGCCGCGCCACCATTCGTACAAGGCGCCCAGGTTGGCCGAGGCCTGGTTGAAATCGCCGGCCTCCGGGTAGCGCAGCATATAGAAGCTGCCGTCCAGTCGCACACCACGCCAGCCTGGATACGGGCCACGCAACGTACCGAATACCTCGAGGAACGGACTTTCGGCGGAGACGTCGCCGGCCAGTCCCGTTTCGTCCTGCAGGATCACGTTGTCGTCGTAACCGGCACGTGCCGAGACGCGCGCAGCCATTCCGCGGCAGGCTCGCTGTCGTCGACGAGGCGCCGCAGCTGGGTGGATGCCAGCGCGCGCAGCTTCGGGTCGTCGCCGGCCAGCAGGTAGCTGCTGCGGAAATGACGCCGAGCGACATCGGCCCGGCCAAGCTTCAGGGCCACGAGACCCAGGTTGTACTGCGCCAGCGGTCGCATGGCCGGAAATCGCTTATCGAGTAGCGTGAACGTCCGGCGAGCCGCAGCATAATCCTGCAGCCGGTATTGCGACACACCGATGTTGTAATAAACCGCCGGGCCGGACTGATTGCCGGATTTCGCTCTCTCGAACGCGTCAAGCGCCGCGGCGTAGTCACCGCTGGCGAATGCCGATCGCCCTTCCGACCAGGCGTCCGAAACCTCGTCGGCCGTGAGCGGTGACGCCAGCAGGACAAGTAATATCGTTGTCCACGAGCGGGGACTCGGTGTCATCGACTGGGCCCTGTTGCGAAGCGCATGAGCGCTCCATTGTAGGCAAAAGGGCGCGGCCGGTTCACGGCCGCTTCAGCCACCTCGCGCGGTCCGGGTGACGGGCTCGGGCATAGCGCCGCGGCTCACTGGCCGTTCGGCGGTCCGGCATCGTCCGGCGGGCCGGGGTCGTCGGGCGGCCCCGGCGGCTCATCGGGCCGGAACTCTTCGGCCCGGGAGCGGTTTTCCGCGTTTTCGCGCGCCGCCTCGGCCATGTCGGCGGCATTTTCGCGGGCGTCGGCAGCGGCGTTTTCGCGCGCTTCGTCGGCAATCCCCTGACCCAGGTCACGCCCCTCGCCGCCCTGCTGGCGGGCTTCATTGGCGCGCTCCAGGCCCAGTGCCGCGGCATCGACCGCGGCGGCATCCTCGGCCAGGCCGGGCGGCAACTCGATTTCGCGTGTCACCGCCTCGGGCAATTCCGCCTCGGCTTCGTCCATCAGCCGAATCGTGGCCTCGAGGTCGCCCTCGTCTTCCTGCGCCCGCACGTCCGCCGTGGCAAGCAGGAACGCCGGCAGGACGAGCAGGGCAATGACAGATTTTTGCAGGATCGGCATGGCGTCACCCTCTCCCGGGCATGGCCGTACGAATGGTCGCCGGCTCGCCCGCTGTGCAATGGTACTTTCCCTGTCCCCTGTAAACGACAGAGCGTGGTTTTGGTTCCGTCCGGGTGCATGCCGTCAGCTCTCGAGGTTTACGTCCATCGAGAATCGGCGTTCCCTGTCGCCGTGACCAACCCGTACCAGCAGGCGCCCACCCTGACTGTCGACGGCAACGAGCGGCAGCGTCAGCTTGTTGACACCGGCCTCGAGGTCGGTGGTCCAGCTGAGTTCCCGCCGGCCTGCGTAACCCTGCAGTTCTATGCCGCCCGTCAGCGCCACGGTAATCCCGGCGTCCGGCAGATCGTGCGGCATCTCGATGGCGATATTGACGTTGCGCGGCTCGCCCAGCGCCACTTCGAAGCCGGCCGGTTCGGTCGCGGGCAGCGATGCGGTGTCGAGCAAGCCGCTGCTCAGGATGGCCACCGTGAGCGATGCCGCGATAGCCGCACCCGAGCCAACGCCGAGCCAGAAACGCGAGCGAGCCGGTGCCTCGCCTTCGCCAGCTTGCTGCGCCGCACCACGCGCGCCAGCAGACCGGCCGGTGGCGTCATCGACGGGCGCGAACGCACCTCCCGGAGGGCTTCGACCGCACGCTCCGCCGCGTGGCATTCCTCGCACGTCTCGAGGTGCTGCGCGAGTCGCCGTGCCTCGTGTTCATCGAGCGTACCGTCACGCCGGGCGACGAGGCTGTCGTAGGTGTCTTCACATTTCATCTCTAACCCCCTGTGCGGGTCATGGCGGCGGCCACGGAATCCAGCCGCACCAGCATGCGACCGAGGCGCACGCGCGCCCGGTGCAGTTTCGACTTGATCGTGCCGAGCGGCAGGTCCGTGACCGCCTGGATCTCCGCGAGGCTCAGGCCGTCGATGTCGTGCATGGCCAACAGCGAGCGCTGCTCGCGGCTCAGCCGGCTCATCGCGCGTTCTATTGCCTCGATATTCAGCATGCGCTCTGTCTCCTCGTCGGGCTGCGACCGCTCGGGCGCCGCGAGTTCGAAGCCGTCGTCGCCGTCCATCGTGCGTGCCCTGCCCTGCGGCGAACGCTGCAGCCGGCGCTGGTCGTCCACGAACTGGTTGTAGAGCGTCCGCAGCAACCACGCGCGTGGATACTCCATGACGCGCAGATCCGCCCTGTAGCGGTACGCCTTGATGCACACGTCCTGCACCAGGTCTTCGGCATCGGCGGGCGACGCGGCGAGCCGCCGTGCCGCGTTGTACAGCACCGCGAAATGCGGCTCGAGCAGCGCCTCGAACCGCCCGGATTCTCTCCGGCGGCTGCCAAGTTCCACGACCTTCTGCATCGGGTGGGGAGATTCCTACGGCCAGTAAGAGTGTTAACGACGAAATGCCGCGTCAGGTTGCATCTTTATCACAGGGCAGTGGGTGTCCCGGAATGTTCCGGATCAGAATTACATTATGTCAAATAGTGGGAACCGGATGCGTGCCGTGACGTTTCCTCTGCAGGCGCCGCGGAAGGACCGAGTGACGCCACCGGCCAGACGCCGGTACCACTTGACTGCGATTGTTCAACGGTCCATTCGAAATCAAAGGAAGGAAACGATATCGAATTACCTCGACAGATTGTCTCCCGCTGCAGCCTGCGCGGTCCTCGCGGCCGCGGTTGCCGGGTGCAGTTCCGGTACCGACATGGCGAACGAGCCCGTGCCCGATAACGCGACCGGCCAGTTGTCCCTGGGCGTCAGTGACGGGCCCGTGCACAGCGCGCAGAAGGTGTGCATCACCTTCGACGCGATCGAGTTCAAGGAAGCCGGTGACGAACCGCCGGTGACGGTCGACCTGGATCCCGCCGAGAAGGTAAACCTGCTCGACTTCCAGGGCATGAACGCGGCGCCGTTGCTGATCGGCCAGGAACTGTCGGCCGGTGACTACGAGTGGCTGCGACTCGCCGTCGATGCCGAGATGGGCAGCAATGGCGGTGCCGGCGACACCGGCGGCGACCTGTGCGACGGCGAAGGCTCATACATCGTCATGGACGACGGCGGCGTCTACAACCTGTTCGTTCCCAGCGGTTCGCAGACCGGGTTGAAACTCGTCAGCGGCTACACGGTGCCGGTTAACGACACCGCGAACTTCACTGTCGAGTTCGACCTGATGAAGTCGATCACCGCGCCGCCGGGCCTGTCCCCGGACGTCATCCTCAAGCCGGCGCTGCGACTGGTGAACAACGTGGACGTGGGTGCTCTTACCGGCCAGGTGGACAGCGCGCTGGCAACGGCCGAAGCGTGTGAACCGTCCGTGTTCCTGTTCGACGACGGCGTCACCCCGAATGCCATCAACGACGACACCGACGACCCGGAGGACCCGGTCGCGGACCGCCATGGTGAACGAGCAGATGACCGAGGGCGGTGCGACCGAGTACCACTACTCGATCGGCTTCCTGCTGGCCGGCGACTACGAAGCGGCATTCACCTGCGACGGTGAAACGTTCGAGCCGGCCGATGGCATCGGCGTCCCGATAGCCACGGGCGAAACGACCACGCAGGATTTCGTGGCCGACACAGCCGAGTAACGACCCCCCTGGCACGGCGCGGCGGCAACCGCCGCCGCGTGCATCCCGCTCCGCCAATCGACCCACGGCAGGCGGGAACTGCTCGCGTTTGACCTGCCGATGACCCTCGAACTCGACCGCTACCACCGCCAGATGCTGCTGCCCGGCTTCGGGGAGGCCGGCCAGCGCCGGCTGGCCGGCTCCACCGCCCTGGTGCTGGGCTGCGGCGCCCTGGGCACGGTCATTGCCGACATGCTGGCCCGTGCCGGCGTCGGCCACCTCGTCATCGTCGATCGTGATTTCGTCGAACTCACCAACCTGCAGCGGCAGGTGCTGTTCGACGAACAGGACGTGGCGGATGCGATGCCCAAGGCGGAAGCGGCACGCCGCAAACTCGCGAAGATCAATTCACAGGTGAAAGTCACGGCGATTGTCGACGATGTGAATTACCGCAACATCGAGCGATTCGCCCAGGGTGTCGATGTGCTCGTCGACGGCGTCGACAATTTCGAGACTCGCTACCTGGCCAATGACTACGCGGTCAGGCACGGCGTGCCGTACCTGTACGGCGGGGCGGTTGGCACGACCGGCATGGCCTTCGCGATACTGCCGCACACCGAAACCGGCAACGCCGAGTGGGAAACGCTCGCCGGCGGCAGCCGGGCAACGCCGTGCCTGCGCTGCCTGTTCGAGGAAGCCCCGCCGCCGGGGCAAAGTCCGACCTGCGACACGGTCGGCGTCATCGGGCCGGCCGTGTCCATCATCGCCAATTTCGAGGTCGCCGAGGCGCTGAAGGTGCTGACCGGCAATTTCGAGCGCGTCTCACCGACGATGCTGAACCTCGACCTGTGGACCAACTCGATCGTGCAGCTGAAAGTCGCGAACGCGCGGCAACGCAGTGAGTGCCCGTGCTGCGGACAGCGCCGTTACGAGTACCTGGACGGCAGGGCCGGCTCCAGCGCGACGACGCTGTGCGGCCGCGATGCCGTGCAGCTCACGCACCGGCAGCTCGGCACGGCACTGCGCCTGGACGATATTGCGCGCCGGCTTCGCGCGTACGGCAAGGTGATCGTCAACGATTTCATGCTGCGCGCAAACGTCAGCGACAACGGCAAGTCTTACGAGCTGACGCTTTTCAATGACGGCCGCGCAATCGTCAAGGGAACGGCGGACGCAAGCGCGGCACGGGGCGTCTACGCGAAATTCGTGGGGAGTTGATTGGCCGCCGTGGCATTGCGTGCACCGGATCGCGATCCACCCCAGCCGGCCGAACACGCTGTTCATGCAGAAGCACTGGGACATCATGCGCAGCGACGACGGCGGCGATTCATGATAGTCGGGGCGATATCCGGCGGGTAGGAGCTAGCCCGAACATCTCACCGATTCGCAGGATTCTCGGGCCGGGTCCGGCGTTACTTTTTCAGGCGCGACGACGCCGGATCAGTGCCGGCATGAACGCAAACAGCAACAGCAATCCGAGGTATATGCCGCCGGACACCGGGTCGCGAGCGGTTACGTACTCATCCAGTGTAAAGCCCCGCACCCAGGTGACGATGCTGAGCTCCGTGGCCAGCAGGCACAGCAGACCGACCGTGCCGATGGTCATACGTGGCGCGAGTTCTGCCGGAATGCGGTAGCGGCGCACGACGAAGCCTGCGGCAAGCACGATGGCCAGCAGCATGAAGGGCATTTCCAGCAGCTCGCCCATTCGCTCGCCGAAATGCGGAATCGCCCACAGCTCGCGGATCGGCGCGAGCGCGAAGCCGACGGCGAAAACCAGCAGGAAATAAACAAAGCCGGCCCTGAATGGCGATTTTCCAGTCATGATTCCCGGTGCCTGCACAATGACAGCCAGTTGGCCGCCTCGGCCACAACGATGCCATTCGTAGTCGCCGCAATTGCCGACGGCATGACCGGATTACCGGCTCGAAGCGATTCCAGAGATGGCTGTACCGGCCGGGCACCGCTTCCCACGGTGCGGCGCGGTTGCGCGTGTCCTTGCTGCGTCCGGCCGACAGGGGCGACGGCGACTGCACCGTGACCGTACCGGCGCGGCCTTCCTTCATCGCCAGCCGGTCGCCCCGGCTGTTGAAACAGTTGACGCCGGCAAGCGAAAACGGGCCGTCCTTCAGGCGAAACGTCAAGCGCGGCGGCGGATCGCCGCTCGCAAGCAGCCGCTCCGGCGCGGCGGTGATCTCCACCGGCAACGGCTCGGCCCGGACCCTCAGTTCGAAAGCGTCCATGTCGGAATAGTTGGTGGCGACAGGGAAACGCGGCACCGCGGTCAGGGGATCGTCGTAGCCGGCCGCGCCCGACTGCTGTCCCAGCCCGTACCAGCCGAGCTTCGCGAGCGCGCCCTCTACGTCCTCGTTGTACTCGCCGTCAGGGCAGGGCGTACGCGGTCGACCGCGTGCCGGTTTCGGCGCTGATGCGCTCCTGTGCCTGCACGGCGTCCAGCCGGAAACGCTCCAGCCAGTCCTCGCGCGACTCCTCGCGCCCCCGCGCCAGCGCCGACTGGTGCTTTACGCCGTGATTGCCGATCGTGCCGCCGCCTTCCGTCATGCGCCGCAGCTGCTCCCAGGTCATGTAATTGCCGAAGCTCCGGTCGATGAACTCGGTGCTCACGAACACGGAATACGGCATCGACCTCGCATCGAGCATGGGCCGCGCTATGTTGTAGACGGACCGGTAAGCGTCGTCGAACGTGATCGCGATACTGTTTTCGGGCAGCGGGTCGCCGTTCTCGAGGGATTCGAGGATCGTCTCTACCGGCAGGACGCGGTGGTGGTTTCCTGCAGGTAGTCGAGATGGGCCGCGAACCGCTCGGGCGTCACGCTGGATGCTCGCCGGGCGTGTCCTCGGCGACGTGATGGTAGAGCAGGATGGTGGCATGGTCTTCGGCCGTTGCCGGTGTGGACGCGAAGGGTGCAATCAGCAGCAGCGCGACAAAGGCAAACCCGGCGACCCGCTCGATGGCTCGCATCGTCGCATGGGGTGGCAACGTGTTTTCAGTCGGGCTTGCGCGCAGAGCCATCGCATGATGGTAACAGACGAGCGGTAACGGCACGACGCGAGGCAGGGGTTTTTCGGCGACGACGTCCTGGTGCGATTCTACGCCTCGCTCGAATTCTTCATGAACGGCACGGCGGTGACGGCGGAGGTGTGGCCCGGGGGAGGGCTTTTCAGGGCCGTGCGAGACGGATGTCGAGCCCGGAGCGCACACGGACGTGCTTGCAGCGTCCTGAAAAGCCCTCCCCGGGGCGCGCCTCCGCCCACCACCGAAGCCAAACCGTTCATGAAGAATTCCGGCTGACCGCCTCGAGGTCGTTTTGCCGGATCATGCTGACGATTTCCCGGACATAGGCCGTGCCTCGTTCCGAGTAGCGGCCGAGGTGTTCGGCCAGCTCGACGCCGGTCAACCGTTCTTCTTTCTCGCGCAGCGCCTCGCGCGCCTTGCGCATCTCAATGTAACTTCGGTTGGTGTTCAGGTTGCGCAGATAGCTGCCGACCGCGTCGTACACCGTCGGGAAGCTCTCGACCTCGTGGTCGGCGCCTTCGGGCCGCGAGCCCGGCACGATGCCGCAACCCTCTTCGACACCATCCACCGAACAGCGCACTCCTTCGCGCGCAAAGCGCGATCGGCCCCAGCCGGATTCCTTCGCCGCCTGTATCAGGACCAGCGACTCGGGCACGACGTCGACGCGGCGCTTCAGGAGAGCGATGGCTTCGTCCTGCTCGAGCTCCTCGAGGTCGACGCGGTAGTGGTTCGCCAGGCGATTCAGCCGTCGGCGCTCGAACCAGCCGAGTGAATCCTGTTCGGCTTCCTCGGCGATGCTCATGAGCCATTCGCGGTCCTCCGCAATGCGCTCGTTATGGTGTTTCGCGATGGCGCGCAGAACTCGAAGAACTCGGGCCTTCATGGCGGAGGTGTCCTGTTGTTCGAAGTCCGGCAAGTCCGTGGTGCCCGGCGGTCGCGTCACCTGGTAACGCACGGCCAGCAGCACGGCGAGCACAGCGACGAGTGCACCGGCATAGATGGCGGTACGCGGCAGGCGCCACAAGTGGTAGCGCAGGATGTCGACAAGATTCAGATTGCGCATGGCTCAAATGCTACCAGATGGCGGCGAGGCCGCCGGCAACGGATACATGTTCGCTGATTCGCAATTATATCAGTATCTTACGATCGCATTGCGCCTGAAACCCACCGTTATTCAATGACTTTCGTGAACGCCGTCTCCGCACCTGGCGAGGGCCGGGTTGACGGACCGGCCGTGTTTCCGCCCGGCAAGGGAATCTTCGTGGCCAGCCGCAAGGAACGCATCGAACAGGCCAGGTCCGACTGGCGCGCCGGCCGGTTCCCCACCATCCCCGGCGACGACGACTTCATCCCCCTCCCCACCTGACCCGCTTTTTCGGGACACTCGCAATTGTCGGCCACCTTGCCGGGACACGCACGATCCCCTTGCCGGGACACGCACGATTGTCGGCGAAACCCTTTGCGCACCGTGGTTGTCCCGGGAGCGCGTGACGGATCAGCCGCCGCCTGTTTCCAGGGCCGCCGACACTTGCCGCAATTGCCCGCGCAGCACGTCGAAGCGCTCCCGGGCTTCGCCGCCGGGCACCTGGTCCGCGTCGTCCAGCATGCCGTACAGGTAGTCGATCTGTGCAATCAGCATCGGCTGGCGATAGATGCCCTCTTTGGTCTGTAACGCATCCAGCGCTTTCTCGACCAGTACAAGACGCGACGTCTCTGCCTCGCTCAGTGGGCCCTCGTCACGCTTTTCCTCGAGGGTTTGCTTCTCGTTCTCCAGGTCATTCGCGAGTTTGCGGGCGTCGTTAAGCAGGTCGCGGATATCGAGCAACAGGTCCACCTGTGACCGGATGTCCGCGAGCGTCGTGCCGTACTCCAGCACGCGCGGATCGGTGCGCAACGTGACGGGCTGTTCGACCGTCGTATCACCAACCGTCAGCCGCAGGGTGTAGTCGCCCGGCGCCGCGACCGGGCCATCGCGAAAACGCTCGTCGTCTTTGGCATGCCAGGCGCCGCGATGTGTCATGTCCCAGCGGAAGCGGTTCATGCCCGGCTCGCGTGTCAGGGTCTCGTCCACGACGTGACGAATCTCTTCCGTAGCCATGTCGCGGCCACTCGTCGCATCGCCGTCGCCTTCGACGCCGTCCGCTTTGCCCTGGTATGAATTGACAAGGCTGCCGTCCGGCGCAACGATATCGAGGCGTATTGCGCCGGCGTCGTCCGCCGGCAGGAAATAGTCGATCACGGCTGCTGGCCGCGGGTACTCGGGCACCCCGGTGTCGTCGTCCCCGGACGAACGGTAGCGGTACGTCTCCTTCGGTGCGAACAGCAGTACGCGGTCGCCGCGCGAGTCGAACGATCGTTGCCGCAGCGTCGTAATATTATCGAGCAGCCAGAAGCCGCGCCCCATTGTCGATAGCACGACGTCTCCGCGTTGTACCTTGATATCCGTCACCGGCGTAGCCGGCAGGTTCTGCTGGAACGCGTGCCACGTGTCGCCGTCGTCCAGCGACACGAACATGCCGAACTCGGTGCCGGCGTACAACAGGCCCTGCCGCTCGGGGTCCTCGCGCACGACACGGGTTGGATGATCCGCCGGGATGCCGTTGTCGCCGTCGGTCAGCAGTGTCCAGCGCTCGCCGTAATTCCCGGTCCGGTAAATGTAGGGCTTCCAGTCGCCGAGCTGGTAGCGATGCACGGCAATATAGGCTTTGCCGGCAGCATGCGGCGACGGCTCCACCGCATCGACGCGCCCGCCCTCCGGCAGAGCCCGACGGCGTGACATTCGTCCAGGTTGCCCCGCCATCGCGCGTGACATGAACCGGTCCGTCATTCGCGCCCGACCAGATCACGCCCGGCTGCACCGGCGATTCGCGCAACGAGTAGATGGTGCTGTAGAACTCCTCGCCGGTGATGTCGCGCGTAACGGGACTGCCGGAGATTACCTGCTTGTCGGGCTCGAACGCGGTGAGGTCGGGCGAGATGGTCTCCCACGTGACGCCGTCGTCGGTCGTCCGGTGCACGTACTGCGATGCGTGATAAACCACGTCCGGGTCATGGGGCGACACGTGAATCGGCGCAACGCGCTGGAAACGGTAGCGCAAGTCCTCCGGATTATGGCCGTACATGTTGGCGGCACCGACGTAATAGCCCTTCTCCTGTCCCGTGCGCTTGTCGTACACGCCGAAGCGTCCCTTGCAGTTCGCGTACACGATGTTGTGATTACCCGGCTTTGGCACCGCCGGACCGGTCTCGCAACCCCCCGTGTGCAGAATGTAGTTGACCTTGTGCTGCACCGGCCCAGGAGACTGGCTGGGGACGGCAATGGTCGTGCCGTTGTCCTGTTGACCGCCGTACAGCCAGTACGGGTACTGGTCGTCGACCTCGACCTGGTAGAACTCGACGGTCGGCTGGTTGAACTGCGTCGACCAGGTCTCGCCCCCGTTGAACGTTACATTGGCGCCGCCGTCGTTTGCCTGGATGAACAGGTCCGGGTTGTTCGGATCGATCCACATGTCGTGGTTGTCGGCATGTGGCGATTGCATGCGTTCCCAGCTACTGCCGCCGTCAACGGACTTGAAGTAACGGGTCGCCATGACATACACGATGTCCGCATTCTGTGGGTCGACGTCCACATTCGTGTAATAAAAAGGCCGCGAACGAATGCCGCGGTCGCTGGAAACGTGCTCGAATGACTGCCCCTGGTCAACGGACTTGTACAACCCGCCAGCCTCATCCGGCGCCTCGACCAGCGCGTACACGACACTGGAGTCGGCCGGCGTGACAGCCAGGTCGATCTTGCCGGTCAGTCCTGTCGGCAGGCCCTCGGTAATTTTCGTCCAGCTGTCGCCGCCGTCCACCGATTTCCAGATCCCCGCCTCGTCCGCCGTGCCGCCGCTGATGATGGTCCACGGCTTGCGCTCGGCCTTCCAGGCGCTGGCGAACACGATGTCGGGATTGCCGGGCAGGAGCTCGACATCGGTAAAGCCGACCGTATCCGAGTGGTACAGCACCTTGTCCCAGCTCCTGCCACCGTCTTCGGTCTTGTAGATCCCGCGTTCCTCGTTGGCCTCGAACGCCTGGCCGATGGCCGCGACCCAGACGACGTTGTGATCGGTCGGATCGATCTCGACCGCGCCGATGTGGCCGGTATTGCCGAGACCGATGTGCTCCCAGGTCCCCGCACCGTCGACTGACTTGTAGACCCCCTTGCCAACTATGACATTGCTGCGCAACCCGTCGGAGCCGGTGCCGACGTAGACGATGTTCGGGTCGTTCTGCGCAACGGCAATGTCGCCGATCGACGGCGTCGCAAACGCGCCGTCCGAGACCGGCGCCCAGCTTTGCCCGTAGTCAGTGGTCTTGAAGACGCCGCCGCCCGACGCACCGAGATAAAACGTGCCGGGTGCCGCAACGGTGCCGGCAACGGCCGTTACACGGCCGCCCCGGGTTGGCCCGAGGTTGCGGTATTCGAATGCCTCGAAGCCTTCGGCGGCCGTCGACAAGGACGTGTGCAACAGGAGCAGGGTCAGGAGGATCAGTGCGCATGCTCTCATGTCAGGCGATTCCGGGTCGGTCACTGGAGCCGCCCAGTGTACTGAAACGGCTCTGCCACGTGGACTGTCGCGGTGTACATCGCAGGCACAATTCTCTAGATTGCGGGCTTTCCCGCACCGGTCGATTTCTCTCATGAAGACAGAACAGCTGAATCGCCTGCAGAAACGCCTGCGGCGCAAGGCCGGCGAGGCAATCGCCGACTACGGCATGATAGACGACGGCGATCTCGTCATGGTCTGCCTGTCCGGCGGCAAGGATTCCTACACGATGCTCGACCTGCTGCGCGGCTTGCAAATCAGCGCGCCGGTGCGCTTCGACATTGTCGCCGTCAACCTCGACCAGAAGCAGCCCGGCTTCCCGCAGCACGTGCTGCCGGACTATCTCGAGTCACTCGGCGTCGACTACCGGATCGTCGAAAAGGACACCTACAGCATCGTCAGGGAGCGGATCCCGGAGGGCAGGACGATGTGCTCTCTTTGTTCACGCCTGCGGCGCGGCACGCTCTACGAGACGGCGCGCGACATCGGCGCCAGCAAGATCGCCCTGGGCCATCACATGGACGATCTCGTGGAAACGCTGTTTCTGAACATGTTCCACGGCTCGCGCCTGAAGACCATGCCGCCCAAGCTGCTGAGCGACGACGGGCGGCACGTCGTCATCCGCCCGCTCGTGTATTGCCGCGAGAAGGACATTGCGAGGTACGCGGCGCACCGCGACTTCCCGATCATTCCGTGCAACCTGTGCGGTTCGCAAACCGGGCTGCAACGCGTTCAGATCAAGAAGATGCTGGCCGAATGGGAGCGCGAGTCACCCAACCGGGTCGTCAGCATATTCAAGTCCATGCAGCGCGTCACGCGCAGCCACCTGCTCGATACGACTCTCTATGATTTCGCTGACCTGCGCGCCGCGGAGCAGCCGGTACCGGCCGATAATCACCGGGACTCCGGACCAGGTATTGCGGCCTCGGCCGCCAGCGAGAACCGGTCAGTGAGTCAGGGCGCCTCGCACCGGTAATAGTCGCCGGGATTCGGGATGCGGTCGGGCCCGATGCGTCGCCGCGAGCGGATGACGACCGTGCCGCCCTGTGCCTCGCAGGCAGCCTTGAACTCGAGATACTGTGCGCGGAATTCGCCGCGCTCGTATTCGCGGTCCTGACGCTCCCGCTCCGTCAACGGCGTACAGGCCGATACCAGTGCGACAATCCCGGGGACGATTAGCGTTCTCATCGCTGCACGCTCCCCGGCGCTTGCAGGCGCCGCGAGGGTCTGAAACCCGTGTTCATCCTGTGACCGGCCAGGCGGCATGGAGTTCGCTGACTCAATCGGCCACGGCGATTCTGCAAGAATTACAAGACAGGCTGTAATTTTGAGGACCGGCCGATGGTGCCGGTCGATCGTGAAACCCGCTGCCGGTCCCCGTGAAACCCTCGCCATTGCGGCATTCCGCCGCAGTGATCCTCAACCTGGCATGCGACTTGTACCTTCACGGTCAAGTCCGCGGCGCCGGCGCATTGCCGGCATACGCGGGAGCACGAAAGGTGACATGTGAAAAGCGTGAAAGGAGGAATGATGTACAGCAGTAAGACCTTGATGTCAGCCGTACTCGCGATGTTCGCTTTTGCACTGGCGTCACCTGCTCTTTCCCAGACAGCCGCTGAGGAGTTTATCTTCTATCCGTCAGAAGCGGATGAGTATTTTTTCTTCGACGCGACCAGTGGCAAGACAATTGCCGATTACAAGACCGACAAGTTGGTCCGGGTGTGCGTAGACGACAACGAACACCTCGTGCCACTGGAAGTTCGTTATGACGGCGAGTCTTCAGAAGTGAAGCCGGGCGACTGCTTCCGATTCGAGGCGAAGCAGGTGTACATGGAACCGGCCAAACAGCTTGAGCCCAACTGGGTTCTGAAGGCGGAGGTCGATACCTTGCACCGATCCAGCTAACAGGCTGCTAACGGGCAAGGAGCTGCGTTCGGGGCATCCGCAGGGTGCCGCACGCAGCGCAACCAGGCCGGGGCGCGTGTAACTCCCCCGCACGCGTTCCGGTTTTTTTGTGCGGTCCGCGTCCCTCATTCCGCTGCGAGGCCGAACGGAATACGCCGTACAACCAGCCGACCGTTGCTCATCACGAGCAACACATCGTGCAGCACACTGACGTCCTCCAGCGGGTTTCCAGGCACGAGTATCATGTCCGCCTCGTATCCCGGTGCGATCCGCCCCGTCCTGTCCGCGATTCCAAGTAGTTCGGCCGCTCCGGTCGTTGCCGTTTGCAGAGCTTCGAAGTTGCTGAGGCCGAGTTCAGCGAATCTTTCCACCTCGAATGAAATGCGGTTGATCGAATCGGCCTGGTAATAATTATCGGCACCCGTCGCCATGCGAACGCCGAGCCGGTGCGCCATGCGGATCGCTTCCTCGAGGTGCGGCACCATGTGGTGGCCGCGGAGGCGCAGGACGTAATCGTAGCGCTCCTCGTTCATTTCGTTCATCGTCACCCAGGTCGGCACGAACCACGTGCCGCGCTCCTTCATGAATTGCAAAGTCTCCTCGGACAGGTAGGTGCCGTGTTCTATGCTGCGTGCTCCGGCCAGCACCGCGGCACGTGCGCCCTCGTCGCCGTGCGCATGGACGAGCACCGCAATGCCGTGCTTCGCGGCCTCCTCGACAACCACCCGGAGCTGGTGTTCCGTGTATACCTGCCGTCGCGGATCGGTGTCGGGCAGCCCGGCGCGCTGTGTGCCGCGGGTCTTGATAACGTCGACGCCGCGGCTCGCATTGATATTCACGAGCTGTCGCAGCTCGGCATCGGTCGTGACGCCGCCGCTTAGCGAGGCGAGCCGGGGATCGGCCAGTATCGTGTCGCCCAAATCGGGCGTTATGTAAATGCCGGCGGCCAACATGTCGGGACCGGCAACAGCACCTGATTTCACGAGTTCACGAAAGGCAACATCCTGGAACGCACTGACGCTGGCCGAGCGCACGGTCGTGACGCCGGACGCGAGTGCCCGCTCTGCCGCGGCCAGGTTGTCGAGATGCGTGTGCACGTCGAACAGGCCGGGCATCAGGTAATTTTCCGCGCCGTCGATTCGCTCGTAACCGGCCGGAACAGCTGCATTCGATTCGTCTATTCGTTCGATGCGTCCGTCCGCCACGAGCACGTTTACGTGTTCCCGAATCGACGCGCGACTACCGTCGAACAGGTGCACGTTGACGAGCGCATAGCGCCCCTCGGCAAAAGCTTCACCGCCAGGCTCACATGCCATGACGCCAATGAGAACTGTAAACCCTGCCAGCGCGCTAATTACTGTTGAATTCATGATTTCTCCCCGTCCGCCGCAAGCGTCGATGATGCGTATTCGCGCCGGCATTGCAAGACATCGATCCGCTACACGTTGCAACCCGTTGCGCTTTCCGCCATCGATGCCGCACGAGGCGCTACAATGACGTTCATGAGTACGAGCCAGCCGGCGCCCGGTCCTGCGCGCGATCTCTACGGCCTGTTGACCGGCGACGAGGATGCGCGCGTCTGCCGGGACATTCCCGATTCGGCCTGCCGCGAGCAGCCGCGCAATTTCCTGCTGCATGTCGTCGCGCTGACGGCCACGAAATGCGGCGACTGGCTGGCAAGCCCCAAGCTGGTCCTCGCCTGGCTGCTGACCTACATCTGGGCGCCCGCGTTCACGTGCTGGGCCTGCTGGTACCGGTGCGCGAATCGCTCGCGCTGGTTCCGCAGCTGTTCGTGGCGCGCGCCATGCGCCAGGTCGGCGTGCGCAAGTGGTTCTGGGTCGGCGGCAGCATCGTGCAGGGCCTCGCGGTCGCCGCGATGGCGCTGGTCGCCGCGACGCTTGGCGGCGCTACGGCCGGCTGGCTCATCCTGGCGCTGCTGGTGGTGTTCAGCCTGGCCCGCGGCGTCTGCTCGGTCGCTTCGAAGGACGTCCTCGGCAAGACCATTGCCAAGACGCGGCGCGGTGCCGTCAACGGCTACGCCGCATCGGCCGCCGGCGCCGTCATCGTTGCGGTCGGCCTGGCAGGGCTGCTGCCGGGTATCGGTGAGCGCGGCATGTCCTTCTACGTGCTGCTGCTCGCGGCGGCCGCGCTGCTCTGGCTGGGCGCGGCACTGGTCTACGGTTTCGTCGCCGAGTATTCGGGCGCCACCGCAGGCGGCGGCAATGCGATCCAGGAGGCCCTGGCGCAGCTCACGCTGATCCGTGACGACGACAGGCTACGGCATTTCGTCATCGTTCGCGTCCTGCTGTTGTCCACGGCGCTGGTTTCGCCGTTCTATGTCAGCCTGATGAGCGAGGCATCCGGCGAAGCACTCGCGGGTCTCGGCACGCTCATGATCGCGGCCGGTGCGGCGAGCTTTCTCAGCGCGCCGACATGGGGACGCATGTCCGATCGTTCCAGCCGCACGGTGATGGCAATGGCGGCAATGCTCGCCGCCCTGACCGGCGCGACCACCGCGCTCATTGCCTGGTTCGCCGTCGATACGCTGGGCCTGTTTTGGTTCCCGGTCGCGTATTTCCTGCTGTCCGTGGCCCATGCCGGCGTGCGCCTCGGGCGCAAGACGCATCTCGTCGATATCGCGACAGCCGACAACCGCGCCAGCTACGTCGCGGTCAGCAATACGATCATCGGTGTCATGCTGCTGGTCGGGGGTGCATTTGCCGCCGCCGCTGCACAGCTTGGCGCTGCCGGCGCTATCTTCATACTCGCCATCGTTGCCGCGGCGGCGGCCGCCGCCGCGTGGCGGCTCGACGAAGCGCAATAACGGCCGGGCATCGGCAGCGAACCTCAGGTCGCGCCAGGATGGCGCTCCCACGGACCTGCCAGGTACCGTGGGAGCGGCTTCCAGCCGCGACGACCCGCTGACGGACTCTCTAGAACCGCCGGCCGTATCGCAGGCCTATGAGGAACGAGAACTGGAAGTTCTCCCACTCAAGGAAGTAGGCCTCGCCGTTGAGGACATGGTCACCGATACGGAGGCACAGATCCGGCGCCTGCTGGGTGCTTGCGAACTCGAATTCGAGGAGGAACGCCGGCAGCTCCTTCGAGACCGAGCGCGCGGTGCGGACGCCCAGCTCCGAGCAGGTGCGGCGTCCCGTCTACCGCGAGGGACTCGAACAGTGGCGCCATTTCTCCGCGCACCTCGACCCGCTTCGCAAGGCCCTGGGACCCGTGCTGGAGCGCTACCCCGCGGATTGAGCGCATTGCGGGGGCAAACCGCACTGTTCGAAGGTCACGATCGGCCGGATGGCGCTGCTCGGGCGAGGATTCGATACCCGACCATCGTAGGAACAGCTTCCACCGCGATCACCTCGATCGCGCCAGGATGGGCTCCTAGTTGGGAATCCGATACCCGACCATCGTAGGAGCAGCTTCCAGCCGCGATCACCTCCGATCGCGCCAGGATGGCGCTCCTACGGTTGGGGAATTCCCTATACCCACCATCGTGGGAGCGGCTTCCAGCCGCGATCACCTCCGATTGCGTCAGGATGGCGCGCCGACGGGCGATTTGCGGGAGCGAATGTCCCGCGCACAGGTCCAAACGTTCGTTGCGCCGCCCGGTAGCGCGCCACACAATGAATCTCATGGTCCCGCGCGATGAACGCATGAAACGCCGTGACTTCCTGGCGGCCATTGGCCGCTCGGTCGGGGGTACGGCAATGCTCAGGGTCATGACGGCGATCGGCGTCGGCACGACGGTCGCCGGCTGCGGCTCCTCGTCGGCCTCCGGTAACGGCGGCAATGCCCCGAACCCGCCACCGCCGCCGGGCCCGTCCGGCATCGTGTCCCCGCGGCCGGGCGACTGGCCGGCCGGTGTCGGCACCGGCAGGTCGGTCGTGATTCTCGGTGCCGGCATCGCCGGCATGACGACGGCGCTCGAGATGACCCGGCTGGGCTACGACTGCACGTTGCTGGAGGCGACACCGCGTGCCGGCGGGCGCAACCGCACGATACGTTCGGCGGACATCGTCGCGGAAACGGACGCCACCCAGGTGTGCCAGTTCGATCCCGACGACACGCTTTATTTCAATCCCGGCCCGGCGCGCATTCCGCATCACCACGAATTCCTGCTCGGCTACTGTCGCGAGTTCGGCGTCGCGCTGGAGCCCTTCATCAACGACAACCGGGCCGCGCTGCTGCACTCGCCGTCCGGCTTCGGCGGCGTACCGCAGGTTGCGCGGCGCGTGCGTACCGACACGCGCGGCTACATCGCGGAACTGCTCGCAACCGCGATCAACGGCAATGCCCTCGACCAGGAATTGACGGCCGCCGACCGGGCCAACGTGCTCGCCATGCTGCGCCAGTTCGGCGATCTCGGCGGCGGCGACGCCTACGCCGGCAGCAGCCGGGCGGGCTTTCCCGGGCAGGAAAACACGGGCAGCCGCAATCGCGGCCAGCTGCTGGCGCCATTACCGCTCGCCGACCTGGTTCGCGAGGCGTTCTGGCAGCAGCGCGTCAGTTTCGCGGAAGATTTCGAGCAGCAGGCCACGATGCTGCAGCCGGTCGGCGGTATGGATCGCATCGCGGCCGCGTTCGAGAGCCAGGTGCTGGCGGATATCACCTACGAAGCCGTCGTCAGCGAAATTCGCAAGACGGCCGGCGGTGCCCGGGTCGTCTACAGCGTTCGCGGCGGCGCGGCGCAGTCACTGGATGCCGACTATTGCGTGTGCACGATACCGGCGACGGTACTGCGCAACATCGCCACGGATTTTTCGGCGTCCCATGCCTCGGCGATCGCCAACTTTGTCTACACGCCCGCCGCCAAGCTGGCGTTTCAGTCGCGACGCTTCTGGGAACAGGACCACAATATTTACGGCGGTATCTCGTGGACCACGCAGGACATGACGCAGATGTGGTATCCGAACAGCAATTTCGGCGCCGCGAACGGCATCGTCGTTGGCAGTTATATCTTCGGCGGCGCGGCCGGCACCCGGTTCGCCGCCCGTACGCCGCAGCAGCGCATCGACACGACAATGGCGCAGGCCGCCAGCCTGCATCCGGCGCTGACGGGCGAGGCGACGCGCGGCATCAGCGTGGCGTGGAGCAAGGTGCCGTTCCAGCTGGGCGCCTGGGGCACGTCGACGCCCGGCGTGCTGCTCGATGCCGATGACAGCCTGTTCCTGGCCGGCGAGCACCTGAGCATCCTGCAGGGCTGGCAGGAAGGCGCGATCCTGTCCGCGTACCACGCGATCGACGGCATCGTGACACGCGATTCGGCCTGATCAACCTTTTTTGAGCGTCAGAGCCAAGCGCGTTGCACGTCCGACAATGAATCCGCGAACGGAAACTCGAGCAAGAAATTAAATCCAAAGATATATGGAACGCTCGCTGCAACAATCGTCGATACTGGTTAAATGACGATTCGAATTCCCCTATTTATCGTACTGTTTCTGGCTACGATAGCGACAGCGGCAGGCATTCCGAATCGCCCGACCCAGGACGCTGAATCGCCGCGCAGCGATTTTGCCGATGCCCTGGCACAACAGAATTTCGATGAGGCCGTGGTGATAGCCAAGGCCCGGCTCGCGGGCGCCCTCGATGCCGGCAGGCGACACCAGCTCGAAACGGCCGCCCTTTACATCGACCTGGCGGACGCGCAGCGTCTGAATGCCGATCCGCAAGCGGCGCAGGCCAACTACGAAGCCGCAATTGACATTGTCGAGTCGCAGGCGGACATGCTCAACATTGCGCTGGAGAGGCCGCTGTTCGGCCTCGGACACGCAATGCTTGATCAGAATCGACCCGACCTGGCGGTCTTGCCACTTGAACGCGCAGTGCACGTTCGCCAGGTGAACGACGGCCCCCATGACGCCAACCAAATTGACACACTACACGCTCTTGCGACTGCATTTCTGAGACTTGGCGACGTCAGTCAGGCCGGATTAATCGCCGATCGAATTGGATACCTTTTCTCACGTAATCGAGCTGATGCGGATCTGGATATCGTTCAAACTGCCGTCAGGCTCGGCACCATTTATCGCAATCTGTTTCGGTACGAGGACGAACGATCGACTTACTATTCGGCTATCACATTCGCAAAGGAAAGCGCACGATTCCCGGTCAGCAGTATGGTAGAGCCCCACGTGAGAATCGCCCAGAGTTATTCGCACGAATATTTTGAACTGTATTTTGGCGCCTCCGAACCGGACGACTTGCCGAGTAAAGAACTACTTGACATGGCGCGGTCATTTCACGAGCAGGCCGTGGAAATCGCGGGTCAGTCAAACTCCAACTGGCAGCAACAATACCGGGCACAGCTGGCGCTGGGCGATTTCTATATCATGACTGACAATTTCGCCGACGCACGCACTGCATATCGGGATTCCTGGCAATTGCTGACGGCAGACCCGGCACGGCATGACCGGCGCCGAACGGATATGGAGTCGGCAGTACCGCTTTTGCAGCCGCAACTTGACAATATGATTGACAGCGAATCATCGGATAGATCCAGTAGACGGCCCTAAAGGGCATATCACGACGACGTTCACTGTAACCCGACGCGGCCGGGTCGCGGATATCGGCTTGGTCGAAATAGAACCGGAACGCAATGCCCGTATCGAAGCCAGTGTCAAAGAAAACCTTGCCAGGTTCGTCTATCGTCCACGCATGCAAGGTGGATTCATTGTCCCGACGCCAAACCAGCTATACCGGTTCGAGTACACGCTCCCCGACCCCACAACGTCCCGGGATTGACCGCAAACTCCCGATCCCGACGGTGTAGTCTTCCCGCAACAATTGTCCAGGAGAACAGTTTGGCTGCGCCGATTTTTGCGCATTCTCAAGGCCACTTGTCCGCCCCAAGCCGCTGATTTTACGTTCTGCGACACCCTTCCTGGAACGTCGCTCGACGTGCTATCCCTTCAATAACAATATTCATTTCAGATATTTACAAAGATCAATAACGACTGAGGCGGCGCCAGCCAGCCGGCGTGTTCCATTGGGCTGTTGTTGGCATTTAACCACATTCGTTGCGGCGCGGGCGTATTTTGCTACCCTTCCAGCACTATGGAGGCGACCGGCGAAAATGTCCGAGCCTTTGTGACATAAATTGACCACCACCGCTTCAGGTGTTCCCAGCGCAACAGCCAGTTTCGTCAGAGGGGCAGCGGTCGACGGCGGCTGGTCATGAAAAGATGCTATTTACACTGCATAGGGGATTCATAATGTGTAAGAAACTTTTCGTTTCAGTGGTCTCCGCCTTGCTGCTGACTCTAGGTTCCATCGGCACTGTCTTCGCGCAAGGCGCGACAGGCATCGTCGACGGCCGTACAGTCGACAGCAATGGCAATCCCATTGCGGGGGCAACAGTGACCTTGTCCAGCCCGCGAACGGGACAGACCAGAACCGTTACGACGAATGCCGACGGCAATTTCAAGCTGCAATTGCCGCCGGGGGCCTATGAACTGGAAACGTCGGCGGAAGGCTACGCTACGGTGACGATCGAGACTGTCATGGTCAACCTCGGCACCAGCGCGAGCTTGACCATTCCGCTCACCGACCCGGCTATCGAAGAGATCGTTACCTACGGAACGCCGGGTGAATTCATGCAATCCGCTACCGGCGAGACAGGGCTCAATATCTCGATTGAGATCGCGAATCTTCCGATCCCTCGCAATGTCGAATCTGTTGCGCTGCTGGCTCCCGGTACCATTCCAGGTGACGTCGCGTTCGGCGATGACAAAACGCTCGTTTCATTTGGCGGTGCATCCGTCGCAGAAAATGTCTATTACATCGACGGCCTCAATGTAACGAATTTCCGCAATGGCCTGGGTGGCAGCTCGGTTCCCTTCGAGTTTTACGACCAGTTCCAGGTCAAGACCGGCGGTTACGGCGCGGAGTTCGGCCGCTCCACGGGTGGTGTTATTAACGCCATTACAAAACGTGGTTCCAATGAGTTCGAATATGGCGTCGTCACGTACTACGAACCTGAACTCTTCCAGGGCGAAAGTCCCAATGCTATCCGCCCGGATGGTTCTTTTTATGACTTCAATGGCGAAAATCGTCAAAGCAGTTTTACGACAGATGTGTATGTCAGTGGCCCGATCTGGAAGGACCGGTTGTTTTTCTATGCACTTTACGAACCGCGCGATACCGAAGCGGAGTTCAATTCTCTCGGCAGTGTCGGCAGACAGAATGTACAGCAAGTGGAAGACGACTTCTGGGGCGGTAACCTGACCTGGAACATTACCGATGAACATACTCTCAGCTACACGATGTTCACGGATGAGCGCGAAATCATTACTGAGCAATATGACTATGACATTGGTTCGACGGCTCGGGGCGATCAAGTCGGCCAAGCCACGGAGTTCCGTGGTGGCGACAACAGCATTATTCGCTACGACGGCAACTTCACCGATAACCTCGTCGTCTCAGCCAGTGTACGGCGAAAACGAATACAGTCTCACGGACCAGTCCACGAACGACATTAACTGCCCTCTCATCGTAGACCTCAGCGCCGGATCGACCAACGTACTGCCGGGCTGCTGGATTACATCGACGGTTCAGACCGGTGGAGACAAGCGTGAGGCCTATCGGTTCGACGTCGAGTATTACGTCGGCAACCACACGATCCGCGCTGGCTTTGACCGGGAAGACAACAGCTCTATCGACGCCACGGTGTACCCGGGCTTCTCGTTTAATCCGAGCCAGCTCGGTGGCATCTACTACCGGTACGAGACCTGGTCGGTCGGAACCGAGCTCTCGAACGGGGGTATCGTTCCTGACGCTAACGGTGACGGCTCAGATGTCGATACCGTGCGCCTTAGATACATCCAGAACGGTGGCACTTTCGAGACGATCTCGCAGGCCTGGTACATCGAAGATACCTGGAATATCAATGACGAGTTCACGTTGAGCCTCGGTTTGCGCAACGAGACCTTCGAGAACAACAATGCGGAAGGTGCGCCATTTATCAAGATCGACGATCAGTGGGCTCCGCGGGTGGCATTTTCCTGGGCTCCCGGCGGGTCCGGCGATCAGCAGGTTACCCTGAACTGGGTTCGCTACCACCTGCCGATTGTGGCCAATACCAATGTTCGCTTGTCCGGCGCTGAGCTCGATTACCAGGAATATTACATATACGACGGCATGCGTGATTCGGAAACGCAAGCACCGACTTCCATCGACTCGGAGGGCGTTCCGACAACGCAGGAAATCGGATCGAGAAACCTCGTTTCCGATGGCACTGTGCCGGATACGAGTGCGATCATCGACAGCACGCTCGATCCCATGTATCAGGACGAGTGGATTCTTGCGTATGAGCGAGACCTCGGTGAAAACTGGACTGCCGGTGTTCGCTACGTCTACCGCGAGCTGTCGTCTACAATCGACGACATCCTTGTCGACTTTGGTCTCGAGGAACTTGGATGGGATGGTCCGATCGGTTCGGGCAACGATTGCCACTATGTGTTGACCAATCCGGGCACCGATCTGACGACGTTTTGCGAACAGTACATCGTTTCTGGTGACCCCAGCAGCGGCACGGAACTCGTCGAGACGACGATTCCGGCTGATGCCCTGGGCTTCCCTGAGGCAAAGCGCACATATGAAGCTATCGAGTTCACCGTGGACAGCCTATCGGCGACTGGACCATGGCCGGTTCCTACACGTGGTCGAAGAACGAGGGCAACACCGAGGGTTACGTGAAGTCCGATATTGGTCAGGACGACGCGGGTATCACGCAGGACTTTGATATTCCGCAGCTCATGGACGGTGCATTCGGCTTCCTGCCGAACGATCGCCGGCACAAGCTGAAGTTCTGGACGTCGTTCCAGGCATCGGACCGTCTGACCCTGGGCGCTAACCTGTTCATGCAGTCCGGCCGCCCGATCAATGCGTTCGGTAACGGCCACCCGAACGGAACGCCGGCATACGGCGACACGTTCTACCTGCAGGATGAGGACGGCAACTACAACTTCGTGCCCCGCGGTACTGCCGGACGGACGGACTGGATCACAAGACTCGATCTCGCGGCTATCTACTCGTTCCGGTGGCAGGATCGCGCCACGATTGAACTTCGTGCAGAAATATTCAACGTATTAAACGGTGAAAGCGTTCGCGAAGTGTACGAGTTTGCCGAAGACAATCCGTCGCAATACTTGCTGCCAACCAGCTACCAGCGCCCGCGCTACCTGCGCTTCGGTGCTGCGATACGCTTCTGATCATTCAGGAAAACTGAACGAATCAGGCAAGCCGGTCCCCGTAAGGGGGCCGGCTTTTTTGCGTTATGGCACTGAATATCCGCAGCATTGCAGGAAGATATCGCGGCAGCTGAAACTGCTACTGTTTAATCTCTCTTACACGCTGATCACTTTCGCTCATCGAGACGCGTACTTTCTCAATGGTCCGCTCTCCCATGTAGGGACGTCCGGCGGCAATCATTACAGGCATTGACTCGCGGAGACTGTCGGGGCTGCCCGTAGTCTCGATATCGACGCTCCAGACCTCACGCGGCACGGCATTCGACTTGCCTTGCTGCTGGATATCGGCAAGGTATCTCTCCAGGTCAACGGCAATGATGCTGAGTGTTTTGCCTACACGGTCGTCGCGAATGAATTCTTCTTGTAACCGACAAGCTCTTCCTGTGGCGGACGGTCCAGCACGGTCGGCTTACTCGTGGCTCCTCCGGACTGATCGTCACCCTGATTGCTGGTACTCCTTGCTGCGGCCTGCGTGCTCTCCAGGTAAGGAGCCTCATACACACCTCGACTGACAGTGTGATAGGTCTTTTTGGGAGCGCCAATATCCGCGGATACATAAACGGCTATCGCCGCGTCTGCAAGCGAGTCTCCCGGAACTCGCACATAGCCTCGTGCGTCGAGAGCTTTCTCCAGCTGCGACGCATACTCGTTGAACTCCGCCGACCCCAAAGCCAGGTCCGGGTCCCCCGAAAGGATGACATATGTCTCACCGGGCAAAGCATCTGTCGCCTTTTGCGCGGACACCTCCAGCTCGTAAAGTGTTCCACAAGCACTCAGCCCAATCGTGACAGCCACTATCGCGCCAGTCCTCGCTATGAATGCATTTTTCATTTTCCCCTCCGCCTCGGCCCGACCGCCGAGCCCCTGAAATCCGGTCAATACACCGGGTCTGACATCTCCATAAGACGCGGGTTCAGGGGGACGTGTTCCGCGCAATCGTAAGTTTCTGATCTCCGGAATTCTTCCGGTGAAGATGACGCTGGTTGCGCCCGCCAGCCCGCAGGTCTAGACCGTTCACCGTCAGCCGTGTTGTCACTCGCGAGCCCGAAATGGAGCATTGTCGGCGGCTGGGAAAGATAGTTTGACCCGAGGATAACCTGCTGCCGCTGTGTACCCGAAGCAGACGCCACAATCACGATCGCGCCTATTGCTCGCTTGTTTTCGGGCTGGCCTCCCGGTAACACTACGAAGATAATGACCAGTGTCTTCCAACTGGTTACGGTACACCGTTGGCGAATCGCCATTATTTGCAATCAGTATGTCTACCCGACCGTCATCGTCATCAGTCGGTGCAAATTACGCCGCGCCCCTGTTCCTCGTGGTCCAGGCCCAGGGATTCTCCCGTCTCGACGAACGTTCCATCTCCTTCAGACATGAACAGGCGCGAGCGATCGGAGAAAAAGTCGAAGAGCGGGTCAGACGTATTATTCTCGTCTGAATTGAGTGCGCGCATGCCGTTTGTATGAAAGATGTCGACGTCGCCGTCGTTGTCGAAATCCCGCAGAAGCGGCTACCCAGCCCCAGGAACCGTCACGAACGCCCGCCGCATCAGTGACGTCCAAAAAACCTCCCGCCCCATCGTTCTCATACAAACGGTTGCCGGTTACGCCACCCGCATACTCCTTCTCTTTTTCCGAATAGAAGATGCTTGAAACGAACCAGTCGAAATCACCGTCCCGGTCGTAAGTGCGCCGCCGGCCGCACCATGCCGTTCATCCGATATCGCCTTCAGGTCGTTCAGTCCACGGAACGCCATGCCATTGTCGTTCAGCAAGACTTGAGATGCTTCGAAATCCGAGGCCAACAGCAAATCAGGATATGGGTCGCCGTTTACGTCTGCAAAAATCGGTGTAAAGGAGTGTTCGGCCAGTACGTCGTCGAATGGCGGTGGGCGAAAGCTGGGCACGATATCCACTATATTGCTTCGATCGGTAAAATGACCGGTGCCATCGTTCTCCCACAGATACCCGGTGAGCGGTTCATCTTCCTGCCAGGCGGCTCCCCAGTGAGCCATAAAGAGATCTACATCACCATCGAGGTCAAAGTCAGTCGCGGCAACGGAGAAGGTGGGCTTTTCCACATAAATATTCGTCCGACCGGTGTCTTCAAAAAACTCACCCTGGTTATTGAAAAAGATCTCGATGGCATTGATTCCATACTGTACGGAGACGAAATCCTCCCACCCGTCACTGTCCAGGTCGATGAAATAACCGGCGGTGTCGATAAAACGCGGTCAATGCCGGCATTTCCGTCTGCTGCCTGGAACGTAACGCCATCGTATAAGAACAGCCTGCCCTTCTCCTGTCTGCCGTGCGTAACGTAAAGATCCAGGTAACCGTCGTGATTGATGTCACTCATCGCCAGCCCGCCACCCATCACCTGCATTTCCGTGCCTGGCTCGATTTGATCGACGGCATAGCAAAGACCGAGGCTTTCAGAGGTCTGCACGAACTGGCACCAGGAGATGTCTAACGGCGTGGCGCAAGTTTGTGCACTCACGCCAGTCTCTGGGGTACCGGAGGGTATCGAAAACGTGGAATTGCCCGATCCGCTACCGCAGGATGCGAGACCGATTCCAAGCAACCCCAGGCCGAAAAAACGTAGAGGTCTGATCAAGGCGAGCCCCCTTGCTTCTTCCAATCGGCGCACCACGCCGCATTTGTATTGCGTTATGCTGTACAGCCTAGACTACTGCGGGCCTTGCGGCCAGCATGCCACCACTTGCTGCAGTGCGTATTATCCACAGGCTCTGTGTCAGGCAATAATTTCTCATGAACTTTGCCGGAAACTTCAAATACCTGGGTAGCGTCGATACCCGCGAGCTCAGGCGTCGCGTCGACACGCTGACGGAGGAGCAGTGGTCCGCCTTCGAGATGCGGCAAAAACGTTACGAGGTCCACCGCGACACGCAAACGATCGGCCTCGTGTTCAACCCGGATTTTCGCCACAGCCACCCCACGCGCCTGCCGGCGCTGGAAATCTTCCAGGATGCCCTGCAGCCGGTGCTCGCCACCGTGGCCGGGCACTACGAAGCGACCGACGAAGGACAGCGACTGACGCAACAGTACGGGCTGGGCTACTTCATTCGCGCGACGCTGGTTCGGCTGCGGGCTGGTGGTACGATAGACCCGCACCGGGACAACAATTTCTCGCTGGTCCATTCGCATCGCGTGCACCTGCCGGTGATAACGAACGACCAGGTCCTGTTCACGGTCGGCTCGGAGACGCGCGCACTCGCCGCCGGCGAGATTCACGAGATCAACAACCGGCGCATGCATTCGGTCAGGAACGAAAGCGCCGAGGATCGCGTGCATTTCATCCTCGATTTCGTGCTGCCCGGCGAGATGTGCTGCTGCGGCCGGCGACTGCACCCGGGCACGTTGTGTTCGCCGCAGGCCTGCCTGGCAACGGATCGCCTGCAGGTACCGTGCACCTGTCACCCCGAAGAACAGGACGCCGGCGGGTGAGCGGGCCGCAGCAATTGCTCAGTGCCGCACACGCCGTGCTGCGCGAGTACCCGCCGCCGCAAACGGCCGAATTGCTGGCCTCACCGATATTCATTGTTTCCGCGCCGCGAGCCGGCAGCAACCTGCTGTTCGAGCTGCTGTCGAACAACGAAGGGGTCTGGACGATCGGTGGCGAGAGTCACGGGATCTATCGTGCGTTTCCGCACCTGCGGGCCGAAAACGAGGCGCTGGACTCCGGGTCGCTGGGCCCTCGCCATGCCGATGCGACGACGCGCGAATTGCTGCCCGCCTGCTACGTGGCCCTCATGCGCGACCACCGCCAGGTGCCGTTCATGGCCAGGCCGCCCTTCGAAAGACCGTCGACCGTCACGCTGTTCGAGAAGACGCCGCGCAATGCGCTCAATATCCCCTTCCTCCTGGAGACGTTTCCGGACTCGCGCTACGTCGTCCTGTACCGCGATCCGCGCGGGAACATCGCGAGCATCCTCGAAGCGTGGCGGGCGGGCCTGCGGACGGGTCGATTCGTGACGTTCCGCGACCTTCCCGGTTGGGATCGCGAGGCCTGGTGCTTCCTGCTGCCACCCGGCTGGCGCGACATGATCGGCCGCTCGCTGGCGGAGATCGCGGCCTTTCAGTGGCGCGCCGCCAACGACGCGATTATCGACGCGCTCGCCGGGTTGCCCGACGATCGTTATGTCGCACTGGGCTACAACGAACTCATCGATGACCCGACCGGGGCGGTGCAGCGAATTTGCGCCTTTGCCGACATCGGGATGACGATACGGCCGGAGCGGCCGTTGCCACTGTCGCGCACCAGCCTGACGCCGCCGCGCCCGGACAAGTGGCGCGACCACGAAGCGGAAATAGAGGCACTCCGCCCGCAGTTCGAACCGGCATGGCAGCGTCTTGCCGGGCTGCGCGGCGCCGCCGCCGGCTGAGCGCGTCAGCCGGCCCCGGGCGCACGCTGCGGCAGCCGCAGGCGCTCGATGAACTCGTCGTGCAACGGCAGCGCGCCGACCGCCTGCGCGATGGCGCTTTGCAGGCGTGCAAAGTGACTGTCGAGTTCGGCCGCCGGCATGCGATCGAGCAGCGGATCGTGCGCTTCGGGCCGGAGTCCGGCGGCGAGCCAGGCCACGGCCCAGTCGCTGCGATCGAACGTCTCTTCGTCGTACGCCGGGACGCGGCCGGTACTGCCGAACAATTCCCGCCGCCGCCGGAATGAATCCGGCATGCGCGCCTTGCGTCCCCGCTCCCACAATGAGCCATCGCGACGATTTGCGGCGTAGTTGACGAGCACGTAGTCACGGGCGTTCTCGAACTCGAGCTGCGTGGCGCGGTTGTATTCGTCCGCAACCTGCGATGCGCCGGCCGCGTCGGGAAACATCCGCAGCAGCCGCCCGACTCCGCTGGCCAGCAGATGCAGCGGGCTGAATACGAGGGGCTCCAGCATGCCGGCGGCAGTACCGAGCGCAACGCAATTGCCTTGCCAGAACGACCGGCGGTGCCCGTTGCGCCAGCGAATTTCGGTTGCCGTGGCCGCGTCGCCGCCGGCCTGCTGAAGCAGGCTGCGGGCCGCGTCGGATGTCAGCAGCTCGCCCGGGTAAAGCAGTGACACGACATCGTGACGTTGCGGCCGGCTGCCGCAGGAACCAGCCATGCTCGATTGCATGGCAGTCGAGGACCAGGGCCGGTCGACGCGTCTTCACGCCGGCCGATTCCAGCCACCGGTTGCAGGGCAGGAGCTCAGACCAGTCGGTGTAGCCGCCGGCCAGGGCCTCGCCCGCGAGCCGTGCCGGCGTGCCGGTGCAATCGAGGAACAGCTCGCCGGGCACGCGCCATCCCCATCGACGAGATCCGCAGCGCTTCGATCCATGTCCAGCTCTCCCTGTGCATTGACACATCGGCGAGCTCCCCGGCGACCGTACCAACACCGAGCCCTGTCGCGCATTCACGCAGCAGGCTCGTCGTGAGCGTACTGTCCAGGAACAGGCCATGCGCCAGCTGCGACAGCAGCGGACCCGCCTCGGCTGATGGCAGGGCAATTCGGCTTTCGTTCGCTGCCATCGCCGTGACCGAATAGCTGTCCGGTTCGCGGACACCCTCGCGCACCAGGTATGATGGAAAGGATGAAGCCGACGTCGGCACCGTAGCGGCCGAAGGCAACCAGGGGCGCAATGCCCGGTGCCGGCCAGTCGCGGCGCCGCGTGCCCAGCCGGAACGTGGCGCCCGCGTCCTGCACCAGCGCCGCCGCGTCGATGCCGAGATGGCGAAAGAAGTCGAGGGTCTGCGGCAGCACGTGTTCGGCGGCAGGGCCTGGTGCGATTCCGGCCAGCTCGGTTACCGTGATCGTGACACCCGCGCCGCGCAGGGAATTCGCCAGCGCGGCCGCAACGGCCCAGCCCTCCAGCCCGCCGCCGGCGACGACCACGTTGCGAACCGGGCCGCCGGTCATGTCGTTGCCGCCGCGCAATGTCGCGCGATCGTGGCCGAGTGGGCCGGCAGGGATTCCGCGGCCTTCCGTATGTGCGCCCGCATGCCCGCAAGGCGCTTTGCCGTCTCGGCCGCCGGCAGGCAGTCCGCGCGCGGATCGTACGCCGCCGGCACGATGCCCTGTCCGAGGTAGACCGCCAGCCAGTTCGTCTCGATGAAGAGCTCGGCAGGACTGTGCGACGCGATGCCGCGCCGCCGGAACAGCTCGATGCGACGCGCGAGTTCGTCCGGCACGTCCATCGCGCGACAATATTTCCAGAATTCGGTGTCGTCGCGCTCGGTTGCCTTGTAATGAAGAATGATGAAATCCCGCACCTCGTCGAACTTGCGGTCGAGCTGCCGGTTGAATTCGTCCCGGTCCGGCGCCGCCAACCGCCGGTCCGGGAAGAACTCGATCAGTTTCATGATCGCCGCCTGGATCAGGTAGATGCTGGTCGATTCCAGCGGCTCGAGAAAGCCGCCGGACAGGCCGACGGCGACGCAGTTGCGGTTCCACATCCGGCGGCGTTTGCCCGGCACGAAGCGCAGCTGGCGCGGCTCGTCCAGCGCCCGGCCCTCGATGTTCTCCAGCAGGATGCGGCGCGCCTCGTCCTCCGCCATGAACGCCGAGCTGAAGACATGGCCGTTCCCGGTGCGATGCTGCAGCGGTATGCGCCACTGCCAGCCGGCACCGTGCGCCGTCGCCCGTGTGTGCGGCACCGGGTCGCCGACGTTTTCGCTCGGCACCGCAAAGGCCCGGTCGCACGGCAGCCAGTGGCGCCAGTCCTCGTAGCCGGTTGCCAGTGCCTGCTCGATCAGCAGACCGCGAAAGCCGGAGCAGTCTATGAACAGGTCCCCGCCGATCGTTCCGCCCGATTCCAGCGTCACCTGGTCGATGTAGCCGTCGTCGGGCCGCAGCCCCACGTCGACAACGCGGCCCTCGGTGCGGCGAACCCCGAGTCCTTCCGCCAGGCGCCTCAGGTACTGCCCGTACAGCGATGCATCGAAGTGGAACGCATACGAATAGGTGGAGCGGACAGAGCGCGGATCGGTCTCCGGGTAATCGAAGCGGCCCAGCTTCGACGCAACGTGCGGCAGTGAATACGCCTCGATGGGCGTTGCGTCGCCGAGTTCGCGGTGCTTCAGCCAGTAATGGTGAAAGGCGACGCCGTTCATGTCCTGGCCGTAAGTGCCGAACGGGTGCAGGTACGCATCGCCGGGCCGGCGCCAGTCGACAAACTCGATGCCCAGTTTGAACGTGGCATTGGTGAAACGCATCATGTCGCGTTCGTCGATGCCGAGGCGCCGGTTGAAGTCGTGAATCGCCGGGATCGTCGCCTCGCCGACGCCGACCGTGCCGATCTGCTCGGACTCGACCAGCTCGATCGCAGTGCGCTCCGTATCGAGTACCCGGGCGAGTGCCGCCGCCGTCATCCAGCCGGCCGTGCCGCCGCCGACGATTACGATACGTTCGAGGTGCGGCGCGTTCACGGGGCCACGCCGCCGGTCAGACCGGCGGATACTCCGGCATGCCGACCATTTTCTGCAGCCAGAGGTCGTGCGGCGGCAGCTTCTGCGGAGCCAGCGCCAGCCGTTCGAGGATACGGCGGTACACACGTGTCGGGGGCAGTTCGCCGTAGCGTTCGCGGTACTCGTCGCGCATGAAATCCATGCCGTACAGTATCGCCTCGTAGCTCGAGCGCGTGAACAGCTTGCCGGTATCGATCGGCGCGCGCAGGTCGGCCGGCTGGCCGCTCGGGGCCAGCGACGCATCCGGCTGCCCCGGGAACTGCTGGTCGTCGAAATCCGCGTGCGAGACCGGCTTACCGCGCCAGAATTCGAGCTTGGCCCGCAACCGGTCGTTGATCCGTTCGGGCTTTTGCACCTCGCGCCAGAATTCCGTGTCTGTCCGCCGCGTCAGGCAGTAGTGCAGGTTGATGAAGTCGAGCACCTCGTGAAACCGGTTCGTCATGACGCGGTTATAGCGATACGCGAGCGTTTCCATGTCCGCGTCCCGGTACGGGAAATACTCGGTCAGCATCACGGTCGCGAGATCGCTGAGGTAAAGGCCGGTCGATTCGATGGGTTCGAGAAAACCGCCGGACAGGCCGATGGCAATGCAGTTGCGGTACCAGGCCTGCCGGCGCATGCCCACCTTGAAGTGCACGATGCGCGTGTCCAGGTTCTCGGCGTGCGGCCCCTCGTACGCGCGAATCTCGCGTTCCGCCTGCTCCGGGTCGATAAACGCGCTGGAGTGCACATAGCCGACGCCGCGACGGCTGTGCAATGGAATGTCCCACACCCAGCCGGCCGACAGCGCCGTGGACATCGTGTAGGGACGCACGAAGCCGGGGTAATGCGTGTCGTACGGCACCGGCATCACGACCGCGCGATCGCACAGCAGCCAGTCGGAAAAGTCGACCCAGTCGACCCCGAGCTGCTTCTCGATCAGCAACGACGCGAAGCCGGTGCAATCGATGAACAGGTCGGCCTCGAGGCGCTTGCCGCCGCGCGTCCGGATAGCGGCAATCCCGCCGTCCTCGCGCATGTCGATGTCGGTCACGTGGTCGAGGTGATGCGTGACGCCGCGGGACGTCGCAATCTCCGCCAGGTAGTCGGCAAACTTGAGCGCGTTCATGTGAAACGCGTAAGTGAGCCTGGGCCCGAAGGTCCACGGCCCCATCATCTTCGGCGCGAGGTTCATCTCGCACAGTTGCGGCTGGGCCGAAATCGTTTCCATGAACGGGATGGAGCGGTCGCTCTGCAACCAGCGCTCCCCGGCGTCGTCGAACGGCTGTGGCGTGTAACGGCCGAACGCGTGGTAGTAGCCCTCCCCCCGGTTGTCCAGCCAGTTGATGAACTTGATTGCCTGTTTGTACGTGCCTTCGGTGCGCCGCAGAAATTCCTTTTCGTCGATACCGATGGCCGCGAGTATGTGGTTGATGCTCGGTATCGTCGCCTCGCCGACGCCGATGCGCGGCACGTCCGGTGACTCGATCAGCGCGATCTCCGCGACGCGCCGGTCCTCGCCGTTCAGTACCGCGTCGAGGTAGGCGGCCGCCATCCAGCCGGCCGAACCGCCGCCGACGATAAGCAGGCGGCGGGGCGTCATAGCGCAGCCTCCCGGTTCGCCTGCCGGCGGGTGTCACAGGTCTCGTGGGAGCGGCTTCCAGCCGCGACGGCGGTGGACAATCGCGGCTGGAAGCCGCTCCCACGGTTTTGTGGATGACTCCCACGGTTTTGTGGATGACCCCCACGATTGTGGGGATGGGCTCTGCGTCACGGCTTGCGGTTGCATGCGCATCTTCAACGAAACGGTCGGCCGCCCGCGGCGGTCGGGTACCGCGGCATCCCCAGGACCTGCTGCAGCCAGGCGTCGTGGCGCGGCAGTTTCGCGGGCGCCTGGCTCAGCTTCTCGATCACGCGACGCAACACGGCCGGTTGCGGCCGATCGGGCCCGTACCAGGCGTCGCACTCCTCGCGCAGGAAATCCATGCCGTACAGTATCGCTTCATAGGATTCGTAACCCCAGAGGCCGGCAGTGTCGACCGGCGGCCGGTGATCGCCGGGCAGGCCGCCGGAGGGCAACGGCAGATCGGCCTGCCCCGGCAGGTGCATGTCCTCGAAGTCCGACGCCGACGGCGGCTTCACCCGCCAGAAGTCCAGCTTCGCCTGCAGACGGTCGTTGATCCGTTCAGGTCTTTGCACCTCGCGCCAGAACGCCGTGTCCGTCCGCCGTGTCAGGCAATAGTGCATGTTGATGAAGTCCAGAATCTCGTAGAACCGGTTCGCCAGGATCCGGTTGAACCGGTACGCCAGCGGCGCCATCTCCCCGTGCTGCGGAAAATGCTCCGCCAGCATCACCGTCGCCAGGTCGCTCAAGATAAAGCCCCGTCGACTCCAGCGGCTCGATGAAACTGCCCGCCAGGCCGATCGCCACGCAGTTCTTCACCCACGCCTTCTCGCGGTGGCCCACCTTGAACTTGACGATGCGTGCATCCAGCGACTCCGCGTGCGCGCCCTCGAACGCCCGCACCTCGCGCTCCGCCTGCTCGTCGTCGATAAACGCGCTCGAGTGCACGTAGCCCAGCGAGCGCTTGTCCTGCAGCGGAATCTCCCACACCCAGCCCGCCGACAACGCCGTCGCCGTCGTGTACGGCCGCACGTAACCCGGGTAGTGATGCTCGTAGGGCACGTGCATCGTCGTCGCCCGGTCGCACAACAGCCACTGCGAACAGTCCACCCAGCCGACACCCAGCGCCTTCTCGATCAGCAGGCCCCGGAAACCGGTGCAGTCGATATAGAGATCCGCCGTCAGACGCTCCCCGCCGCGCGTCTTCACCGCCGCGATGTCGCCCGTCTCCGACTGCTCGACCTCCTCCACGTGATCGCGTACGTGGCGCACACCGCGCGCCGTCGACAGCTCGCACAGGTAGTCCGCAAACTTCTGCGCGTTCATGTGGTAGGCGTAGCTCAGCGGCCTGCCGAAATCCCACGCGCCGAGCATTTGCGGTGACAGTCCCAGCTCGCAGATGATCGGCTGCGCCGAGACAGTCTCCGTGAACGGAATGGAGCGGTTGCTCCGCAGCCAGTTAAGCCCGCTGAAATCCAGCGGCTCGGGCCGGTAGCGGCTGAACGGGTGATGGTAGTACTCGCCCCTGCCGTGCAGCCAGTCGACGTAGCGTATCGACTGCTTGAACGTGCCGTCGACCCGGCGCATGAACTCGCGCTGGTCGATGCCGATGACCGCCAGGATGTGATTGATGTTGGGCACGGTCGCCTCGCCAACACCGATGCGCGGCACGTCCGGCGACTCGATCAGCGTAACCTCCACGGCGCGCTCGCCGTCGGCGTTGAGCGCAGCCTCGAGGTAGGCGGCCGCCATCCAGCCGGCCGAGCCGCCGCCGACGACGGTAATGCGTCGCGTCATCATCGGTCAGGCTTTCCCGTTGCGGCCGGCAAAAGACGCCATGCCGGCCACGCGCTGCAGCCAGACATCGTGCGGCGGCAGTTTCTGCGGCGCCATCTCGATCCGCCTCGCGACGGTCGGCGCCACCTGTGACGGCGGCCGGCCGGTGCCGTACCAGGCGTCACATTCCGCGCGCAGGAAATCCATGCCGTAGAGGATCGCCTCGCTGCTGTCTATGCCGAACAGCATGCCGTTGTCGACCGGCGGCCGGTGATCGCCGGGCAGGCCGCCGGAGGGCAACGGCAGATCGGCCTGCCCCGGCAGGTGCATGTCCTCGAAGTCCGACGCCGACGGCGGCTTCACCCGCCAGAAGTCCAGCTTCGCCTGCAGACGGTCGTTGATCCGTTCAGGTCTTTGCACCTCGCGCCAGAACGCCGTGTCCGTCCGCCGTGTCAGGCAATAGTGCATGTTGATGAAGTCCAGGATCTCATAGAACCGGTTCGCCAGGATCCGGTTGAACCGGTACGCCAGCGGCGCCATCTCCCCGTGCTGCGGAAAATGCTCCGCCAGCATCACCGTCGCCAGGTCGCTCAGAGTAAAGCCCCGTCGACTCCAGCGGCTCGATGAAACTGCCCGCCAGGCCGATCGCCACGCAGTTCTTCACCCACGCCTTCTCGCGGTGGCCCACCTTGAACTTGACGATGCGTGCATCCAGCGACTGCGCGCGTGCGCGCCCTCGAACGCCCGCACCTCGCGCTCCGCCTGCTCGTCGTCGATAAACGCGCTCGAGTGCACGTAGCCCAGCGAGCGCTTGTCCTGCAGCGGAATCTCCACGCCCAGCCCGCCGACAACGCCGTCGCCGTCGCGTACGGCCCGCACGTAACCCGGGTAGTGATGCTCGTAGGGCACGTGCATCGTCGTCGCCCGGTCGCACAGCAGCCACTGCGAACAGTCCACCCAGCCGACACCCAGCGCCTTCTCGATCAGCAGGCCCCGGAAACCGGTGCAGTCGATGAACAGATCCGCCGTCAGACGCTCCCCGCCGCGCGTCTTCACCGCCGCGATGTCGCCCGTCTCCGACTGCTCGACCTCCTCCACGTGATCGCGTACGTGGCGCACACCGCGCGCCGTCGACAGCTCGCACAGGTAGTCCGCAAACTTCTGCGCGTTCATGTGGTAGGCGTAGCTCAGCGGCGGCCCGAAATCCCAGCGGCCGAGCATCTGCGGCGCCAGGTTGCGATCGCACAGTTCCGGCTGCGCGGACACGGTGGCCGCGAACGGCAGCGACCGGTCGCTTTTCAGCCAGCGCCCGACGCAACGATCGACGGGAGATTCACGAAACCGGTTGAACGGGTGGTAATAGCCGGAATTGTCGTTTTCCAACCAGTTGCGGTAACGGATAGCCTGCTTGAACGTGCCATCGACCCGCTTCAGGAATTCCACCTCGTCGATGCCGATGACGGCGAGGATATGGTTGATGCTCGGTACCGTTGCCTCGCCGACCCCGATGCGCGGGACATCCGGTGATTCGACCAGCGTTATGTCCGCACGGCGCCGGCCGTCGCGATTCAGGGCGGCATCCAGGTAGGCGGCGGCCATCCAGCCGGCCGAGCCGCCACCGACCACCAGTAGCTTCTTGGAAGTCATTGAACTCATTATGATTTCAACCAACGGGCCGGGCGACGGCACCACAGCACCGTTTCACCCTGTGAAATCCGCCTGGCCGTGCTCCCGGCGTGGCAGCGGCACAACAAAAAGTTCTTTGATTTTTCGCTCAGGATCATGCATAACACAGGTTCTATCGCCAACTTGCATCATAATAACAACAGCAACGCGGCAATCAGGATCGGAAAGTTTCAGGCGAGCGCCCGGAAGCCTACGACGAACGGGCGCCGCCAGGAAATGATGTCAGCACTGCAACCACTGCCAATAAGGGGGCAGGAATGAAAAACTCCACTCGCGAGCGCAATCAGCTCCGTACTCGCCGCCGGCGCCTTGTCGTCGCCCGGCCTGGCACTGGCCCAGGATAACGAGGTCGAGGAACAGACAGCGCTCGAGGAAGTCGTCGTCACCGGATCGCGCATCCGCAAGGACGTCTTCACCAGCTCGGCGCCGATGGAAGTCATCGACGTCGAGGAAGCCTCCATCCAGGGCATCGCCAATATCGGCCAGTTGCTGCAGGGCAGCACGGTGGCCGCCGGCTCCCCGCAGGTGACCGCCGCGACGTCGTTCCAGTTTGTTACGAACGGTGGCCTCGGCGCGCAGACGATATCGCTGCGCGGCCTCGGCGCCAACCGCACGCTGGTGCTGCTGAACGGACGCCGCGCCGGACCGTCGGGTGTACAGGGCGCCGTGTCCGCTTTCGACCTCAACGTGCTGCCGCTGTCGACCATCGAGCGTGTCGAGATCCTGAAAGACGGTGCCTCGTCGATTTACGGCTCCGATGCCGTGGCCGGCGTGGTCAACATCATCACCCGCAAGGACGACGGCCTGACGATCGACGGCTTCATGTCGGTGCCGCAGGAGTCGGGCGGCGAGGAAAGCCGCATCAACGCGTCGTGGGGCAAGTCTTTCGATCGCGGCAGCTTCCGCGTGACGGCCGACTACAGCCTGAAGTCGCACCTGCGCCGCGGCGATCGCGACTACTTCAACTGCGGCAACCAGTACGTGTTCGATCCGGACACCGGCGAGCGCGCCGACCTGGTCGACCCGCGCACCGGCCAGTTCCATTGCGAGGACCTGACCTGGGGCCATGTCTGGCTGTACGACTACGCCGATCCGTCCAACATACCGCAGTCGTCCTTTTTGCTGTCGCAGTACGACTACAACGGCAACCTCGGCAACTTCGTACCGCCGTACGCTGACCCCACATCGCCGGAACAGCTGGACGCCCCGGACGGCTTCTTCCCGGTGGCCTACGACCGGACATCGGACGGCGTGGTGCAGGACGACCACCCGTTCCAGGACCGGGAATCGCTGCGCCCGGAAGTGGAGCTGATCACGTTCTACGGCGAGGGTGACTACGAGCTTACAGACAACATCACGGCCTATACGGAAGTGCTGCTGAATCGCCGCACGACCGAGGCAGACGGTTACCGGCAGTACTGGTCCTACATTTACACCGGCAACTTCGACTTCGCCTGCGGCATCGGACCCGATTGCGGCAACTCGCTCAACGACGCCTGGACCGGTGCTCAATGGTTGAGCCCGACGCCGATCACCGATCATAACGACGAAAAGGTCGAGATCGACTACCAGCGCTTCGTTGCGGGCCTGCAGGGCGACATCACCGACGAGTGGAACTGGGACGTTGCCTTCCAGTACAGCCGCTCGGACGGCGACTACACCAACGATCGTATCTTCAACGACTCGATCCGTGACCAGAACTGGCTAACCGGCTCCGTGAAGGAACTCGACAACGTCCGTTCGCGGCGTGCCCTGCGTGGATGTTCCCTGGCTCGATCCCGAATTGCTGCGCGGCAACGTCTCGCCGGAAGTCAGGGACTTTCTGTTCGGCGTCGAAACGGGCAACACCGAGTACACGCAGATGTCGGTCGACGGTTTCGTGTCGGGTCAGGCCTACGATCTCCCGGCGGGTCCGCTCAGCATCGCGGCTGGCGTGCATTATCGTCAGGACGAGATCAAGGATGTTCCGGGACCGATTACGTTCAATCGGGAAACCGGCGAGAGCAATTCCTGGCTTGACGACGCCGCCGGCATCACCGAGGGTGACGACACGACAACCGCGGTTTTCGGCGAGCTCGATATCCCCCTCCTGACGGACAGGCCCGGCTTTGAAAACCTGACGCTGAATGCGTCTGCGCGCTATACGGACGTCGAATCCTTCGGCGATGACACAACGTGGAAAGTGGGCCTCAACTGGCAGATGATCCCGTCGCTTCGCCTGCGTGCTAACCGGGGTACATCGTTTCGCGCCCCGGCGCTCTTCGAGCTGTTCCTCGCGGACCAGACGAGCAGCATCTGGCGCAGCGGTCCGATCCGTGTATCCGCTACGAGGAAAACTTCCAGAATGGCAACATTTCAGAGAACGTTTTCCAGAACTGTCAGGCGGATCCCGCCAATCTGCCACCGGATTATACCGGCGGCACGATTACACCGACCGTGTTCACCGGCGGCGGAGCGGGCCTGCTGGAAGCGGAAACCTCCACGTCGCAAACGATCGGCCTGGTCTGGCAGCCGGAGTTCGCCAACCTGAGCCTGTCGTTCGACTATTTCGACTTCGAGGTCAGGGACGAGGTCGACCAGCTGGGCGGCGCGCGAATCGTGGCCGAATGCTACGAATCCGACTTCGGTTTTGCGTTCGGCGGCGCCGAGCCGTTGTGCCAGTTGTTCGATCGCAGCAGCGTCAACAACGGTCTCGACAATATCCAGGATAGCTTCATCAATATCGCCAATCAGCAGAATCGCGGCTTCGATATCGCCGGACGCTATGTAACGGAAACAGACTGGGGCACGGTGTCGTTCGATGTGAAGGCAACGCGCCAGCTGGAGGACACCAAGGCACTGTTCGAGGACACGGCGGAAGATTTCAACGGCCGTGTAGGCGACCCGGAGTGGGTCGCGGAGACCGAGGTCCGGTTGCAGCGCGACAAGTGGCGGCTGTTCTGGGGCATGGACTATGTCGGCAAATCCGACAGTTCAGGGGAATTTGTGAACGACGAATTCCCCAACGGCGATATGGTCACTTACCGCGGCGAGGATTTTCGGGCTGTGCGGGTTTACGCGATCGCGTCTACTACCACTCGTTCTCGTTCTCGTGGATGTTTGAGAACGGCGTGACCGTGCTCGGCGGCGTGGCGAACGCGTTCGACGAGGAGCCGCCGCAGCTGACGAGGGTGGCCAGTGGCAACGAGTACTCGATGGTCGGCAACTCGCTACTGGTGTCGCAGTACGATCCACTGGGCCGCCGCTTCTTCCTCAACGTCACCTACTCGTTAGAATAAGCACAGGCAGTCTGCTAGATTATGTGCCGGCCTCGAGCCGGCACATTTCTTCTGGGTGTCGAATCGCGTTTAAGGCATCGCGGCTGGAAGCCGCTCCTACGGGTGGGGAGGATCGGACAACTCTCCCGCAGGAGCGCCATCCTGGCGCGATCGCGGCTGGAAGCCGCTCCTGCGGTACGGGTGGGGAAGGATCGGACAACCCTCCCCGTAGGAGCGCCATCCTGGCGCGACCTGGCGCGATCGCGGCTGGGAAGCCGCTCCTACGACGGCCGGGGGCGGTTGCATTCTGCCGGCGCGACGAACCATTTTGAGGAGCTGCCATGCCGCGAGTCGTTGCGAAAGCGGACAATCTCAACGAGCTGAATGCCGGTTTCGAGCAGGCGCCGCTGACGGAACCCGTGTTCCTCAACAGCGTGCCCAAGTGCGGCACCCATCTCATCCGCAACATCGTGCGCATGTTCGTGCCGGTCGCGCAGCAATACCACAAGGCCTTCATCCAGTACCCGATCCTGCGCGACCACCAGCTGGCCTTCTCCGAGGCCGTCCCGCACCTGAGCTGGGGTCACCTGCTGTTTGCCGACGACTCGGCCATCGTGCTGCGGCGCGCGCGACACATCCTGCTGGTGCGGGATCCCTACGACTGGGTCCTGGCACGCGCCCGGTTCTTCCTGTCGGACACGTTCCAGGGATCTCTGGAGCACCTGAAAGGCGGCAACGTCAGCGTCGACGAGGTGCTGAACATGATGATCTTCGGCATCCACAACAAGGCACCGACACTCTACGAGATCTTCACGCACAATGCCGTTTCCTGGATGGGCACGAAAGTCCGGATATTCCGCTTCGAGGACCTGCTGACGCACGTCAGGGACGTCGACTCGGAGGCAGCCGAGACGTTTTTCCGCACCCTGCTGGACGCCTGCGGCATCGACCTGCCGGACGACTGGCGCGAACGCGTGCGCACCGGCAGCGACAGGAAGCAAAGCGGCACGGCGCGCGAAAACCTGGCCGGCGGCCTGTTCGAGATGCCGGACGAACTGCCGCAGGTCCAGAAAGACCTGGTCGACTACGCGGCTCCCGGCTTGCGGCGCGTGCTCGGCTACGAGTAGGTCAGACCGTTACCCGCAGGCAGCTTTCGTGCAGCAATATCGCGAAAGTGGAGATCGCCTTATTCGGCCTTGCGCCTCACACGGCCGGCGTCAGCGACTTGAACGCGGCCAGCGCCCGGGCGCGCGATGCCTTGAGATCGACGACGGGCCCGGGGTAGGTGTCGCCGAGAGTCACGCCCGCCGCGGCAAGCACATCCGGGGGCGCGGTCCAGGGTGCCTGCAGGTAACGGTCCGGCAACCCGGCAATCTCCGGAACGTATTGCCGGACATAGTCGCCGGCCGGGTCGAATTTCGTTCCCTGGGTCACCGGGTTGAAAATCCGGAAATACGGCGCCGCGTCGGCACCGCTCCCTGCGACCCATTGCCAGCTCACCGAGTTGCTGGCGAGATCCGCATCGACCAGCGTGTCCCGGAACCACGCTTCGCCGTGATGCCAGTGCTGCATCAGGTTCTTGACGAGAAAGGACGCCGTGACCATGCGCACCCTGTTGTGCATGTAGCCCGTCCGCCACAGCTCGCGCATGCCGGCATCCACGATCGGGTAGCCGGTCTGTCCCCGTTGCCAGCGATCGAGTGCGCCGGGGTCGTCCCGCCACGGGAAGCGGTCGAACTTGCGCTGCAGGTTTTCGTGGGTGATGGCCGGCCAGTGATACAGCAGGTAATAGGAGAACTCGCGCCAGCCGAGCTCACTGAGAAACGCATCGACATCGTCGTCGAGCTGCCGTGTTTCGGCCAGCGGGAGGACCGCCTCGCGCACCTGGTGCGGCGAGATCTCACCGAAGTGCAGGTGCGGCGACAACCGCGACACATGCGGCAGGTCCGGGCGGTCGCGTCCCTGCCGGTAGCCGGCAATGCCCTGCTCGACGAAGGCATCGAGGCGCTGCCGTGCGCCGCGTTCGCCGGGTCGCCACTCGGCCTCGATGCCCTTGTACCAGTGAATACCCGGCAGCAGGCCGAGCGCGTCGACCGTCAGCCCGGCGTCTCCCGGCATGCGCATCAGCCCCGGCTTTTCCGGGCGCGGCAGAACGTCGCGTGGCTGGACAGGACCGGCCAGGCAGCCGTTTCGCCAGTACGGCGTGAACACGCGGTATGGGCTGCCGTCGTCCTTGGCAATGGCTGCCGGTTCGTACAGCAGCGAACCGTTGAAACTGCGCACCTGCAGACCGTCCCGCTTGAGATGCTCGCGAATGCCCTTGTCGCGCCGGATGCGCCACGGCTCGTAGCAGCGGTTCCAGTACACCGCGCCCGCGCCCGATGCCGCGACAATGCGGGGCAACAGGTCGTCTGCGTGACCGCACCGTACATGCAGGAAGCCGCCGAGTTCGCCATTCAGCGCATTGAGGCTCCTGTGCAGCCACCACCGGCTCGCCGCACCGGGCCGGTGCGCTCCCGCATTCCCGTCATCGAGAATATAAAGGGGAAGAATGGGCCCGCCGCGCATCGTCGCCGCGTGCCAGGCGGGGTTGTCGGCAAGGCGCAGGTCCTGCCGGAACCAGACGATGGTGGGACGTTCGCTGCTCACGAGACCGGGGATGGACCACGTAAACATACATTATAAATACCGCTCGCTCGTTTGCGGTGGCCGTATTGGTAACGACTTGTAACGGCCCCACAGCGCGCGGCGGCGCGGCAATAATCATAACCGGACGCCATATGTAGTATTGAAGCCACACCGGATCGATCTTCAAGTTATTGATTTTTATATAAACAGGCTTCGAAGCCGACCGGCTGCCTGCCAAAATGCGACATGCGATTGTGTTTCCGGAAGCGGCTGGACAATATAGGCGCATGAAACCGCCGCCCAGGCGGCGGTGGATAGAGGGAAGGACGCCCGGCAACAACAACAGCCATTCGGAACCCGGGCGCCTTCAGTACTCACATCGTAAGGGGAGTTTTTGTCATGTCACATCGTAAGCGCTTTGCGCGCGGCATGCGTGCGTGGCCGGTTGCGGCCGCGTGCACGTTTCTTGCCGCGCCAACCCTGGCGCAACAGCAGCTCGCTCAGCAGGACGAGGAAGAAGAGGCTCGCCAGGTCGAGGAAATCGTCGTAACCGGCTCCAAGCTGCGCCGCGACGAATTCAGCTCGATTTCCCCGGTACAGGTCATCGGCGGCCAGGAGGCCGTGAAGATCGGTATCGCGGACACGACGCAGATGATCGCCGAATCGCCCGTCGTATTCGGTACCCAGCTCGACGGCTCGGTCAACGCCGGCTCGACGACGGGTGCCGTGGAAGGCGTACCGGCCAGCGGACCCGGCGCGGCAACCGTGGGGTTGCGCGGCCTCGGTGCGGAACGGACGCTGCTGCTCGTCAATGGACGCCGGCTGGCGCCATCCGGCGTGCGCGGTGCCCCGGTCGCACCCGACCTCAACCTGATCCCGAGCGCGATGATCGATCGCATCGAGATCCTGACGGACGGTGCCTCGTCGATCTACGGCGCCGATGCCGTGGCGGGCGTGGTCAATATCATCCTGCGGCAGAACTTCGAAGGCATGGAGGTTCGCGGTTTTACGTCGATGCCAACGGAAGACGGTGGCCAGGAGTCGCTCGTCAGCGTGATCGGCGGCGCATCCAACGACGCCGGCAACTTTACGGTAGCCGCCGAATTCTTCGACCGCGACCACATCTTCACCCGCAACCGCAGCGGCTGGAACAACTGCCTGCGGGATATCGAGGTTGACCCGTCGACGGGCGACGTCTACTCGATCTGCTCCGACGGCCGGCCCGACAACGCCGTCTTCATCGGCAGCCAGGGCTTCGTCTACGACACGCCGGGCACCACGGACATCGGCGTGCCGGGCTTCTCGACCAATGCCGGCGCCGCCAGCTTCATCGGCCAGCCGAACGCCCTGCTCGGCGATGCGTCACAGACGCCGTACAACCTGCAGCGGGAAGAGCTGGACACTCAGCTGCAGGGCGACATCCAGCGCATCAACCTGTACGCGACCGGGTCGTTCGAGTTCACGCCGGGTCACAGCGCGTACATGGAGACCTCGTACTCGCAGCGCACCAACACGGACATCTTCACGTCCGAGCAGGCGTTTCCGGCGCATACCGGCGCATGATCCCGCAGGAAGATGCGCCGAGTTCGACACGGACGGCGTCACCTGCCTGCGAACGCGCACCGTCGTGGATGCCAGTGGGGACCCGATCCTGGTCGACAATCCGCTCAGCCCGTTCGACGAGCGACAGAGCCCTGCCGGTCTACTCGCTTGCAGGGCCTGACGCAGCAACGCCGGACCGATATCGACAACTTCCGCATCGTGCTCGGCACGGAAGGTGAACTCGGCCTCGGAGTCCGATGCGTGACAATAACTGGATCTACGACGTGTTCGCGTCGTGGGAAGAAAGCTCCGGCTCGTCGATCCAGGCCGGCATGCTCGAGCCGCACGTGCGCGAGTCTATCGATACATTGCGCATTGAATCCGGAACGGCGACCTGGTCTGCGGACTGGCCGCGCACGGCACTCGGGCTTCGGTTTCCTGACTCCGCGTGATTGCGTTCGCCGTCGACTGGTTCCAGGATTCACTGTGGAGCACGCGCGGCGGTAACAAGTCGTTTTCGCGGGCGGAGAACGAGTTCCTGTTCGGCAACGTCATCAACACGACGACACTGAACCAGCTGCACCTGTCCGGTCTCGTCACCGGCGACCTGTTCGAGATGCCGGCCGGCACGGTCGGCCTCGTCGTCGGCATGGAGTGGCGTGAAAACTCCATCGACTCGGCGAACGACATCGTGCGAGCGCAGGCGCTGTCGGCGTCCGAGGCGCCGGACCAGGAGGCGGATACGGTCGGCGAGACGTCGATCTTCGACATCTACGCCGAGACGGAGCTGCCGCTGACGGAATGGGCCGCCGTGAACCTCTCCGGCCGTTACACGGACGAGGAAAACTTCGGCGAGGAGTTCACCTACTCGGTCAAGGCGGAACTGCAGCCGATCGAATCCTTGCGCCTGCGCGGCACCTTCGGCACGACCTTCCGCGCGCCGAACCTGCGCGAGCAGTTCCTGGCGGGCCAGGCCGGCGTCATTGCCGGCGGCAACGACCCCTGTGTCGTACCGTCAACCGCGCAAACGGCCGGTGACATGTACGATCCGAGCGGCGAGACGCGCAGCCAGACGGTACTCGACAACTGCGTCCTGGATGGCGTCGACCCGACGGCACTCGGCCTGCAGGCCAACGTGCTGATCCCGACGGAAACGGGCGGTTCGGCGGACATCAGCGCCGAAACGTCCGAGTCGTTCACGCTGGGCTTCGTCTGGTCGCAGACACTGACCGACGCGTTCGACCTCGACCTGTCCGTGACCTACTTCGATATCGACGTCGAGGACACGGTGGAGGAACTGGACCCGACGACAATTCTCGCCCGCTGCTACAACGACGATCCCAACCTGGCCAACGCATTGTGCAGTCGTGTTCAGCGCCGCGGTGTCAACCCGGAGAACAACACGGTCTCCCTGGTTGACTCGTCGTTCGTCAACCTCGGTCTCGTGACGTCCAGTGGCTACGACGTCAACGTTCGTTACCTCGACGATTTCACGGTTGGCGATACGTTCGTGGAGATGGCGTGGAGCATCACCGGCACGAACTACGATGCACTCGAGGAGCAGATCGATCCGGAAATCCCCGGTCGATGACCGCGTCGGCGAAGCCGGCTTTCCCGAGTGGGCATGGGTGCTGCGTGGCAACTTCAACACCGGCAACTGGGAATGTCGCATGGCGCAGCCGCTTCATCGGCGAGTTCGCCAAGGACGAGGAGGACATCAACGTGTCCACCAACTCGGCGATCAACGCTTGCACGGTGCTGGGCGGTCCGACTGACTGCATCAAGGCGCATGCCGGCGACTCGGTCTGGTACCACGACCTGTCCCTCACCTACGAGGCAGACGAGTGGTCCTTCACGGGCGGCTTCCGCAACCTGTTCGACCAGGAACCCCCGCTCATCGACCAGGGCGAAGGCCCGGCCCGCATGAACATGGTCGTGCAATCGACCTACGACCTGTACGGCCGTCGCTTCTTCGTCAACGCCACGAAGCGCTTCTAGGCGCAAAAAAGCTTCACGCAGCCCTGCTGCAAAAGCGAAAACGGCGGCCTCCGGCCGCCGTTTTTTTTTGCGCGGAGAGAATGGTTGATACAGGGCCCGAATAAGCCACTGTCATCGCGAGGAGCGCAGCGACGTGGCGACCTGGTGAGCTTTACTCCGTGCCAGAACCAAGAGATTGCCACGCCGGCTGCGCCGGCTCGCAAAGACGGGATTGGGCCGCCTTCGGCGGCCTCGCCTTAGCGGATACGCTGCACCCGAATCGTGCGGCGCATCTCGTTCAGGCGCAGCTTGTAACCGCCAAAATTCGACTCCTCGATATCGACGGTTCGGTTCTTGCGCAGTGACGCACGCACGTACTGCGTGTCGCCCTCGATCTGCAACCAGGCCTGGCCGTTCTCCAGCGAGACGAGCAATCGCCGGTACGGCACATGCTCATAGCTCGCGACCGCCAGGCCGCTGGCACGCGCCAGCTTGGCGGCCTTTTCGTCGCGTGTTTCATCGCGGGGAAGCTGTTCGGCACCGATCTGTTCCTCATTCGGCGATTGCGCCCCGTTCGCGCGTGCCGGAGCGGCGGGGGCCGGGGACGCGGACGAGTTGCCCGCCGACTGCGGGCCGGGAGCCGGCGCTGCGGCCGGTTGCCGTGACGGGGGCTCGGGGCGAGCCGACTCCGCCGTCGCCTCCCCACCCGGCGCTGCCGCCGCGGCCGACTCGCCCATCAGCGCCGCCTCCAGGCAGGCGATTCGCTCGGCCGCCGAGTCCGCCGCGCGGCAGCGCTCGACGGCTGCCTCGTCGCCTGCCGCCTGCAACATGCCGGGCAGCAGGACTGCCAGGATTGTCGCGCGGGCGCCGTTGCGCATCCTCGTCATCGATCGTGCCGTCCGCGTTCGCCGGCGATCCAGTCATCCCAGACACCGAAATCGCGCATAGCCTGTTCGATGCCGGCATTCTCGATCAGCGACGCGACCTCATCGTGTCCCTGGCGCGGCAGGCGCTCGTCCGAGTTGGCGAAGCCCCATGTCAGCGCGGCGGCGATGGCCGAATTCAGCTTGAGCTGGCGTTGATCCACCTTGTCGAAGGTATCCGAGGCGGCATGGTAGTTGGATGCGTAGTTCGCATCGTTCTGCGCCGCGATCAGGTTCGGCACACCCTCGATCATGAAATCGAAGTTATCCGTGCCAACCAGGGCGGCGTTGACCTGGGTGAAGGGTCCCAGCCCGGCGACGGGCAACAGGTGGCGATCGACCTGCGGCATGAGCCCCTGCCGGCCGCCGGTGAAAAACCCGGTAATGCGCCCCGTACCGATGTCGAACGACGTCGCAACGACATGATTGTCGAGTTCGTCCTCGTGCTGCTCCGTGTATTTCCAGGAGCCGACCAGGCCCTGCTCCTCGCCGTTCCAGAGCGCGAAGCGAATGGTGCGTTCCGGCCGGAGGCCCAGCCGCGTTATCTGGCGCGCGACGTCGATAAGCATCGCAACGTTGGCGCCGTTATCCAGGGCGCCGGTACCGAGATCGTGCGAGTCGAGGTGCGCCCCCATGACGACGATCTCGTCGGGTCTTTCGCTGCCGCGTATCTCGCCGATGACGTTGCGCGCGGTGTAGGCATAGCCGGCGTCGACTTCCAGGGCTGCCGCCATGGTGAGTACATTGCCTGCCCGCAACAGCCGCAGTGCGCGTTGCGCGTGCTCGCGCTCCATGAGCAGGGTCGGCTGGCTGCCCACCGACGCGAGTGCCGGCAGGCGATACAGCAGATTTTTCGGCCGCGACGACATGTAGATGATGCCGGCCACGCCTGCGTCCCGGGCGAGGTTGTCGGTCTGCGTCGACGCGCCGTACTCGGCGAACAGGCCGCCAAGGCCCACCTCGTCGTCCAGCACCGGCGTTTCCACCAGGACCCAGGCGCCGGTAGCGCTGTCGCCGAGGCGCTCGAAGTCCGCCGCTTCGCCGGTGCCGCCGTCCAGCAGCGGCGCGGCGATCGTATCGCCACCGGTGCCGGCCGAAAACGGCTTGGCGACGACGTGCGCGTCGAACGTGACGTCGCCGGTGACGGTCGCGCTGACGGCTCGCTCCTGCCACTGGTACGGCATCTCGAACGACTCGGCGTACGCGCTGACCTCTGCCCGGGAAACCCGGGCAAGAGCCCACTCGACGGCTGCCTCGTTGGCCGGCGTCCCGGTAACGCGACCGCCGATCGTGTCCGTCAGCTCTCGCAGGTCCGCGATGACGGGTGTGTCGCCCAGCATGGCCGCCACCAGGCGGTCGACATCATCACTGTCGGCCAGGGCGGATAATGCCAGTGGCAGCGTGGCCAGCAGGCAAATAACGCGACGTAGCAGCATGCCCTCTCCCCGGCGCGGCGCGTGGCTGCGGCCGCGCAATCCGTGGCTTCCGAGGCAGGCAGTATAACGGCTCCCGGTCCCGGGGCGCACGGCCGTATCACTGCCAGCGCATGCGCGACCCGGCACGGAACCGTCCCGCACGCCGGCACTGGCATCGCCGCGGTTCCGGTTTCCTGCGGCCATGCGTTTGTATCGAATCGTTTCAGAATGCCGCGCCGCGATTCGGGACTGAGATACTTGGAAGATTAAAAATTTATCCGGAATCGATCGATGATCAGGAAAGGGCGCGGACTGCTCATCCTCGGCAACCAGCTTTTTCCGCTCGCGGAACTCGCGGGCCTGGAGGACGTGCCAGTGTACATGGCGGAGGACCGCGGACTCTGCACCCGCGTGCGCCACCACCAGCAGAAACTCGTGCTGATTCTCGCGGCCATGCGCGAATACGATGCCGCGCTGCGTGAACGCGGCTTCCATGTGACCTACCGCCGGCTGTGCGAGGACGAACCTGCCGACTTCGAGGCGGGGCTGCTGGCATTCGTTACGGAGAATCGCATCGGGGAACTCGTCAGTTTCGAGATCGAGGACCACTTCTTCGAGGAGCGGATGCAGGCATTTTGCGATCGTCACTCTCTCTGCCTGACGTTCATGCAATCGCCGATGTTCCTGACCCGCCGCGAAGACTTCGCGGACTATTTGCAAAAAGCCGGGAGGCCGTTCATGGCCTCGTTTTACAGGCAACAGCGGCGGCGGCTGTCGATACTACTCGACGACGACGGCGAACCGGCCGGCGGTCGATGGAGCTTCGACGAGGTCAACCGGCAGCCGTTGCCCGCGGATTGCGAGATCCCGGGAATACCGGAAACAAGACCCACGGACCGTACCGCGAAAGTGATGGAACTGGTGCAACGCGAGTTTCCCGACCATCCGGGGCGCGCCGAGGATTTCTGCTGGCCGGTCACCCGGCGTTCCGCACTGTACTGGCTGCGCGATTTCCTCGCCCATCGTTTCGCCGGCTTCGGGCCGTACCAGGACGCAATCACCCGGCGCAGCGAGACCGCGTTTCACAGCGTGCTGGCCCCGATGCTGAACACAGGCCTCATTACGCCGCGCGACGTCGTCGACCAGTCGCTCGCGCATGCGCAAAAGCATGACATTCCGCTCGCCAGCCTCGAAGGATTCATACGCCAGGTCATCGGCTGGCGGGAATTCATCCGGGGTATCTACCGGCATTTCGACTCGGAAATGAGCGAACGTAACTTCTGGGATCATCGGCGGGGCCTGGCTTGCAGCTGGTACGACGGTACGACCGGCATTCCGCCACTCGACAATGCAATCCGCACGGCGCTGCGTCTCGGCTGGACACATCACATCAACCGGCTGATGGTCATCGGCAACCTGATGAACCTTTGCGAAATCGAGCCGCGCCAGGTCCATGCGTGGTTCATGGAAACGCACATCGACTCGTCGGAATGGGTCATGGGTCCCAACGTCTATGGCATGGCGCTTTATTCCGATGGCGGTATCTTTGCGACCAAGCCGTACCTGTGCGCCTCCAACTACCTGCTGAAGATGAGCGACTACGGCAAGGGTGACTGGTGCGACGTCGTCGATGGACTGTATTGGCGCTTCATCGACCGGCATCGCGAGTTCTTCGCTGCAAACCAGCGCCTGTCCATGATGGTGAAAACGCTCGAGAAGCAGCCGGCCGCGCGCCGCGAACGCATCTTCAACGCCGCGGCGCATTTCCTCGAACGTCACACTATCGCGGCCTCCGGCGGCGCCGACCTGCCGCGCGCCGACACGCAGCGGCGCCGGCTGCCTCGCTACGCGAGCTGATCGCCGATCGGCAGGTGGCGGATACGCTGCCCCGTTGCGGCGAATATCGCGTTCGTTACGGCCGGCGCCAGCGGCGGCACCGGCGGCTCGCCGAGCCCGGCCGGCTCGTCGCTGCCCTGCACGATGTGAACCTCGATATCGCGCGGTGACTGGTCGATGCGCATCATGCGGTACTGGTGAAAATTGGTTTCCCTGTGCCGGCCGCCCTCGACGGAGAGCTCCTCGCCCAACGCGGTGCTGAGCGCGTCGCAGGCACCGCCCTCCATCTGCGCGCGCACACCGTTCGGGTTGACGGCAAGGCCGCAATCGACCGCGCCCGTCAGCTTCAGCACGCGCAGGGCGCCGTCCGCGACGCGCACGTGCGCGACCCAGGCCACGTAACCGCCGAACGTGAAATGGCCGGCGATGCCGAGGCCTTCGCCCGCCGGCAGCTCGCGACCCCAGTCTGCATTGCGCGCCGCAACCCGCAATACCTCGGCCAGCCGCCCGGGGTTCCATACCGGCCCGCCGTGGTTCGAGTAGGGCATGTCGCGCGGCTCGCCCAGCATGGCGAGCCGATACGCCAGCGGATCGCGTCCGGCGGCGTGCGCCAGTTCGTCGATGAAGCTCTGCACGGTAAACGCATTGGCCGTGTGGGCAGGTGCGCGCCAGGAGCCCCGCCACGCGCCCGATTGCATATCGAAGTACTCGTAACGCAGGTTGTCGATGAGACCGGCAGGCGGGTCGTCGGTGTAGATTTCCGACTGCCACAGCGTCGCGTCCTCGCGGCGGTAATACTTGGACGGGCTGGCGACCCGGTGGCGCCAGGCCAGCGGTTTGCCCTGTTCATCCAGCCCGGCGGTAAACTCGTGCCACCCGCCGGGACGCAGGAAATCGTGCGCCATGTCGTCTTCACGCGTCCACGTCACTTTCACCGGCACGCCGGCCGCCTTCGATACCAGCACGGCTTCCGCGGCGTAGTCGGACGTGAGCCGCCGGCCGAACCCGCCGCCCAGCCGCGTCATGCGGATATCGATCGCCAGCCGGTCGAGGCCGGTCAGGCTGGCAACGAGCCGCGATGCCGATGAGGGCATCTGCATCGGCCCGATGACGGTACAGCGGTCCTCGCGGCAGTCCGCATAGCAGTTCTGCGGCTCCAGCGTCGCGTGGTGTACGTAAGGCAACCGGTAGCGCCGCGTGATCGTCTTCGCACTGGCTGCGAGCGCGGCGTCCAGATCGCCGTCATCGCGTACCACTTCGCCGTTGCCTTCATCGAGCGCCGCCTGGCACGCGGCATCCAGTGATGCGGTCGTCTCGTCGCGGTGCGGACCCTCGTCCCAGGCGATCTCCAGCGCATCGCGGCCGCGAATCGCGGCCCACGTGGACTCCGCGATGACGGCGACACCCGCGGCCATCGTGCTGTACGGCGCACCGGGCTCCGGCCCCGGCATCGTCACGACGTCGAGCACGCCGGCAATCCGCCGTGCCGCGGTGTCATCAAAGCTTTTCAGCCCGCCACTGAAATACGGGCAGCGTGCAATGACCGCATGCCGCATGCCGGGCATGACCGTGTCGATACCGTAGTGCGTCCGGCCGCCGACCACCTCGCGAATCTTGCGCGGCGGCACTTCCCGGCCGATGAGGCGGAAGTCCCGCGGCGACTTGAGGGCGGGCGTCGTATCGGACGGGGGCAGCGCGGCCGCCTCGGCGGCCAGCCCGGCATAGGCAACACGGCGCGCGCTGGCCGCATGGATGACGGCGCCGGGCCCGGTCGTGAGCGACTCGACGGGTACGTTCCAGCGGGCGGCCGCGGCCCGCAACAGCAACTCCCGGGCCCGCGCGCCGAACTCGCGCAGCGGCCGGTACAGGTTGATGACGCTGGTGCTGCCGCCGGCGCCTTGCGGGACGTGTGCCCACGCCATGTTGCCGGCCTCGTCGCGCTTCAGCATCAGCGGCAGCTGCCGCACGCTGACACGGTCCCAGTCGGCGTCCATCTCTTCGGCCACCAGCATGCTCATGGTCGTGTACATGCCCTGGCCCATGTCCGGCTGCGATACGCCGATGATCGTGCGGCCGTCAGGCTCGATCGTCGCGAACACGTTCAGGTCGCCACCCGTGCGCGCAGCCAGGGCACCGGGCAACGCGGGCCCGATCATCAGTCCACCGCTCGCGGTCAGCGTTACCCTGATGAAGCCGCGGCGTGACAGCCGGGTATTCTCCAGCGCCGCCATGTCACGCCTCCTCGCGGCGATAGCGCGCCGCGCGATGAATTGCCTTGCGGATGCGGTAGTAGGTACCGCAGCGGCACAGGTTGCCGTGCAGGCGATCGATGTCGTCGTCACTCGGTTCCGGCACCTGTTCCAGCAGGCTGGCGATGGCCATGACCTGGCCCGCCTGGCAATAGCCACACTGCGGGACGTCCTCGTCCAGCCACGCCCGTTGCACGGGGTGCGACACATCCGCCGACAATCCCTCGATCGTGGTGATGTCGCGGCCGTCCACGGCGCTCATCGGCGTCACGCAGGCGCGCTGGGCGGCCCCGTTCACGTGCACCGTGCAGGCGCCGCAGGAACCGATCCCGCATCCGTACTTGCTGCCGGTGAGTCCCAGCGTATCCCGCAGCATCCAGAGCAGCGGCTCGGCCGGGTCGCCGTCGTAGGTCACTGTCTTGCCATTGACTGTCAGTTTCACCGTGCCCCCTCCCGATTTTCATTCGTTGCAGGGGGAGACACCGGGCCTGCCGGGACGTTCAACCGGTTCGTCGTGAGCAGGGCACGGTTCGTCGCGACGCCCTGATTGAGGTTTGCGCGGCGGCTGCGGATAATCGCCGTTCACGACCTTCCTGCACAGCGAGGTATTGCCATGCGTACGTTACTTTTCCTGTTCACGGCCTGCGCCCTGGTGGCGTGCGGCGGTGGCGGCGACCAGGGCGGCGACGCCCCGGCAGACACCGCCGAACCGGCGGCCGATGCGGCACCGGCCGGCCCCGACCCGGATTCGCCGTCGGCCCGGCTGGAGAACGTACTCGCCAGCCAGCCTGCCGAAGTCCGGGACCGCTATCCCTTCCGGCATCCGCAGGCAACCCTGGAGTTTTTCGGTATCGAGCCGGGCATGACCGTCGTCGAGGCGTTGCCGGGCGGCGGCTGGTACACGAAGATCCTGCTGCCCTACCTGGGGCCCGAGGGCCGGCTCATCGGCGCCGACTACGCGCTGGACATGTACCGCAATTTCGACTTCGGCACGGACGAGTTCATCGCGAACAAGCGCACGTGGACAACGGACTGGCCGGCCGAGGCACGTGGCTGGGCCGGCGAAGATGCCGCCGCCGTCGATGCATTCGTCTTCGGCAACCTGCCGGCCGACATGCACGGTACGGCGGATGCCGTCCTGATCATCCGCGCGTTGCACAACCTGGCGCGTTTCGAGGACGACGGCGGCTACCTGACCCAGGCGCTCGACGATGCCTTTGCAGTCCTGAAGCCGGGTGGCATCGCGGGTGTCGTCCAGCATCACGCCCGTGACGACATGCCGGATTCCTGGGCGAGCGGTGAAAACGGCTACCTGAAAGAGTCGTTCGTCATCACGGCGATGCAGAGCGCGGGCTTCGAACTGGTCGATTCCAGCGACATCAACGCCAACCCCGCCGACAGGCCGACGACAGAAGACATCGTGTGGCGGCTGCCGCCGTCGCTCGGCACCAGCGAGGCCGACACGGACCTGCGCGCGCAATTGGAGGCGATCGGCGAGTCCAACCGCATGACGCTGCTGTTTCGCAAACCCCGGCCCGCGAATTGACGCCGTTGGTCAGCGCAGCAGTTCGTACACCGTCATGCCGATAAAGCTGCCCGACGCGTAGCCGAACGACCCGGCAAGGACGCCGGGTATGACCAGGTCGTGCCACCCCTTGGCAGACGCAATCGCGGGTGCGGACGCGGGACCGCCGATACAGACGGCGGACGCGATACAGAGTTCGGCGAGATCGAGTTTCAGCAATCGCCCGATGCCGAACACGAGCACGAGGTGCACGCCGACGATTATCGTCGCGAACAGGAACAATACCGGCGCAATCTCGATCAGCAGCCAGATGTCGGCGCTCGCACCTATCGTCGCAAGGAACACGAACATCAGCACGTTGCCTGCTTCCGTGTAGCCGGACAGCTGCGAGACCAGGCGCTGACCGAATGTCGAAACGACGAGCGCCAGCGCGGTCGTCAGCAGGATCGCGTACTCGGGTCGTCCCCACAGTGCCGTCAGCCCGGTGCCGATCGCGGCCAGCGCAAATGCCAGCGCGAGCGCGCCGAGCAGGCCGGCCACATCGAGATTCGGCACCCGGTGCACGGCATCGCTGGCAGCAGGCGTCTGCGGGGCAGCGATGGCCTGGTGACGTGACGGGTATCTCCTGGCGAACGCCGCGACACCCGGCAGGAAAATGATCAGCAGCAGGTGCAGGTTTGTCATCACGTTGTCGGCGGCAACCGCGGCGGTCAAGACGCTGTCGTCGGCGAAACGCGTCGCTTCGGCGACCGCCGCAAAGTTCAGGGACCCGCCGATATAGGTGCCGGTGAAGATGCCGGCCAGCCCGGCCTCGTCACTTCCCAGGTCTATTACGGTGATGCCCAGCAGGACGCCCGCGACCACCGCGGCGGCGCCGATAATGAACGCGACCAGCGTCGCGCCCGCTTCGCGAAAGATGCGCTTCAGGTCTGCCTGCAGCAGGAGCAGCGGGATCGCGATCGGTACGAGGTACTGCCAGACGACGTCGTAGGCGGGCGCCGCGGTGGGAATGATGCGCAGGTTCGACAGGACGATCGCCGCCGTAATCAGCAGCATGACGCCCGAATACTTGCGGCCGAACGGGAAACGCTCGCACCAGAAGCCGAATGCGGCAAGCGCGAACAGCACGGCCCAGATGGCGAAATCCTGCTCCGGGCCGATGAGCGGATTCATGCCGGCCGCCCCTGCCCGTCCCGCGTCATCCCGCGTCTCAGTCGGCCGTCGTCAGGCCGCGGCGTTCCAGCAACGGCTGGATGTCCGGATCGCGGCCGGCGAAGTCGCGAAACAGCTGCATTGCCTCCTTGCTGCCGCCTTTTGACAACAGCGTGCGGCGGAAATGATCGCCGTTCTCCCGCTCCAGGCCACCGTTCTCCCTGAACCAGCGGACACTGTCCGCATCGAGAACCTCGCTCCAGATGTAAGAATAGTAGCCTGCGGAGTAGCCGCCCATGATGTGCGAAAAGTACGTCGTGCGATAACGCGGCGGGACCGGGTCGTAGGCAATGCCCGCCTGTTGCAGGCAGTCCGCCTCGAACTCGAGTATCTCGTCGGCGGCCGGTATCCCATCCGGCCCCAGCGTGTGGTAGCACATGTCCAGGATCGACGCCGCGAGGTACTCAGTGGTGCGGTAGCCCTCGTTGAACTTCTCGGCCTCGATGACGCGATCGAGCAAATCCTGCGGGATGCGCTCGCCGGTTTCGTAATGCAGCGCATAGTTCTTCAGGACCTCGGGCCACGTCGCCCACATCTCGTTGACCTGCGACGGGTATTCGACGAAATCGCGCGGCACGGACGTGCCGGAAAATTCCGGGTAGCGCACGTCCGAGAACATGCCGTGCAGAGCATGGCCGAATTCGTGGAACATCGTCGTCACTTCATCGAAGGTCATCAGCGTCGGCTGGCCTTCGGGCGGTTTCTGGATATTCAGGTGATTCGCGATCACCGGGCGGTGCCCCAGCAGGTGCGACTGCGACACGTAGGAGTTCATCCACGCACCGCCGCGCTTGGACGGGCGCGCGTAGAAATCGGCAAGGAAAATTGCGAGCCGCTCGCCGTTCTTGTCGAAAACCTCGAATGTCCGGACGTCCGGATGATAGACAGGCAGGTCGGTACGCTCTTCGAAGGTCAGTCCGTACAATTTTTCCGCCGCGAAGAACACACCGTTCGTCAGCACGCTGTCGAGCTCGAAATACGGCTTGATCTGGTCCTCGTCGAAATCGTATTTCTGCTGCCTGACCTGCTCCGCGTAGTAGGGCCAGTCCCAGGATTGCAGCTCGAAATCTTCGCCGTCCGCGGCATCAATGACGGCCTGCAGGTCGGCCGCCTCGCGGCGCGCGTTGTCGACCGCGATCGGCGCCAGCCGGCCCAGCAGGTCATTGACAGCGTCCACGGATCCGGCCGTCCGCTCCTCCAGTACGTAATCGGCATGCGTGTCGTAGCCGAGCAGTCGCGCCCGCTCGGCGCGCAGTCCCGTAACGGAAGCGACGATGCCGCGCGTGTCAAACTCGTTGCCGCGGCTGCCGCGCGCCAGTGACGCCTGCATCAGCTTCTCGCGCACGGCGCGATTATCCAGCGACCCGAGCTGGGGCTGGCTGCTGTAATTCATCAGCGTCAGCACGTACTTGCCATCCAGGTCGCGGGAAGCCGCCTCGTCCGCCGCGGCCTGGACCTGTGATTCGCTGAGACCGGCGAGCTCCGCCGCCGTATCGACGACGACCGCCGATGCGTTGACTTCCTTCAGTACGTTTTGCGAGAACTCGGTGCTGAGCCGCGCGAGCTCCGCATTGATCTCGCGCAGGCGGTCCTTCTCGCTGTCATCCAGCATCGCGCCGGCGCGAACGAAGTCGCGGTGGTATTCCTCGAGCAGCCGCAGTTGCTCCGCGTCGAGGCCGAGATCCTCACGGCGCTGGAAGAGTGCATCGATACGCGCGAACAGCGCCGGGTCGAGCCGGATCGTGTCATTGTGCGCGCTCAGCTTCGGCGACATCTCGCGCTGGATTTCCTGGCGCCGGTCGTTCGTATCGGCGCTGTTCAGGAGGTAGAAGGCCCTGCTCGCCCGCGACAGCGACTGCCCGCTGCGTTCGACGGCAACGATCGTGTTGTCGAACGTCGGCGGTTCCGGATTGCTCGCGATCTCTTCTATCTCCGCGAGCTGCTCGCGCATGCCACGCTCCATGGCCGGTACGAAGTGCTCGTCCCGGATCTCGTCGAACGGCGGATACCGGAAGGGCAGCGTCGATACCTCGAACAGCGGGTTTTCCTCGGGCGCGGCACGTTGTTGCTCTGCCATCTCTTCCACCTCGGCAACGGCTTCTTCACTTTGTTCGGTAATGTCGGTTGCGGAGTCGTCCCCGGCGCCGCAGGCGCTCATCAGTGCGAGCAGCAAGGCAGACGTCATGTAGCGAATACGTGTCACGATGATCCTCTCGGTCAGTCTGATTGCGGTTGTGTCCGGCAGCGTTGTCACCAGAGCCGGCAACGTGCTCGCGAAAGCAACGAATGGGACCGCCGCCCGGCGCCCGGAGTTCCGGTCAGCCGGCGCCGCATTGTACGGCAATTGCCGGACGCCTTCAGGCCGCGCAACGCGGCTCCAGCAACCGTCAGTCCGCCTCCGGATGAGGGAACGCGTCGCTGTCGTCCTCGTCGGGGCGGTCGGCCAGGCAAGCGAAATCCTTTTCAATGAGGACCCGCAGGCTCTCGCCGCCGGTCAGCCCCACGTCAGCCTGCAGCGATACCGCGTCGGTATCCGCCCAGCGCCGGATGTCGGCTGTCGGGACAACGACTGTTATTGCCGACTCGCGCAGTTCGGCGCGAATGGCGTCGGCATCGCCGCGCGCCTGCAGGCGGTAGCCGAGCGCGGCGCCGTCGGGAAATTCGATGCGCTCGCCGACTTCGCCGTCGGCGCGCATCGTGGTCACCTCGCCCCGCGTCAGGCGGAGCCGCAGGCTGTTGCCGCGGATTCTGAGTTTCACGTGCTTCCCTTGCTGGTTGCTGCTGATCGGGTCGTGCAGTGTACTACCGAACGCGCCGGAGGACAGTGGCCGTCGCGTGCCGCCATCTGCCATAGTCGGCAACCCGCAGGGCCAATCGGGGCATGGCCATGATTTTCGTCTTCGAAGTCCACATCAAGCCCGGACACAGCGCCGGGCAGTACGCCGATGCATGGGTTCGCGCCAGCCGGCTCATCCAGCAGGCCGCCGGTGCCAGGGGCACGCGCCTGCATCGCAAGATCGGCGACCCGAACGTATTGCTCGCCATCGCCAGCTGGGCATCGAAAGCGGACCGCGACGCGATGGAAGCGCGGCCCGACGAGGCGGTCCGTCGTATCGTCGCGGAGCAGGCAGAGCACGTGGATATCCGGGTCGTCGGCGAGTTCGAGGAGCCGGAATGGGTCGTCGAGCCGCCGGAGAGTAACGCTCAATCCGGCGATGCGGCCGGCGAAAACATGTAGACCCGGAAGGCGTCCAGTCGCAACCGGGGCTGATCGCGGCTGGCAGCCGCTTCCGCAAGGGGGCGACCAACCTACCGCTTGACCGTGGGAGCGCCATCCTGGCGCGAACCAATGCCGGTAGCGGCACGGGTGGCCGGCAACGGCCACGGCGACGTACTATTCGCGAGCTGCAATCCCTGCCGTAAGAACAAAGGAACCGCCATGCACCGATTTCTGCTGCTCCCACTGCTGGCCCTCGTCGCCTGCACGCCGGCGAATCCGCCCGCGGAACCGCCGGCCGCTCGGGACACGGCTGCCGCCGCTGCCGATGCGGACTGGCGCCACGGCGGCATGGTCACTGCCGCCAACCCGCACGCCGTTCGCGCGGCTGCCGAAATGCTGCGGCGCGGCGGTCACGCGGTCGACGCCGCCATCGCCGCGCACGCGGTCCTCGGCCTGGTGGAGCCGGAGAGCTCGGGCCTGGGCGGCAGCGCGTTCATGCTCGTGTTCCAGCGCGGTAACGGCGACATCGTGCTGTACGACGGCCGGGAAACGGCGCCTGCCGGCGCGACGCCCGATATGTTCATCGTCGACGGCCAGCCACTCGGTTTTCGTGAAGCCTGGCAGACCGGCCTGTCGGTCGGCGTGCCGGGCACCGTTGCGTTGTACCGGGCCGCGCACGAGGCCCACGGCCGCCTGCCCTGGGCCGACCTGTTCCAGCCGGCCATCGAGCTGGCCCGCGACGGCTTCGAGGTAACGCCCAAGCTGCACAACTGGCTGGTCCGGCTTGCGTCGATGATCAGTCCCGAGGCGTCGCCCGCGGCACACGCCTACCTCTATCCCGACGGCGAGCCGTTGCCGGCCGGCTATGTGCGCGACAACCCGGCCTATGCCGAAACACTGGCTCGCATCGCGGCCGAGGGCAGCGATGCGTTCTACAAGGGCGAGCTGGCGGAAGCGATGGCGGCGCGCGCGCAGCAGCCACCGATGCCGGGCACGCTGACGGCCGCCGACCTCGCAGGCTACACGGTTGCAACGCGCGACCCGGTGTGCGGCGCGTTTCGTGACGGCCGCCTCTGTTCGGCGCCGCCGCCGTCGTCCGGCATCGCCCAGGTCATGATCGCCGACCTGTACGATCGCCTGCTCGCCGGTTCGAACCCGGATCGCGACGAGCGCATTCGGGCATTCGTCGATGCGCAACGGCTCGCGTATGCCGACCGCGACCGCTATGTCGCGGACCCGGCGTTCGTGTCGGTGCCGGTCGACGCGCTGCTGGACCCGGACTACCTCGCCGCCCGCGCAAGCCAGCGTGCCGCGCCCGGCGAGAGTCCCGAAGCCGGCGATGTCACGATGGTCGAAGGCGCCGGCAGCGCGCGGCATTACGGTGCCGACGGAACGGCGGAAGCGCCCGGCACATCGCACCTGTCCATCGTCGACACCGACGGCAACGCCGTCTCGATGACGGCATCCGTCGGTGCGCCCTTCGGTTCGCTGCGCTGGACGGCGGGATTCCTGCTCAACAACGAGATGAGCGACTTTTCACGCGCCCCGACGGAGCGCGGCGTCGAGGTCGCCAACGCGGTCGCGCCGGGCAAGCGGCCCCGCTCATCGATGTCGCCGACGATGCTGTTCGATAGCGACGGCAACCTGCGCATGGTCACGGGCTCGCCGGGCGGCAATTCGATTGTCGCCTATATCGCCAAGTCCGTCGTTGCTGTCGAGGACTGGGGTCTGTCGGCACAGGAAGCCGCGGACTACCCCAATATCATCGCGCGCGGCGACACGGTGCGGGTCGAGAACACCGAGCCGCCCGGGCAGGCCATCGCCGACGCCCTGGCGGCGGCAGGCTACGACGTGCAGGAAAGCGAGGGCGAGAACTCCGGACTGCACCTGATCGTCGTGCGCGACGACGGCCTCGACGGCGCGGCCGACAAGCGGCGCGAGGGCGAGGTAGCGCGCGTGCAGTAGGCTGCGTCAGGCGAGGCCGTAGCGGGCCTTCAGCAACCAGGACAGGGTCAACCACATGATCAGCATCAGCGGCGCACCGACACGCACGAAGTCGAAGAACCGGTAGCCGCCGGCCGAGTAGATCAGCAGGTTGTCGTGGTAACCAATGGGCGTCACGTAGCTCAGGTTGGCGCCGAACAATACGGCAAGGATGAGCGGTTCCACGTCGATGCCGAGCTGGTTCGCGATCTGCACGGCGATCGGCAGCGTGATGACAGCCGCGGCGTTGTTGGTCACGACGTTCGTCAGCACGGCCGAGAACAGCATGACGGTCATGACGACCGTGGACGGGTCGAGGTTCCGCAGCAGCAGGTTGAACACGGATGCCAGGTAGTCGTCGCCGCCGGTTACCATTAGCGCGTTGCCGAGCGCCAGGCTGACGACGATGATCAGGATGACGCGGGCACTCAGGGCTTCGCCCAGTTGCCGCCAGCTCAGGCAGCCGGTGCCCAGCATCAGCCCGACACCGGCGAGAGCACTGATCGCAATGGGCAGGAGGCCGAATGCCGCGACCAGCACGACGCCGGCGACGATGGCAAGCGCGGTCATGGAACGGTTCGTTATCGGCAAGTCCCGCGCCTCGTGCAGCAGCAACAGCGGCGTATCCGACGCGACCCGCTCAAGCTGCTCGTCAGTGCCCTGGCACAGCAGGATGTCGCCGACACGCAGTTGCAAGCGGTCGAGTGTGCGGTACACCCGTGGCCTGTCGGGACTGGCACGGTGCAGTGCAACGGCCGTCACGCCGAAGCGGGCATGAAAGTCCGCCTCGTTCAGCGAGCGCCCGTGCAGGTCGGAGCCGCGGGTCACGAGGATCTCGGCCAGCTTTGGCTCCATCGACGGATCCCTGTGTTCGGCACTCTCGATATCGGTCAGCGGCGCCTGCAGAACGTTCTCGGCCTCTTTCAGTGCATCGCGATCGCCGCGCACGAACAGGTAATCGTCAGCTTCCAGGGTCACCGTCGGCAGCGGTGCCCGGAATCGGCCGCGCTCGTGTTCGATGTGATCGACGTCCAGCGAATGGCCGACGGCATTCAGAAAGTCGGCGACCGTCGAGCCGACGAGGTTCGACTCCGAATGCACGCGCAGGACCGCAACGAACTCGCGGCGTACTTCGTCGCTGTCGGTCTGGCGCTCCGGCACGATGCGCGGCGCGATGAGCCACAGGTAGAGTATTCCCAGGCTTCCGGCAATGACGATGTAACCGGCGAAGTCGAACATCTCAAAGTGGGTGCCGGCGTTTTCCCGCGCCAGCGTAACGACCAGCAGGTTTGTCGACGTGCCGATCGTGGTGGCGGTGCCACCGACAATCGTCGCCAGCCCCATCGGCATGAGAATACGCGACGGCGCCATGCGCTGCTTGCGCGCCAGCGCAATCAGTGCCGGGATGAGTATGACGACGATCGGCGTATTGTTCAGGAATGCCGACAGGACCGCGGCCGCCGCGAGCAGCGCCAGCAGCATGAGGGCCGGATGATCCGACCAGTGCCTGGAAACGAAAACAACAAGCGGCTGCAGGGCACGGGTGACCTGGATGCCCATGCCCAGGATCATCAATGCGCAAACGGCGACCAGCGCTTCGTTGCCGAAGCCGCGAAACAGCTCGGCAGCCTCGAACGCCGGCCCGCCGGCCGGCTCGAATGGCAGCGCGGAAAAGGTCACGAGCAGGCACACAAGAACGAGTAATGCCGCGTTTTCGAGGCGGATGCGCTCGGTCGCGAACAGGACGAGCGCGAGCACGATCAGGGCCAGGACAAACGCGATGTGATTGTTCGGCAGCTCGGGCACCAGCCTATCGTAACGAATTCCGGGCGGCCGCATGCGCCGATCCGGCGCGCTGCGCGAGGCGTTCCCGGATGTAACCGTCGCAAATCGAGGACATCCATCGCGCCCGCAAGTTGTTAGCATGTGCCGTATGTACAACGTATTCGCCAATCTTTATGCGGCGACGGTGCTGCGTCGGCCACGGCGCACGCTGGCGGTCGTTGCGGCGGCCGTCGGCCTGCTGGCCACGCAGCTGCCGCAGTTCGCCCTGGACGCGTCCAGCGAGTCCCTGTTGCTCGAAAGCGACAGCGGCATCCAGTTCTATCGCGCCGTGCGTGCACGCTACGGCGCCGACGACTTCCTGATCCTGACGTACACGCCGTCGCGGCCGATGTTCAGCGATGCCGTGCTCGGGGAGCTGTCGGCGTTGCGCGAGGATGTGGTCTCGCTGCCGCACGTGGCGTCGGTCGTGTCCATTCTCGATGTGCCGTTGCTGGAGAGCCCGCCACTGTCGCCGAAGGAGCTGGCCGACGGCGCGCCCACCCTGCTTGACGAACGCGCGAACCGCAGCCTGGCGCAGAAAGAACTGCGCACCAGTCCGCTATACAGCAACCGGCTGCTCAGCGAGGACGGCGGCACGACCGCGATGCAGATCAATCTCACGCAGAACACGATCTTTGCCAACATCCTGCGCGAGCGCGGGGACTTGCGCGAGAAGCGGCTGGAAGGCGAGTTGTCTGCGGAGGAGGAGCAGCAGCTCGCGCGACTGTCTCGGGAAATCCACGACGCGCGCGATCATTACCGGCAGAAAGTCGGGGAAACCATCGACTCGGTCCGCTCACTCATGACGCAGTATCGCGACGGTGCGCGGCTGCATCTCGGCGGGTTGCCGATGATCAGTCATGACATGCTCAGTTTCATCAAGCACGATCTCGTTGTTTTCGGCGGCGGTCTGCTCGCCGCCCTGGTCACGCTGCTCGCGCTGATCTTCCGGCAACCGCGCTGGGTCGTGCTTCCGCTGCTCTCGTGTGGCGCAACGGTTACGGCCATGATGGGCATGCTGGCGTTGATGGAGTGGCCGGTCACGGTCGTGTCATCGAACTTTGTCTCGCTCATGCTGATACTCACGCTGTCGCTGAACGTGCATCTCGTCGTGCGTTTTCGCGAGCTGCACAGCGACAAACCGGACGCCGGCGCTCTGGAGCTCGTCGATGCAACGGTCAGCAACAAGTTCTATCCGGCTCTCTACACGGTACTGACGACCATGGTGGCGTTTGCCTCGCTGCTGGTCAGCGACATTCGGCCGGTAATCGACTTTGGCTGGATGATGGTGGCGGGCATGGCGCTGGCCTTCATCCTGACGTTTATGATCCTTCCGGCCAGTCTCGTCCTGCTTGAACCCGGTGCGCCGCCACGGCTTAGTCGCTTGACGAATCGCATCACCGGCCTGTTCACGCAACTTGTCGAGCGCGTGCCGCGCGGCACGCTGGCGGTCTATGCCCTGCTCACCGCTGCGGCATTGTTCGGGATTTCGCAGCTCAGCGTTGACAACCGCTTCATCGACTACTTCAAGTCCGACACGGCGATTCACCAGGGCATGACGGTCATCGACCAACAGCTCGGCGGCACGACCCCGCTCGACATCGTGCTCGACGCCGACCCGGAATTCCTGGAGCAGGCTGCGGAGGAGGAAGAACTCGACCTGCCGGGCGAACCGGGACTTGCCGCGACAAGCTACTGGTACAACACGGCGCGGCTCGACACGCTGGACAGGGCGCAGGAATACCTGGAATCCCTGGACGATGTCGGCAAGGTCCTGTCGCTGGCGACGACCGCGGATGTGCTGCGGCAGATAGTTGGCACCGACGAACTCGACAACCTCGAACTGTCCATTGTTCACAAACGCATGCCGGACGACGTCAGGGCGGCGCTGTTCGAGCCGTACCTGTCCGCGGACGGCAACCAGACGAGAATCGCAGCGCGCGTCTACGAAACCAGCGACACGCTGCGGCGTGACGAACTGCTCGAATCGATCCGCACCTGGTTCAGCGACGAGCTGGGAATCGCCGCCGACCGCGTCCACCTGACCGGACTCATGGTGCTCTACAACAACGTCCTGCAAAGCCTGCTGCGGTCACAGGTAACGACGGTGGGTGCGGTGCTGGTTGTCGTATTCCTGATGTTCGCGGCATCGTTTCGCTCCGCGAAGACCGCGGCCGTCGCCCTGGTGCCGAACATCGTCAGCGCAAGCCTCGTGCTCGGCCTGATGAGCACGCTCGGCGTGCCGCTGGACATCATGACCATTACCATTGCCGCGATCGTGATCGGCATCGGCGTCGATCACACGATTCACTACGTCTACCGGTTCCGGGAGGAATTCGAACGGACGCCCGACTACCGGCAGGCCATAGACCGCTGCCATGGCAGCATTGGCCATGCGATCTACTACACGTCCATCACGATCATTCTCGGCTTTTCGATCCTGGCGCTGTCCAGCTTCGTGCCCACGATATACTTCGGCCTGCTGACGGGACTCGCGATGGCGATCGCGCTGATCGCCAACCTGACCCTGCTGCCACTGCTGCTGTCCGGGCTGGAGGTACTGGGTCCCGGTGACGACGCCAAAGGCGCCCGACAATGACGACGACGCACGACGACCAGGACTGGCAGGTACCGATGCCGCCCCGACCCTGCGGCGCGGATGGCGCGATGCGCCGCATCGGCGTCGAACTGGAGATGATCGGCCTGAGCGTCGCCGCGATCAGCGAGATCGTCGCCGCGCGGGTCGGCGGTCAGCTCGACAAGCAGACTCGCTACGAGCACAGGATTTCCGGCGACGAGGCCGGTGATTGGGGCGTGGAGCTCGACTACGAATACCTGAAGGAACTGGGCCGGCAGGACAAGCCGGACGACGAGCTGCGCGAACTGATCGAGGAGGCGGCGGAACGGGTCCTGCGCACCGGTGCCGAGACCGTCGTGCCGGTCGAGGTTGTCAGTCCGCCGCTGCCGCTGGCGCGGCTGGCCGACATCCAGTCGCTGATAGCCGACCTGCGCGACGCGGGTGCCAGGGGCTCGGGCGCCGGCTGGTCGTATGCCTTCGGCATGCAGTTCAATCCGGAGCTGCCGGATCTCGACGGTGAGACCGTGCTGCGTTACCTGAAGGCCTTTTTCTGCCTGTACGACTGGCTGGTCGAGCGGGCGAACGTCGACCTGACGCGGCGCATCACGGGATTCAGTGCGGCATTTCCCGGCGACTACGTTCGCAAGGTCATCGACCCGGACTATCAACCGGAATTGCCCGCGCTGATCGACGACTATCTCGCCGCGAACCCGACGCGCAACCGGGCACTCGACATGCTGCCACTGTTCCTGCACCTGGACCGGGAGCGCGTGCGCGCAGTCGTCGACGACCCGCGGGTGAAGGCGCGACCGACGCTTCATTACCGGCTGCCGAACTGCGAGATCGATCGTCCTGACTGGGGCATCCACCTGGCATGGGCCGACTGGCTGCAGGTCGAACACCTGGCGGGCGATCACGGCCGGCTGGACAGTGCCTGCATCGCCTACGCGGAGTGGCTCGACAAGCCGGTCAGCCGCCTGCTGCAGAACTGGGCTGAGGAGATCGAGCCCTGGCTCGTGACGGCGACAGGCCGGTGATCGGCATTACCGGCCCGCGTCGCGGCGCCCGGGGTCCGCGTTCCTGCGTGCACCTTGGCGTACTGCTGGCGGGCGGGCGACCGCTGCACCTGCGGCCCGGAGACGAACGTGACACGGCACCGCTCGACGGCGTCATCATCACCGGCGGTCACGACGTCGAACCCGCACTGTACCGGGAGGAGGCCGAGGTCGTTGGCAACTACGATCCCGAGCGCGACGCGTTCGAGGCCGACATCATCGACTGCGCCCTGGCCGACGGCACGCCCCTCCTCGGCATCTGCCGCGGCGCGCAACTGCTCAACGTGCGCCGCGGCGGCAGCCTGTTCCAGGATTTGCGCAAGCACCGGCAACGCACCTCCAAACGCCGCACGCTGCTGGCGCTGAAGACGCTTTGCGTCAGCAGCGGCTCTCGCCTGCGGGCGCTGCTCGGCGCCGACACGGTGCGCATCAACAGCCTTCACAACCAGAGCATCGACGCGGTCGGAGACGGCCTCGCCGTCTGCGGGCGCGACCTGGACGACATCGTGCAGGCCGTGGAGGAGCCGGACCACCGGTTCCTGCTGGGCGTGCAGTGGCATCCGGAATTCCTGATCTACTCGGCGCGGCAGCGCCGCCTGTTCCGGCATCTCGTCGCCGCGGCCCGCGACTACCGGAGGCACCGCCGGGACGAACCGTGAGCGTTTACCTCGGCCTGTTCCTTACCGCCCTGCTCGCCGCGACCGTGCTGCCGGCGTATTCCGAGGTGCTGTTTGCCGGCCTGCTGTTACAGGGCTATGACCCGCTCGCGCTGTGGGCCTGGGCAAGTGCCGGCAATACGCTGGGCTCGGCCGTCAACTGGGCGCTCGCCCGCTTTTTCCTGCGGTTTCGCGACCGGCGCTGGTTCCCGTTTCACGAACGAACGCTCGGCCGTGCCCAGCGATGGTTCCAGCGCTACGGCGTGTGGTCACTGCTGATGGCCTGGGCACCGATCGGCGGTGACGCACTCACGTTCGTCGCTGGCTTCATGCGAGTGCGTTTCGACCTGTTCCTGTTGCTGGTCGCGATCGGCAAGGCAACGCGTTACGCGGTCGTCATCTGGCTGGTCGGTGTGGCCGGCTGATACCGGTCACTCATCGAACAGGGACCGGAAGATCAGCCCGACACCGCGGAGGCCCCCACCCGAGCTCAGGCGGTAGGCAAGACCCAGGCGATCGAACTCGAGACGCCAGATGCGAATCGGCGCATCGCGCCGCGCAAACGCAAGACCGAGCTCCCATTGCTCGTTGACCTCCGCACCGGTGCCGTCGGCATCGAGCAGGTCGAGCGACCCGTGAAAATGCGTGTGCTTGACGTGCCAGACCAGCTGCAGCCGATCGTTGCCTTCGTCGAGTTCGGCGACCGGATGCGTCAGTTCGAGGGCGGTTTCCAGCGGCCAGAATTGCTCGGAACGGCCCTCGTCGGGGGAGTAGCCCACGAAGCCGGCGGCATTGATCAGCGCCAGTTCCGGGCTCCCGTCGGTGAGGCGCCAGCGGCTCTTGATACCGGCCCAGTAGGTCCACGCGGAGTCACTGCCGTTAAGGACACTACCCCAGCCGGCGGCCGCGAATGGCCGCAACGACCAGCGTTCGCTGACCGGCACATCGAAGTAGATGCCCGGCGTCACGCTGATGTTGGCAAGGTTGTCCGGATCGACGCTGCCGGCGAGGTCGTCCAGCGGGAACTGGTTCAGGCCGACCGTGACGGGGAAGCGAAAATGGATACCGACCCGGCGCTCGCCGTCGTCGGAGAGGGCCGCCTCGCGCCATTCGACGCGCGGGACGATCCGTAGTGCGAACGCGTCGCGCTCGTCACCGATTTCGTACCAGCCGGTGCCGAACCAGGTCGCGTAGGCCCACGGCACGGTGTTGACGGGTTCCGCTTGTGCCTGTGCCGGTAACGGCATTGCGCCGGCGCAAAGCAGGAGCAGCCAGCTTGTCGCAGTCGCGTTCTGCATGCCGCCAACGTAACAGGGACCGCGATCGATCACACGGCCGATCGCCGGCGCCCGCAAATACCGCCGGCACGAGAGCCGGTTGGCCACCGCCGGCAGATTCGCGCGCCCGCCTGTGGTTCAATACGGGCTTCGCTGACCAATGGAGTAACGACAATGACACTGCATTTCGAACTGGCGCCCGTGCTGTCCATCATCGCAGGCATTGCCATACTCGTAGCACCGAAACTCCTCAACTATATCGTCGCGGGCTACCTGATCGTCGTGGGCGTGCTGCAAATCATCAATTGAGCGCGCGCCCCGCGTACCCGGGATGACGGGTACACGCGTCGTTCTGCTGGCGGGCCTGCCGGTGTTCCTGCCGACGCGGCGACTGCCGCTGCCGGTCCCCGGTGATATAGTGACGTCCGACCTTCGCTTCCGGACAAGGCCGGAAGGAGCCCCCGATCTTGGAGAAACTGCAAGCTCTGGCGATTGAATACGGCGAACTCGCGCTGGGTTACCTGTCCCGCACCGAGATCCTGTTCCAGGTCGGGCTCGTCATCATTGCCTTCCTGCCCGCACTGCTGCTGTCGCGCAAGCTGGAGCCGTTGCTCGAGGAGCGGGCCCGTGCCGTAAAAGGCATGCCGGGCCTCCTGCGGCTGATCGTCGCGTTCCTGCGCCGGCTCGAGTGGCTGTTCTTTGCGTCGTTCCTCGGCCTCGCCTACATCGTCACCAGCGTAACGCCGTGGCCGGCAACGAACTATCTCGTCTACAGCGTCATGCTGCTCGCCGGCGCGTGGCTCGCTATTTCGGTCGTATCGCACGTCATCCGCAGCCGTGTCATCGGCAAGCTTTTCGCCGTGGTCGCCTGGACGTTCGTCGCGACCAGCATACTCGGCGTCACCGACGACGTCGCCGCGATCCTCGACAGTGCCGGTTTCAGCCTGGGCGATGACGGTCCGCGTATTTCCTTGCTGCTGGTCCTGAAGTCGCTGCTGCTGTTCGGCATCATTCTCTGGATTGCGCTCGCCGTCGGCAGTTTCCTCGACAGGCGCATCCAGGGCGTCGAGGAGCTGACGCCATCGCTGCGGGTACTGATCGGCAAGATAGTGCGCATCTCGCTGGTGGTCATGGCCGTGTTCGTCGCCATGTCCAGCCTCAATATCGACCTGACCGCGCTCACGGTACTGTCCGGCGCCATCGGCGTCGGTATCGGTTTCGGGCTGCAGAAGGTCGTGTCGAACTTCATCTCGGGCATCTTCATCCTGATGGACCAGTCCATCAAGCCGGGCGATACGATTTCGCTCGGCGAGACCTTCGGCTGGATTCGCGATTTGCGGGCGCGCTTCGTGTCAGTCGTCACGCGCGACGGTCGCGAATACCTGATCCCGAACGAGGATTTCATCACGCACGAGGTCATCAACTGGTCGTTCTCGGACCAGAATGTGCGGCTGGACGTGCCGTTCGGCGTGTCTTACAACTCCGATCCGCACGAAGTCACGCGACTCGCCATCGAGGCGGCCGGCACCGTCGATCGTGTCAACATGTCGAGCAACCCGCCGGTGTGCTGGATGACCGAGTTTGGCGACTCGTCGCTGAACTTCCTGCTGCGCTTCTGGATTTCCGATCCGCAGAACGGGCTCACGAACATCCGCGGCAAGGTGCTGCTCGCACTGTGGGATTCCTTCAAGGAGCACGGCATCAACATTCCGTTCCCGCATCGCGAAGTCATCATGAAGACACCGGTCGAGGTGACCGAGCGCAAGACATGAATATCTGGGTGGATGCCGATGCCTGCCCCGGCGTGATCAAGGACATCCTGTATCGCGCCGCACAACGCACCGGTATCCCGGTCACGCTGGTGGCCAATCACGCGCTGAACGTGCCGCGCTCGCCGTTCATCCGTACGCTACAGGTGCCCCACGGCGCCGATGTGGCCGACAGTGAAATCGTCAGGCGCCTGGCGGCCGGCGACCTGGTGATAACGGCCGACATCCCGCTCGCGGCCGAGGTTGTCGACAAGGCGGCGCTCGCTCTCAACCCGCGTGGCGAACTCTATACGCGCGACAACATCCGCGCCCGGCTCAACATGCGCGACTTCCTCGACTCACTGCGTGGCAGCGGCATAGACACCGGAGGGCCCGCCGCTCTCAGCCAGGCCGACCGGAAGGCCTTCGCCGGCCACCTGGACCGGATACTCGCCAGCCATACCGTCAACGACCGGGCGCAACCGCCTGACGATTGACATGATCTCGCGGCTGCGACAGTTTGTCCCGTTGGATTCCCACTGACAGGGCCCGCAGGATGATCAAGCCGACGGCACCACCTGACGGCTGCCTGCGCGTAATGGCAGCCATTGCATTGTTTCCCTGGGCCGCTATCGCCGGTGCCGATGACTCGCCCTGGTTGTACTCCGTCACCGGGAATCCGGCGAACGTCGACACGCCGACGCGCGGCCTGATCGTGATGCAGGGCGGCGGAACCGACGTAGACGAGAATTATGTGCGCATGGCGGAATTCGGCGGCGGCGGGGATTTCGTGGTTTTGCGCGCATCCGGAGCCGACGAATACAACGACTACATCTACGATCTTTGCAAGTGCGACTCGGTGGAAACGATCGTCTTCAGGGATCGCACCGCGAGCGACGACGAGCGTGTCCTCGAGATCATTCGCAACGCGGAAGCCCTGTTCATCGCCGGTGGCGACCAGTCACGTTACGTCCGGTTCTGGCAGGGCACCCCGGTGCAGGCCGCAATCCATCATGTCGCGGCGCGCCCCGCGCCGATCGGCGGCACCAGTGCCGGCATGGCAATCATGGGCGAATTCGTATATTCCGCGTTCGGGCCGGCAAGCCTGAGCAGTGAGGCGGCACTCGGCAATCCTTATCATGAAGACGTCACGCTGGCGCGCGATTTCCTGCGGCTGCCGCATCTCGGGCACGTCATCACCGACCAGCACCTCCAGGAACGCGATCGCATCGGCCGCACGGCAGTACTGATGGCCCGGCTGCTGGCTGACGGCTGGAGCGAGGACGTCCGCGCGATCGCCGCGGACCGCGAAACGGCACTGCACATCGATCCGGCAACCGGTGAAGCGCGCGTGTTCGCCACCGCGGAGCACGAAACGCCCTACGTCTACATGCTGCGAGCGACCACCAAGCCGGCCGTCTGCGCGCCGGACACACCGCTGACTTTCCGGGACATCCACGTAAGGCGCCTCGGTCCGGGCGACCGGTTCGATGTCGGTCGCTGGTCGGGCGATGACGGCATCACCTACCGGCTGCACGCAGAGAATGGCAAGATGACATCATCACGGCATTCCATGTATTGAAGATGCGGCCGGACCTGCGTCCCGGCAGCAGGAGAGACCATAATGTCACGCACCAGAGGGTTCCCTGTCCGGCGCCTCGCCGGTTTCCTTGCATTACTGTCGCTGGCAACGCTCGGCGCCTGCCAGGCGGACACTGATCGCCCGGCAACAGCGTCCCCGGGCGATTCGCCACCCGGCGCTGCAGCACGACTGGCGACCGGTACAGCCGGCATGGTCTCGTCGGCCCATCCGCACGCGACCCGCGCCGGCCTGCGCATACTCGAGGCCGGCGGCAACGCGTTCGATGCAGCGGTTGCCGTGGCGGCGGCGCTCAACGTCGTCGAGCCGATGATGTCGGGTATCGGCGGTTACGGGACGATCCTCGTCTACGATGCAGGCACCGGCGAGAGCCGCTTTCTCAATCCCAGCGGTCGAATTCCGCTGGGCCTCGAGTCGGACGTATTCCGGCCGCCGACACCGAACTACATGGAGAACCGCCGCGGCGCGAAGTCGGTATCCACGCCGGGCAATGTCAACGCGTGGGCAGCACTGGCCGAGCACGGCCGGCTCCCGTGGGAACAGCTGTTCGAGGAAGCGATCCGGCTGGCGGACGAAGGCTATATCATCGACGAGCGCATCGCGTTGTTCATTGGCGCATCGTTCGACGAATTCCCGGAACACGCTCCGGCGTTCGACTCGGCTCCGGCGGCGAGCCGCTGGATGCCGGCGAACGGCTGGTGCAGAAAGACCTCGCCCGATCGCTGCGGCTGATCGCGCAGGAAGGCGCCGGCGTTTTTCACGGCGGCGCCCTGGAGAAGTCGTCGACCAGGCGATGCGGGATGCCGGCAGTTTCCTGCGGCTCGTCGACCTCGCGGAGAACGAAGCGGAATGGTGGGAGCCGATCGCGATCGACTACCGCGGCTACTCGGTGATCACGGCCTCGCCACCGGCCAATTCCTACCCGGCACTGGTGCGGCTGGGCCTGATGGCGCAGTTCGACGTCGCGGCGATGGGCCACAACACGGTCGAGTTCCTGCACACGTTTGCCGAAGCGACCAAGCACGCATTCTGGACAAGGCTCGCCTACGCGGGCGATCCCGACATCACGCCCCCGCCGCTGGAACGGCTGCTGTCGGCCGCGTACTTCGAGGAACAGGCGGCGGCCTTCGATGACAACGCCACCGATTTCGTGCCGCCCGGGGAAAGTGCCGGCGCGGGCGACAACACGACCCACTTCGTCGTTGCCGACGGCGAGGGCAACGTCGTCTCTGCAACGCAGACGCTCGGCAACCTGTTCGGCAGCCGCCTGATGCCGCCCGGCACGGGCATCTGGCTCAACAACTCGCTCGCCTACTCCACGTTCGAGCCCGAAGGCAACCCGATGGACGCGTTCCCGGGCCGCCGCAAGCTGTCAGGCGACGTACCGCTGTTCGTCATGCAGGACGGCAAACCGTGGATCGCCATCGGCACGCCCGGCGGCCATACGATCGGCCAGACCGTGCCGCAGATCGTCATGAACGTGCTCGATTTCGGCATGGATATCCAGCAGGCGATATCGGCGCCGCGCGTGTCGTTCATCGAACCCAACGACCTGGCCGTGGAGCCCGGCATCCCGGACGGCGTTATCGAGGCACTGGCGGCACGCGGCCATCACATCGCCCGGCGGGAACGCATCGGCAATGCGCACGGCTTGACGGTGGAGTACGACGAGTCGGGCCGGCCTGTCCGCTTTACCGGTGGCGCCGACACCCGCGGCACCGGACTCGCGGAAGGCTTCTGACGGCGCAGACGCCCGTCAGCGCGGCCGCCGTCCCGGATGCGACGTCGGTTCGACTATCTTTCGCCGGTCGGCACCGCGGCGATTCATTCGTTCGCCAGCCCCGGCGCCATCAGTTCGCATAGCAATGCGTTGTCGGCCGTGGCGACGTGCCGTGTCGTGCCCAGGCGCATGACCTGTTGCGAGCCGGCGTCGTATACGGGCCAGCGCGGCGTACTGCCCGTGTTCGGATCGCCGGTGCGCGCGAAGGACACCCAGGAATCCATCATCGCCGCCGTCAATTCGCGATCGGCCGGTGTCGTGGGCAGCCAGATATCGTGAGTACCGAAGACATAGGGAATCTCCGCTCCATGGTAACTCCCGAGACGCTCGCCGCCCGCTCCTTCGCGAACCCGATCGAACCGGTACACGAACGCCCGCCCGCCGCCGGCCGCCAGGCGGTTCGCCAGTCGCTGCAACGGGCAGTCCATCTCGTAGGCAGTCTGCAGGCGATCCAGTGCGCGGCGCGGGTCGGTTATATTCGCCAGTGCCGCGCGCAGCGCGGCCTCGCGCCCCGATAGTGTTCTCGCGAGCCAGGCGTCGACGTCGCTCCACGCCGTCGTGGCGTCCAGGTACATGTACCACTCGTCGGCATTGCTGCCCGCCAGCAGGTCGATCCCGGCAGGCACGGCATCGCCGGCGTGCCGGTTTACGTAATCGAGCGGCGTTTCGGCGAACGTGTCGCCATCGAGAACGACATCGTAGTAATGATCCGCAAGCACGGATTCAGCCGTCGTCACGATCTCAAGGGCAGACACGTCGCGGAGCCTCGCCATGGCATTCCCGTCGTCAGCTATGCCGAGAGCGTCCGCGAGCCGCAGGCCATTCCGGCGCTCATCTGCGAGGCTCGCGCGCGCCGCGATGTCCGTTGCCTGGCTCTGTGCGATAAAGCGGCGGACCGGCGCACGTTGCGGGCCGGCGACGATCATGTTCAGCAGGTCGCCGGCACCGGCCGATTCTCCGAAGACGGTCATGTTCGACGGATCACCACCGAACGCGCCGGCGTTTTCGTGAAGCCAGCGCAGCGCGTGCAGCTGGTCGAGCCAGCCGAAATTGGCCGCGGCCTCGTCCGGCTCGTTGCCCAGCTGCGGATGGGCGAAAAAACCGAGTGCGCCCAGCCGGTAGGCAATGGACACGACGACGACGCCGCGGGATGCGAGCGCCGTGCCGATGTAGTTCGGCTCGTACGACCAGCCGCCCTGGTTGGCACCGCCGTGCAGCCACACCATGACGGGAAGTTCGCCGTCCAGCGCGGGCGTCCACACGTTCAGGTAGAGGCAGTCCTCGCTGACACCGCGCGGCCGTTCGACGACATCCTCGCCGCGACCGAACGCTTTCGCGATATCGACATACCAGTCCACGATGTAGTCGGTCTGCATGCAGGCGGGCGCGAACGTCGTTGCCGACCGGACACCGGCGCGCGGCGCATGGGCTCGCGGCGCACGCCAGCGCAGGTCGCCCACCGGCGGTGCCGCGAACGGGACGCCGAGGAAGGCGGCAATCGCCTGGTCATCGCCGACCCACTTGCCCTGCAGCTGCTCACCGCCCGCTCTGGCAGCGGGCGGCGAATCAGCCGGTGCCGGGCAGGCCGTGACAACGACGAAAACGGCCAGCAGTAAAGCGAATCGCGGCACGACGCGCCTAATCCATCGTGATAACGACACAACCGCGAACTGTGCCCTGCTCGATCAGCTCATGGGCGCGCGCAATCTCCGACAGCGGCAGCACATGGGCAACACGATGCGACAGCGTGCCGCTACGAAGCGCCCGCGCTATATCGACAACTGCCTGTTCCTTGGCGGTCTCCGGCATCGCGTACACGATAACCATGCGGATCGTCAGATCCATGAACATCATGTCCCTGAACGGCAGGCACGGCTCGGGAACCTGGGTCGACGAGTACGTTGCGATCGTCCCGCCGATGCGAATCACCTTCAGCACCTGCTCGAGATTGGCACCGAATTCCACGTCGACGACCCGGTCGATCCGCTGCCCGTCGTTTGCGGCCAGCACGGACGCCGACCAGCCGCGCTCGCGGTGATTGACGACTGCGCCGGCGCCGGCCTGCATGCAGGCATCGTGATCCGCCGGACTGCTCGCCGTCGCGATGACGCGCGCCCCAGCCTGCGCCGCCCACTGGATGGCATAGTGCCCGACACGGCCGGCTCCGCCCGTCACCAGGATCGTCTGTCCGGCGACATCACCGTCGGCGAAGACACAGCGATGTGCAGTCATTGCCGGGATGCCGAGGCAGGCACCGACGTCGAAGCCGGCCTCGTCGGGCAGCACCGGTGCTCGGCTGCTGTCCAGAGCAACCTTGCCGGCCGCCGTGCCGAAACGACGACCGTATTGTGCCTGGTATACCCAGACGCGCTCGCCGACTCGGCTTTCGGACACACCGCTGCCAACCGCTTCCACGACGCCGGCCCCGTCACTGTGCGGGATGACCGGCCCTTCGTCGAGCAGCCCGGGAAATGCCCCGGCGCGCTTCTTGACGTCAGACGGGTTCACGCCGCTGGTCGCCAGCCTGACGACTACCTCCCCGGGCCCGGGCCGCGGGTCCGGCTGCTCACCGACCTCGAGTACATCGGGTGCCGCGCCGAACGATTCGAACCATGCTGCTTTCACGTAACCTCCTTCAGTCAAACCCGCTCGACAGGTTCTCGGTGTGACCATCGACACCGAGCGCCTGTCCCGAAATTCGCGCGCCATGCTCCGATGTCAGGAAGGTGACCAGGTTGGCGACGTCCCGTGCTTCCACGAACGTGCGCAGGGAACTTTGCCTGCGATAGAGCGACGCGATGTCCCCGGCCGGGCAGCCGCGCGCCGCCGCATCGCGCTCGATGACACCGTCGATGCGCGGGCCGGCAACGCTGCCCGGGCAGACGGCGTTGACGCGAATAGCATGCGGACCCAGTTCCATGGCAAGCGTCTTCGTAAACCCGATCAGGGCCCATTTACACGCCGTGTAAGGCAGACGCAACGGAAAACCGAAGAACGCCGCATTCGATGCGATGTTGACGATCGAACCGCCGCCCGCCGATTTCAGGAGTGGCACTGCAAGACGGGTACAGTAGAACTGGCCATTGAGATCGACGGCGATCGTGCGTTGCCAGTCCGCGGGATCGATATCCTCTACTGCCGCCGTCGGTCCGGCAATACCTGCGTTGTTGACGAGAATATCGAGACCATTGTAATGCCCGACCAGGTCATCGAACAATACGGCGACATCATCGACGTCGGAGATATCGGCCGTTGTGGCCGTAATCTCCGGTATCTCGTCGCGACACGATGCCACCGCGGCCGGGTCCGAATCACACACGTGCACACGATGCCCCAGTTCGAGGAATGACTCCGCGATTGTCCGCCCGATACCGGATGCACCGCCCGTTATCAGCACGATGGGTCCTTCACGCATGCCGTATTTCCCCCGTTCGGCCAGCGGCCATTCTATACACTAGAATGAGTCACTGTTGGCAGGACGGCCGCTCGACGGCCGAATTACAAAGGAATACCGGCATTGCGTACCCGAATACACGACACGGCAATCGGACTCGGGGCATTGTTGCTGGCGGCCTGCGGCTCAGGCAGCGGGGACGGGCGCGTCGGCAATCCCGGCGGTGGCTGCGATCCGTCGGCGGAGTATTGCGGCACCGTGCCGGTTTCAGCCGATGCCTGCGGCGACACGCCTTACTGGCCGCTGTCGGTGCGCTCGGCGGCGCAACCGCTGATCGTGCACTACTCGCGGCAGAGCGACGCGGCCAAGGCTGCCGAAATGCTGGCGATCGTCGAGCATTCGTGGACCGTGCAGGTGGACGAACTCGGCTTTTCGGCGCCCCTCGACGACGGCGGCGCCTGCGGTCCGGACGGCGATTACGATGTGTTCCTGTGGCCGGGCGTCGACGGCGCGTTCGTCGACTCGGTAGCCGACAATCCGCAGACACCGCACGACGACTACTCGACCTACATGGCCATCGACGCGTTCGGCGGCTACGGCGGCGAGTTTCTCGATACGACGCTCGCGCACGAGTTCAATCACTCGGTGCAGGCCAGCGACGACTGGTGGGAAAGCCCCTTCATCTTCGAGATGACCGCGACCTTCGCCGAGTCGCTGGTCTATCCGGACCAGGGCGACTGGTTCTACACGATGGAGGATTTCCAGGCCCGTCCGCACTGGTCGCTGTTCTACGACGACGCCTACCAGACGTGGTACATGTACGGTGCCGCGATGTTCCTGCACTTCCTGCACGAGCGGCATTTTCCGCAGGACCCCGGATTCATTGCCCGAGCCTGGTTCGCGATGCGCAGCGAGCCGCCGGCCGACCGCCCCGATTTCATCGATGCGCTGCGCTCCGTGCTGCTGGACCAACGCGGCGTCGCACTGGATGCCGCGGTTGTCGAGTTCATGCAGTGGCGCTGGTTTACCGGCACCTTCGACGACGGCGATCACTTTGACCGCGGTGCCGACTGGCCGCACCCGGTCGCCTGGCTGCAAGCCGACGCCGCGGACGCCTCTGTCGCCATCGACGTCAGCGCCATGCATTACGGCGCCGAATACCTGCGGGTAACGAACGACGGCGATACGCAACGCGAGTTCGACGTCGACCTGCAGAACGACGACATGGACGTCACCTGGCAATTGACGACGACAGGCGGCATTGATGCGGCAACCTTGCTGACGGTACCGGCACACTCGTCGCGCGTACTCGTTGCGGTAGTGCTGCCGGCCGCGCCGGTATCCGCGACCACCCTGTCCTTCGACGATCACACGGCAAGGCTGACGCTGACCGCCCGCTAGCACGCCAGCACGCTACTGGCCCGGATGGTTCATGAACGGTTTGGGCACGGAGGTGACGGCGGAGGTGTGGCCCGGGGAGGGCTTTTCAGGGCCGCTGCGAGACTTCGATGTCGAGCCCGGAGCGCACACGGACGTGCTTGCAGCGTCCCTGAAAAGCCCTCCCCCGGGGCGCGCCTTCGCCAACCATCGCACCCAAACCGTTCATGAACCATCCGGGCCAGTGGCTTCCTCATCCATTGGCGCGCTTGCGATGGCCGGACCTCGCCCATTCGAGCAACTTCTCGCAGGCGCGGTCCAGCGTGGCGTCGTCCTTCGCGAAACAGAATCGCGTCAGCCGTTCCCCGGCTTCCGCCTGGAAAAAAGCGCTGCCCGGAATGCTGGCCACCCCGGCGTCCTCGAGCAGGCGGGTTGCGGCTTCCGAGGACGTGTCGAGGCCCAGCGAACCGACGTCGGCCAGGACGTAATAGGCGCCTTCCGGCACATGGGGCGCCAGGCCCACGTCGTCCAGCACGCCACAGAAGCGGTCGCGCTTCTGCTGGTAGTGCCGCGCAAGGTCCGAATAGTAGTTCGCGTGCAGTGCCTCGATGGCATCGGCGACCGCGTACTGCAGCGGTGACGGCGCGCAGACATAGTACAGGTCGTTGACCAGTCCGATGGGTTTTGCCAGTTCCTCCGTTGCGGCCAGGTAGCCGATACGCCAGCCGGTAATGCTGAACGTTTTCGAGTAGCCGGAGATCGTGACGGTACGCTCCCGCATTCCCGGCAGCGTCGCCATGCTGATGTGCTCGTGGCCGTCGTAGAGAAAATACTCGTAAATTTCGTCCGTAATGCACAGCAGGTCGTGCCGCTTGCAGATGTCGGCAATAGCCTCGAGCTCGGCGCGTGTAAACACGCGGCCGCACGGATTCGCCGGCGTGTTGACGACGACGGCGCGGGCCCCGGCGGCCATCTCGTCCAGCCGCCCGGCATCCAGGTCGAATGTCGCAGGCCGAAGTGGCACGAGTTCCGGACGCAGCCCGGCGACGAGGGACGTGTTCAGGTGGTAGCCGTAGTAGGGTTCGAACAGCAGTATCCGGTCGCCCGCGTTGCACAACGCCATCAGCGTCGCGGCGAACGCACCGGTACTGCCAATGGTTGCGAAGATCTCGCGGTCCGGATCGACGTCCAGGCCGTTGTAGTGCGAGAGTTTGGCGGCCAGCGCCCGGCGCAGGCGTCCCGCACCGTCGTAGCGCGTGTAGATGTTCTTGCCGCCTTCGATCGCGGGCGTTACCGCGCGCACCAGCTCGTCGGGGGGCGGCGTGTCGCACACGCCCTGGCCCAGGTTCACGGCGTCCAGTTCGATGCAACGCTGCGTCATTGCCCGGATCTCGGACTGGACCAGTTCGCTGACCCTGTCGCTGCGGATCCGTTCGAGCATGCTGCCTCCCGCGGTTATCGTACTCCGCGCCAAATCCGTTGCCCTCAGAGGGTATCATGTGCGGCCCGTCCCGCCGAAACGCCGGAGTGAGCGATGCACAGCCGCATTATTCTCGTCGTAGCCGCCCTCGGATGCGGCTTGTCCGCCGCGGCCGCCGAAGGCCCGGATCTCGAGCTGATCATGTCCGACCCGGACTGGCTCGGCAACGCGCCGTCGGAATCGTGGTGGTCCGACGACGCCGGCAGCGTCTATTTCGAACAGAAGCGAACGGGCGAGGACTTCGACGACCTGTATCGCGTGCCGGCGGACGGCGGCACCCCGGAACGCGTCGACGCGGCGGACGCGGCACGGAGTTCAAACCATACACGCGTTTACAACGCGGACCGCAGCCGCGTCGCCTGGGTTCACCGTGACGACATTTTCATGAGGAACGTGCCGTCGGGTCCCGTCGTCCAGGCAACACGCACCGTCGCGACCGAAAGCGCGCCGCAGTTCATGGCGGATGGCCGATCGGTGGCGTTCCTGCGCGACGGAGCGTACTTCGTGTTCGATCCGGACAGCGGCGTCACGGCGCAGGCGGCGGACATCCGGTTCAGCGCGAACCCCGACGTCGAGGACGACTTCGACGCGTTGCGCGACCAGCAGCTGCGCAACCTGGAAACGCTGCGACGCGATGAGCGCCGCAGCGATGCCGAGCGAGAGCACGAGGAGGCGCTGCAGGCCGGCGATCCGACCGGTGCCCCGCTGCCGATCTACCTGGGCGACGACTACGCGGAGATCAGCCGCTCGCTGTCGCCTGGCGGCCGCTGGCTGCTGGTCGTCGTGAAGGAAAAGAAGGCGGAAGACGGCCAGGCCGGCACGATGCCGAACTACGTCACCCGCAGCGGCTACCTGACGACACAGGAGACCCGCACGCGCGTCGGCCGCAAGGTACCGCCCGCACAGCAGCTGCTGCTGGTCGACCTGCGAGAGCGCACATTCAACAAACTCGATTTCGCCGTTCTCCCCGGTTACGACGAGGATCCGCTGGCCGACCTGCGCGAGAGCGCCCTCGAGTGGCACGTCGAGCGCGGCGCCGATCGGGAAAAAGTCGAGGAAGCGGTGAAGGCGCCCGGGGAACGGCCGCTCACCGTCGACGGCATACGCTGGAACGACGACGGCAGCCTCGCCGCCGTGCAGCTGCGCGCCATCGACAACAAGGACCGCTGGCTCGCGACGCTCGCGCCGCGGGACGGTGAATTGCAGAGCCAGCATCGCCTGACCGACGCTGCGTGGATCAACTGGGACTACAACGAGTTCGGCTGGCTGCCGGACGGCCGCACGCTGTGGTACCTGTCCGAGGAGTCGGGCTGGTCGCACCTTTATCGCAAGTCCGTCGGCGAGCGGCGCGCGCGCCAGCTGACCCGCGGCGACTTCGTCGTGCGCGAACCCGAGCTGGACGCCGGCGGCAACTGGTTTTACGTCGTCGCGAACCGCACGCATCCCGGCAATTACGAGGTGTACCGCGTCGCGGCGGGCGGCGGTGAGCTCGAGCAGGTCACGACGATGGACGGCGTCGTCGGTTTCGAGCTGTCGCCGTCCGGCGGCAAGCTGCTGCTGAACCGGTCCTGGATAGACCGCCACGAGGACCTGTACGCGATGCCGGTCGACGGCAGCAGCGAGCCGCTGCAGCTGACCGATACGGTCAGCGATCGCTACAAGGCCATCGACTGGGTCATTCCGGAGATCGTCGAGGTGCCGTCATCGCACGTCGATGAGCCGATCTACACGAAGCTGTACCTGCCGGACGACTACACGCCGTCAGCCAACCAGCCTGCCGTGATGTTCGTGCACGGCGCCGGTTACACGCAGAACGCCCACCGCGGCTGGCCCTACTATTTTCGCGAATTCATGTTCCACACGCTGCTCGTCAACAGGGGTTACGTCGTCATCGACATGGACTATCGAGCGTCGAAGGGCTACGGGCGTGACTGGCGCACGGCAATCTACCGCAACATGGGGCACCCGGAACTCGAGGACATGCAGGACGGCGTGCAATGGCTGGTCGACAATTACGGCGTCGACCCGCAACGCGTCGGCGTGTACGGCGGCTCTTACGGCGGGTTCATGACCTTCATGGCACTGTTCCGTGAACCGGACCTGTTTGCCGCCGGCGCGGCGCTGCGGCCGGTTGCGGACTGGATGCATTACAACCATCAATACACGTCCAACATACTCAACACGCCGCAGGTCGACCCGGTCGCCTACGAGCGCAGCTCACCGATCAATTACGTCGAGAACCTGGAGAAGCCGCTGTTGATCGCGGCCGGCATGCAGGACGACAACGTCTTTTTCCAGGACTCGGTGCTGATCGTGCAGCGCCTGCTGGAACTGAAGAAGACGGATTTCGAAATGGCGGTCTACCCGCTGGACCCGCACGGCTTCGTGCATCCCGCGTCGTGGCTGGACGAATACCGGCGCATCCTCGAGCTGATGGAAGACAACCTCCGGTAGACCCCCCGGGGAGGCCCTCGCGTCAGGACGCGAAATATCAGGTCACCAGCCGGACCGTCCGGTCGAGCGGGTCCCGGTCCATCCGGGCCTGGTTGATGGTCGCTGCCTCGTCCGCATAGCCGAACGACAGGCCGCACAGGATACCGTGATCGTCGGGAATCCCGGCTATCTCGCGCACCGGGTCCGGGAAGAAGGCCAGTGCGCCCTGCGGACAACTCGCGAGGCCGCGCTCGACCATCAGCAGCATCAGCGTCTGCAGGTAGATGCCGATGTCGACGGCATTGACGGGGCCCATGGTCAGCGGCATGGACAGGAACGCGGTGTGCGGCGCCCCGAAGAACTGCCAGTTCCTGAGCATCAGGGCGTCGCGCTTGTCTTTCTCGTGGCGCTCGATACCCATCGTCTGGTAATACCTGACAGCACAGGCAACCTGCCGCTCGCGGTAAACGCCCTCCAGGTTCCTGTCGCCCGGCTGGAACGCCGGCGATGGCTTCTTGCCGGAGCGTATTTCGCTGACGAGCGCCTTCTCCAGGCGATCGCGGGCGTCGCCCGACACGATCGTCAGAAACCAGGGTTGCGTGTTGCAGTTAGAGGGCGCGTGCCGCGCAGTCTCCAGGATCTCCCGCAGCAATTCATCCGGGACGGGATCGGGCTTGAAGCCTCGCGTCGTATGTCGCTTTCTTACAGCATCCGTTACGTTCATCGATATCCATCGGTTGATGTGCCCGACATTAATTGCGCATCGGGGCAGCGGATGCAAGCCGGGCACGAGGCACGACGGACGGCGTATGAGCCGCCATCGGCGTGTCAACCGATGATGAAGCTGCGTCAGCCGTGCATACCGGCCGTCGACAGCATCGTAACGAATATCAGCAGCAGGGCGGCAGCGCCGATCGCCAGCAGGCGCTCGATGCGGCGCATGAGTGCCACACGGTAATCCTTGTCATTCATTGTCGTATCGTAGAGACCCAAAGCGAGGAACCTGTCGAATCCCGGTGGCAATGCCGCGGCCGGGAAACGGTTATTTCACCGGCAACCACTATCCCCCGGGATTGTTGCAGCCGTGAGTCGCAGTAGAGCAGCCGCCGCGCCCGTTCCGCCTCGGTGCCAACACCCAGATTTCAGCCCGTCATACCCAGATTTCGCCCGCGCGGCCCGCGCCGGCCCGCGACGGCCCGGGCGGCCGCGGCGGCCCGATTTGCGGCCCGGGGATTTTCGCCGGCGCCGTTTCCTGAGAGGATCGACCCCGAGGCGTCTGACGGGGGAAGCGCTTGCTGGTCGAACGACAGGAGTCACTGCGGGCGCTGCTCGAACTCAGGGATCAGGCGGAGGCCGGACGCGGCAGGATCGCGCTCATCGGCGGCGAGGCAGGGATCGGCAAGACATCGCTGATCGACGCACTGCGCCAGTCCGTAGAGGGCCGTTGCCGCGTCGTCTGGGGCAGTTGCGACGCGCTGTTCACGCCGCGGCCGCTCGGACCGATCCAGGACATGAGCCACGCGTTCGGACCGCGGCTCCGCACATTGCTCGCCGAGGGCGCGACGTCGCAGCAACTTTTCCAGGCCGTGGTGGCCGAGCTCGACAGCGGGCCACGCGCCACGGTCGTTATCGTCGAGGACGTCCACTGGGCGGATCACGCGACCCTCGATTTCCTCAAGTTCCTGGGTCGGCGCGTTTCAATGATGCGGGCCTTGCTCGTCATGAGCTACCGCAACGACGAAGTCGATCACGATCACCCGCTGACGCAGGTCCTGGGCGAATTGCCGGCATCCTTCACGTCGCGTTTCGACCTCGAACCCCTGACCCCGCAAGGCGTCCGCGAACTTTGCGCCGGATCCGACTTCGCGCCGGACGAACTGTTCGACATCACGCAGGGCAACCCGTTTTTCGTCTCCGAACTGCTGGCCTACGGCAACCAGGCGGACAGCCCGATTCCCGCCTCCGTACGCGACGCGGTCAACGCGCGGCTCAACCGCCTGGCGCCGGCGGAGCGCGAGTTCCTGGAAACGATCAGCCTGATTCCGGGCGCCACGCCGGTCGCGCTCGCTGAGCCCCTCTTTGGCGACCAGGGCGAAACGCTGGCGATGGCGGCCGTCGGCCGGTCGCTGCTGGTGCGCGGTGATGACGCGACGCTGCGCTTTCGCCACGAACTCGCCCGCCTCGCAACTCTCGGCCGGCTGTCGGCGACCCGGCAGAAGACATTGCACGGCCGTGTGCTGTCCGCGTATCTCGAGGCCATGCCGAAGCCGCCGCTGGACCAGCTCGTCTTTCATGCGGCAGGCGCACTGGACGCGCACCGGGTGCTGCAGTACGCCCCGCGCGCGGCGGAAGTCGCCGCCAGCGTCGGTGCGCACCGCGAGGCAGCGGCCCACCTGTCGACGGCGCTGCACTTCGTCGAGGAAGCATCGCCGGAACTCGCGGCAACGCTGTACGAACGGTGGGCCTACGAGGCGGGACTCGCGCTCGTCATCGACGATGACGTGCTCGAGGCGCGCCGCCACGCGATCACGCTGTGGCGCGCGCTCGAGCGCATGGACAAGGTGGGTGAGAACCTGCGCTGGCTGTCGCGGCTGCACTGGTACCGGGGCGAAGCCGCCGAGGCGGATCATTTCGCCAACGAGGCCGTGCGCGTCCTGGAGAGCGCGCCGCCGTCCGCGGAGCGTGCCATGGCCTACAGTCTGCGTTCACAATTGCACATGCTGAACGACCGCATGGAGGATGCGATCCACTGGGGCCAACGGGCGCTCAAACTGGCGGAGGAATTCAACGAAGTCGAGGTGCGTATTCATGCCCTCAACAACGTCGGTACGGCGCTGGCGTTCCGCGACAACCCGGAGGGCATACAGCAGCTCGAAGCGAGCCTGGCGCTCGCGCTGGAACACGGCTTTCACGAACACGCGGCGCGTGTGTACACCAACATGGCCGAGTATGGCGTGGATTTCCGTGACTTCGCCCTTGCCGAGCGGGTCATCGCCGATGGCATCGCCTTCGACACGCAACACGATCTCGATGCGTGGACGCACTACCTCGTCGGTCGCCTGGCACAACTGCGCATGGAACAGGGCCGGTTGCGGGACGCCGAAACCATCGCGGCCGGCGTGTTGCAGCTCGACCGGCTGACGTTGCTGATGCGCCTCCCCGCACTGATCGTGCTCGCGCGCACGCGGCTGCGGCTGGGCGAGGCCGACGCCGGCGAACTGCTGGAGCAGGCGATGCGCGACGCCGACGCCACGGACGAACCGCAGTACACGGTGCCGGTGCGACTCGGCTTCGTCGAGGCGGCCTGGCTGGCCGGCCAGCCGGACGCGGCGCACCGCCATCTCGAGGCACTGTACGCGCTTGGCGCTTTGCAGATGCATCATTGGGCCGCCGGCGAGATCGCCGTCTGGTCCAGGCGCTGTGGCGTGGAACCGCCCGCCGAATTTCTGCGCAACCTCCCGCCACCCTGCCGCGCCGAACTCGACGGCGATACCGATGGCGCGGCACGTGCGTGGCTGGACCTGGGCGCACCCTACTCCGCGGCACTGGCCAGGCTGCAGGCCGCGGGGGATGGCGCGGAAGCGTCACTTGCCGCGGCTCTCAAACTGTTGCGCAGGCTGGAAGCCCGCAGGGCGGAGGCCAGGGCCCTTAGCCGCGCGCGCGAACTGGCGATTGCCCACCGCATGCCCAGAGCCCGGCGCGGTCCCTATCGTGCGGCTCGCAATCATCCGCTCGGCCTGACGCGCCGCGAGCAGGACGTGCTCGCACTCATGGTGGCCGGCGCCAGCAATGCCGAGATCTCCCGGTCGCTGGCGCGCTCGCAGCGCACGATCGAGCACCACGTCTCGTCGATCCTCGGCAAGCTAAACGTGCAGAACAGGATGGAGGCCACGTTGCGGGTCCACAACGAACCCTGGCTGATGCCGAAAGCGCAATCCGGCGGGGACGCCGGGTAATATTGCTGCTGTTGTCCAAAGACGTCACCATGCGACGGGTCCTTGCATCGGTCGCCACGCCGGGCGGCGTCGCTTTGGTAATCTCCCAACGGCACGCCAATCGCTGAGCGTGTATACACAAATTTACGGGTACGCATAATAATGAAAAATCAAGAAAGCTTTTTGTTGGCACGCATCGCCGCGATCCTGGTTCGCGGGACTCGCCGGCCCGTTCGCGCTGGCGCAATCCGCGGACTTTCCCGGGCCGTCGTTGCTCATTCGCAATGCGCTGATCGTCGATGGCAGCGGCGACGCGCCCTTTCCCGGCTACGTGCGCGTCGCCGGCGGCCGCATCGTGGCGGTGTCCCGCAATACGTCGACGGACACGACGGTAACGGGCGACCGCGTTATCGATGCCGGCGGCCGCGTGCTGGCACCGGGCTTCATCGATACCCACAGCCACGGCGACCGCGATATTTTCCAGCAGCCGGACGCGCTGGCCGCCACCAGCCAGGGCATAACGACGATTATCGTCGGCCAGGACGGCGGCTCGCCGCTGCCGCTCGCGGATTTCTTCGACAAGCTCACCGAGCAGCCGGCCGCCGTCAACGTGGCGGCCTACGTCGGCCATAACACGCTGCGTTCGGAAGTCCTCGGCAGGGACTACCGGCGCCCGGCGACGCCGTCCGAACTCGAGCGCATGCACGAGTTGCTGGAGCGGGAACTGGCGAGCGGTGCCATCGGCCTGTCGACGGGGCTCGAGTACGAACCCGGCATCTACTCGGAAACGGGCGAGGTCCTGGCACTTGCCCGGGTTGCGGCGGAGCACGGCGGCCGCTACATCAGCCATGTGCGCAGCGAGGATCGCTGGTTCGAGGCGGCACTGGACGAGGCCATACGCATCGGCCGGGACACCGGCATGCCGGTGCAGATTTCACACATCAAGCTGGCGATGACGCGGCTGTGGGGCGAAGCACCTGCCATCATCGACAAGCTGAACGCCGCGCGCGCCGCCGGCATCGACATCACCGCCGACATCTACCCGTACGAATACTGGCAGTCCAACCTGATGGTGCTGCTGCCGGAACGCGACTACACGGACCACGCGGCCATTGCCGAGGCACTGGAACTCATTGCACCGCCCGACGGCATCTGGCTGACAAAGTACGCACCGCAACCGGATCTCGTCGGCAAGACGCTCACCGAAATCGCCGCGATGCGCGACGTCGACCCGGTAACGGCCTTTTCACAACTGGCGGAAGCCTCCGAGCGTATGGAGGAGGAAACGGGCGAAGGGGCCGTTTCTATCATCGGCACGAGCATGCGTGAAGACGACATCCGCGCACTGCTCGCCTGGCCGCACACCAACATCTGCACCGACGGCGGCTTCGAGGGCCTCCACCCCCGCGCCCGAGGCGCGTTCACCCGCGTGCTGGGACGCTACGTGCGCGAACAAGATCTGCTGTCGCTGGAGCATGCCATCCATCGCATGACCGGCCTGTCCGCCGCGCACATGGGATTCACCGACCGCGGGCTGATACGCGAAGGCATGCAGGCCGACCTCGTACTGTTCGACCCCGACACCGTCACGGACCGTGCGACGCCCGAGTACCCGGACCGGCTGTCGGCAGGCATCCTGTCCGTCTGGGTCGCGGGCGAACAGGTCTACGACGGTCAATCGGCGACGGGTGCGCGCCCCGGCTCGGTCATTCGTCGTTAGCCCGGCGGATTCATGAACGGCACGGACTGACCCCGGCTCGATCATTCGTCGCCAGCTGGCCCGGACGACTAACGATCGGCACGGACGCAACGGCGGAGGCGGGGCCGGGGAGGGCTTTTCAGGGCCGTGCGAGACAGGGATGTCGAGCCCGGAGCGTACAGGGACGTATTTACAGCGTCCCTGAAAAGCCCTCCCGGGCCCCGCCTTCGCCGACCACCGAAGTCAAACGATCATTGGTCGTCCGGGCCAGCCGGCGACCTTCGCACCGCTATTTCGCGAGCGGCTCCGGCCGCACCTGGAAGTGCACGACGATGGGCTTCGAACCCTTGCCGCCTTCCTTCAGCCACGGCGTTCGCCCGCCTTCCGGCACCCAGATGCCGCGGCCTTTCCAGCCGGCGTCCGGGTCGTCGATGCGGCCCTCGAAGCCCTTGGTGTAAAAGCCCATCGGGTAGGGAATGCGCAGCGTGACGAACTTGCCGTCCACGAGCGCGTGCACGCCATCGAACAGGTTGCCGGTCGCGATCGGCACATCCTCGCCGAGGCCGAGCGAGTTGTGCTGGTCGACCCACGTGTAGTAGCTCGACTCGACGCTGAACCCCGGCAGGTCGCCGAAGCCCGGGCCGGGGAGATCGTGCAGGGTCCAGCCTTCCGGGCAATGATCGCCGGTGGCGCCCGGGCCGTTCAGCGGGCCTTCGCACTTGCTGCGGTCGAACTCGCCGAGGTGGCCGCTGCCGAGGGACACCCAGACGATGCCGTTCTTGTCGATGTCCGCGCCGCGCACGCCGAAGCCGGGCAGCGGCGGATTGTACATTTCCGCGATGGCCGTTTGCGGCGGGTTGTCGCCGGGTACCAGCCGCGTGAGGGAGCCGGGGTAGCGGAACGCGTTGGAGCCCCACACGGCTTCGCCGCGCGGCTCCGGCATGACGGCGTAGAAGCCGTTCGGGACGCGCGTGTCGAGCTCGGGGTCCGCCGGCTCGCCGGGCTCGGTCCAGTCGTCCTGCCGGCCGTTGCCATTGGTGTCGAGGATGAGCGGCGCCCAGTTCTGCGCGGCGGCGGCATCGCCCGTTTGCAGGAAGGTCGTGGAATCGAGCCAGCCGACGACGTCGCCGCCGCCGCTGGTCCAGAGCGTGTTGCGCTCATCGTAGGCGAACTGCAGGTGATGCGTGCTGAAGCAGGTATCGACGAACGTGTAGTCGCGCGTGTCCGGATCGAAAACGGCGAGATGCCGGGAGGCGCGTTCCCTGGGATAAAGCTCGGCTGACGGGTGTTCGGAGCCGGGCTTGCAAAAGTCCGGGTTATCGGCGGCGCGTATCCGCGCTGTCAGCCAGACGCGGCCATCCTGGTCCAGCATCGGGTTGTGTATGTTGGCGTGGCTGTCCCAGATGCGTTCCTCGCCCCAGTACGGCGACGGCGCGACGACCGGGTCGTCGTTGGTCGTCGGCGTGTCCTCGTCGCGCACCGGTACCTCGAAGTTCGTGGCCGTGTTCGCGACGGGATCGAGTATGGGCATCAGGTCGGTGCTGAGTTCCGGCGCGCCATACAGGGGACCGTAGCCGTTCACGGTCGGATCGCGCCGGTCGGTGCCGGAGAGGTCGTGCAGGTAGTGTTGCGGCTGCGACCAGTCGCGCACGGTCGCGACCACGTTGCGTTCGACGCCGGCCGGGCGCTCCGGCGCCTGTTCCGGCAGCTGGCCCGCGGCAATGCGGTCGGTCCAGTCGGCGAGGTACTTGATCGGCAGCCCGTGCAGCAATTCCGTGGCGAGCCGCACCATGCTGTCGCCCGCCTGCCCCGAGGCGATGCGCCGCGCCCACGCCTGCTCGGACGACTCGATGTCGGCGAACGCTTCCGGCATAGTCCGGGTGCGCTCGTTGCCCATCTGGTGGCAGCCGACGCAGCCCATGTTCTTGACCCACGTCAGGTAGAAGTTGAGTCCGCCGGGCAGGTCCGCAACCTCGTCGTCGGCGGGCAGGTCCATCATTGCGTACCAGTAGGCTGCCGGGTAATAGCGGGCCGCCACGGCCGGGTTCGCCGCCACGAGGGCGGTCAGGTCGACATGACTGCCCGGCGTCGCCGTTTCTTCCGGCGAATCGGACAACCCGTAGCCGCGCACCCAGAGCCGGTACTCGGCGTCCGGCAGGTCGGGCACGAGGTAGCGGCCGTCGTCGTCCGTGACGACGATGCGGGCGAAGCGCGTGTCGAAATCGTCGGTCTCCGCGATGACCCAGACGCCGGCCTCGGGCCCCGACAGGCTGCTGACGACACCGGCAATGTCATCGTCGTCTATGGGAATCTCCGGCTCCGCGGGTTCTTCGGGTGGCGCGTCGCTGCCCTGGCAGGCACCCAGCAGCAACGCGACAGCGATGAACAGCGGGGCGGCGTGTGGCAGTGTCGGTACGCGCATCCGGTCGGCTCCAGGCTCGTCGCGAAAAGGTGTCACAGGATAGCATGCAGGCCGGCTCGTCCAGCGGCGGCCACTGCCGTCAGTTCGCGCCCCGCAACAACACGGCGGGCCGCAGGCGCAGCCGACGCAGGAGGTATCGCGCACCGAGCCAGAGCGACAGTCCGCTCACGGCGAGCGCCGTGACGGCACCGAGCCACAGCAGGTCGTCCGACGGCAACCTGAGCCGCAGGTTCAGGAGCGGCAGCGCGACGGCCGAGCCGAGCAGCACGGCGAACGCGGACGTCACCAGCGCGAGCAGCAGGTATTCGAGGTGCAGGCTCCGGCGGATAACGGCCATGCGCGTGCCCAGCGAATGCAGCACGGTGGCGTCGTAAACCTGGCGCGTGCGGCCGGCCGCCATGACGCTGATCAGGACGAGCAGGCTGGCGAGCAGGCTGACGCCGGCGACGACCGCGAGGCCCGCCGCGGCCTTGCCGAGGATGTCGCGGGCGGAGGCCAGCAGCGCCGCCGTGCGCACGGTGATGACGTTGGGAGCGATCGCACCGACGCGACGCTGCGCGGCCAGCGCCGCGGCATCGTCCATATAGGCAGCGCCGACATGGCGGCTGACGAGACCCTCCAGCGCGCCGTCCGAAACGATGCCCTCGAACCAGAAGCGCGTCTGGATGCCCTTCTGGCTGAATATCGCGTCGACGGTCGCCTCCAGCGTATCGCCCGCGATGCCGAACGTGATGACATCGCCGACAGCGAGATCCAGCTGCCCGGCCTCGTAGTCCTCGAGTGCCAGTCGCGGCGAATCGACAGAGTCCTCGTGCCACCAGTCGCCGGCGGCCAGGCTGACGTCGTCGATGTTGCCCGCCGAGTAGCTGAGATCGTAATCGTCCTGCGATGCATCGCGGCGTTGCTCGCTATCCAGATGCGGCAGCTCATCGAGTGCCCGGCCGTTGATCGCGACGATGCGGGAACGCACCAGCGGCGTCGTCTCTACCCGCGCCGGACCCGGTGAGGCTTCGATCGCCGCGACCACGTCCGCAAGCTGGCGGTCGGCAATGTCGTAGAGCACCAGCGCGGGCGACTCCGCCGGGATCGTGTTGTTGATCGTGCGCAGCAGCGCCGCCACGACCAGCGTGCAGGCCACCAGCAACGTCAGTGCCGAGCCCAGCGACAGCAGCGCGGCGCGCAGCGGCGTCCCCGGCCGGTGCAGGTTGGCCACGGCGAGGCGCAGTGCAAAGCGGCGCTCGAGCCACGGGTGATCATCAAGCCGCCGCGCCGCGCGGCGGATGCCGCGTACGACGAGATCCAGCAGCAGCAACAGGAGACCGACGGTCAGCAGGAAGCCGCCGCCGAACGCGGTGTCCGGCAACGCCAGCAACACGAGGCTCACGATCAGGGCCGCGCACGCCAGCGCCGCCAGCCACCAGCCGGCAGGCGGCCGCGCCGCCCTGCCGAAGCCGCCGCGGAACAGGCTTGCCGGTTCCACCGCCAGGGCACGGCCGATCGCGGGCAAGGCGAACGCGTAGGCGGTCACCAGGCCGAAGCCGGCGGCGACCAGCGCGGGCGCGACGAGGCTCGCGAGGTTGGTGGCCAGCGGCACTTCCGCCGCGATGATGCCGGCGCCGGCGAGGGCGAGGGCCGTGCCGATCGCGGCGCCGACGACGCTTGCGCCGCCGCTCAGGATGGCGACCTGCAACAGGTAGACGGCGGCCAGGCGGCGGTTCCTGAGGCCGAGCGCGCGCAGGGTCGCCATCGTTTTCAGCTTGCCCTGCAGGTACGCCTGGATGCTGTTGAATACGCCCAGGCCACCGATGAACAGCGTGCTGAAGCCGATGATGAGCAGGCCGGACGCCAGCTGGTCGAGCCGTTCTGCAATGCGCCGGCTGCGATCCTCGAACGTGCGCACCTCCCATGCCTCGTCGGGAAACGCGGCATGGAACGCCTGCTGCCACTCCTCCGCCGGCAGCGCCGTTCGTACCCGGTAGTCGTAATCCGCGACGCTGCCGGCCTGCAGCAGGCCGGAGGCAGCAAGCGCCGCATCGCTGACCAGCACCGGCGCGCCGCGCCAGTCGGCGCTCAGCGCTCGGTCCGGCTGCTCGAGCACGAGCGCGCGTACGCGCATCGTCAGTTCGCCGACATGGATATCCTCGCCGACCTCGAGGCCGAGACGCTCCGCCAGCGCGGCATCGAGCGCCGCGCCCCAGCGGCCGTCTGCCGAGGCGGTTGCTTCGGCGAGCGGCAGGTCGGGCCCGAGCACGAGATTGCCATACAGCGGGTAGAGCGAATCCATCGCCTGCAACTCCACGCGCAGGAATTCATCGCCGGTGGTGCCGAGCATCGTATCGACTTCGGTGACGAGCGACACGTCGCCGCGCTCGCGCATCCAGGCCAGCGCGCGATCAGGCAGCGGCTCCTCCGATTCGACCTCGAGGTCGCCGCCCAGCAGCACGCGCGTGTCCGCCAACAGGCCCGCATTGATCAGGCGATACAGGCCGCCGGTACCGGCAACCAGCGTGACGCCCAGCACGAGGCACGCGCAGAACACCCACAGCGAGCGGCCGCTGGCCCGAAGGTCACGCCACGCGAGTTCAGCCAGGAAGCGCATTGTCCCCGTCTTCCACGAGCCGGCCGTCGCGCAGCTGGAACACGCGCCGGCAGCGGCGCGCGATTTCATTGTCGTGTGTCACCAGCACCATCGTGGAGCCCGTTTCCTCGTTCAGCCCGAACAGGGTGTCGATGATCTTCGCGCCGGTATGGAGATCGAGGTTACCGGTCGGCTCGTCGGCGAGCACGAGCCGCGGCGCGTGCACGAGTGCCCGGGCGATCGCGACGCGCTGTTGCTCACCGCCCGATAACTGCGCCGGGTAATGGCTCTCGCGGTCCGCGAGCCCGACACGCGCGAGCATCTCGCGCGCCCGTGCGCGCGCGCCGCCGCGGCCGGCGATTTCGAGCGGCAGCGAAACGTTGCCGAGCGCGGTCAGGCTGGGTACGAGATGAAAGGACTGAAAGATGATGCCGAGACTATCGCGCCGGATATCCGCGAGCGTGTCGCCGTCGAGCCGCGTGATGTCGGTGCCATCGAGGACGATGCTGCCTTGCCCGGGCTTTTCGAGTCCGGCCAGTAGTATCAGCAACGTCGTCTTGCCGGAACCGGACGGTCCGACGATCGCAACGGTCTCGCCGTCCGCGATCGTGATATTGACGTCGACCAGCACGTCCAGCTCGCCCGCTTCCATGGGATAGGACATGCCGAGGTTCTGTATGTCTATCATTCGCCTTCTCGCCGAGGGGTCCGGCGAATTTGGGCGATGCGGACACCGGGATCAAGCTCTGCCGGCGAGCACCTGGCCGAAGTCAAATCCTGTGGAAGCCCGGAAACCCCGTGGGAGCGGCCTTCCACACCGGTCTGCTACGACGATTCCGTTACGCGCACCCCGGATTCCAGGTGCACCGGCGCTTTCATTGAGTTGGTGATCAGGCAGCTCTTTTCCGCCTTTTCCAGTAGTCGTTCGGCCCTGGCGTCGTCGGTACCCTCGGGAACCTCGAGCGTGGCCCGGATGCGGAAACTCACGAATTGCGTGACGTTGTCCTGCCGGTCGAGGATGCCCTCGACGTTGCAGGACACGGACGACCATTGCAGTTTCGACGCCCGCGCAATGCCCTTGAAGGTCAGCACGAAACAGTCCGCGACGGCGGCAACGAGCAGCGTCTCCGGCGACCAGGCATCACCCGGCCCACCGTACTCGGCCGGCGGCGCTGAATACAGCTCGGGCAACCCCTTGCTGGACAATTGCACGTGATCATCGGGTCGCGTAACGGCCGCGACGGCGTAGTGGTGAGGAAGATCCTGCATGGTCGCTCCCGGATGGCTAGCCTGAATGCCTCTTCTGTTGGGGCGAGGCCCGCAAATGCAACCGGCGCCATGGCGGCCAGCGCATCCCCTTGACCGGATGGTTCCATGCGCCGAAGCTGTGCTCATGGAAACGCCGAAGTACCGGATACCGCCCATGAGTCGACGCATCGTTGTTTTCCAGGGTCACCCCGACCCTGGCGACCAGCACTTCGGCGACGCCCTCGCCGAGGCGTACCGGCGTGGTGCGGAAGCAGCCGGCCACACGGTCGACTTCGTGCGAATCGCCGAACTCGAATTTCCGCTGCTGTTGAGCTTCAGGGACTGGTCGGACGGCGCCGTGCCGGATGATTTGCGCCCGATCCAGGAACAGGTCCGGACCGCCGATCACCTGGTATTCGTATTCCCGTTGTGGCTCGGTACGCTGCCGGCGCGCACGAAGGCATTCCTGGAACAACTCTTCAGGCCCGGATTCGCGTTCGCGGCGGATGCCCAGAATGGCATCGGCAGGCGGCTGCTCAAGGGCAAGTCGGCGCGCGTGATCGTCACGATGGGCATGCCGGGGCTCATGTACCGCTGGTATTTCGGCGCGCACGGGTACCGCAACCTCAAGCGCAACATCCTCAACTTCTGCGGCATTCGCCCCGTCCGCGGCAGCTTCGTCGGCCTGGTGGAAAGCAGCAATCCGAAGCCGCGGCAGCGCTGGCTGGCGCGAGTGGAAGCACTGGGGAGAAAAGCCCGCTAGACCTCCTCGTCTTCCAGCTGGTCGAGCCCTTCATTGAGATAGTCGGCGAGCAGCGGCGTGCCGATCAGGTAGTCGGCCGTGTGATCGTTCCAGCTGTCCTGAGCGTGCTCGTAGGCCTCGTCCCATTCGTCGGGCGAGTAGTCGCCGCGGCCTATCCACATCAGCGTGACTATCGAGACCTGCTGGTCCGGCTCGAGATCCTCGATAGCCGCCTTGAGATGCTGGTAGTACGGGTCCGTGCCGTAACGGTCTGCCATGTGGCCGCTAAAGGCCTCGTCATTGATATCCGGCTCGGTCTCGTCCTCCAGCGGCGTGACGTCCTCACGCTCGCTGAACTCGAGCACCTTGTCGATGATCCCGGCCACTATGTCGCGACTGATATCGAGTTCCACGTTGACTCCCGCGTTGACTGCAACACCACCTGCCATCGGCAGGGACAGGGAATACTCTACTGCCGGAAACGGGACCACGCAAAGCAGTTTGGGGACAGTGACCGCCCCCGTTCGGGACCCGTTACCGGAAGGCGACGTCGCGCAGGAACAGCGCGATCTGCGGGAACGTGATCAGCAGCGCCGTGGACAGGAACAGGATCAGGAAGAACGGCGGGCTGCCCTTGATGACCTCGAGATAGGGCCGCTTGAACACGGCGATCGCGGTGAAAATGTCGCAGCCGAACGGCGGCGTGGCCGAACCGATTGCGACCTGCAGCGTGATCAGCGTGCCCGCGAGCACCGGGTCGATGCCGGCCGCATTGATGATCGGCGTGAAGATCGGCGTAAGAATCAGAATCACGACGATCGGGTCGACGAACATGCAACCGATGAAAAAAGCGATGGCGACGGCGATCAGCACCATGGTCGGGCTGGCCGGATCGAGTTGCAGGACGTCGTTGACGAGGTGCGACGGAATCTGGGCATAGGAGAGCGTCCACGAGAACGCCGCGCCCGCCGCCACGAGGATGAACACGACAGCCGTGATCATGCCTGTCGACACGGCAAGCTCGGGGATGTCGCGCCAGCGAAGTTCTCGAAACACGAGGACCTCGAGGATCAGCGCATACAGTACAGACACGGCCGCTGCCTCGGTCGGGCTCACGATGCCGGCGTAGATGCCGCCGACCACGATCAGCGGAAAGCCAAGCGGAAACAGCGCTTGCCGGAACGCGCGCAGGCGTTCGGCCCAGCCGGAGCGTGGCTCCGGCGGAATCTGCCGGACGCGGGCGTAGAAATAGCAGTACACCGAGAACAGCACGAGAATCAGCAGTCCCGGACCGATGCCGGCAATGAACAGCTCGCCGACCGACGTACCGGACACGACGCCGTAAACGATCATGCCGATGGACGGCGGGATGAGCAGCGCGATGTCCGAGGCATTCACGATCAGCGCGATCGTGAACGAATCCTTGTAGCCGGCCTTGAGCAATCGCGGCCTGAGCGGACTGCCCATGGCGACCACGGTGGCCTGGGTCGAACCGCTGACGGCACCGAACAGCGTGCAACTCGCCGCGGTCGTGATCGGCAACCCGCCACGCACATGGCCGACGAAACGCATGACCAGGTTCAGCAACCGGTCGGCGGTCTGCCCGCGCGTCATGATGTCGGCCGCGAAATGAACAACGGCACCGCGATCAGGGCAGTCGGCTTCACGCCCCCGATCATCTGCTGGACGAGAATCTGCGGTTCCATGGCGGGGAACCAGAACAGGAAGGCGATCAACGCGGCCGCCAGCAGGGGTACCTTGAGCGGGAAGCCCGCGAGCAGCAGCACGACCATGACGGCGAGCATGATCTCGGCCATCAGATCTGACCCCCGATCTCTTCCTCGCCCGCGCCGTATTCGTCCTTGCGATCGAACGAGACATAGACCTCGTCCGCGACGAGATTGCGCACCGCGGTCATGAGGTACTGGATGCCGCCCAGCGTGAGGCCGACGGGCGCCACCAGGTACACGAGATACAGCGGAATTCCGAGAGCCGGCGTCACCTGGCTGACCCGCTGGACGTGGGCCACGTAGCTCGTGGACCAGGCGGCAAGCGCGAACAGCAGTAGCGCGGTCACGGTCGCGATGATGATCATCATCGTCTTGCGGGCGCGCAGACCGAGTTGATCGTAGATCGCGGTCATGCGGATATGCCGGCCCTCGCGCGCAGCGTACCCGACACCGATGAACGTCACGAGGATGATCAGTGCCTGGTTGACCTCGTCGGCGAACACGAGGCTCTCACCCAGCACGTTGCGCATGAAGACGTTCGCAACGCTGACGGCCGTCATGCCCAGCACGCCGGCGGCGAGACTCCATTTTTCAATCGCGGTGATGACGGTATCGAGCGTCCTCAACGCGCGAATCAATGCGTGCTGCATACCATTCTCCGACAGAATCGGCCGCGCCTGCCGCGAATGCGATGCACCCCCGGTTACGCTGCTGACAGGATAAGGCGGCGCGCGCGATAATGCACCCGGACTCCGGACGGCGGACCAATGGCCGGCAAGTCACCGTGACGCGGGCGCGGTCTGCGAGCGATTGCCCAAAAGGTTACACTACGAACCGAGTTCGCCATACGCAATAACGAGGGAGCCGCCGCAATGCAACGTATTCTCGCAATGATCGCCATTCTCGCCACGCTGACGATGATCGGTTGCGGCGGCGGCACCGGGGACGGCGGCGCCAACGGCGCCGTGACCTGGAAATTCGCGATCGAGGAGATCGAGGGCAGCGTCCAGCACCGCTACGCAACGCGTTTCAAGGAACTGATCGAGGAGCGTTCCGGCGGACGCATTACGGTCGAGGTCTATCCTTACGGTGCGCTGGGCACCTCCAGCCAGATTACCGAGCTGACGCAACTCGGATCGGTACAGCTCGCGATGGCATCGCCCGGCCACCTGGGCTCCGTCATCCCGGAAGTCCAGATTTTTTCGCTGCATTTCGTTTTCTCTGACGATGGGACCGTGAACCACGAGGTCCTCACCGGCAGCAAACGTCTCTACGAGACACTGGAGGAGGCGTACCGCGAGGCAAGTCTGCACCTGCTCGGGATTTTCCAGGAGGGCTGGATGGCCTGGACGGCCAACAGGAAACTCGAGGAGCCGGCGGATTTCCAGGGGCTGAAAATCCGCACGATGAATTCGCCGCTGCTGATCCGCGCGTACGAGCTGTACGAAGCGAACCCGACCACCATGGCGTACTCGGAAGTCTACAGCGGCCTGCAACTCAACATGATCGACGCCCAGGTCAACCCGGTGTTCGCGATCGAGGAGATGAGCTTTTACGAAGTGCAGTCACACATGACGCTGGCACGCCACCTGCCGTTCATCGCCACGCTCACGACCAGTCCCGCCTGGTTCGACGGCCTTTCCGATGAGGACCGGCAAATGCTGCTGGACGTAAAGCGCGAGCTGGACGGCTTCATTTTCGACTTCCAGCGGGAGCTCAACGAGCGGCGTCTCGACGTCATTACGAGCCAGGGCGACATCGAGGTCACGGAGCTCACGGAAGAGCAGCGCGCCGCGTTCCGGGAGGCCAGCATGCCGATTCGCGACCAGTACCGAGAACTCGCCGGGGAGCGCGGCGCGAAGCTCCTGGCCATCCTCCTCGAGGAACTCGAACGTGCGGAAAACACCGCCGCGGAATCCGCCGCGGCGTCCAACTAACGGGAGCAACATGTCCACAAGCGAATTGCAAAAAACCGATGCGCTGCTCATCGTGGATGTCCAGAATGACTTTTGCCCGGGCGGCGCGCTCGCGGTGCCGGACGGTGACCGCATTCTGCCACTCGTCAACGACTGGTTAGAGGCCGCCGGCAAGGCAGGAATCCCGGTCATCGCCTCGCGCGACTGGCATCCGCGGCAACACGTCAGTTTCGAGGCGCAAGGCGGTCCGTGGCCGCCTCACTGCGTCCAGGATACGGAGGGTGCCGCCTTCCATCCGCAGCTGAACCTGCCCGCCGACACGATCAAGGTCTCCAAGGGAACCCGGTTCGACAAGGACCAGTATTCCGCCTTCGACGACACGGGCCTCGCCGGTTTCATGAAGGACCAGGGTATCGAGCGCCTTTGGGTTGCCGGTCTCGCGGAGGACGTTTGCGTCAGGGCGACGGTCATCGACGGCTGTAAAGCCGGCTTCGACGTGCATCTCCTCGAGGACGGCACGCGAGCTATCGACGACGAAGGCGGCAAGAAAGCCGTCGACGAGATGCGCCGTGCCGGCGCGAGTATCGAGCGCGCGGAGGCCCGATGACCCGGCGGTACTTTACCGGTACCAACGCGGCGCTCTTTACCGACCTGTACGAACTCACTATGGCCCAGGCGTATGTGGCCGAGGGCATGGTCGAACCGGGCACGTTCAGCCTGTTCTATCGCAAATTGCCCGACCAGCGGAACTTCACGCTCGCCTGCGGCGTCGAGGACGTTGTCGGGTTCCTCGAGGAAGTGCGCTTCAGTGACGAGGACATTGACTACCTGCGCAAGCAGGAACTGTTCTCCCGGCAATTTCTCGACTACCTAGCGGACTTTCGCTTTACCGGCGACGTCTGCGCCGTGCCGGACGGCACGCCGGTGTTTCCGCTGGAGCCCGTCGTCGAAGTCACCGCGCCGTTGCCCGAGGCGCAGATCATGGAAACCTGGATCATGAACCAGGTCCACGTGCAGACGGTCCTGGCGACCAAGGCCGCGCGCATCGTCACGGCCGCGCAGGGACGTGCGGTCCTCGATTTCGGCCTGCGCCGGATACACGGCGCCGATGCCGGGCTGAAAGCAGGGCGGGCGTTTCACATAGCCGGGCTCACCGGCACGTCGAACGTGCTCGCGGGTCGCGTCTACGGCCTGCCGATCTCCGGCACGATGGCGCACAGCTACATCCAGGCGCACGACGACGAGATGGAGGCGTTCCGTGCCTTCGTGCGCGAGTTTCCGGACACGGTGCTGCTGGTCGATACCTACGACACGCTCCGCGGCGTCCGGCGGGTCGTGCAACTCGCCGAAGAGCTGGGCGATGACTTCCGCGTTCGCGGCATTCGTCTGGACTCGGGCGATCTCGCCGACCTGGCGCGCCGGTCCCGCACGCTGCTGGATGACGCCGGCCTCGAGGACGTCAGCATATTCGCGAGCGGCGGGCTGGACGAATTCAGCATCGCGCAGCTGGTCGAGGACGATGTGCCGATCGACGGCTTTGGCGTCGGCACCGCCATGGGTGTCTCGGCCGATGCGCCGGATCTCGACATTGCCTACAAGCTGGTGGAGTACGGCGGCAAGGGACGCATGAAATTGTCGTCCGGCAAGGAGACGCTGCCCGGGCCGAAGCAGGTATTCCGGCATTATCAGGACGGCAGCGCCACGCACGACGTACTCGGCCGCCGCACCGAGGACCTCGACGGCGAGCCGCTGCTGCAACCGTACCTTTCCGGCGGGCAACGCGTCCGCGCCGTCGTTACGGCCGACGAGGCGCGTGAACGGGCACAACGGGAGATCGCCGCACTGCCGGCCGCGATCCGCCATATCCGGCGCGCCGGGAAGCCCTACGACGTTCGCCTGAGCTTCGCCCTGGCCGCGCACCGCGACGAGGTGCGCGACGTCGTCCGCTCGATCGCGGAACGTTAGCCCGGATTATTCATGAACGGGGTTGGCTTCGGTGGTGGGCGAAGGCGCGCCGGGGAGGGCTTTTCAGGGACGCTGCAAGCACGTCCGTGTGCGCTCCGGGCTCGACATCCTGTCTCGCACGGCCCTGAAAAGCCCTCCCCCGGGCCACACCTCCGCCTCCTGCCTCCGTGCCGTTCATGAATAATCCGGGTTGGCAGGCTGCTGAAAAACGCAGTTGTTCAGCAGCCTGTTAGTGCTGCAGCCGCGCATTCGTCACGGCGTTGTTACCGGACCGTAATGCACGACTGCGAGCATGCACCTGACATCCCTTGGCAGCCGTCGGCACGGCAGCGTTTTTGAATTGGACAAGCCCCGAGCGTAGGATTATTGAAAACAACAAGGAACCCGCCATGACCGGACTCCCCGCCATTACCGTCACCCTCCTGCGCCTTGCCCGGTTCGGCACCCTGCTGCTCGTTGCCGGTACCGCACCGGCACAGGTCTTCATCAACGAGATTCACTACGACAACAGCAGCACGGACACCGGCGAAGCGATCGAAATTGCCGGGGCAGCCGGCACCGACCTGACCGGCTGGTCCCTCGTGCTTTACAACGGCGCGACCGGCGGGACCTACGACACGGACGCCTTGTCCGGCGTCATCGCCGACCAGCAGGGCGGCTTCGGCACCGTTGCCGTCAATCACCCGACCAACGGTTTGCAGAATGGCAGTCCGGACGGCATCGCACTCGTCGACGCGGGCGCCAACGTGGTCCAGTTCCTGAGTTACGAAGGCTCGTTCACCGCGATCGGTGGCCCGGCCGACGGCCTTGACAGTGTCGATATCGGCGTGGAGGAAACGAGTGGCACGGCCACCGGCGAATCGCTGCAGCTCACCGGCAGCGGCAGCTTCTACAACAATTTCACGTGGGCCGGACCGGCCACCGCCACGTTCGGCGCCGTCAACACCGGGCAGACGTTCGGCGGCGGCGAACCGCCGGCACCCGAACTCGTCATCAACGAGGTCGACTACGACCAGCCCGGCACCGACACCGCCGAGTTCATCGAGCTGCGCAACAACGGCGCCGTGTCCGTCGATCTCGGCGCGTACCTGGTCGACCTGGTCAACGGCAGCAACGGCAGCGCCTATGCCTCCATCGCACTCCCCGATACGAGTCTCGCGGCAGGTGACGATTTCGTGTCGTGTGCGCAGGCGGCAAACACGCCGAACTGCGACCTCGACGTATCGCCGGACAACAACCTGGTGCAAAACGGCTCTCCGGATGCCGTGGCACTGGTGCTCGCGGGCACCGTCGTCGACGCGGTCAGCTACGAAGGTGACACGGCCGCGCCCTACACTGAAGGCAGCGGCGCCGGCATCGCCGATGAGTCGGGCACCGGTTTCATCGGCCTGTCGCGATTCCCGGACGGCACTGACACGGACCAGAACTCGGCGGATTTCAGCCTGCGCTGCATAACGCCGGGGCTCGCGAACAATTCCGACAATACGAACTGCCCCGATCCGCTCGCCGGCCCGCCGGTCGTCATCAACGAGTTTCTCGCGGACCCGGCCACCGATCTTGCCGGTGACGCCAACAACGACGGCACGCGGGACGCCTCGGACGACGAGTTCATCGAAATCGTCAACGTGAGCGGCGGCGAACTCGACCTGTCGGGCTGGACACTCGCCGACAGCACGGGCAATCGCCACACGTTCCCGGCCGGCAGCGTCGTCGCCGACCAGTGCGCGATCGTCGTGTTCGGCGGCGCGTCGCCGCTGGGCAGCTTCGGCGGCGCGACGGTGGAGACCGCATCCGGTGGCTTTCTCGGGCTCAACAACGGCGGCGATTCGCTGACGCTGACAGATGGCGCTTTGCTAACGGTCTCGCTGGGCTACGGCAGCGAGGGCGGCAGCGACGAATCGCTGACGCTGAACCCCGACGTCACCGGCGTGCCACCGTACGTGCAGCACAGCGCGGCGGCCGGTGCCGCGGGCGCGCTGTTCTCGCCCGGCACACGCGTGGACGGCAGCCTGTTTGACGGTTGCGAGGAGCCGATGACCGGCCCGCTGGAGATTCATGAAATCCAGGGCAGCGGCGCGGCGTCGCCGTATGTCGGCCGGGAGGTGACGACCCGTGACAACATCGTCACGGCTGTCGGACCGGAAGGCTTCTTCATGCAGACGCCGGACGACCCGGGCCGCAGCGATGGCAACGTCGATACGTCCGACGGCATCTACGTGTTCACCGGCGGCGCGCCCGCAGTGCAGCCGGGCGACCTGGTCGATGTGACCGGCCTCATCGCCGAGTTCTTCGATTTCACCGAATTTTCCGGCAACCCGACGGTAGCCGTTACCAACGCCGGCCTGCCGTTGCCGGCGCCGGTCGTGTTCGACGAAAACGCGCCCTCGCCCGACCCGGCCGCGCCATCGTGCGCCATCGAGTACGAATGCTACGAGGGCATGCTGATCCGCATCGAGAACGGCACCGTTACCGGTCCGAACCAGGGCTTCGGCAGCGACCCGATCGCCGAAGTGCACGTGACGGCCGCCGTCGTTCGAGCGTTTCGCGAACCCGGCATCGAGTTCCCGGGCCTGGCCGGCCTGCCTGTCTGGGATGGCAATCCGGAAGTTTTCGAACTGGACCCCGACAAGCTCGGCCTGCCGAATCGCACCATTGCCGCCGGCTCGTCATTTTCGGCCAGCGGCGCGCTGGGCTTCGAGTTCGGCGGCTACGAGTTGTGGGCAACCCGGCTCGAGGTGACGGAGGCCCCGTTGCCGCAACCGGCGCGCAGGGCGGAAAGGCACGAACTGGCCGTCGGCAGCCTGAACCTGTTCCGCCTGTTCGATGACGTCGACGACCCGCCGGGGTCGAACGCGTTCAGCGAGCCAACCAACGACACGTTTGTGCCCACCGACGAATATCAGCGTCGCCTCACCAAGTTTGCCGACTACATCGTCAACTCGCTCCGCAGTCCGGACATACTCGCGGTGCAGGAAGTCGAGAAGCTCGGTGTGCTGCAGGACCTGGCCGGCGCTATCGATGCGCTCGACAAGCACGGGAAATACGAGGCTTACCTCGAGGAAGGCAATGACATCGGCGGAATAGACGTCGGCTTCCTCGTGAAGAAGAAGGTCAAGGTGCAGGGCGTCACGCAGTTCGGGTTCGACGAAACCTATGTCGAACCGAACGGCGATCTCGACCTGCTGCACGACCGGCCGCCGCTGGTCCTCGAGGTCCGGGTGCGCGGCAAGCGCGATTTCCGGACCCTGTACGTGATGGCAGTGCATAACCGCTCGCTGGGGGGGATCGACGACGCCGGCAGCAACGGCGAGCGGGTCCGTGCCAAGCGCCTGGCGCAGGCACAGTCCATCGCCGGCGAAATCCAGCGCCTGCAGACGGCACAGGACGATGCCGGCATCGTCGTCATCGGCGATTTCAACGCGTTCGAGTTCACGGACGGCTACGTCGACGCTGTCGGCCAGGTGCGTGGCGATATCGATCCGGCGGACAATCTGTTGTCCGGCGACGATCTCGTCGAGCCGGACCTGATGAACCAGGTGCTGTCACTGCCGCCGGAGGAACGCTACTCGTTCGTCTTCAACGGCAGCGCGCAGGTACTGGACCACGCGCTGACCAACGAGGTGCTGGACATGCGCGTGCGCGGGCTGCAGTTCGCCCGCGGCAACGCGGATGCCGCCGAGGACCTGCTGTCCGACGGGTCTGACCGTGTTGCGCGCGTCGGATCATGACGGCCTTGTCCTCTACATCGAGACGAAAACGGACAATGGCGCAGACGATCGGCAAGGAAGAGATCCGCAAACTGGTCGAGGCGATCATCGCCTTCCTGCGCTACGCCTGGTCCCTGTTCGGCTAATCGCGACGCCGGGCACCGGTGATCTTCAGTCGCCGGCGTCCCGGCGGGACTTTCGCGGTGCTGCGCCGGCGCCGGCCGTCCGCGCCGACAGGCCGGCCGTGAGCACGAAGCGCATCGCGTCCTCGGCGGACACGTCGACCGGCTGCAGCCGCGAGCGGGGCAGGAACAGCGTGTAGCCACCGACCTGGTAACTCATCGGGAAGAACACGGCGACTTCCTCCTCGTCCAGTCCGACGGCAAAGTGCTCGAAGTCCTCGCGCGTTACGAAGCCCATCAGTTTCATCGCGGGCTGCTCGAACTCCACCAGCACGACGCGGTTGAAGCGGTTGCCGGTGTCGCCGGAAATGAAGTCCATGAAGTCCTGCACGGCGCCGTACAGGGTTTTCACGAGCGGGATGCGGTTGAGGATGCTGCTCCACCAGTCGAACAAGCTGCGAAACAGCCAGGCCTTGGTCAGCAGGCCGACGGCAAATATCAGCGCGATGCCGAGCAGGATGCCCAGCCCGGGAAAATACCATCGCGGCGAAAACAGCATCGTGTAGATGCCGCCGAGAATGGTCTCGAACGTGACGCCGATCCACCACACGATCCAGACGGTCACGACGATCGGCAGCACCACGGCCAGCCCGGTCAGGAACACGGTACGCAGGGAACGGATAGTCATGTCGATGTCGTCCTCTTGAAGCCTGTACCCACCATACAGGGGCACGCCTCGCGTGGCCCGTCGACTCTCCGGAATGCCGCTAACTGGCGACGAAATTATGCGCTATCGGCCATCGCCGCCATTTCGCCGCGGGCAACGGCGACGCGCATGCCGGCGTCGTCGCAATGTTGCCCCGGCGGTCGACCGTTACGGATTCTGGCGCTCCAGCGCTTCGGCGGTGCGCCGCGTGTAATCCGAAATGTCCATGAATATGAACAATGCCCCAAATATTACCGTCGATATAATAAAGCCCCCGATCAGCCCACCGACGCCGCCGAGAATTCCTCCGGCCTGCCAGCCGCCAATCAGGCCGGATATCAGTATGAGAACGATCGCAATCTGGCTGATGATGTCCAGCGATTTCGAAAATAATCTGCGCATTTTCTTCTCCTTGGTTTTTCTTTCTATGAGGGCCGGGACACTGCAGGCAATTACGTCGCGCCCGGACGCCCGGGTACTGTAATAGCCCACATCCACAAGATACAAACATCCTGGTTATCAGGGGCAGTGACCGTAACCGGGAGTTGCGGCCACAGCCCCTGTTTACACGGCTGGCCCTGCGGTTGTCCGCGCCCGGACGATACAATAGAATTTCCGCGCTCTATCTCCTATCCTTCGCCGTGCGCAGGCCGGGTCCGCGGATTACCACGCTGCGCAGTTCCTGGATGAGGCACGGTTGTGGCGCTGAGAGACGGATTCCGCCTGGGCGACTGGGAAGTACTGCCCCTCGAGGGGCGGCTGCAGCGCGACGGTGAATCGCGGCGCCTCAGGCCTCGCGCCATGGACGTGCTGTGCCGGCTGGCCGAGGCCGGCGGCGACGTCGTCGAACGCGACACGTTGCTGTCGGATGTCTGGGGCCGCACGGCCGTCACCGACGAACCGCTGACAGCCACGGTGGGCGAGCTGCGCCGCGCGCTCGGCGACCGGCGCGATGCCGTGCGCTATGTGGAGACCATCCCGAAGCGCGGCTACCGCCTGCTGGAGCCCGCCGTGCCGCTCAACAGGCGTCCGGCCGACGTCGAGGCGCCCGGGACGCCGCCGGAACCGGCCGCGCCCGCCCGCGTCCGGCCCCGCCTGGGACCGGCGCCGGCGGTCGTCGCCATCCTGCTGGCCGTGGCAATCGCCGCTTTCTGGCTCGGCCGGCAGGGCGAACCGGGCGGTACCGAACCGCCGCGTTCGGTGGCTGTGCTGCCGTTCACCGACCTGACGCCGGCGGGCGACCAGGCCTGGTTCGGCGACGGCATGGCGGAGGAGGTGCTGAGCCTGCTGGCGAGAATCCCGTCCCTGCGGGTCGCCTCGCGCACGTCGTCATTCAGCTTTCGCGACGCGGCATTGCCGGTCGGCGAGATCGCGCGCGCACTCCGCGTCAGCCACGTGCTGGAAGGCAGCGTGCGGCAGGCGGGCGACAGCGTGCGGGTAACCGCCCAGCTGGTGTCGGCCCGGGACGGCTACAACCTGTGGGCCGCCACCTACGACCGCAACATGGACGACCTGTTCGCCATCCAGGAGGACATCGCGCTGCAGATCGTCGACGCCCTGCGCATCAGCCTGTCACGGGAAATCCCCGCGAGGATCTCGACCACGCCCGGCGCCTACACGCTCTACCTGCAGGCGAACTATCTCGCCAAGCAGGGCTCGGCGGACAGCCTGCTGCAGGCAACCAGCCTGTACCTGGAAGCGCTCGACCTGGATGCGGATTTTGCGCCGGCGTGGTCGGAGCTCGCCGCCGCGTACGCGAACCAGGCCGCTGCCGGGTACCTCGCTTACGACGAGGGTTACGAGAAAAGCCGCGAAGCCGCCCGCCAGGCGATAGCCGCCGAACCCCGGCACGCGCCGGGTCACGAGCGCCTCGGCTGGATCGCACTGTGGTACGACGGCGACATGCGGGCCGCTGCGCGGCACTTCCGGACGGCGCTCGACATCGCGCCCTACGACCCCGAGTTGCTGGGCAGCGCCGCGGTGCTCGTCATGGCGCTGGGCCGCATCGACGATGCCATCGCGCTGCACGAGTACAGCTTCGCGCGTTCGCCCGTCGACCCGGTGGCGGCCCACAATCTCGCGCTCAGCTACAAGTACGCGGGCCGGCTCGAGGACGCCGAAACCACGTTCCGCAAAGTTCTGCAGCTCAGCGCCAGTTACACGGCGGCGCGCTACCACCTGGGCGAGACGCTGCTCCTGATGGGTCGTATCGACGAGGCGCTGGCGATCTGGCAGACCGAGCCGGACGAGGCGTACCGCATGAAAGGCCTGGCCCTCGCGCACTACTCGCTGGGCAACGAGGCGGAGGCAGGGCGCGCACTGGCCGAGCTGACCGAGCGCTTCGGCACGCAATGGCCCTCCGAGATTGCGCACGTGCACGCGTGGCGCAATGAGCCGGACGCTGCGTTCGACTGGCTGGACCGCGAGTACGACACCTACGGCGCCGGCGGCTGGGGCGAGTGGAAACTGCAGCCACTGTACGCCAACCTGCACGACGACCCGCGCTGGCAGTCGTTCCTCGAGCGCGTGAACGCCACCGATGACATTCTTGCCGCCATCGATTTCGAGGTCGACCTGCCCGACTGAAAACACCCGAGGGGCTCTACGCCCGCCCCTCGCGCCAGGATGGCGCTCCTACGGCAGTAGGTCTCTTCGCCCACCCCGCAGGAGCGACTTCCAGCCGCGATCCGGTTCCCGCCGCGCCAGGATGGCGCTCCTCCGGCAGCGGGTCTCTTCGCCCACCCCGCAGGAGCGGCTTCCAGCCGCGATCCGCCGCTGACAGTGACCGCGGACCCAACGTTGCCGCGCTAGAAATCCTTGCTGACGTTCAGGAAGTAACGCCGCCCGAACCAGTCGTACTGCGAATAGAATACGACCTGGCCCAGCACGTCGACTTCGCTGCCGGTGCCGTAGCTGGTCATCCGCGGCGGCTCCTCGTCGAGCACGTTCGACACGCCGAGCCGCGCGGTGTAGCCACTCTCGAATTCACGCGTCACCGACAGGCTGTGGTACATCGTCGCTTCCGCCGACAGGTCGATGTTGACCGTGCTGCCGTCGTAGTACTCCACCTCGGACAGGCCGAAACTCTCGTAGTTGCTGGTGCTGCCGATGTAGTTGACGCCCCAGAAGAACGACCACAGGTCGCGTGTCAGTGTGACATTCATGTTACCGACCCAGTCCGGGTGTCCCGCTTCGCCCGCCTTGTCCTCCTCGGTGGCATCGAACAGCGCAACCGTATCCTCGAGCTGCAGCGTGTGCTGCGTATCGATGGTCAGCGAACCCCACGGGATTTCTGTCGTGTAGCGCAGGGCGATGTCGACGCCGCGATCGTGCTGCCGCGCGATGTTGATGTAGCTGTCGCGAATCTCGGTAATCGCGTTCGGCAGCGGATCGGTGGGCGAATTCCGGTCGAACAGGTCGCAAAGCGGCTCGTTCGGGAAGAACTCGGAGTCGTAACAGCCGACCACGATGTTGCGTGCACCGATCACGTCGACCTCGTCCGTGACCTCGATGTCGAAGTAATCCACCGACATGCTCAGGTCCGCGAACGCCGGCTGCCAGACGAAGCCGGCCGTCAGGGCGTCGGACGTCTCCGCCTCGAGCACGCCCAGGCCGCCGCCCGTCACCACCGTTGGCGATACGGTGAACAGGTGATCCGGCGCCAGGCCGTCGGCCGCACAGTTGTCGGCGATGCGTTGCGAGATCTCGCCGCGGGCGAGCTTGTTGCCCCAGTTGATACAGGGATCGGAGTCGCGCGCCGACAGCGGGAAACTCGTCTGCCGGGCGAGATACAGCTCGTAGAGGGCCGGTGTGCGGAACGACGTGCCGTACGTGCTGCGAACCCGGAACGAATCGTTGAGCGCCCAGTTGATGCCCGCCTTGTACGTCGTGTCCGAGCCGTAGGAATCGACGTCCGTGTAGCGAGCCGAACCGGTGACCTCCACGCGCTCGGCGAGCGGCAGGTCAGACAGCAACGGCAACACGGCCTCGCCGAAAAACGCGACGGTGGTGTCATCGCCCGCGGTGATACCCGCGCTGGACGCGCCCCACGCATTGCCCGCCAGCGTAATCGGCCCCGGCGTGTCCAGGATCTCGTCTTCCTGGTAGTGGAAGCCGACAGCCACGGCCGCCGGACCCGCCGGCATGTCGAATACGTCACCCGACATGAAGCCCTCGACCGACCACTGCGTGTAGGTCGTCGACCCGGTCTCGGTAGCGAACAGGTAGTCCTTCACGTCCTGCGGGATATTGCCGCGCAGGAAATCCGGGTCGAACCAGTCGATATCGACGCAGGGGCGGCCGGAGACCGGGCTGGTCTGCCCCTCGCACGAACCCGTGCGCCAGAACGGGAGTTCCAGGGCATCGGTCAGGATCTGGTCGTCCGTGTATTCGCCGTCGGAATCGCTGTACTGGAACGACAGGTCCCAGTTCCAGCCCGGCAGGACCTCGTCGATCTCGCCGCGCAGGCCGGCGACGAAACGCTGGTAGTCGACGGTCACGCGCGAATTCGAGTGGTCCGTCATCGCCAGCGGGCTGAGCCACTGCGCCCCGGTCCAGCCTTCGCTGAACGGGTCGCTGGGCCAACCGAGGTCGCCGGAATCGTAGTTGTAGACGTAGGTCCACACCTGCCGGAAGCCGACGTCCGTCGTCTTGCGGCGATTCAGCAATACCTCGGCGTAGCCGCTCACGTTATCGGTGAACTGGTACTCGCCTTCGAGGAAGACCGTGGCAACTTCCTGCTTCGGCACCAGCGTGGCACTGTCGTGCAGCGGGTGGTCGGCGTCCGTCAGCGCTTCGGTCAGGCGATCGCCCTGCCCCACCGGGTACCAGCCCTCGGGTGCGGTCATCCAGTTCGGATTGCCGCCGGCCGGTGCCAGCGGCGGCACGCCGTTGGCCGCCAGCTCGCCGTTGAAGTCGTATTGCATCAGGAAGATCGGCGGACCGGCGTTGGTGGTGCCATCGCCGACCGAGGTCGCGTAGTCGTAGACCCAGATGTGGCCCCACGGCAGGCCGTCGCAGTAGTACTCGTTGGTGCGCGGGTCGACGAGGTCGGCGCGCCCGCCGGTGCTCTGGTCGAAAACGAAGTTCTCGTTGCAGTGGAAGAAATCCCGCTGGCCGCGCTGCAGGATTTCCTGGCTGTTGTAGTCAACGGTGGCCCGAAAGTAACCGCGGCCGATGTTCTTGCCGTACGAACCGTTGATTCGGAACTGCTCACCTCCGGCACTGGGCCGGCTGCGAGAAGAACGCGTCCAACTCGCCGCCTTCGTCCTTGCGCGTAATGATGTTGACCACGCCGGCGATCGCGTCGGAGCCGTAGATCGACGACGCACCGTCCTTCAGCAGCTCGACACGCTCGATTGCCGCGAGCGGAATGTTATTCAGGTCGAACGATGCGACGGAACCCTGCACGCCTGACGGCCCTGCACGACGGCCGTTCAGCAAGACGAGCGTGCGGTTGGCACCGAGACCACGCAGCGACAACGTGGACGTGCCGAGACCGCCGTTGACGACGTTCACTGACGAGATTGCCGACGTGACCTGCGGCGAGCCAGCCGCAACGGTTGTCGATTGCAGCAGCGTGGCGACGTCGGAGATGCCGCGTACCGCTGCCTGCTCGGTCATGACGACGTCCATTGGCGCATCGCTGGAAAACGTATCGCGGCGAATGCGCGAGCCGGTCACGATAACTTCTTCGACCGCCTCCGTTTCATCGGCTTCATTCGTGCTCGCTTCCTGCGCCTGCAAGCCGGCCATCGGGTAAAGCGCGGCCACAACAGCGGCAGTCAGTGGTTTTAATGCAGGATTCTTGCTGCCGCGGCCACGGCGCCCGGAATGCTCGGGTATCGTCATTGTCGTCCCCCATGCGGTAAATGCGAGTGATGGTCGTGCTGGCGCAGGCGTTCACGAGTCGCTTCGCCTGTCTGCACACAGTGACCAGCGCGAGCTGCGCGAATCACATCTGCGTTGCTGCCATGCTCGCACAATAAAATCGGCGGCCAACTCCACTCCCATAATATGACCATACATAATGACACCCGTTAGGCGCATTCATTATCACTATGGAACAGGCGCTGATTTCTTCAGTGTTGCATCGCCATCAATGTCGTCATCGTCTCGGCGAATGATATGCACGAGAGTACATTGCCGCCCGACGCACCAGGACAAGGAAAACAACCATGGCAAGGGTCACCGGAAGACGCCGGCTCTGAAGTAGCGGACGGCGAAATCGCGGCTATTTCGATGCCACCGCGCGCTCGCCGGTCGACAGTTCCACGACGACCAGTCCGCCGACCAGCACGTCGTAGACGAAGGCTCGATTGCCGGATGCATCGTGAACGACGAAGTAGGGGGCGCCGAACTCGATACCCGAGCCGGTGCCCGGTCCCGTCACGACACTGCGATCGCCGGTGACGAGATCGACGGCGATGAGCGCGTCACTGAACTGGTTGACGACCAGAACACGGCTGTTGCCGCTGTCCAGTGCCAGGTCGAACGGCTGCGAGAAGACCTGGCCGGTGCCGATGCCGGCGTTGTCCGAGAGCACGGTCCGGTCGCCGCTCATAATATCCACCTCGACGAGGGCGTTGAGACCCCAGTCAATGACGAGCGCACGGTCGTTCGCGCCGTCGAACACGACGGCATTCGGTTGCGAGAATTGCGGGCCGGCGCCGACAGCACCTCCCGAGACAACGGCCCGGTTACCGTTGTCGAGATCGACGGCGATGAGACCCGCCGCACTGTCGAGAACGAAAGCCCGGGCATTGCCCGTTTCCAGCGTGACGTCACGTGGCGAAACGAAGGCCGGACCCGTGCCCTGGCCGGCATTGTCGGACAGCACGGTACGGTCGCCCGTCACGAAATCGACCGAGAGCAACGCGTCCCTCGACGAATCGACGACCAACGCCCGGTTGCCGTCGTCATCGAAAACCAGGTCCTGCGCCGAGAGGAAGTCAATGCCGGCGCCGATACTATTGCCGGACCGGACAACGCGATCGCCGCTGCCCGTATCGATGGCGATCAGCGTGTCGGTGTCCGGATTCGTACTCAGCACACGGCTGCCGTCCGGGCTGATCGCAAGACCGTTGCTGCGGTGCATACCGGAATCAACCGGGCCATTGCCGGTCGCGCTGTCGGACAGCACGTCGATCGCCGCGGTCGTGCGATCGACGGCGAACACCGTGTCGATGCCCGAATCGACCACGAGCAGTCGATTGGAGCCGCTGTCCAGTGCAATGCCCACGAAGTTGTTGGTGTTCAGGCTGTAGACGGTTTCGAAGTCGAGGAACAGCGTTCTCGTGCCGCTGGCGAGATCGACCGCAAACAGCTGGCCGCCGATTTGCGCCACCCACAGCCGGTTGCCGTCGCTGTCCAGCGCAATGCCCTCGGGCGAACCGATCTGCGGGCCGCTGCCGGTGGCACTATCGGACACGATCGCGCGCGCGCCGGTCGCCAGGTCGACGGCAAAGATGGCATCCAGGCTGGAGTCGGAGACCAGGACTCGAGCTGTTCGCCGTGTCGATTTCCACGTCCCGCAGCGAGCCGAAATCCGGTCCGCTGCCGACCCCGGCTCCGGACAGGAACGACCGGTCACCGTTCACGAGGTCGACCGACATTAATGCGTCGTTGATCGTGGAAACGACAAGAACGCGATTGCCCGCACTGTCGAGCGCCAGCGACTGCGGCCCGTCCAGGACGGGACCGCTGCCGGTTGAGTTGTTCGACACGACCGTGCGCTCGCCGCTCGCCAGGTCGACGGCGATCAGGGCGTCGAGCTGCCAGTCGACCAGCAGTGCGCGGTTTCCGGCGGCATCGAGCACGACGTCCCGGGGCGAGTTCAGCGCCGCGCCGCTGCCGATACCCCCGCCCGACAGGACGGTCCGCGTGCCGTCATCCAGGTCGACGGCGAGCAGCAGCCCCTGTGGCCGCTCGATGACGAGAGCCCGGTTGTTGGCCGTATCGATCTCGATGTCGTTGAAGTTTGAATGCACGCCGAAATTGTGCAGCGCCTGCGCGGCGGTCGTGCCGGTGCCGTCCGCGCGCTCGAACGTGATGTCCAGCGTGTTGTCGCCCGCGGCAACCGGTACCTGCACCGACCAGCGGCTGAAATCCGCGGCATCCAGCGTCGCGAGCTGCCCGTTGACATCGATGAACGCAATATCGGCGGGATCGACAGGCTGGCCGGACGGGTTCACGATGTTGCCAGTCACGGTCGTTTGCGTGGCGGCGCCGCCAAGGTTGGCGTTCGGCGTCGGGTAACTCACCTCGACGGCCAGCAGGCCATCGACAACCGTAACGGCAAGAGACAATTCGTCGCTGCCACCGTTGCCGTCACTGACGCCGAGATTGACCAGGTAGATATTGTCGCCGTCAGCGTCAGCCGGCACATCGAAATCAGGTGCTGTCGTGAAACTCAATAGACCGGAAGTCGGATCTACAGTGAAGGCGTTCGCATCATCGCCCCCGATGATCGAAAACTCGAGGGTATCGCCGTCGGCGTCGTCGGCACTGGCCGTGTAGCCGGTCGCGGTCGAACCTGCCTCTGCATTGATTGCTTCCGTGGATGTAAATTCAGGTGCCGTGTTTACATCCGGAAGCGGGTTGTTGTTCCTGGAATTACCGCACGCAACGAGAACAGACGCCAGAAGAGCCGTGGTCAGGAGGTTACATACGCGACCGGTTGGCCACACAATTCGCGGGAAATCGAGAACAAGAGTAGCAGCGTGCATATCGTTTCCCCCGAAGCATCCGTCAGCCCGGTCGACGACGGTGCCGCCAGGCCTCGTCCTGAAGGGTCTTCCGGATTGCGTGATTCGTGTTTTTTCGATCCGTTTCCTACCCAAGCGCGCTACGGCAGGGAATCCGCCACGAAGGGCGCAAAAAAATCGGGCCGCTGCCCAGTATGGCTACGGGTACACTGGCCAGGAAAGCGATATACAAGGACCAGGAGCCATGGCAAGGGTCACCGGAAGATCCATGAAAACCAGACTGAATGTATCCGCGGAAGACGAGCGCGAGTCGCGCCTGCGCAGCCTGCTGAAGGCGATCACCTAACGCGTCACGGGGACGATCACGACCGCCATCGTCGTGCTCGTCATGACCGGTGAACTGTCGATGGCGCTGGCCATCGGCGCGGTCGAACCGTTTGCCAAGATCGTTCTCTACTACCTGCACGAACGCGCCTGGCAACTCGTGCCGCACGGCACGGTCCGGCAATTCTTTTCCCGGCGCTGAATCGGCCGGCCCCGCTCAGTTCTTCGGCGTCAGCCTGAGCAGGCGTCCCTGGCTGCCGCGACGCTCGTCCTCGAGCACCCACAACGCGCCGTCCGGACCCTCGTCTATGCTGCGAATACGGGCGCCCATGTCGTAGCGTTCGACTTCGCGGGCCTCGTCGCCGTCCAGTTCGATGCGGACGATCGCCTGCGATGACAGGCCCGCGGCAAGCGCGTTGCCGCGCCAACCCGGGAACGCGTTGCCCCGGTAGAACATCAGGTCGCCCGGCGAGATGACCGGCGTCCACCAGATTGCGGGCTTCGTGAACTCGGGTCGCGTGTCGTGGTCCGGTATTTCGCGGCCGTCGTAGTGATCGCCGTTCGAAACGACCGGGTAGCCGTAGTTGGCGGCGCGCCGCACGCGGTTGAGTTCGTCACCGCCTTCCGGGCCCATCTCGATGTTCCACAGGTTGCCATCGAGGTCGAACGCGATGCCGAGCGGGTTGCGATGGCCCAGCGACCAGAACTGCCCGTAAACGCCGACGTCGTCGGCCAGCGGATTTTCTTCGATGTAGTCGACGAACGGGTTGTCGTCCGGGACGGAGCCGTCGTCGTGCAGGCGCAGGATCTTGCCGATATTGGCCTGCATGTCCTGCGCGGGCGTGAACTTCTGGCGGTCGCCGGAGGAGATCCACAGGTAGCCGTCGTCATCGAATGCGATCCGGTGACCGTAGTGACCATAGCCCATCACTTTCGGGTACTGCCGCCAGATCACTTCGAAGTCGGTCAGCATGGCATCGTCATCGTCTTCGCTCAGTACGGCCCGCGCGACAGCGGCACCGCGTGTGTCGCCCTTGCCACTCTCGGCGTAACTCAGGTAGATGACGTTGTTGGCGGCGAAGTCAGGGTGCGGAACGACATCACCCAGGCCACCCTGGCCGCCGTAGGCGACGTCAGGCATGCCGTCGACGGAACCGGACTTCTCGCCGTCCTGCGTGACGATGTACAGGTTGCCCTTCTTTTCCGTCACCAGCATGCGACCATCCGGCAGGAATGCCAGCGCCCAGGGCTCATCGAACGACGTAATGACGTCGACATCGAACGGCCGGTCGGACTGCGCCTGTGCGCAGGCCACCAGCAGGACACTCAGGATTGTGGTCAGCAACCGTCTCTTCATCTGTAACCTCGGCTTGTTCGCAAAATGCCCATGGCTGACCCGTCAGGATATAGCGAAACCTGCATTCCCTCAATTTGCACTGACACCGTTTGTCACCGAATCCGGTCGACCCGCCGCACGAACCGCGGAAACCACCGTAGGAGCGCCACCGTAGGAGCGCCACCGTAGGAGCGGCTTCCAGCCGCGATTCATCAATTATCGCGGCTTTAAGCCGCTCCTACGACGACGATTTGGCGATCCAGTCGTGGTCCGGATCGTTGCGGAAAATCCACGTGCGCCGTGGTCCGGCCATGACATTCAGGTAATAGAGGTCGTAGCCGTGGGGCGCGCCGACCGGGTGGTACCCGCGGGGCACCAGCACCACATCGCCGTCGCTAACGGACAGTGTCTCGTCGATGCTGCGGTCGTCGGTGTAAACGCGCTGGAAAGCGAAGCCCTGGGGCGGATCGAGGCGATGGTAGTAGGTTTCCTCGAGCGCCGACTCCTGGGGCACGTTGTCATCGTCGTGTTTGTGCGGCGGGTAGGACGACCAGTTGCCGCCCGGCGTGATCACTTCCGCGATCAGCAGGCTGTCGGCCTCCATCGTCTCCGGCAGGATGTTACGGACAATGCGGCGGTTGGTACCGCTGCCGCGCTCCTCTACGCTCATCTCGTCCGGCGAGATGCGCCGGCTCGCATGGCCGGGCTTGCCCGGCGCCGTGCAGAGCGCCACCTCGGCGGCGCCGCGCGCCGTTACCGTAAAAGACGTACCGGCGCCGACGTACACCGCGTGCGGCGCGGTATCATCGAACACCCGCGCGCGCTCGCCGACATCCTCGAACGTGGCATCCGCCGCCGCGACGTCGACCCGACCCGAGAGCACGACGATGCACGTCTCGCGGTCCGCCAGTTCCTGCCGCAGCGACTCACCCTCGCCCAGCCGGTGCACGGCAAAGCCCACGTAGCGCCAGCCGGCGGATTCCGGCGTAACCCGGATAACGCAATGTTCCCGGTCGGGCGCACCCGACCGGACCAGCAAATCTGCCATTGAACGACCCCGGGAGGCCGGCAGGCCGCGGCCGCCGCCTCTCGATTGAATGAATATTCCTTATTTAAACGATATAGAACAGATCTTTCAACCCGGGCGCACGTACCACTGCCAGCGCCGGGCCATTGTGGGTGTCCCCATTGTCCTGCCAATCATGGATGTCCCCATTGTCGCCTGCCCGATCATGGGTGTCCTCGTTGATTCGATCGCCTGCGCGATGGTGAGTAAGGTGGCCGCCATCGCCTGCGATGCATTGGGTGTCCACCAGTTGGATTGGATCGCCTGCGCGATGGTGAGTGCCGGCGCTGGTCCATTGTTTCAGCCTTGGAGCAGTGCGCGATCGGGGCCGGCGCCGATGCACGTGGCGATTGCGTAGCCGAGCAGTGCGCACGAGGATCCCCGGCGCCGGCGAGATCGTGGCGATTGCCGTAGCGGCAGTGAGTGTCCCCATTGTTTCCATTGTTTTCCTGGAGCCGGACAGCAGCTCCCGCTCACAGTTCGACTACGACAACAGAGGCCCGCGGCGCGATCGGGGCCGGCGCTGGCCGGATCAGCCGTGGCGGTGCGCCTGCGGCACCTGGACGCCGATGAATGTGGCGATTGCGTAGCCCGAACAGCCCCACGAGGATCCCCGGCGCGGCGAGATCGTCCGTGCCCTGCGGCACCTGGAGCCGGACGGCAGCTCCCGCTCACAGTTCGACTACGACAACCTGCTCTAAATCGTGGCCGGCAAAGTCGTGGCGGCGACTTCCGGCACGGCGATTCGAGCAATTCGTCGAGCAGCGCCTGCTGCACCTGCTCGGCATGAACGACTGTGCCGCCACCGTGCAATGCGCGCCGGCCGACGCCGTCATCGCGATGCCGCACCTGCGTGATGATCGGCGGCCGGCAGACCTGCCGGTACCCGCGCGAGCCCGAGTGGCGCTAAGGCCGAGACGATGAATGTGGCCATCGGCGTAGCCGAACAGGCCCACGAGGATCCCCGGCGCGGCGAGATCGTCCGCGCCCTGCGGCACCTGGAGCCGCAGCAGCTCCGTCTACAGTTCGACTACGACAACCTGCTCTAAATCGCGGCCGGGAAAGTCGTGGCGGCGATTGCCCGGGCCGCGCGGCCGACGGCGAGCAACTGATCAGCGAGGCGCAGTTCCGGCAATTGCCGCGGCCGGTCACGCTCGTGCCGGCCTCGGAACTTCTGCTACATCGAGCATGCCGAGCCTGCCGAGTACGACCTTGCCGGCGGCACCTGACCCGGCTGATAGCGACGTGCCACACGCGCCGCCCACCGTGCAATGCGCGCCGGCCGACGCCGTCATCGCGATGCAAGGCCGGCACCCGCGGATGGACGGCGGAAACCCTGCAGACCACCGGCAACCCGCGCCGGCCCGGTCGTCGCGCGGCCGGCGGTATCGGCCTGCAGCGCCCGCAGCATGATCGCGATGCCGCACCTGCGGATGGACGGCGAACTGCAGACCACCGGTACCCGCGCCGGCCCGGTCGTCGCGGCGGCCGGCGGCATCGCCTGCAGCGCCCGCAGCATGGCGCGCTGGATATCGTTCGTGCTTGCCCGGGGCAGCACGGCCGACGGCGAGCAACTGATCAGCGAGGCGCAGTTCCGGCAATTGCCGCGGCCGGTCACGCTCGTGCCGGCCTCGGAGCTACCTCATCGCGCGTGCCGAGCATGCCGGCCGAGCCGGCGAGTGTCCCCATCGTTCCTAGCCGAGCAGTGCCGAGGCCGACGCCGATGAATGTGGCGATTGCGTAGCCGAACAGGCCCACGAGGATCCCCGGCGCGACGCTGCGCAGCCTTTGCCGGCGGGCGGCGCCCGCGATGCCGTCGACTGCGCACTGTGCGATGATGATCGAGCAACCGCTACTGCGCGGCCGCGCTGTCGATCGCGACGCCGCACCTGCGGCTGGACGGCGAACTGCAGACCGCCGGCACGCGCTGGTTCGACCGGCAGCTGATGGCGGACGCCTACGTGTCGTTCGCCCTGAGCCCGACCGGCGCGGTCGAGCGAATCCGCATGCAAGCCGTCTCCCCGACCACCGACTTCTCCTTCGACTTCCACGACCTCGACCTGCAACGCGTCCCGACGGACTGACGCCGCCTCCGCGGGCTCCGCACACCCGCCGCACGTCGTCGTCGCTGCCGTCGTCGTCGCCACCGTCGTCGGAGCGGCTTCCAGCCGCGATTATTGAAAATCGCGGCTGGAAGCCGCTCCTACGGTTAATTACGGTTGATTACGGTTAATTACGGTTGATTACGGTTGTTTGCGATTAACTGCGGTATCCTGCGGCACCGCCGGCATGTATCGCGCATGCCCCGGGGCCCGTCATGCATCCCCGCTCGCCGACCATACAGGCACGACAATGACAACACGCTCCGCCGGTCACATGCGCCATTGTTCCGGCCGATCGACCGGGCATGCGATGATCGCCGGCCTGCTCTTCCTGCTGGCGACGACTGTCCCGATGGCGGACGAACGCAACGACCTGCTGACCGGCGCGGACCTCGCGAATTTCCCCAACCCGCCGGCTGATGCGCGCATCGCCTACGGCGACGACCCCCTGCAGTTCGGCGATCTGCGCCTGCCGCCCGGCGACGGCCCGCACCCGGTCGCGGTATTCCTGCACGGCGGCTGCTGGCTCAGCGAATACGACATTGCCCACAGCAGCAAGCTGACCGCGGCGCTGGCCGCGAACGGCATCGCGACCTGGTCGCTGGAGTACCGGCGCGTCGGCGATGACGGCGGCGGCTGGCCGGGCACGTTCGAGGACGTGGCGCGCGGAATGAATCATCTCGCGGCTGTCGCGCCGGCGTATGACCTCGACCCGGCGCGCGTCATCGCCATGGGCCACTCCGCCGGCGGCCAGCTCGCGCTGTGGCTGGCCGCGCGCGCCGGCAACGCGGCGGATTCGGTGCTGGCCGCGGCGCACGATGTACCCTTGCGCGGCGTGCTCGCACTCGCCCCGGCCGCCGACTTCGATTACCTGTACGAGCACGGCACCTGTGACGACGCGGTCGCGCGCCTGATGGGCGGATCGCCGGCCGACGTCCCGGAGCGTTATCGTCTGGCCGACCCGATGCGGTTTGCGCCGGGCGACGTTCCGCAGGTCATCGTCGTCGGCCGCCACGACGACATCTGGACGCCGCCGGCCCGCAACTACTACCGCCTGGCCAGATCGCGCGGTGACGATGTCCGGCTGGCGGAAGCGCCGGACGCCGGTCACTTCGAGCTGATCGACCCGGACTCGGGCACGTGGCCGCTGGTGCTGGAAGCCGCACGCTCGCTGCTCGGGGAACAGGGGGACAGTCCACTTAATTGACCACAGGACATAGGCGCCCGGCCGTGCGCGGATAATCAAATAGACTGTCCCCCTACCCGTGTCCTGCAGCCCACCCGTGGCATTGTCTATACTGCGGGTGCGAGGAGGAACGTTATCCGCACACCGCCAGACACGACTGAGATACCGGCCTGTTGTCGCCAGCCGCTGTGCAACGGATGAACGCGGTCAACCGACCCGGCTGGGTATTCTGGATTTCCCTCGCGCTGCTGTGCCTGTTCGTCATGGCCGGTGCGATATTCCCGCTCGAACTTACGCGCGGCGCGACCGCCGCGCTGGAATTCACCCAGGAACACTTCGGCTGGTTCTACCTGTTCGCGACGACCGCGTTTCTCATCTTTTGCGTCGGCGTCGCGTTCAGCAACTTCGGCAACATACGCCTGGGCGCCGACGGCGAGGCACCGGAGTTCGCGTACCCGACATGGCTCGGCATGATCTTCTCCGCCGGCATGGGCGTCGGGCTCGTGTTCTGGGGCGTCGCCGAGCCGATGACCCACTACGTCGAGCCGCCACTGGGGATGGCCGAGCCACGGGGCGCGGAGGCGGCCCAGCTCGCCATGCGCTATTCGCTGTTTCACTGGGGCTTTCACCAGTGGGCAAACTTCGCGATCGTCGGGCTCGCGATTGCGTACGTCAGCTTTCGACGCGATGCACCGGGGATGATCAGCGAGACCTTTCGCGAGACGCTGGGCAATCGCGTCGACGGCGTGACGGGACACGCCATCAACGTCCTCGCGGTGCTGTCGACCGTGTTCGGTGTCGCGACGACGCTCGGACTCGGCATCATCCAGATTAACAGCGGCCTGGTAGCCGTTTCCGACACGGCATTCGGTGTGCCGCAACAGCTCTGGATACTCGCCGGCGTCGCCGTCGTCTTCCTGGCCTGCTCGCTGACGCCGCTGGAGAAAGGCGTGCGTTACGTCAGCGATGCCAACATGATACTGGCGGGCGGCATACTCGTGTTCGTTTTCTTCGCCGGGCCGACGGATTTCATCATGTCGGCGGCCACGAACGCGATCGGCGAGTACTTCGGCAATGTCATCGGCATGAGCCTCGTGATGACTCCGTACACGAGCGAGGACTGGGTCGAACGCTGGACCATCTTTTACTGGGCCTGGGGCATCTCGTGGGCCCCGTTCGTCGGCAGCTTCATCGCGCGGATATCGCGTGGCCGCACCGTGCGTGAATTCGTGCTCGGCGTGATCGGCGTGCCGGTGGCCCTGAGCGTGCTGTGGTTCGCGACCTTCGGCGGTTCGGCGCTGTACTTCGAACTGTTCGAGGACGCCGGCATCAGCACGGCCGTTGTCACGGAAATCAGCTCGGCCCTGTTCGTCACGCTGGACCAGTTGCCCGGCGCGGAAATCCTCGGCATCGCGATGGTCGCGCTGGTGGTGCTGTTCGTCATCACGTCGGCCAACTCGGCCACGTTCGTGCTCGGCATGTTCACCAGCGGCGGCGCGCTCGAACCGAAGCGCTGGGTGCGTGTCGTCTGGGGCACGGTGCCAGTGCTGGTGGCGAGCGTACTGCTGCTGTCCGGCGGCCTCGACGCCCTGCGCACGGTCTCCATCGTGGCCGCGTTTCCGTTCATCATCCTGATGGCGTTCATGGCCGGTGCCTTGCTGCGCTCGTTGCGCGGCGAGCAACGCCGCGTCGAGCTGCACGAGGCCCTTCTGCGCGAGCGCATGCAGCGCATGCTGGAGAAGTTCGAAGCGGCGGAGGAAGCGGATGCCAACGATGAACTGCGGGAGGATGAAGAGAAGGTCTGACATAACGACCCTGGTGAGCGTGTTACAGGTTGTTATCAAACGGAATCACGGATTTTTTCGATAGTGCGCTGCCGGCGATAGCCCCGGGACAGGCGGGCCCGGGCCGTCGCATGACGGCCGCCGGGAGTGTATGCGACCATACCGAGACCAGTTTGAAGAGGAGAGACACAATGGCAACTTACAAGTGCGATAAATGCGGCATGAGCGTCAATGCAACCTGCGGCGAATGCGATGCACCGCTCGAGAACGGGTCGCTGAAGCTCGACGACGGCAACGAGGTGCAGATCTCCAAGTGCCCGAACGGCCACGGCAAGATCAAGTCACCGCAGTGCTGTGGCCAGGACATGAGTTACGCGGCCTGAACAACTGTATTCGCTGAACGCCCGGCCTTGAGAGCCAGGGCGACAGATGGAACCGCCTGCGCTTTCCAGGTCCGTACGCGGCCAAACAGATTGAAGCCGGCCTATGGCCGCCTGACGAGTACTGGACGCCGTCAATCGCCTGTTGATGAAGTTGCTGTTCCGGCTGCGGATCGAGGGCGAACCGCTTCCCGACGCCGGCCCGGTCATCCTGGCACCGAATCACACGAGCGTTCTCGACCCCTTCGCCGTCAATGCGGCCGTCCCGGCCCGGTTGCGGCACGAGTTTTACTGGGGCGGCTGGACCGGCATCGCGTTTCGCAATGCCCTGTTTCGCGGCTTCAGCAAGATCGCCCGGGTCGTGCCCATCAACCCGGAGCGAGCGGTCGTGTCGAGCCTCGCGTTCGCCGCCGCAATACTGGAAGACGGCAGTAACCTGACGTGGTTCCCGGAGGGCGAGCGCTCGGCGAGCGGCGAACTTGGCAAGCTGCGTCCCGGCATCGGCGCATTGCTCGAACAGTTTTCGCAAGTCACCGTCGTGCCGGTACAGATCGACGGTGCCTTCGAGGCCTGGTCGCTCGGTCGGCGGCTACCGCGGCTGCGCCGGATCACGGTAACGTTCGGCCGGGCGCTGAGCGTCGACGAACTGGAGGCAAAAGGCCGCGGCGATACGAAACGGGACAGGATCCTGAGCGGACTTCGCGAGGCCATGCAGGCGTGACCCGGCCATGCCGGGACCCGGACGCTACCGCAGGATGGCGGCGGCCGCAGCGTAAAGCAGCAGCGCGGCGACGATCACGGCGACGAAGCCGAACTCGATCGCGAGCAGCGTGGCCAGTGCCGCGGAAATCACCGAGGCGAAGCCGTTGACGCCCCAGGCCCAGGGTACGAACGCCGGCGCTTCCCCGGCCACGCGCGACAGCCCTGCGGGGAACGGGATGCCCATCAGGAACGCGAGCGGCGCGATCAGCACGAGTGAGATCGCGACCCGGGCCAGGTCTGGCAAGCCGATGAAGCGGTCGAAAAGCGGCGGCAGCAGCGTGATGTAGACAAGCGCCAGCAGCGCAATGCCGGCGACCACGGCGAACAGCGGCGAGCGCAGCCGTACGGCCAGCCAGTCGCACACACGCACCGACGCCGCACTGCCCAGGCCGGCGAAGACCAGGAAACCCGCGAGCACGACAGCGACGGAATACAGCGGGTGGCTCAGGAACAGGATGAACTTCTGGATGAATGCGATTTCGACGAACAGGAACGCGAGCCCGAGCAACAGGAAGTAGCCGCCGAATCGCAGACCGGCGCCCGGCGGCCAGTCCCGCCGTATACCCAGCAACGGCAGGACGATCAGTGCCAGCCCCGCGACCGTCGCCTGTGCCAGCGTGGCGACGAGCACGAGATATCCCCACTCGATGAGGCCGGCCCCGCCCTGCGCGCGCAGGCTCATGACTTCCGGCAACGCACTCCATTTGAAGAAATGAAAGAAGTACGGCCGGTCGTCGGTCGCCGGCGCTACGTGAAACTTGTAGCGCTCGAGATAGTCCCCGGACTGCGGCCCGAGGAGCGCACGGATGCCCTCGTACAGCCACGGCCGTTCGAGCTGGTTGAACCGGTTCGCCGCGTCCGCCGGCATCGACGGGTACCAGGCCATGTCGAACGACCGTGTCCGCGCAAACTCGCGCAGCGCTTCTGTCTCGGCGTCCGGGAATGCGCCGTTCCGCACGATGAGCGTGCTCGTGTTCCAGCTGCGCAGCATGGCCAGTGCGTCGCCCGGCTGCGCGACGCCCTCGCCGCGCAGCGCTTCGATGGCCGTTGCCGCGAGTTTCAGGTTGTCGCGCGGTGGCAGCTTCAGCCAGCGGGTGATCGCGAGCAACCCGCCGGGCTCGAGGTGCGCGATGTACTCCCGCAATGCTTCTACCGTGTACAGGTACGTCTCGTTCAGCGCGTTCACGCCGGTACCGGATGCGCCGAACGCATCGAGCAGGCCGATGTGAATGATGTCGTAACGGCGCTCTGTCGACGCGACGTAGCCGCGCGCCTCGGCCGTGTGCATGTTAACGCGCGGATCGGCGTAAAGGTGTCCCGCAAAGTCGGCGAAGTCGCTCGCCACCAGTTCGGTCATCTGCGGGTTCAGCTCGACGGCATCGACGCGCGCCGCGCCGTGATAGAGGGACAGCAGCACGTCGCTGCCGCCGCCGGCGCCCAGCACCAGCACGTCCGGCGATTCGTGCAGCGTGAACGGCGCGGCAGCGGTCATATCGCCCAGGTAGCCGACGGACGCCGGATTGCCGTCGTAGCGCGTGATCGCACTCATCGACCCGCCGTCGGTGAACACCGCAAGCTGCTCCGGCGGCACATGCTTCGTGCGAAAGCTCAATCCCGGGGCGTGCCGGATCGGCACGGTGGGGCTCTCGACGACGGTCAGCAGGCCGAGCGGACTCGAGCGGACCGCGAGCGCGCGGCTGTCGACGACGGTGAGGGCCTGCGGGAGGCCCTTGTAGTCGGACATCTTCAGCGCCAGCCAGTCGGCCGGCGGCCCGAAGGCAAGGAGGGCCAGCCACGCGAGTTGCGCGACGGCCAGCGGCAGCCGACGGGTCACCCGCCAGCCCGTCAGCATGGCGGCCGCCAGCGCCAGCGCGGCCAGCACCCGCAGTGCGTCCTGCGGCGGCAGCGGAAACAGGAGCGCAATGATCAGCAGGGCGCCCAGGCCCGCACCGAACAGGTCGACGAAGTATATCCGGCTGATCGCCCGGCCGCGGCAGGTGAACGCAAGCCCGATGCAGCACGCCGCGAAGAAAAACGGCACGAAAAAGATGAGGTAGACGAACGTCAGGTTGACGAACTGGCCCGGGTCCCAGACGATTTCCAGCGCATTGAACGGCACGCGCTGGCCGACGATGTAGCTGCCGACGATCGTGACACTGGTCAGCAGCGCGCACACCGAGAACGCGGGTTCAAGCGCGGCTCCAGCCAGCGCCGGCCGAGCGCGATGAACGTGCCGCTCGCGCCGTAACCGAGCAGCGCCAGGCTGATGATCATGTAGGCGAAGTGATGCCACTGCACGATCGACAGCACGCGCATCAGCAGGATCTCGAAGCCGATGGCCGACGCCGAGACCAGCAGCGTGGCGAGCAGCAGGCGGCGCACGGTAACCGGCCCGGGTGCCTGAGCGTTCGCCGGTCAGCGGTACGAAGCGAACGGAGGCCACCTGGCGGGTGATGACTTCGTCGTCGGCGGTTTTCTCGATCAGCAACAGTTGCTGCGTCATGAAGCGTCCGCCGACGGGGATGACCATGCGCCCGCCGCGCGCAAGCTGCTCGATGAGCGGCGGCGGCACATGGCTCGGCGCGGCGGTCACGACGATGGCGTCGAACGGTCCGTGCTCGTCCCAGCCGTAGTAGCCGTCGCCGAGGCGGGTCTCGACGTTGTCGTAACCGAGCCGCTCGAGGCGGGCCCCGGCCTGCCGCGCGAGCTCCGGCACGATCTCGATCGTGTACACGCGATCGACGAGCCCGGCGAGAATCGCGGCCTGGTAGCCCGAGCCGGTGCCCACCTCGAGAACGACGTCGTCCGCGTCCGGCTCGACCAGGTCGGTCATCAGCGCGACGATGTAAGGCTGCGAAATCGTCTGGCCGTGACCGATCGGCAGGGGCCGGTTGGCGTAGGCGAGCTCCCGCTGTCCCGGCGGCACGAACTCGTGGCGCGGGACGTCGCCGAGCGCGTCCAGCACATTTGGCGCGAAGGCCTCGCCGGACGCGCGCGCCCGGCCCGCGTAGCTTTCGATCACGTCGACCATGGCGGCCCGCTCGCCGGCCCGCTCGCTCGCGGCGGGCAGGGCCGCCGCGCAGGCAAGCAAGATGACGGGCAGGCATGTCCGGATACAGGGCGGCATGGAAGCGCGGTTCCCTCCGGCGTCAGGGCCGGGCTGACTTCTGGCTCAACCGAGTCTAACAACCGGCGGTCACACCCGCGACCGGGTGCGAGTTTCGAGGTAGCGGCTACAGGATTTGCTGTATGAAGATCGCCAGGATCGCGGCCGGGCAAACATAGCGCACGTAGCTCGGCCAGATCCGCCAGAACAGGCCGCCGTCCGCCGCGTGCATGCCCTTGCGGATTTCCTCGATGACGCTGTTACGGTGCCATACCCAGCCCGCGAACACGCACATCAGCAGCCCGAGCAACGGTTGGCTGTAGCGCGTCGCGACCGCGACCGCCAGGCCGAACAGCGCCTGGAAGTTGAAGATCAGGACCACGCTGACCAGCGCGATGGCGGCACCGATGAGGATCGTCGCACACGTCCGGCCGATGTCGTGGTTTTCCACGGTGTAGGCGACGGGCACCTCGAGCATCGAGATCGACGAGGTCAGCGCCGCGACCGACATCAGCACGAAAAACGCGAGGCCGACGAACAAGCCGGCGCCGCCCATCGACGTAAACAACTCCGGCAGCACGGTGAAGATCAGCGTGTCCTCGGCGATCAGCTCGCCGGCGGAATCGTAGATCTCGACGCCGCTATACTGCGCAACGTACATCGCCGGGATGATCAGCATGCCCGCCATGACGGCGATGCCGATGTCAACCAGCGTGACGGTGCGGCCGAGAGTCACGAGGTTCTCGCGATCGCTGACGTAGGAGCCGTAGATCAGCATCGTGCCGACGCCGAGAGACAGCGAGAAAAAGGCCTGGCCCATCGCGCTCAGAATCAGTGCCGGGTCGGTCACGCGGCTGAAATCCGGCACGAGGTAGGCGCGCACACCCTCGCCCGCCCCGTCGAGCGTCAGCACGTAGCCGATCAGCAGCAGCAGGACGATGATCAGCGCCGGCATCAGCCGCGTGCACCACTTCTCGATGCCCTCGCGGACGCCGCCGCAGATGATCGCCACGGTCAGCACCATGAACAGGCCGGTGAACGCGAGGTTGCGCTCCACGGTGAAGCCAGTCAGCCAGTACGAAACGCGGGCGGCACCCGCCATGTCGGCCAGCGCCGCCAGCGCGTAAGCGAACATCCAGCCGGCAACGACGGCATAGAAACTCAGGATCAGGCTGGCGGTAACGATGCCGAGATAGCCGGTCGCCGCACCGAGCCGGCGCGTGGCATCGCGATTGGCAATGCCGCGCAGCGCGGTCACGGCATTCGCCTTCGCGTGCCGCCCGATGATGAGCTCCGCCATCAGCGCCGGGAAAGCCAGGCAGAACGCCAGCACCAGGTAAACGAGCAGGAACGCCGCCCCGCCGTTGCTGGCCGCCTGCGTGGGAAAGCCCCAGATATTGCCAAGGCCGACGGCCGAGCCGGCCGCGGCCAGAACGAAGCCGATCCGGGAACTGAACTCACCGCGTGCGCTGGCCAATGGCGTCTCCTTGTCAATGGCTCCAAGAGCGCAGGCATTATTTCACGCCCCGAGGGTTCGGGGACAGTAACCGTCACGAACGAAATTCGGTGGGAAAAGTCGCGGATCCCCGCTGCCACCGGCACCTGCGGCCGCGACTGAGCCACAGACCGTATCCGGACGGAATATTGCAGATCCAGCGGCAGAGGGACGAGATGGCGAGTCTTGCGCGTCGAGGGGAAGAGCCGGGTGGACTCGGGGCTACTCCGCGGTCGCGTACCTCCGCCGCAGCACGACAGCCGCCAGCAGCAGCCACAACAGCGGCGACGGCGCCCCGCCGCCGTCATCTGCCCGCGGGGCCGGATCCGGATCGTTGTCGCAGGCGTCTCCCGTCCCGTCGCCGTCCGCGTCGGCCTGCCCGTCGTTGGCCGTGAGGGGGCAATTGTCGACGCTGTCGTCGACGCCGTCGCCGTCCGTGTCGCCGTCACAGGCATCGCCGATGCCGTCCATATCGAGATCGGCCTGGTCGGCGTTTTGTGTCAGCGGGCAGTTATCGACCGCATCATCGACCGTGTCGCCGTCGTCGTCGCTATCGCATGCGTCGCCAGTGCCGTCGCCGTCCGTGTCGAGTTGACTGGCATTGGCCGCGAGCGGGCAGTTGTCCGCACCATCGTCGACGCCATCACCGTCGTCGTCACTGTCGCAGGCGTCGCCCACGCCGTCCGCGTCGTTGTCGGCCTGGTCCGGATTGGGGTCCGCCGGACAGTTGTCAACGGAATCCTCGACGCCGTCTCCGTCGCTGTCCGTCGAAACGCCGAAACCCTCGCAATTCGGGTCGCCCGGTGACGCCATGCAGAAGCCTTCGACGACATTGCGGACGTCGGTGGTCAGCAGCGTGGTGTCGGTTTCGACCTCCGTAACCGACACGCTCGCGATTTCGTGCGTGAACGGGATCGTGAACGCACCGGTTGCCTCCGCCAGCATGACCGCCGACTCGTTGTCCCCGTCGCGGACGAACTCCCGGCGCGGGTTCCACGCGTTGCGGCCACCGAGGCGCGAACCGCCCGCGTCGTACCATTCCAGCCGCAGTTCCGCCGGCGCACCGACGTGCGCACCGGGCGGCGTGTCGCTGACGTACACATCGGCGCGCGTCGCGATGCCGGCTCCGACCGTGGCCTCGACCACGAGTGCCCGACGCGTATCGTTCAGAACATCGTTGGGATCGGGCGTCGTCGCCGACCCTGGATCATTGTCCTGCGCGATCGTCGCGCTCGTTACGGCCAGTGCCAGCGGCAGGGCCAGGGTGCGGATGACGTGACGCATGCTCAGCACCTCCCCGCGCGGCATTCGGACAGGAACCATTGCATCCGGTCCCGCTCCGATGGGCCGAGGTCGTATCTCGACCCCACCCGCCAACGAACCCAGACGGCCTCGCTCGCGCTGCCGGTGCGGCGGCAGGCCCAGTAGTCGGGCGTGCCATCCGGGTCGCCGACGTAGGTCTCGAGCGGGTAGCTGCAGGCGACGACGCCGTTCGGATCGTCGTCAGGTCCTGTCTTGTCCGGCTCGAGCGGCCGGCACGCGGCGCGACTATCGAGGCTGACACAACCCTGCTGCTGCATCAGGTCAGACGGCTCGGGATCGATGTCGTCGTAATCGGGTTCGAACAGCCACCAGTCGTTGCCGGTGTCGACATCGACAATACTTCGGCAGGCATCGGGGTCCTGCCCGCGCGCCTCGCCCTTGTTGCGGCAGCCGGCTTCCAGCTTGAACATGTTCGGGTACGGCGGACCAAAGAGCTGACGCGTGTAGTAGCCACCATCGCAACAGTACTCGTCCGCGAGGCCAAAAGGCCGGTGGCCGCTCTCGTGAGCGACAACCTGCAGGCGGTTCAGGTCCATCTCGATCGTGAATATGCCGGGCGAGCCCGCGTTGTCACGACAGACGCTGCGATGCACGATCCCGGACGAATCGGCGAACGCGTAGGTCCGGCGGTAACGGTCGGGGGCCTCGCGGAAGCACATCGCGTTGCCATTGTCGTCAATGTCATCCGGGTTCGGACCCGAGTTGGCCGTGTCCAGGCCGATCCAGAAATTGAATCTGTCCTGGTGATCCATGAACCACGGCACCGTGAAGTAGCCGCCGCTAATCAGCAACCCGACGTCGGCGATGAAGTTCGGGTCGGTCGGTGACGTGTACTCATCCTCATCCGGGAAGAACACGATGTCGATCTTCTCGTCGAGCGGTCCGTTGTAGAGCACCGGTAGTGCGGGGAAGTCATCGTCAAAGCCCTCGACGGCAACGGTGCGTCGGCCGCTGAATGCCTGCTCGACGCCCGAGGTCGCCTGGCAAGCGTAGCTGAAAGTCCCCGTCGGCGGGAATTCCACCGTGGCCCTCGAGCCGGCGGCTACTATCTCTTCCGGCTCGCTCCAGTCCGGCCCCAGCGAAATGCTGACCGTGTCTGCGACCACGGTATCGCCTGCGCGGTCGGTCGCTTCGGCGCGAATCGTGACGACCTCGCCGGTTTCGGCGACGTAGACGGGATCGTGCGAGCAGCGCACGCGCAGCCCGACGATCGGCCGCGGGCAATCCTCGAGATCCTCATCGTCGATGAGACCGTCGCCATCGTCGTCGAAGGTATTGTCACAGGCTTCCGGGGTCGGGACAGCCTGGCGCGCCAGGTTTGCCACGTGAATCAGGCTTTGGTACTCGTAGACGACGCGGCTCGCGTCGGCACTCATGTCGAAAGAGAAACCGATACCACTCGTCGGAAACTGCTCGCCGGACTCATCGAGCGAAACGATGGCCGGGCTGCCGGAAGCGCGGTCGTAGACGAATATGTCGTGGACGTCGCCGTTCGTATCGTCGGCGACGATGTTGGTTGCATCCGTGATGTAGAGGCCGGTACCGCCGTCCGCGGAAATCGGCATGCTGTCGTTCGTCCGGACGGGCTCGTTCGGAAAGCCGCCACCCGCCGTGCGGTAGACCAGCCGCGTCGAGGCAGCGGCGAGGTCGCGTGCATAGACCGCATCTTCGCCGTTGGTCTCGGTTGTGACCAGGTCGCGGCCGTCGCTGTCCGTCCAGGCGACAACATTGCCGTCGCCGCTGATGCTGTATTGCGCCACGTCCGCATGCTCTGACTCCTGGCCGTCACTGGTCAGGTTGACGCGCTCGATGTTGCCGGCGGCGCCGTCCACCAGGAACAGGTCGGGAGCGCTATTGGTGTCATCCGGTACGAGCAAAGCGCGCGAGCTGAACACGATCCGGCTGCCGTCATCGCTGATGCGCGGCGCATGGTCGATAAACTCGCTCAACCCTCCAACCTGGCTGCCGTCGTGCGCGAGACTTATTATGTTCAGCGCGCCGGTCTCGCGGTCGAAACGGTAGACGTCCAGGCTGTCATTATTGTCGTCCGGCGAAATCCCGTCATCGGCATAGAAGACGACGTAACGGCCATCGGGCGTAATGGTCGGGTTTTGTGCATAAACCAGCGAACCATCGGGGGCGGTACTGATGATCTCGAAAGAGTCCGCCGCCCGATCATAGATATTGACGGTGTCCGGCGCGCCTTCCTGGACCGTGCCGCCGAACACGACGTAGGCGCCGCCGTTACTGACGCTGAGCCACTCCTCGTCGATGTCCCACCAGGCATCCTGTCGCTCGAGCAGGACCTCGGACTCGCCGGCCTCGATGTCGTACAGGCACAGGTCGTCGAAGTCCGGCGCGCAGGTGTAGACGAACACGCTGCCGTCGGCGCTCATCACCAGGTCGCCGCCGTTCGCGACAGTCGAGACGGTATCGACTTCGAGCGCGCCGCCGGGGCATTCGCTGTCGCTACCGTCGACCTGGCCGTCACCGTCGTCGTCGCGGCCGTTGGAGCAGATCTCGAGGTCCGGGTCGCGGACGAGGAACACGGCGAACGGTTGCTGGCCGAAGACCGAGGCCGTATCGGTCGTCGCATCCACGGCGACCGGCTTCAGATCGAGCCGGTCGCTGCCGGCGCTGGACAGCGCATCCTGGATAGCGATGACGTCCACGGTGTCGCCGGGCGCTGTATCAGGTGCGAAGAACGCTTGCGACAGCCGGACCGAGGAGTTGTCGAGCACGGCGTCGAACCGGTCGTGGAACAGCTCGATGGGGGACTCGAACGGCTCGAGTGCCGGCACCTGGAATCCGGTGAGCGTATCGAGCAACTGCTGGACACGATCGTACGAGGCCAGCGTCCAGCCGGTGAAGTCGACACCCTTCACCGAGCCCTCGCAGGGACTCTCGTCGAGCGGGCAGACCGAGGCGACGTCGTTCCAGGTCAGCCCGGCACTGCCGGTGACCGGAAGCTGCCGCCATGCCAGGCCATCGATCAGGACCTCCTGGGCAGCGGCGGCACCGGGCAGCCCGGTACCGGCCAGGGCGAGCCATCCCAGGCACGCGAGCCGGAGAACGCCGGCCAGCTTGTCTGCATGAAATTGCGCGGTCGTCCCCCGCGTACGACTGCTTTTTGGCATGCGCCCTGCTCCGCGGGCACGCTTGCCACCGGCCCGGCGTTTGCCACCGCTGCCTGAGACCCGTGCGTGCTTCGTGTTCTCGTCAAGCCCGAAAAACGCTAGCACAGCGCGCGGAGCGATTGACCGTCAGATTTCTGCCTCGGCATACCCAATTTTCGGCACAGGGCACAGGCGCCGGGGAGACTGAAGGAATCTCCGGCAACCGCTGCAGGCCCCTGCGCTCCTGTTAAAGTGCTCCGCCATCAGCGCCGGGAAGGCAAGACAAAAAGCCAGCACCCGGTAGACGCGCAGGAATGCGGCGCCGTCATGATTTCACCCGTGGGGGATTGCCGGGAACAGTTACGGGCGCTCTGCTGCAGTCAGGTCCCGCCACCGCGATTCGATCGCGGCCCGTATCCGGAGCGGGTACCGCAGTTCGCGCAGCAGTCGCGTGAATTCGCGCTTGCGAAAACCGCTGCCAGCGAGGTCGACTTCCGGCAGACGTGCAAAGCGGCGGCTCTGGCGCGTCGACAGGTAGAGCACGTCCAGCAGTGCCTTCTCGCGGGTGGCGACGAGATACGGCAGGTGCGTCGCGCTCCACTCGGTGCCATCGCGCATCAGTTCCGGCTTGATGCGGAAAAACTCGAAGCGGCCGACCGGCGAATCGAGCACGCGGCCGCGGCCGGTGGTCGCAATCTGCGTCGAGCGTGGAATCTGCGAGATGACGCCGTGGAGATGCAATGCCGTTAGAAACGACACGTAGCCCTGCTCCTTGCCCAGCAGGTGAGGTACGCAAGCCAACGGATGAAAATGGGGGTGACTCGCGTTCGCCCAGACGCCCCGCGTAATGCGAACGAGGAATTTCTGCTCCGCCAGCCTGTCGAGGCGCCGTGATGCGACGGACAGGCTGGAACCGCTGGCGTCGGCAAAACGGCTCGTCGTGAACACGACGAACTCGGGACGATTGAGCAACTCAAGCATGGTCGCTCAACGCATCGAAGACCGTGGTCTGCAGCCTGCCCCAGGCCTCGGGGTTGTCATAGATCTCGCGTCCGTCAGCCTCCAGGTATTCAAGGACCTGGCCCTGGAAAGCGGCCCAGTCGAGCTCCGTAACGCGGCGCATGGCCCGTTGTAGCGGAGCGCCGGAGAGCCGCCCCTGTTCCGACGCCGCGGCAAAATGACCGCCGCGTATCAGGATCTCCAGGTCGAACACGTCGCGTGCCTGGGGCACGGCGCGCCCCGCGAGGGCTTCGATCTTCTGCGTCACGGCAGCCGGACCGTCGTAGTGTCGGCAGCGATACGCCAGTCGACGGTACGGCCGAGCGATGTCCGGATCGATCCGTCTCACCCGGTGCCTCGTTACCGGGGTCGTCGTTGCGCCGGGAGAACTCTACCTTCGTGGGCAAGCGTACGCCGGATGAACGCACGAGCGAGCAACCGAATCGCTGCGTGGTTGCCGTGTGCTTGGCTTTTTGCGGGTCGTTGATGTCGATGGCATCGATATCGAACACGCGCAGGCTGCGCTGAAAAGCGCCGTCGCCGAGAATCTTGTAACCGTTCTTCTTGAGCGTCGGCACGTTGCCGGCAACGACGTCCAGATCCATGTCCTCGGAGTAACGGGGACTGCCGAAGAAGAACCGCAGGTTGACGCCGCCCTTCAGCACGTAGAGGCCCGGGTCGGACAGTTTCAGAAGCCTGTCGAGGAAACAGAAATGAAAGGCTTCGCGCAGCTGAACATCGGAAAGCATTGTTAATTATGCGTGTATATTTCCCTATTAGTCAATATAAACGCATAATCAGTTGCTGACCCCTGAATAGTCAGGCCAGAATCCGCACGAACGCCGCGCCGAGGCCCGGGCCCGCAGCGCCGAGGCGGCCGTGGGTGGCAACCCGGCCGTAGCGCACCAGGCCCGTCTGCATCAGGACCCATGCGTACCACGCCGTCAGCCCGGCACCGTGCACGTGTGAGCTACAGGTCGCGAAACCTTACGACAATCTCATCCAGAGCCGATAATTCGCCTGAATACGTCGAGGTCGATATTTCGACCACAGATAACGGCAACGACCTTCTTGCCGGCAAACAATTCCTTGTACTTGACCAGGCCGCCGATGCTGAGCACCGAGGAGCCTTCCGCCACGAGCCGGTGCTGTTCAAACAGCAGGCGAACTGCGTCCTCGATTTCACTCTCCTCGAGCAGCAGGACTTCTTTCGCGTAGCGTCGGCACGGCGCCAGGGTGATACTGTCGAGATCCACGCCGCCTGCACAGGTATCGGCAAGCGTCGGCCTGGTGTCCATTTCGACGATCTTGTTCTGCCGGATCGATTCATACATCACCGGGGAATTCGCCGGCGATACGCCGTAGATCTCGATTTCCGGGTTGAAGTGCTTCAACCACCCCGCCGAGCCCGCCAGGAGCCCGCCGCCGCCGCAGGCAAAAAGGGCTGCCTCGACATCGGGCAATTGCTGCGAAATCTCGTAGCCGCAGGTTCCCTGGCCACCGACGACCTGCGGGTCGTTGTAGGGTGATACATAGACTTTGCCTTCTTCATCGGCGACCCGGCGTGCTTCCTTTTCGGCATCCCAGGCAGACTTGCCGTGAATAACGATATCGAGACCGTGCGAGCGCAAGATGCCAAGGCGCGACTCATCCATGTCTTCGGCAACGTAGATCGTGGCCCGGCGTCCGCGCGGGCGTATTGCTTCCGCAACCGCCAGTGCATAGTTGCCGGTTGAAGCGGTGACAACGCCGCGGTCGAGCTCCTCGTCCGTCAGCGACAGGATCTTGTTCAGGGCACCCCGGTACTTGAAAGACGCTGTCTTTTGCACCAGGTCGAGCTTCAGCCAGACCTCGCCATCAATGAGGTCGCTGAGATAGCGGGAAAACTCGAGGGGTGTCGGTACCAGGTAATCCCTGGTTCGCTCGTGCGCTTCGCTTACGAGCGCGGGTACATCAATCTGCTGAGCCGCGGTCATCTTTTTCTCCAATAGTTACTTGCCACCCGCCATTTTCGCGATCTGGATATCCTGGATGGCGACTCCCGTAAGATCCGCCACCGTCAGCTGCTCGTCACTGGTCCTGCCGAGCCCAGGCTCCTTGATGACATTGCCCAGTTCCAGTATGGCCGCTGCATCGAGTAAGCCGGCCTTCACGGCATGGAAGCATTCGCCGTGGTCCACGCACTGCGCAATGCTGTCGGCCACCACCCGGTCGGCTTTGCCCAGCAGCGCGGCCGCCAGTTCCTGTTTCCCGTGATCGTCGGATCCCATGGCCGTGATATGCGTTCCCGGGCGCACGTCGTCTGCCTGGATCAACGGTTCTCTCGCCGAGGTCGTGGTCACGATCAGGTTGCACGCTGCGGTCAATTCGCGGATATCGGCAGCCGCCTCGACCGTCAGGCCCCACTCCCGGACAGCCGGATCCTGCGATAACTCGTCGATCATTCGACGGACCTTGTCCGCGTTCCGGCCCCACACCAGGCAACGTTTGCAGTCGACGATGCCCTGCAACATCTTCAGTTGCATGCGAGCCTGTGTGCCGGTGCCGACGATACCGATCGCCGAAACCTTTTTCGGCGCGAGGTGGCGGGCGGCGACCGCGCCGGCTGCCGCGGTTCGCATGTCGGTAAGCCAGCACTCGTCGTGAAGAACTGTCTCCAGGCGCCCGGTTTTCTGGCTGAAAACGAGCAGCACGCCGTCGGCAGGCGGGATACCGAGCTTCGGGTTGTCGTAAAACCCGGACGCGACTTTCAGTACGTAGACATCGTCGCCTTTCGCATAGCCGTACTTGATATGCACGTCGCCGGGCGGGTTCTCGAAATTCAAAAACCCGACGGGCGGCACGACGACCTTGCCTTCCGAATACAGCACGAACCCGTCTTCGATCGCCCGGACCAGCTCCGGTATGTCGATCGAGCGCTGCAATTCGTCCAGTTCCAGCACTTTAACCATAGACTTTGGCCCTGCCCTGTTGTCCTGCTGTGCCGCCAGCGATTGCGAGCACGGATCCCGTGGTCAGGCGCAAATGATCGCAGGCCAGCTCCATCACGGCGCGAGCGATCTCACAGGTTGAAACGATGCGGTCAGTGCCGGGAAATTGTCTCGGCGGTCAACGCCAGATTATCGACCCCGACAGCCAGGACTCCGACTCACGCCCGCGGCACGGCAGCTGTGGACTGTCATGCGCTGGATCGTGGGGCACGGAGAGGCCGCGGTGCCTGTCAGGCACTGACGAGCCGGACCGCTACTCGCGGCGACAGTGGCCGACAGCGTGCGCTTCCGCACGGTAGTCCCTGGAACCGTGCGGCCGGATGGTGGCGGCCGGGCAAGGCCGCGGTGACGTCAGGCCATCGATAAGCGGCGACCACGCCCGCGGCGCAGCTGTTGCCCAGCATGCGCTTCAAGACATCGAGAGCTTCGTCGGCCTGCGTACCTGAGATCGGACGTTACGGCAGCGATATTGGACCGGTCCAGACCCGGGTTGGCATCCGTCCAGCGGCGGAACTCCACCCTTGCCGTCAGCCTCGCGACGAATCGAGGTAGGGAAACCCACCCGTCTTGACGTACAGCTCGCAGCCGCCGGCCGTACGCGGACGATGGGCGGTCCCGGCCGGCAGCCGCAGCCAGCTGCCGGCCGGGTAGCTGCCCGCCTCGTCCGAGAACTCGCCGGTCAACACGTAGAATTCGACGCCGGTCGGGTAGCGTACTTCGCCCTGCTCCGTGCCGGGCTCCCAGCGCTCGAGCGCGGTCTCGTCGTGAAAGCCTTCCTGCCGGTACAGGCGTTTGCTCGATACGCCGGGTGTCGCTGCCGGCGTCCAGGGCAGGGCGTCCGTGTCGAGTGCGACGTGCCGGCGGTCGCGGCCCGGGTACTGCCGCAGCTTGACCAGCAGCAGGCAGCCGGGCTTCGAGAAGGGCGCGTGCCGGAAGCCCTCCGGGTTCAGCAGGTAGCTGCCCTTAGGCCAGTCGCCGTGCTCGTCGGAAAAGAGGCCCTCCAGCACCAGGATTTCCTCGCCGCCCGGGTGATCGTGCGCCGGGAAACTCGAATCCGGTTCGTAGCGGACGACCGAGGTAACCTGGCCGGCCTCGGGTGGACCGACGAGGTGCAGGCGCTTGCGCCAGACCGTGCCGCTGGGGCTCGGCGTCCACGCCATGCGCCCGACGTTCTCGACGGCCCGTCGCGACAGGTCGCCGTTGAGCGATTCGCTCATTGCCGCTGTGCCGAGCGGGGAACCTGCCCGGGCCGTGGTCAGGCGGGTGCCGGCCAGGCGAAGTCCGGACGCAGCGCTTCGTGAACGGGCCTGCCGTCGTCCGGACGCTTCGTGCCGCTGGAAGCGTCGAAGAACGCGTGGTAGGTGGCGGGCAGCTTGCCGGCCTCGAAGCCCATCAGATTGGGCACGATGGCACGAATGCGCCGCTGCTTGTCGTCGAGCATGATCGGCGTGCCACACTCGGCGCAGACGCAGAGCTCGAGCGGCCCATCCGGATTCTTCGCGTTGAACGGCTGACGCTTCAGGCCGTCGGCCTTGTCGACCTCGAGATCGCCGTGCGCGAAGAAGACGACGTGCGTGCTGTCCTGTCCGGTGACGCTCTTGCAGACCGAGCAATGGCAGATATGGTTATCGACCGGGTTCCTTGTCGGCATGCGTATGAACGTGGGCGCAACCGCCCGTGTACTTGTGTGCCATGATTATCCCTCCCGTTGTGTTGGCGCGGCCCGTGACCGACGCAACGGCCGTCGACGGCACCGCCAGCAGCGAGTATAACAGCGCGGCTGACGTCGCGTGCCTTGCCGCACGCAGCGCGACGAGCTTCCCTTGGGCCCTCGCAAGGCTTCGCGGTGGAAGAATCGGTGACTGTCCCCGAATTCTCAGCGGCCGCCGACCGCCTGGACTCCTCGCCGGCGTCCACGGCACCCCGGCGCGATCGAGCGCGTCCTTCAGGCTGTCGTAGCGGTCGTCGACGAGCGTGCGCAGCTGGCCTGACACCTCGGCATACACGTCCCGCGCGATGTTGAGCGACATCCGCTGCGTCTCCGTCGGCCCGTAGGCGTTCGCGTCCGGATCGTAGCGGGCGTGGGACAGGCGTGCCTGCACGGAGACCGGCCCGGCCTCGTTGCAATTCCTCTCGCGTCTCGAAGCCGGCCAGCCGGGTGCGCTCGCGCTTCAATGCCTGCTGGATGCCGTTCGCTTCCGTGTAGAGCGCCCGGTCGGCGTTGGCGGTCGCGAGCGTCTCCTTGATTGCGTCGAGCTCGGTGACGATCGCGTCGATGGCCTTCACGCTGCCCTCGGTGGCACGCCGCAGCTCGTCGACCTGGCGATCGAAGGCCAGGCGCTCGTCCTGCGACGATCCGGGCAGCGTCGGCTCGCGGATGGAGACGACCTCGAAGGCCTGCGACTGGCCCATGTCGGTCCACTCGCCGTCCACCCGGCGGTACATCGCGACTTCGTAGGTACCGGGCGTCGCCAGCACGCCGGTCGGCCGGCTCCAGCGCGACTCGCGTTCGGCTTCCGGCACCCAGGGATCGAGCGCCGGGTAGCGGAGATCCCAGGCAACGCGGTGGAAGCCGGCCTCGACCGGGCCCGGCACGTAGCGCACCGTCATGCCGTCGCTATCGGTGACCGCGAACACGACGGCCGGCTCGTCCTCGAGCTCCTCCTCGAGAACCCGGTCCCAGCCCGGGAAGCGGACGTTCTCGTTCTCCGCCTCGAGGTCCTTCTCGGCCTCCTCGCGTTCGGCTTTCGACGTCTGCAGTGCTTCCGGCAGGTAGTACGTGAACACGGCGCCGAACGGCGGGTTCGGGGCGACGTAGAACGCATCGCCCTGGCTGTCCACGCAGCCGGGCCTGGCGCAGGCATACGGCCGTTTCGGCACGTACCAGCGCGTGCGGCGCACCGGGAACAGCCGGCTCTCGGTCTCGAGCAGGTCGGCGCTGACGTCACGGAGCGGCGAGTAGTCGTCGAGGATGTAAATGCCGCGGCCGAAGGTGCCGCCGACCAGGTCGTTTTCGCGTGCCTGGATCGCGAGGTCGCGGAACGCGATGTTCGGCACGTTGCCGGCGAGCTTGGTCCAGCGATCGCCGCCGTCGACCGTGAAGAACACGCCGAACTCGCTGCCGAGGAACAGGAGCTCCGGCTCGACGTGATCCTGCACCACGCGCCACAGGAGGTGGCGCTCGGGCAGGTTGCCCGCGATGCTCTCCCAGCGCCGGCCGCGATTCTCACTCTTCAATATATAGGGGGTGAAATCCCCGCCTTGTGGTCGTCCGCGACGACGTAGACGGTGTCGGGGTCGTGCAGGTCCGCCTTGATGTCGTTGACGAAGAAGCGATCCGGCACGCCCGGCAGCGAGTCGATGCGGCGCCAGTTCTCGCCGCCGTCCTCGCTGACGTGGACCAGGCCGTCGTCGGTGCCGGCGTAGAGCAGCCCCTCGACCAGCGGCGATTCCGAGAGCGAGGTGATCGTGTTGAAGCGCGACATCGCGTAGGTGTCCCAGGGCGAGTCGAGGCCCAGGCGCGGCCCATCAGCGGCTGGGCGAGGCGGTTCTCGTCGCGCGTCAGGTCGCCGCTCACCGTCTCCCAGGAATCGCCGCGGTCGTCGCTCTTCCACACGCGGTGGCTGGCGAAATAGAGCCGCTCGGGATCGTGCGGACTGACGAGGATCGGCGCGTCCCAGTTGAAGCGCTCCTCGGGCTCGCCGGCGGCGGGCTGCGGGCGGATGTAGACGCTCTCGCCCGTCTTCCTGTCGTAGCGCGTGAGGTTCCCCTGCTGCCAGTTGGCATAGACGATGTCGGGATTTACCGGGTCCGTGGCCGCTGGTGGCCGTCGGCGCCGAGCACCAGCGACCAGTCCGAGTTGCGAATGCCGATGACGTTGTCGGTGCGCGACGGGCCGCCCTGGGTGCTGTTGTCCTGCGTGCCGCCGTAGACATTGTAGAACGGCTCGTCGTTGTCGACGGCAATCTTGTAGAACTGCGTGACCGGCAGGTTGGCGGCGAAGCGCCAGGTCTCGCCGAGGTCGAAGCTCTCGTAGAGGCCGCCGTCGTTGCCGACGATGAGGTAATTCTCGTCATCCGGGTCGAAGGCCATCGCGTGATGGTCGACGTGCTTCGAGTCCGAGCGCATGGGCGTGAAGGTCTTGCCGCCGTCCTCCGTGACGTGCAGGACGACGTCCATCTGGTAGACGCGGTCGAACTCGTGGGGGCTCGCGAAGATCTCCTGGTAGTAGTGCGGGCCGGTGCCGCCGGAGAGGTAATCGCTGCGCTTCTCCCAGCTCTCGCCGCCGTTTTCTGAGCGCCAGAAGCCGCCCTCGCGGTTGGCGAGCTCGATGGTCGCGTAGACGACGTCGGGCCGCTGGGGCGAGATCGCCAGCCCGATCTTGCCCATCGTCGCCTCGGGCAGGCCCTCGGTCAGCTCCCGCCACGTCTCGCCGCCGTCTGCGGACTTGTGGATGCCGGAGCCGGGCCCGCCGTCCAGCAACACAGCGGCATTGCGGAAGCGCTGCCAGGCGACGGCGTACAGGACGTCCGGGTCGCGGGGATCGAAGTGCACTTCCGAGACGCCGGTGTACGGGTCGTCCTGCGGCGTATTGCCGAGGCCCTCGCCCAGGACCTTGCGCCAGGTACCGCCGCCGTCAGTGGACTTGTAGAGGCCGCGGTTGCCGCCGGCGGACCAGAGCGGGCCTTGCGCGGCGACGAAGACGACGTTCGAGTCGCGCGGGTCGACGCGGATCATGCCGATGTGTTCGGAGTTCTCGAGCCCCTTCTTCTCCCAGGTCTCGCCGCCATCACGGCTCAAAAATACGCCGGACCCGTAGCCGACATGCCGCCCGCTGACGTTCTCCCCGGTGCCGACCCAGATGACGTCGGAGTCGTTCGGGTCGACCGTGACGCTGCCGATGGAGTAGGCATACTGCATCGTCGAAGACCGGCTGCCAGGTGGTGCCGGCATTGACGGTCTTCCAGACGCCGCCCGAGCCCACGCCGACGTACCAGGTGCTCTGGTCGGTAGGCGAAATGGCGATGTCGGCGATGCGGCCGGACATCAGGGCCGGGCCGATATTGCGCAGGGCGAGGCCCTTGAAGGTGTCTTCGTTGAAGCCGGGCTCAGCCTTTTCGTCGGCAGTCTGGGCGATAGCGGTCGTCGCCAGCAGGACGGCGGCGAAAATAGCGGGTCGCATCACGGTCTCCTCCGGGCGTGCCGGTTCCCATTCGGGACCGGTTCTCAGTGTCAGGGCCGATGATTGTGCCACAAGCGACTTCGGCGGAAGGGCCGCCGCTCGCCTGCAACAGGAATATTCGCCGTCAAGGACAGAGAACGGCCGGCAGCTGACATCCGGCCGGTCGCAATGCCCAAAATCCGCGCGTCATGAATCCTTTTTGCCGTAGCCTTCCATTGCCTTGTCGACGACGATCGTAATCACCACGTACACAACGAAGAAGATCAGAATCCTGAGTGAAAAATCGAGCATCGTCAGAAGGCGGAACGCACCCATCGCCGCCACCGCGCCTGCAAGGCCTGGAACGTATTTCAACATCGTAGTCACCTCGGTATCTTTCGTGGTCTGGACGGTATCATGAGCCAGGCCATCCGGCCCGGCGGCAGCATGCGCCCAATAGCAGGCGCATACATCGGGCTCAAGGATTACTGCTCGATCGAGATGCCATCGCAATAGGAAATTTCCGCGGACCAACGAAATACCTGGCGGATTTCTCGATGAACGCTTGCATGTGGGGGCTCTGCATGTGGGGACCTTCGTAAGCCTCCCGACTCGACCACTTTTCGATCATCGTGATTTTCGTCGGATCATCCAGGTCTTGCGCCAGCTCAATTGACAAACATTCCGGCTCGACTTTTCGGACTTCCCGGGCAAGCTCCAGCAGATCGCGCTTCCCTTGCGGAACAGATTCCGGAAGAAGTTGCAGTCGAATCAGTACTGTTACAGCTTCTGCTCGCATATTTCGCCTAGTTCGGGTTTGAGGGGTCGATGGCGACGTCGGCGATGCGGCCGGACATGAGGGCCGGGCCGATGTTGCGGGGTTCGAGACCCTTGAACGTGGCTTCGTTGAAGCCCGGATCGGCATTTTCCTCGTCGGTGGTTTGGGCAACGGCAACCGTGGTCAGCATGGCTGCGGCGAAACAGGCGAGTCGTGTCACGATTCTTCTCCCTGGTTGGCTTGCTGTCCCGATTCGTGGCGTTACGGGACACGTTCCTGGCGGGCGAGACCGACATTTTGCCACAAGCGCGGTCGGCGGATTTGGCGGACGGCATGTCAGATGCGACTTCGTCGTGATAGCCTTATCGCCATGCCTGAGGAACTGCTGGCAGAGATTGCCGGGTGACGAGGTCGACAGCGGCTACCGGTCGCCAGGGGAACAGACACCGTGCAGGACGATTTTATTCTTAATCGAACGCGTCCTTCCTCACCATGACCTTGGAGCGTTTCGCAAAACGGGGCACCTTGGGATCATATGTCCGGCGTATTTCCGCCAGCTGACTCTCGACGAAGTCCGCAAGAGCGGCGCGTTCCGTTTCGAGATCGCACTCGATTTCGTTCGCCGGCCGTTCGATCCGCCGGCAATCGCGTAGAAACGAGCGAAAGCGCACAACCGACAAGGCTCGCTTGTCGGTAAACACGAAGTGAATGCGGGTCTCGCCGTGCGCCGAGTCGTCGAACAGGTATACGCCTAAGGAATCCGACTCGTCGTACCTCGTGAGCAGCGCGTCCCACCGATCCAGCTCGTAGCGCCAGACTCGCCGTTGCAGCTCTTCCAGAATGCCTTCTTCGCCATTGGCATCGAGTCGCATGTCCCATTGCCAGCACTCCCCCTGGACCTTGCCATGGCTTTTCCCCGGGACATAGCGGTGTGGAATGCGCTGCTCGATGAACTCGCTGGCGGCGTCCTCAAGCCCGGCATACAGATAACCTGCCGCTGTCGACAGCGTTGCGTAGGTAAACCGCCCGTCAACGAAGAGACGCGCCCAGGTCAGATAAAGTGAGCCACGATATGGCCGGCCGGTGTAGCCGGGATCATCTTTCCTCCGCGCATTCTCCTGGAACCGGAAGTCGTTCTCATCGTAATCCCTGACCGTCTCGAATTCGAGGATTGATTCATCATCCGCGAATATCTCATTGAGATAAAAACAGTCCTCGCCTATACCATGCAGTGGCAGCACGGTCTCGTTCCAGATATTCAACTCATCGAGCGATAGCCGATCTATAGCGGCGATCGCTTCGGCTCGCGTGGCGAAGGGCCGGTGGAACAGCTCTGCGAGCAGCGCTTCGTCGAAGTGCGCGCGGTCTTCCGCCGGCATCGCAACGCCCCAGCGCTCCTGCCGATCACGTGGCCACGCGAAGAACTCCGGCCGGGTCTTCATCACGGCTCGGCGGAGTTGGGGACGCCAATTTTTTAGCTGGGTGTTCATCACGCAAGTATCTGTCACCCTGGAGTGGGCCGTACTCACGCACTCTGCACTGAATGATACGCCCGTTATCTGATCTGGGCGTTTCGTTATTCTCGCAACCTGCCTTCGACCTCAAAGTTTTGTCTGAGCTACTTGGCGTTTTGCCTGATGATCGAAATGCATTGGCGTGACATCGGTCCAAGCGAGTTGCTTTTAATATCAAGAATGTTCGCACCACCCATACGTCCGATGTCAAGCATTCCAAAATGCCAGACCTTATCAGGCCGGCAATCTCGCGTTGTGACGCCGCCTACGCCTCGAGCTTGCGAATCTTAATCAGCCCGATCGCGATTCGCCCTCCCCAGCAAGCAACTCGGCCTGCCGGGCACCCGGACGCCACGCATCGAACTCCCCCGGCAACAACTCCAGTATCTGCTCCCCGGCCAGCCCGTAGATGTCGTAGGTCATGTCGAGCTGCTGCAGTACGCGAACGAAGCGCCGCACCGTACCCGGCTGCGGCTTCGTCGTGTGCGCACCGACTTTTGGCGCGTTCCGGCTGGGATCGAAGTACAGCTGGCTCGCCGCATCCAGCACGCCCGGATTGGCGATCAGGTCCTGCCGGCTCGCGATTTCGTGATAGACCGCGCTCTCCGTATTGACGGGCCCTGTCAACAGCAGCCGCGCCAGGTCGCCGTGCCTGCGGTACACGATGTACGGGCCGTAGAGCAGGTGCCGCAGCCGATGCCCGTAGCCCGGCTCCGGCACGTGCCGGTAGTTCTTGCCCGGCCGCCGCAGCCGTCGCGGCCGATGGGGCAGACCTGATCGAAGTAATACAGCGACAGCCAGCCCCACAGCCCGGGAATGGGTTCGACGGTATTGGCGTCGAGACTCCCCAGCCGGTCGACCAGGTAACTGGCGAGCTCCAGACGGCTGCCGAACTCGCGGGGCTCGATAGTAATCTCGACCGGCAGTTCGGTCGTGTAGCCGCCGCCCTCCAGCAACTCGCTGGGCCGCTCGCTGTGCGTGCCCTTCCGCAGCCGCTCGAGCTGTGCACGGAAGCGGTCCATGCCCAGCGTCGTCAGCGCGCGAACCGCGGCAGCCATCAGCGCATCTCCTTGTCGAGCGCCGTTTGCAGCCGCTGCCGGGCCTGCCGCGCCTTGCAGAACGCCTGCACGGTCTCCTCGATCCACTCGCGCTGCCGGCTCCTGGCCCCCTCGGTCACGCCACCCGGCGGTGCGCCGACGCCCGGCAAGGTGCCCGCAAAGCGCAGCCAGAGGCTGGTCCAGTCGCTGTCGTCGAAGCCGGGGTCTGTGATGTCCTGCCCGACCACGATGTCGTGCAACACGCGGCGCAGCACTTCGGGATAGACGAGACCCAGGAACGAACCCGCCGAGCGCGCTGCCTCGCTGACGCCGTCGAGACGATTGTTCAGTTCGAGCACCGGCCAGTCGCTCAGATCGAGACGCCAGGCGCGATCGCCGAGATCGCAGAAGTCGACCGGCAGCAGGGACTGGCGCTGCTCGAGGCTATCCTCCGGCCCCAGCGGCAGGAGCTTGTCGGCGACGCCGAGCATGAGACCGTAGCGCTTCGTCCGGTCCACGACCTTGAGGCGGAACTTCGGCAGCGGCCGCCGGCTGAGCTCCGTGAGCCACGTGTCCTTTGGCTCGCGCGGCGCGGCAACCGTGCCCAGATCGAAGCGCATGTAGGAGACGACATTGTAGGCCTCGATGTAGACCCGCGCGTCCTTCGGAAAACGCAGGCCCGACAGGTCGTAGTCGGCCGAGAACGCATACCCGCCGTCCGGGTTCGTGCGCAGGCGCACCGTCACCCGCGAACGCGCGATCTTGCGCCGGCCGGTGTAATTCAGGCGGCGAATCATCCTGCCAGGTCCTCGCCTGACAGGACCTTCACGCGGACGTCGCGGTGCACATCGAAGCCCCGGATGGTCACCTCGAAGTCACCGGCATCGATGCGCAGGACCAGGAAGTTCTGTTCGCAGCGGTAGATATCGGCGCCCGATGCGCTTACTCGAATCGGCGCCTTGTCCATCTCGAAATCCGGCAACTGGTACTGGTTGAAAGCATTGCCGCGGCGCACGTCGTAGGCAACCCGCACCGCGGCGTAGCGCGGCGCGTCCTCGCCGTTGCCGCTGGCCGTCGCTGCCTGCCCGCCGCCGCCGCGCAGCCTGAATCCGCCCTTGAGCTTCTGCAGCTCGATCTGCCGCTCCGCGGCGACGGTCTCGATGGCCGCATCGTCCTCGCCCTCGCCCATGCCGGGTTCGTCGTCCCGCCGGTCGACGCGAATGACGTCGTCCTCGGTGGGAATCTCCAGGGAGAACAGTTGTTGCAGCAACCGGAAGTCCCGGCCGGCCGCCGGCCGCGTCAGCAGTCGCACGATCTCGCGCGGCGCGTTCTTCACGTAGCGCAGCGTATACGGGCCGTGACGGTAACGGTCCCGGAACTTTGGCGAGCGTTCCTGCCATTCCGTGTGCGCGGGGTTCTCCGAATCGCCGAGCAGCGCCGAGAGAGCACGGTCGCGGACGTTGACGATGGCACGGATGCCCTTCGGGATCGATGCCCGTACACCGGCAATCGTGATGCCGTCGCGAACGAAATGATCGTCGGCCGAGGAGAGCGACTCGTCGCGCTCGAGGTAGATGTCAAAGCGGGACAGCGTCGATTCGCCGTCGACCGGCTTGACCCAGACAGGGATCGTGAGGGCAACGGGCTGCTCACTGTCGAACTGCCGGCGCAGGCGCTCGAGTACATCGGCGCGCAGGCAGTCGTCCGCCCAGCGCGGCGCATACTCCTCGGGTGGCGGTTCCAGTGCGACGTGATCTGCGTGCGGCAGACCGATGCCCCAGCGGGCCAGGCGGAAGATGCGCTGCAGGTTGGGATCGGCGCCCGCGCCTCGCTCCGGCAGGTAGTCGAACAGGGTGGTTGCATCAAGGCGCACCGCTTCGCCGTCGTGCAGCACCTCGACGCCCAGGTCGCCGGCGATGATCGGCATGAAGTAGTGACGCACGATCGAATCGATGAGCGCCGGCGGCGTCAACTCCGGGTCCGGGTACGGCACGACCACCGACAGGCCGGACTCGTGACCGCGCGAGAGGCGAAAATCCGCGCAGAACCGCTCGATCCGGGCATCGTCCTCGACCGGCATCGCGAAGTCGTTGGCAAAGTGGCCGAAATAGCCGTACGGGTAGAAACGCTGTCCGTCGAGCTTGTGAATCTTGAGCACGGACTGTCCCATCAGCAGCCGCCGCTCGTCGTTCGCGCGCCGGGTCAGCGCGAAGAACGCGTTGATCCGCGAGGCGGCCTGAAACACGGTCTTGCCGAGGCCCCAGCGACCGAGCTCCGAGGCCTGCTTGCGCGAGCGGCCGATGTTGCGCCAGAAGAAAAAGAAATCGTTGCGCAGGCCAACTTCCGCGCCGATCTCCTCGTCCTCGCTCAGTGCCGGGTCGCCCTGCAGGCCACGCGTGCCGAAGTCCTCGATGGCGACAAAGGAGAGCGGTTCATCCGCCGGCGGCGGTTTTGTCAGGCCGCTGCGGCTGGCATTCAGGTGTGCCGCGAGACCGTGCGTGTAGTCGCGCTTGCCCGGGCCTTCAAGCGCTGCGTCGGCGAGCGCGACGGAGACGCGCATCTCGAGCTTTTCGCCGGGACGGCGAGCGTCGAGGGAATTCTGGATGGCCTCCCGGACCAGCGCATCCGCCATGCTGCCGAGCGCCTCGGTGGAAAAGAACTCGGCCTCGATGGGGTCGATGTTCATTTCGCCTGGCTGCATGCGGCGGAAACGCCATTGGGGGGATTGCGACATGGTCCGGCCTGACTGTGCTACAGCTATGTGACGGGATACAACTTCGGGAACAGTTCATCGACGACGTCGGCCGGAAACCGCAGCGAGACCGGGCCTTTGGGCGTTCGTGAACCCAGCACGCCCTTCTCGACAACATCGTTCAAGACCCGACGCGCCGTGCGCTCCGGCAGGCCGGTTATGCGCGATGCTTCGCCACGCTCGACTTCGCCACGCACCAGGGCCTCCAGGAGCAGGTTCACCGATTCCGGTTTGAGCGACTCCCGCCTTGCCACAAATTTCCGTAAGCGCTCCCCGAGCGTATTCAGGTCGAACATCTCGCTCATGAAGCGGACCTGGTCAATGCAAACCCGCAGGAACCATAAGGTGTATTCCTCGAGCGCGCGTTGCGACAGATTGCCGCGCCCGTCGAGATCGCCCTGGCGCGGTGTATCGGCCAGATCCATCATGCGCTTGTACTCGCCGCGGCTCTCCAGGCCACGGGCCATTCCACGGGACGCGGACCACAGCCCGTGAGCCCCAATACCGGCCTGGTGTGCCATTGCATGACTCATCAGGCGACTGACGCGACCGTTGCCGTCCGGAAACGGATGAATGTAGTTGAGGCGGTGGTGCGCGGCCGGAATCGCCAGGATGCGCGCCCCCTTGCCGAGTGCGGCGAAGGCGTACCGCTCCTCGAAATACACCATGAAAGTTTCGACCACGTTGCCCGATGGCGGCAGATGCCGCCCGACAGCGACATCGTGTTCGGGTTTACAACGCCAGTCACCCGGGTGCATGGAAAATTCCCGGGTTGCACCTCGCACTCGTAACAGCTCATCGGGGGCATCACGGTAGAAATCCCGGTGCAGTTGCCGAATGAATGCGCGGGACGCCGGCTCGGGCAGGCCCCCCGATTCTGCCTGGGTATCGATCTCCGCCTGGACACGGACGTGAGCGGCCGCCTCGAGCTGCAGGTTACGCCGAGCCTCGTCCGCATCGATGTCCCCTGCGAGGGCGCGTTCGATGTCGCGCGGCCGCGTGTTGTGGCCTTCTATCAGGTTGCTGTAATAGGCGTTCATGATCCGGACCAGCGCGGCAAGGTTGGCGGCGGTGTGCGGATGCAGGCGGCTGCCGAGCGCGGCGGACAGGGCAGCCAGCTCGGCGACGGCGTCGTTGACGGGCTCGGGGCGGTTTCGAGGCGTGCAGGCTCGATGCGTGCAGGCGCATCCGGAGGCATTTTGGCCGATTTTTTCGATCGACTGACATCGTAAAAACAATGCGTTACTAAATGGTTTGGAGAAATCTGGCCGGTCTTGTGGCCGATGCTACGCCCTGACTGGCCTGGCTGCAATGGCCGATTCTTGTTGTCCCGATTCGGCGCGTTACAGGATAGCTTCCTGGCGAGCGAGACCGACATCTTGCCACGAGCGCGGTCGGCGGATTTGGCGGACGGCATGTCCAAAGCGACTTCGTCCTATAGACTCATCGCCATGCTTGAGGGAACTCGTAGTTTTGAAAGAGGTGAGCGACCGGCATCGGAGTAGATTTGATAGTGTGCAAGTCCGCTGAGTATCGACAGGTGGAGTTTTCCCGCCGCCAGCCGGTAGAGATTCGCGGTATCAAGACGTGGATAGTGAGCCGCGAAGACCTCATTCTCTCAAAACTCGTCTGGGCGCGCGAGACAGATTCGGAGTTGTAGCGCCGCGACGTCAGGACGCTGCTTGCCGAAAGCATGGACCGCACGTATGTTGATGAATGGGCCGCCCAACTGGGCGTCGAGCAACTGCTTGCGGAGATTGCCGGGTGAACGATACATCGCCGAAAGTACAGACGCTCGTTAACGAGCACTACAGGCGCATGACACCCGATGAGCGGGTGCGGATAGCCGCGTCGATGTTCGAAACGGCCCGGGCCATCGTCGAGTCTTCGCTATCACCCGGTTTGAGCCGGCGCGAACGGCGACTGGCGCTGGCAAGACGGTTCTATGAAGGCGAGTTGCCGGAGGAGGCCCTGAAGACCTATGCCGATTGGCCCGACGAACAGGACCCGCGCGGCGGCGAATCTTCCGGGTAGCAAACTCGGCATGTTTCGGTTCAGCTCGCGCTCGTGGGAGGCGAGCCACCCTCCAGGGCCGTCGATTTCGCTAATCCGGTAACTCGCCATCGAGCCGCATTTCGTCCCTGATTACAGCGCGTCCCGTCATGCTCACTCAGTCTTCCTGACGGCGAGGCTCAGGAGTGGCGCGTCCTTGATCTCGATGCCCGACGTGACGTCGCTGCTGAAGGTTATGCCCGCCTCGCGCAGTGCACGCCAGCAGGCGATCTTGACCGCGTTTCGTACCTCGACGAGGCTGCGTTTGGCTGTCGTCAGGCTCGAGCCAGAAGAAAACCTCGTACTCGATGCACTGATCCGCGAAGCCCTTGATGTTTACGAAAGCACGCGGCTGGGCCAGCACGTCGGGGCTCCCGACAACGGCCTCCTCGAGCAGCGCGACGACGGCCTCGGGCTCGTCGTGATAGGCGGCTCCGATCGTGAAGCTCGGCCGCCGCAAACCGTCGCGCGTGTAGTTATAGAGCGGCTCGCGAAAAATCTGCGCGCTCGGGACGAAAACGTCGCAGGCATCGAACGTGCGAACGTGCACGTAGCGCAGCTCGATCGAACGGACCGTGCCGGTGAGATCGCCGGTTTTGATCAGGTCGTCGATGTCGAACGGGCGGTTTAACGACAGGAAGAAACCGGCCAATAGATTCTCGCCAATCCGCGCGAATGCGAAACCGAGCACGATCGCCACGATGCCGCCCGTCGCGATCAGGCTTGCGGCGATGCCGCCGAATCCCATGACACCCAGCGCGAGCAGCACGCCGAACACGCTCACGAGTCCGGTGACAAGATGCCGGAAGAAGCCCTCCGTGGTGCGGAATTTGCCTGTCCGGCGCAGCACGCGCGCCGTCAGGCGCCCGACCAAGCGTGCCCCGACGAGAAAGGCCGCGAGCAGCACGAGCCCGTAGAAAAGCCGCGGTGCGAAACGGAGAAACGCTTCCCAATCCGCCTGCAGGCTTTCGATCATTAACTCCACGAGCTGAATTCTAGCCCGCATCCGTCACCGATCTCGCGGTTTCTCGATGGTCTGTTGTCCGTCCAGCGGCGCGCGCGGCCGGTCGCCCTGCCCGCTGCGTTCGAGCTACGCGCGGTGGTCCATTCGACCGCGCTTGCGAGCCCCATCTACCGGGCATCGATAAACGAACGGCCGTCCAGCTTGCTGCGGACGGCGACCGGTATTTCCAGATCGAGGTGCATTGCCACGGACGGCAAAATGTCGACGATGCCGGGCCGGTTACCAAAGCGGGCATTCAGGCGCGGACTGCTGGCGACGATCCAGGTCGTGCGCTCCCGGGCCGACTGACCGCCGTGATCCTTGCCCGTGGCCGCGTCCCTGCCGTGATCGGTGGTGACCATCACGAGCCAGTCTTCGTCGAACCGCTGCTCCCGCGCGCCGATCGCTGCACGGATTTTCCCGACATGTTCATCCATCTGCCGGACCGCGGCCGTCATTTCCGGACCATCGCCGAACTCATGGCCAATATCATCGGTGTACTGCAGATAGACCCACGACAGATCGGGACCGATCGCGCGAATATACCGTGCCGCCTCGCCGGCCACGGCGGCATCGATGCGCCTGATGTAGTCGGACTCGTCGTCATGAGGAAAGCGTTCGGTGTCGTGCTCCAGGCCATCGAAGTGATAGTCGATCTTCCTGCCGCCGGCGGCCGCCAGGCCGTCGCCGACAAGTTTGGTCCTGTTGTCCAGCCAGGTAGAGAAAATGGCCGTGCGCAGCGCCGGATCGTGCGCCTTGGCAATCCGGAAGATATCCCAGTAGCGGTAATCGGGGTTCTCGATGGCATTGTCACGAACGCCGTGCTTGTTCGCCCACGTCCCTGTCAGCAGGCTGTTGTAGCCCGTTGCCGAGACGGTGGGGCTTTCCGATACCGTGCCGACCGCGCCACCGACATAGGCACGCGCATAGCCGCCCTGGGCGCTGAGCGCATCCAGCTCCGGCGTCGCCACGCGTTCGACGACGTCGGCCGGGATGCCGTCGACGATGATGAAGACCGCTTTCGGAGTTTGTTCCGGCAGTCGCTGGGCTGTCGTGCAGCCGGTCGTCATTCCGCCGCAAATGACAAGGAGAAGCGCCGCAAGGGCGAGCAATCGATTAGTCAAGGTCAAGAAATCCGGTCCCGGTGTCTGCAAATACGGGCATCGACCAGTTGAACAGCCGCGGCTCAGGCAGGCGCGTGCTTGTTGTTGTCGACTCGCCCCACCTGCACGGAAAGCCGCAGACCGTAGGCCGCCAGGATGGCGGTCAACGTGTCGAGTCGCGGATTACCCTTCCTCGAAAGCGTTCGATACAACGTCTCTCGAGAGAGGCCGGTTTTCCTCGCCAGCGCCGCAACCCCGCCCTCGGCGGTCGGCGACCGTGCGCAGCGCGACGGGTAAGGCGCGAGAATCGCCGTCTGACAGCATCTCATCGAGGTACGCAGCGATTTTTCAGCCTCGCCTCTCAGGCGTTGCGCCGCGCGGAAGGGCACGCTGGCGGCTCTTGAAGTCTTCCCAGAAGTCATGGGCTCTCGGATTATCTCTTGCCCTGGGTGCGCCTGTCGCCGCCGCAAAGCAGCAGGATCAACGTGCTTGCCGACCTTTGCCGTAGTGAACGCGGTAACCAGGACCGCTTGCGATGCGGAGCTCGAACACTCCGCCCCCGACAGCGCGCCAGTCACCGAACAATCCTGCCTTCAAGCGGTCCAGACGCGCGACTATACGACCACGCGCCCGGCCGTCCCGTAGGCGATCCAGCCATTCCGAGACCGGTTTCACGCCGTCTGCCGTCTGGTACTCGCGGACCCGCACAAACTAGTGTAGCCGAAAAGCTACAACGGCGCACGACGATAGTGAGGGGGATTTCGTGACCGGAGGCGGTAAAAACTCCGGACTCGACAACAAGCGTCATCGAGTCTGAGTAAGCGAGCCGGCCAACTCCAGTAATGAAATGCCGCGATTTACTTGATTTTTCTTTAAAGACGGTCAGCGCGCCCATGACAACATGGATCAAATCGCAGCGGATCGCCCAAGGCACGATCGCCCCATCTCTCCGCCCATCAGTTTGGACTGCGCTTCGAGAAAGACGTTATTGCGATGGTAGTTGAGGTAGCGACGCTGCCCTTCTGAAAACGATCCGGCATTGAAGGGCTCATCGACCGGCACGTTCATTCGGCGCAAGGACTCGCGGTGCGCTGTGGGCGAAATCAGCAATCGGCCCCGATCTTCGAAGGATATGAATCCACGGTCAAACAGGTGATCGATCGTTGGTGTCAGTACAGAAGCCCATTTTCACCATTGAGCCGCTCCGCATTGTCACTGTCTCTCCAGGGTCTGCACGCTCGCACGAATGTTGAAGACGATCCACTCGGCTAACCCGACAGGCATGCTCGATTCCGCATACATTTCGCTTGAACTGGCCTTGCCCCCGCCGGGCGATGATGACTTCTTCTTTTTTCTGTTTCGGACAAACTCTCGGTCGATCGAATCGATTCCGTCAAGTGCTCTTCCCACTGCAATTGACCGCGGGTGTCAGCCAGCATCCTTTCCTTATCCGACATTCTGTTGGCCTCGATAAGTGTCCGTGCCTCGTGGCCAATTAATCGGATGAGTTCCGCCGCAAATGAATTCGGCAGTTCCGTCAGATAAACACCCTGGTTTCCCCGCCGGCGCCCAATCGGCGAGTACCTTGCCGGAAGCACTGCAGCCAACGTCGCCATGTACTCTGCCGGCCTTATCTTATTCGTCAACTCGAAGTAGCGGCTATCGACTTTCCATCCAATCTGATTCCAAGTACTCGCCGGCAGAACCAAATTCAGCCGGCTTCGGGCATTCATAGGCGGAAGATTGCGCGATAGAGATCGCCCGAATGTAGGTATTCTCAAAAGAGAATATTACGTCCCCGGGCGAGACCTCGCGCATGAATTCGTAAAATGGATTGCGATTGCCATTCGCGTTTCTCTTTGGCGACCAAAGGTAGCTACCATCGCGCTCTTGGTAGTAGGTTTGATTTTGATTGACCCACCAAAATTGCATTGCGTAGCTATGTAGATCCGGTTGTACGGTGCTCGCTCACCAGACTCTAGTTAATCATGACTCTGCGCGTAGGGCCAAGATGCGCGTCACGAGACATAAGAGCGGACAATGATTACTCATCGAGGCTACATGCGTCGCCGGACGAATCTGTTCGGTCCACCGAGACGCAATCAGATCGTGCGCCGCGTGAAAGGCCGGCCTATGTGCCGGTTGTGCGACGAGGAAGAATACAACGTTGGCTGTACGGAACGAATCGACGCCGGCAGAGCCGGTCCGGGACCGCAGTCCGAGCGCCATCCTTCTCGATGCGGAATGTCGTGCTGGGATGAGCCGGCAATCCTCAAGCTGATCGCCGAGTTCAAGGGTGCGTGGCTGGCACTGGGGCGCATTTCGCCCGAGCGCCTGACGGCCTTGCGCCGCGTGGCGACCATCGAAAGCGTGGGCTCTTCCACCCGCATCGAGGGCGCGAAGCTCTCGGACAGGGACGTGTAGGCGCTGCTCGCCGGGCTCGAGACGCGGAAACTCGCGTCGCGCGATGAAGAGGAAGTCGCAGGCTACGCCGCGACCATGGAAACAGTGTTCGCGCATTGGCGGGGCATCGCGCTCACCGGGGATCACATCAAGCAGCTGCGCCGCGACCTCTTGCAGTACTCGTCGAAAGACGAACGCAACCGGGGCGAATACAAGACGCACGACAATCACGTCGAGGCCTTCGGTCCGGACGGCGAGAGCCTCGGTATCGTTGTCGAGACCGCGACCCCGTTCGACACGCCGCGCCTGATGGCCGCGGAGCTGGTCGAATGGACGACGACTAACCTGGAACACGGTGAGCTGCACGAGCTGATCGTGATCGCAGTCTTCATCGTGGTCTTCCTGACGATCCATCCCTTCCAGGAGGGCAATGGCCGGCTCTCGCGTATTCTGACGACGCTGCTCCTGCTGCGAGCGGGTTACCATTACGTGCCCTACTGCTCTCTCGAAAACGTCATCGAGCAAAGCAAAGATGGCTATTACGTCGCCCTGCGCCGGACGCAAGGCACGCTCCGGAATGAGGCGCCGGACTGGCAGCCGTGGCTGCTGTTTTTCCTGCGCGCGCTCCAGCAGCAGAAAGCGCGGCTGGAGAAAAATGCAGCGGGAGCGACTGATCCTCGACGACCTGCCGGAGCTGTCGGTACGGATTCTTGAGCTGTGCCGGGAGCGTGGGCGGATCACCGTGGCGGAGGCAGTCAAACTCACAGGCGCGAACCGGAACACGATCAAGGATCACCTTCGATCGTTGACCTGGCCTGGCATCGAGAGCGGCACGGGGCCGGTCGCGGCACCTGGTACGGGCTGGCCTGATCAATCGCCAGCGCTACGAGAAGTGCGCAGCTTGACGTCTGCACCTGCTTTGCAACCGACGTGCGGACTCGCGGCGCTGGGACAGTCAGCTTTGTACCGCTTGCAGATCAATTAACCGTCCCCTCGCACTGTTCCCGTTCTCCTTCGCTGTTCCCGGAGTAACCACGTCTGTAGGATCAGCCGCAGGGCTGCCGTGCTCGGCCGGCTGGGTAAGGTCGAGGAACGGTGACGTCATGAACGGCCACAGTCATACAGGACACATGCCCTCGAGCGGCAAGGGAATGGCGATCTCCGCCTGGCTCACGGGCATTTCTTCATCATCGAAATGGGCATCGGCCTCTGGACCGGGTCTGTCGCCGTCATTCCGATGCCTCCAGACCTCTCCGCGGTAGGCGGCGTACTGGTCGCGATTCTGGCCGCACGCCTGGCGCGCCGGCCGGCGGACGAGGACCGCAGTTTCGGCTGGTACCGTGCGGAGATCATCGGCGCCCTGGTGAATGGCGGGTTTCTGCTGGGCATGGCCCTGATCGTGATCGTCATGGGGGCCTTGCGCCTGAGCGGAACCCATTGAGCTGCCCCCGGGCCCGATGCTCTGGGCGGCCGCGGGCGGCCTGGTTACCGAATTCATCTCGCTTGGCCTGATCTGGAAACAGAGCCGCAGCGACCTCAACGTGCGGGGCGCGCTCTGGCACATCATCCAGACCTTCGTGGGAAGCCTGCTCATCATCGTGACGGCGCTGGTGATTCGCTTCACCGGCTTCCTGCTGATCGATCCGATCCTGGGCATGGCCTTCGGCTTCGTCCTGCTCTGGGCGAGCTGGTGTATCCTGCGTGAGGCCATGCACCTGCTCATGGAAGGCACTCCGGCGGATGTCAGCCTCGGCGGAGGTACGTTCGAGAACTGGAAGAACTGGATGGAGTCGCCAACGCCCATCATGTTCACGCCTGGGCGCTCACCAGCGGCCGACTACGTCGTTCTCCGGTCACTGTGCGCACGAGCAACAGCGCGGACTCACAGGTGGTGCTCAAATCCGCCCACGACATGCTGACGTCAAACGTTCGGCTTCTTTTTCGTCACGCTTCAGGTGGAAGCGGCCTGCCTGGACGAATCAGGCGCGAAAGACATTGATGTGACCACGCACGGAAGCGGACACCAGAAGATCGTGATGAAGACCTGCGCTCCGTCTTCTGTTGATCACGTCGTCCGAGGCAACCATCGGTGTCTTCGTCAAGCTCACCGATGGTCGGATCCCGATCCAGACGCTGAACTTCTATGCGCTGACGTTCGCCGCCATCTTTCTGACGGCCGGCCATGCCCCTGACCACCAGGTGCCCGCCTGCGTTTTCCGAGAGACAACACTGAAGGACACGCGCCATCATCGGCCTGCTGATCGCGCTTGCAGATCAGCGTCTTCAACTTCGCCATGACGGTCGCTGCCCATAGCGAACGTGGTGATCTTCTGGAGCATTGCGCCCTTTTTCACCTTCATCTTTTCTTGGGCTGTTTCTGGGCGAGAAGGCCGCAAGGCAAGCTATATCCTGATCTTCGCCCTGGCTATTACTGGCATTGCGCTGGCCAAACCGCTCGAAGGCGGCACATGCTGGGGAACCTGCGTGGCGCTGGCGGACGGTGCCGTCTATGCGGCCGATGGTGACGCTATATGCGCTACGAGGGAAAAACCGAAACGGGCAACGACATTGCCTGGTCCATGCTGGCCGGCGCTATCATTCTCTCGGCCCTTTTTCGTCCTGTTCGGCCCCGGCGATATCACTGGGTCCGATCCACTACGAAGCGCTCGGCATGGACCTGCCGATCATGCTCTGGGCCCTGTGCCTGGTGGTAGTATCCACGGGATTCGCCTACTTCGGTATTTCGATTGTTCTGAAAACCCTGAACGCGAACACCTACGCCCTGGTGGACATCATCGTCTCGCCGGTAGTGGCGGCGACGCTCGGGTATCTGATCTTCAGGGAAATACCGGGGCAAGGGATGATCGTCGGCGGAGCGTTGCTCCTCGGAGCCGGCGCGTGGCTCACCCACGAGATGTCCGGCAGCCGGGAACGGCAGGCCGTGCACGCCTGCCGATGCGCCTGACGCTGGTCCACATAAAGAGGGAAACGGTAATAGCACCTCCTCGCGACCAACGCCGAGATACTTGCATCGTCGCTCGCGATCGGCATGCCGACCGCGCACCGGGCTCTTCATGAGCTGACTTCGCACGGATTGGGCGCCGATGGCATTGAAGGCGCGCACGCAGGCGGAGCGCCGGGCAGAAGTTCAGCCGGCGCGCGCGACGCTATGCAACCGAAATGCGCCGGGCTGCATCCAATTCGAAACGGGCAACACCAACGGTCAGTCAACTGGCGGAGCTGAATATGCGTACCCTACTGATAATGCTGATGTTTGCGGCAAGCCTCGCTCATGCGGCCTGGTCCGACCACGAAGAAGCGCGGGAGCTGGTGCTCGATGCCTCGGGGCTGGAGGTGCTGCGCATCGATGCCGGCGCCGGCAGCCTGGAGGTCACCGGCGTTCCTGGCGCCGACCGGATCGTCGTCGCGGCGATCATCCGCGTTCCGGATGCCGATGCGGACGAAGCGGCGACGATAGTGCAACCATCGAAGACGGTTCCGGCAGCATCCACGTGGCCACGGTGACCGGCGACGTCCACATCCTGGAATCGGGCTCCGGCTCGGTCGACCTCCGCGACGTGCAGGGGCGGATCGTGCGCGACGACTGAGCGAATACAGTCAACTTGTCTCGGCGCTCGCCGAGATAGGTTAACTGTCCCCATCGCCGGATCAAGTTGACTGTCCCCGAAACCCTAGCCATCCACTTCGCCGTCGCAGTCGTTGTCCAGTCCGTCGCCCGGCGTCTCGCCGTGACGCGGGTTCACGTTCGACAGCTGGTCGTTGCAGTCCGTGCCGCAGTTCCAGCTGCCGTCGTTGGCGCGATTGCAGTACTCGTCCGAGTAGAAGCCGTCGCGGTCGTCGTCGACCTTGCCGTAGCTCGTCGGGTCGCAGTCCTCGTCCACGTCATCGTCGTCTGGCACTTCGGCGTTGCCCGGAAAACGGGTTGCGGCCCGGTCGTCGCAATCATCGCCGCCCCAGCGTGCCGCGAGGTGACCGTCGCCGTCACGGTCGGCGTCGACCCGCTCGATGTCGACCCACGGCACCAGCTGGTAGGTTTCGTCACCGCGCGTGCGCACCAGCGTCGCCTGGGCGCCGGATTCTCCGGCGAGCGCGACATCCCGGAGTCGTGCCGACGTCCGGTTGAAGCGCGCGCGACGCTTGTCGATGCGCTTGCCGGCACGTACCCAGACCTGCACGTCGTCAGGGTCCGGCTGGCCGAGGCAACCATCGAGACGCAGAACCCGGCCGCCCACACGGGCACGCTCGAGCTCGATGTCGCCGCGTATCAGCGAGACCTGCGCGCAGCGGGGCCGCTCTCGTTCGCGCCCTCGCTCGTTTTCCGCGGCCTGCTGCGCGATGGCCTTGCGCATCGCCTCGCTGCCGAGTTCAGGCGAAATCACCACATCGTCGTCCTGATCGTCGGTCGCCGGTGCCTGCAGGACCTGCCCGCTGAGCTGCGGATCGGCCACGACCGTGTCGTTGAAGTCGGGCCTGCTGACCTTGCGCTCCTTGTGCGCGAGTCGGCTCGGTGTGCTCGCGGCGTTCCGGCAGCTCCGAATGGCGGCAGCGGTATCGCCGTCGGCACGGAATCGCTTTTCGTAGCAGTCCACGCGGGCCGTCGCGTCGAACGTACCCTGGCAGAGTTCGATGACCTCGCCCCAGCCCCAGGACTGGCCGTCGCTGCGGTCGATGTCGCCCTGCATGACGCGCTCGAAGCAACGCGCCGGCGCCGTACTCGATTCCGCGCCCTTGCACAGGCGCTCGACATTGGCAGGGTTCCAGCGGGTGGCGCCCTTGCGGTTCCAGGCGATCTTGCCCTGCACGGCGTCGGCGCAGTCGTCCTGCGCAATGACTGCCGGGGATGCAGCCAGGCTCGATACGGCGATCAACACGAGGTATCGATTCATGGGTCAACTCCTTCCGGTGGATCCGGCGAGTCCGGTTTGTCAGCCGGCCTTGCGTCGACAACGCCGGACAGGGCAAACGTGTAGTCGGCATCCGTGCGTGGCGGCACGACGGTCGACAGGAAGCAGCGGCCGCCGCGCTGGCTTTGCCAGCCGCTCCAGGACCGGCACGCGGCGTCGCGTACGCAAGCGCGCGCGCATTCCTCAATGTCTCCCGATAGCGGGAAGCTGGCGAAACGTTGCCCGATGCGTTTCGAGCGTCTCTCCAGCGTCGTCCGCGCATCGAGATCGGTGACCGGTTCCTGCGCCGGCGGCGTGCCACCGCGGAGGACCATGCGGCCGACGTCGACTCGTTCATCAACGGGATCGAAGGGCGCCTCGCGGCACAGGCGGTGTTCCGCGACATCGGCCTGCAGACGCTCCCGGTACGCCTCGACGTACTGGAGCTCGAGATCGCAATTGCGATTGGCAAGCAATGCGATCCCGGCGCCGGCGCGACTGTCCGGCCGGTAACCGACGGTCGTCTTGCACACGTAATGACGGCCCTCGGCCACATCGATCCCGCCATTCATCCGATCGCGCAAGGGCACGTCGACCGTGCCGCGCCAGGCCGTTGCGGCGCTGTCCGGCAGGTCGATCGTGACGCGGTTCCGGATCGTCGCGGCCTTCGCGTAGTCGACCGAATCCCCGATTTCCGCCCGGATGGGGCTGGCGGATACGATGCAGTCGACGCTCACTCTCGCCGCGTTGCGTATCGACTCCGATCTCCACCGGCACGTGCAGCGTCACCTGCGCGAAGACGCCGCCAGGCAGCAACGCCGGCCAGTACCGCGCCGATCGTCAGGATTCTTGCAGTCGCCCAGGCGCCCCCGGCGACAGGCGGAGCACATCGCATCAGTGGGACAGGTTCCACTTCTGCTGCGAGCGGCCGCTGCAACCCCAGAGCTGCACCCTGGCGCCGGTTTTCTCGCGGTCCGGCCGATGAACGTCGAGGCACTTGCCCTTGCCGTTCTTGAACTCGCGCTCGTTGATGTACCACGCCGCCCGTTGCTGGTTCTTGCAGGCGCCGATCTGGACGCGGCCGCCGTTGTCCTGCGCCTGTCCCTGCTTCGCTTTCAGGCAATGCTTGCCGTCGTAAGTCCGCAGGAACCGATCGTCGCGGATGAACTTCTGGTACTCGGGATCCACCGCACCGCACTCGAGCAGCGTGACGCCCATGCCCTGCTGCGTGCCGCCTTTCCACGCTTCCTCGAGCTTGCGCTTCGACTGCAGCATGCGCACGGTCGTGATCATCTCCGGTCCGCCGGGGCCGAGGAACATCGCGCCGGAGGCGCCGGCGAGGTTCTTCGCGTGCTCGCGGGGATCGAAGGCGGCCTTCAACACGCGCTTCGCCTTGTCGCCACGGCTTTGCGTCTGGTCGAACACGTTGACGGACAGGCAGAGCCCGTGTTCGTTGCGGATGAAGTAGCGGGGGACGTCCGGGTCTTCGTCCTTGCGGCTCATGATGTCGACGATGCGCCCGCCGTCACCCCTGAGCCGCCAGGTCTTGTTCGCGTTCGGTCCGCGGTCGCAATCCCACAGGTGGATGTTGTTACCGCTCGTCCATTCCGGGAATTTCTTGTGCAGGCATTTACCGCGGTTGCCGGCGGCGCGTATGTAGCCCGTGGACTTCTCGTAGATCCAGGTCTTGTTGTCATCCGTACCGCCGCTGCAATCCCAGAGATGTATGTTATTGCCGTTGCTCCATCCCGGCGCACGCTTGTGCAGGCATTTCGACGAATTGGCGGCGCTGCGGATAAAGCCGGTACTGCGATCGTATTCCCATGCAAGCATTTCATCGGTCGCGTCGTTGCAGCGCATGAGCACGATGTTCGTGCCGTTACGCCAACTCCGGTCGGCCTTGCTCAGGCAGTACTTACCCTTGGCTTTTGCGTGGATCCGGACGGGATCGGCGGCTGCAGCGGGCATCGCGGCGAGCGCCGCAGCGAGACACACAAGGAGATGCCGGGTGTCGATTCGAACTCTGGTCATATCGCCCCCCCGATGTCGAATGGCATCGCCTGCACCGCCACGCGAATCGGAAAATCAGGACGGGAAGCGACACGGACTGGGTTCCAGATGGCCGGACTCTAAATTTTCTGGCCGGCGATGTCGACCGGCTACGGCACCCTTCGGAAAGCCGTCAAGGCTTCGGCTGGCCGGTGCCGTTTCGCCGGATCAGGGCATCTCCGTCAGGGCGCGCTCGTCCCAGACCCTGGACAACCCTTGCACTTCGCCGCTGCCGGGCCAGATGACGATTGCCGTCACGGCGCCGTCCACGGCCTTGTGAACGACCTCGTCGGGAGCGCGAACGATACCGATCATTCCGGGCGTCAGGATTTGCTCGTCGTCATTGACCTTGTGGAACAACTTGCCTTCCAGGACGTAGAAGATCTCGACCTCGTGAACGTGAGCGCGGCTCTCGTAGCCCGCCGGGAAACGAATCTCGCCGACCTCCACTTCACTGCCGCCCAGGTTGGCCTGCTCCACCAGCACCTTCAGAGAGATTCCCGAATCCTTCGATTCGAGCCAGCGCGTGCCGTGCGACGAATGCTCGTAGACAGCGGTATCAGCCGTCGCAGCGAGCGTCCACAAGGAGAGAACAGTCAGCATGAATTTGTACATTGGGTCACCTCGGGAAGGTTGGGACATCTCGCCGCAAGCCAGCGGACCGGTCGCGATCCGGGGCGGCGAGCCGTGGCGGGGTTCCGGATCGCCGGCTAGTAACCTGCTGTGTCGTTCGGCGGCTGCTCATCCCGCTATTGCTTCTCCGCCTCCGGCACGCTCAGCATCAGCACGAAGCCGATCCCGAGCAGCACGAAGATCACGCTCATCCCGGCCCGCTGGCTGTCGAACAGGGCCGTTGTCCAGCCCACGAGCAACGGCCCGACGAACGCCGTCGCCTTGCCGGAGAACGCGAACAATCCGAACATCTCGTTCCGCAGGTGCTCCGGGGCCGACCTCGCCAGCCAGGAACGGCCGGCGGCCTGGACCGGGCCGACGAAAATCCCGAGGATCATCCCGAAGGTCCAGAACAGGGCCACCGACTCGACGAGCAACAGCATCGTGCCGAACACGATCAGGCCCAGCAACGACAGCAGGATCGTGCGCTTGCTGCCGAGCCAGTCGTCGATCCAGGCGAACGAGACCGCGCCCACGCCGGAGGTGACGTTGAGCGCGATACCGAACAGCAGCACCTGTTCCTCATCCATCGCGAACGTGCCGGCCGCGTACACGCCGCCGAACGCAAAGATCGTCGCCAGCCCGTCGATGAAGAACATGCGGGCGATGAGGAAGCGCGCGATCACCGCATAGCGGCGCACGCGCCTGATCGATCCCCAGAGCTGTTGCAGGCCCAGCCGGATCGCGCGTCCCGGCGCAATCCCCTGCGAGGGCGCATCCGGCGTGAACAGGAACAGCGGCAGCGCGAACACGGCGTACCAGGCGGCCACCAGCACGAATGTCGACCGGACGTGTTCCAGCTCGCCGCGCGGCAACGGGAACCACGCATCGGCCGTCACGAACCCGAACAGCGCGATGACGAGGCAGCCGATGCCGCCGGCATAGCCGAGCCCCCAGGCCCAGCCCGACCAGCGTCCCAGCCGGTCGGGGGTCGTCAGCGACGGTAGCATCGCGTTGTAAAACACGAACGCGAGTTCCGAGGCCACGGTCGCGGTGCCCGCCACGAGCATCGCGAAGAGCACGACATTGTCGGCGCCGGGGCGGACCCACCACAGGGTCGCCGTCGCCAGCACGCAGCCCAACGTGAGCACGGCCAGCCAGGGTTTGCGGCGACCCGACTGGTCGGCAATCGCGCCGAGGATCGGCGCGGCAAGCGCGATCACGAGTCCGGCCAGGCCGACCGTGTTGCCCCAGAGCGTGGTGCCGACGGTTTCGTCGGCCGCGATCTGGCGCGCGAAGTAGGCCGGGAAGACGAACGTCAGGATGACGGCGAAGAAGCTGCTGTTCGCCCAGTCGTACAGCGCCCAGCTTATCCGGCCGCGGCGACCGGCGCGGCCCTGCCGCGTGTCCATCGGGGCTTGCATCACCGCGTTCTCCCGCCTGCCGTCGACCCTGCTCCCAGGATTTTGCGTTATCTGCCCCGCAGGCACCACGGGAATTCGGGTCTCTCGGGACGGGTCTCTTCGGGGACACTCACCGTATCTCCGCGGGACGTCGGGAGGGGGGCTTCGGGGACACTCACCGTATCTCCGCAGGACTTCGGGATTGGGGCCCTGCCTCGGTAATACGGAGATACAGTGCCTGCCCCAAAGGATTCGGAGTTACGGTGAGTGTCCCCGAAGGGTCCCCGAAGAGTCCGGAGTTACGGTGAGTGTCCCCGGAGGGTCATCAGGCCGGGTCGGGCAGCTTGCCGCGGTACAGGAATTGCTCGCGTGGCAGGCGGTACAGCCGGCCGGCGACGGTGAAGCTCACTTCGTCGGGGCGCGTCTCGCACAAGCCGTGGCGCGGGTTGCGGTGCCGGCGCGAGCGCAGCGCGTCGGGGAGAACAGCGCGACGTTCATCGCCCGCTCGCGGCTGCGGGCGGACAGGTAGGTGATCGCCTCGATGCCGCGTTCGCGCAGTTCGGTGCCGAGCAGCTGGCAGGGGCCGTAGTCGACCGGGTGGCGCAGTGTCGATTCGTGGCGGTCGAACGGGGGCTGCGAGAGGTCCAGTCCCTGGCCGGTGCGAAAGTTGGCATCGAACACGGTGAACTGGCTGATGACGCGATCGGCGAACGGCGTTTCCATGCCCTCCAGGAACAGCAACCGGTAATACGCGGCTTCGGCGAACAGGGCCGCGGCGGACAGCGAGCCGTAGAAAATGCCGGGCTCAAAGCGGCGGCCGAAGCGCGAACCCCAGGGCAGCGGCGGGTAGCGCCAGGGTGTGCGCAGCAGGTAATCGAGGCGGCGGAGACGCGGGTGCACGTCGGGAACCGGTTTCGAGTCTTCCAGCAGGTCCTCCAGGACCTCGTGCTCGGCGAGCGTATCGACGAGCGCCAGCGTGACCTTGCGTTGCTGGTGTTCGACGAGGCGCGAGAGCGTGCCGAGGAGCGTCCGTGGCGTCGCGCGCCCGAGGAGGCGCCGCCAGGCAGGCGCGTCAGGTTTTGCCACGAATCGCGTCCAGGTACTCGCAGACGGTGACCAGCCCGGTCACGGTCCTGACCTGCTCGCGCGGCACGCCGCCGGTGTGCCGGTTGCGGGTGGCGAGCCACTCGCGGACCTGCTGCTGATCGTCATCGACCAGCACGGCGAGCGAGCGGTAGCAGCGAATCAGCAGCTTCGCCAGCTCGCCGGACTTGCTGTCCGGGTCGACCCCCGAGCGGGACAGCGACGAGCGGTCGCGACCGAGGATCGCGGCGAGCTCGGCACGGGACAGCCCCATGCGCCCGGCAGCGCGCAGCACCGCCGTCGCCAGGACGTGGGCGGGATCCGGGTCGGTTGTCGGGTGGGCGCGGGCCATACGGTCATGCTATCGGCTGCAGAGTGTTTTTGCAAATGCGCATAAAAATCTATATTAGTGCAAATGCAATACCACGACGGTAGACGCCGATGGCGCAACGATGTTGACGGGCCTTGCTGCACCCGCGCAATGAGGGTCCCGGCCTGCCACCGGTACCGCCTCGCGATCCTCGCGGCAGGCGTGCGTATGGAGCGCCATGCCGGTCACCACTGCTATGCTGTCGCGAAAACCGGGGGAGATGCCACGCCATGTACAGAATTTCACGCCACCTCATGCCGGCGCTCGTGCTCGGCGCGTGTTTCGCCGCCGCCGCGGCCACGGCACTCGGGCAGGAGCGGATGCACGCGAGCCCCGAGCGCATGCAGGAGAGGATCGAGGCACTGTCGCGCTTCGGCACGAATCCCGACGGCGGCGTGAGTCGCGTCGCGTTCAGCGATGCGGACCTCGCCGGCCGCCAGTACGTCAAGGCGCTCATGCGCGATGCCGGTCTCGACGTGCGCGTCGACACCGCCGGCAACATCCTGGGCCGCAGGCGCGGCCGCGAGGATGAGCTGCCGCCGATCCTGTTCGGATCGCACATAGACTCGGTACCCGGCGGCGGCAATTACGACGGCGACCTCGGGGTGATTGCGGCCATCGAGGTCATCGAGCTGCTGAACGAGCACGGCCTCGCGACCCGTCACCCGCTCGAGGTGGTGGTTTTCACGGACGAGGAAGGCAGCCTGACCGGCAGCCGCGCGATGATCGGCAAGCTCACCGAGGACACGATGCGGGTCGTCTCGCACAGCGGCCTGACCATCCGGGAAGGCATCCGGCGTGTCGGGGGCGACCCCGATCGCATCGAGCTGGCGGCCAGGCAGGCCGGCGAGCTGGCGGCATTTATCGAGCTGCATATCGAGCAGGGGGCGATCCTGTACGAGGAGAATATCGATATCGGCGTCGTCGAAGGCATCGTGGGCATCCGCTGGTGGGACATCACGGTGGAAGGGATGGCGAACCACGCCGGCACGACGCCGATGAACCGGCGCAGGGACGCGATGGTCACGGCCGCGGAGCTTGCGCTTGCGATCAATCGCATCGCCAACGAGCTCGACGGCCGGCAGGTCGCGACCGTCGGCCGCATCCAGGCCTTTCCCGGGGCACCGAACGTCATTCCGGGAAGGGTTGCGATGAGTCTCGAGATCCGCGACCTCGAGGCCGCGAAGATGCAGCGGGTCTTCGACCTGGTTGAGGCCGAAGCCGCCCGCATTGCGGAGACACGAGGCACGCCCATTCACTTCGACGAAGTCGACGTGGCATCGCCGCCGGCCCCGACGGACGATCGCATGCGCGACGTCATCGCCTCGGCCGCGGAGACGCTGGGCCTGTCGTATCGACGGATGCCGTCAGGTGCGGGCCACGACGCCCAGGACCTCGCGCGCATCGCACCGACCGGTATGATCTTCGTGCCGAGCGTGGACGGCATCAGCCATTCGCCGCAGGAATTCACGTCGGCGGCAGACATGGCGAACGGCGCCGACGTGTTGCTGCAAACCGTGCTTGCCGTCGACGACGGAGCGCTCGGCACGGAACGGGGACCGTGACCCTGTCGCCGCAATTCGGGGACCGGCGCCAACCGCCTTTCGGACGGATGTAGGGAGAGCACGCATGAATTACAAAGACCGGACTTTCGAGAACGAGCGCATCGAGCTCGGCGGGAATATCTTCCACCACTGCGTGTTCAGGAACTGCGAGCTGGTATTCGATGGCCACCGTCCGCCGACGTTCTCGGACAACCCTCGCAATCCGCGCATGGCGAGGAAGATCAGGTCACTGTCCCCGCAGGTCGGCGTCCACTTCGTCGATCCAGGCGCGCGGAGACAGGACGCGCGTCCGCGGCGGCGGACGATCCAGCAACGCATTGTCGCCGGTGACCAGGCCCGTCCCGGATCGCGCCGCGAGGAGACGCCAGAGGAAGTTGTCGCCCGGATCCGGTGCCGTTTCCGTCCTTCCGGCAATATCGACGACGACGGCGTCTGTTACGAGCGCCTCGAGCAGCGCATCCACTTCAGCCACGGCCAGCCCATGCCGGGCCCGGATGCGCTCACGTAGCATCACGGTTCGGTATTCCGCGAGCAGTTCCACGCAAAGCACGAATCGCACTCGCCCGTCGAGCATCGCATCCAGGATGCGTGCCGGCGGGGACTTGCGGTCAGCGGTCAGGAGTCCGGCCACCAGCACGCTCGTGTCGATGGCCCACACGGCGGTGGGGACCGTGTCGCTCACCGGGTGCTCACCTGTTGATCATCTGCTGCTCATTAGGTACTCATTGATCTCGCGCATCCCGGGTCTCGTCGAGCGCCAGCGTCTCGGCTTCGTCGACCGATAAGCCGGAGCGCGCCCGGGCGGCAGCAATCAACTCGCGCACGCTTCGCTCCGGCTTGATGCCGTACGCTTCGAGACTTTCCTGGACGAGGCAGCCGATTGTCGTACCGCGACGCGCCGCGGCGGCTTTCAGGGCGGCGTGCAATTCAGCGGGCAGGTTGATCGTCAGGCGGTTCATTGGGCGAGTCCCGGGCATGTCGTGCCAGCATAAGACGCTAGCAGGCGTATGGTTATATGTCTATATGTGTTTGCGCGGCTGCGTTGCTATCGCCCTTGCCAGTGCCTGCCCGACGACCCCCTTCGAGTTGCTTGCGCGGTATTCGGCCCGGGGCCCCCGGTATCTGGACTTCGCCGCGGAAAGCAGGCAGAACGGGAACGGAGACGAACAACCGGAGCAGGGCCGCCCGCGATGGCTGCGAAGCGCAAAGACGGCACGAGACTCGGTATCGGCGATTGCGAGGTGGACACCGGCCGGCGCGAGGTGCGGCGGGGCCGGGACATCATCCGGTTGCCGAAGCTGAGCTACCGGATGCTGCTGGTGCTCGCGGAGGCGGCGCCCGCGGTCGTTACCCAGGACGAACTGGTCGAGCGTGTCTGGAACGGCCGCGTCGTCTCGCCCGAAACCGTGACGCAACGCGTCAAGCTGCTGCGCGCCGCGCTCGGTGACGACGCCAGCCAGCCGCGTTACATCGCGCTCGTGCGGGGCCAGGGCTACCGGCTGATCCCCGACGTCGTTCAGCACGACCCGGACGCCGCGGCAGAGGCACTGGCGGCGACACCGGTGCGCCGCGGCGTCTCGGCCATTGCGATCCCGTTCGTCGTGGCGGTGGCCGCGGCGGCGAGCGTCTTTCTGCTGTGGACACCGGCGCCGCGGGACGCTGCATCGGGCATCACCGGCATCGACCGGCCGGTCCGGCCGAACTCGATCGCGGTCCTGCCGTTCGAAAACACGAGCCGGGATCCCGACGACGCCTATGTCAGCGACGGCATGGCCAGCACGCTCATCGACCAGCTGTCCCACGTCGACGATCTCAACGTCATCGCCCGCACGTCCTCGGTCGTGTTCCGCGACCGCGACGTCGACACGGCGACGATCGCCTCCCGGCTCGGCGTGGAGAAACTCGTCGAGGGGTCGCTCGAGCGCGAGGACGACGTCTTCAGCGTGTCGGTCGCCATCGTTGACGGCGAGTCGGGGTTCCGGACGTGGTCGGAATCCTTCGAGGGAGACCGTGCGGCCCTCCCCGTCCTGCAGCGGGAGATCGCCGCGGCGATCATCGCGCAGTTGTCCCCGGACTACGAAGGCCGGGCCGCGAGCCGCGGCTCGCAGCAACTCGACCCGACCGCGTACGACCTGATGCTGCTGGCGCGGGCCCGCTACGAGGACGTCCGCGACCAGCCGATCGTCGACTACGAGATACTCGACGAGGCAATCCGCATGTACCGGCAGCTGACCGAGCTGACGCCCGACTCGGCGCAGGCCTGGAGCCGACTCGCCATCGCATTGCTCTACAAGGGCGATTCGCTCGGCGCCGCCGGCCCGATCAACCGCGCCATTGCCATCGACCCCGACAGCGCGGAAGCACACTACGCGCTCGGGCTGTCCCGGTGGCTGCGCTACGAGGAAGGCACGGGCGAAGCGTACGATCGCGCCGTCTCGCTCAACCCGAACTACGCCGATGCCCGGGAGGCGCTCGCGAAATATATCTGGCACCAGCTGGTATCGGATGTGCCCGAGCGGCATTTTCTGCACGCGCTCGAGTTCGACGCGCAACGCCTGACGCGTTACGCCGACCTCGCCACGTATTACGGCATGTCGGGCCGCTACGCGGAGGCCAGGGAAGCGGCGCGGGTCATCGCGGAGCGCTTCGAGGGCGCATCTGCCTGGATGGCGATCGCCCGGACGCTCGAACTCGTCGGCGACATCGACGAGGCGATCGCCTGGGCACTGCGCGCGCACGCGGCGGAACCGACCCGCGCGGACACGGCCTGGATGGTCGCCGAGCTCTATGCCCGCATCGGCGACTTCGAGACCGCGCGCCGCTACGACCCCGGCCCGGCCTTCAACCTGCTGTACTGGGAACGGCGCTACAGCGAGATGATCGAGCTCGGCGACGACCTGATCTTCGACCAGCCCGGGCAGCCGCAGATCTGGTACGGCATGGGCCGCGCGTTCGCGGCCACCGGCGATTACGAACGGGCGATCGACTACCTGCGCCGGCAGAACATCCCGGCACGCGCCATCAGCAAGAACCGCCGGGCCAACGACGAGGAGGCGCTGGTCACGCTCGCCGGCGCGCTGAAAGCAACAGGCGAATCGGGACGTGCGCGTGAACTGGCAGAGTGGTTTCGACCCTATCTCGTCACGATGCTCTCCACCGGCGCCGACCAGTCGTGGTGGCCGCACCTCTACCTGGCCTGCGTCGACTCCATACTCGACGACCGGCCCGCCGCGCTCGCCAGTCTCGAACGGCTGCAGGGGACGCGCGGCATGCCCTGGTACCCGCTGCTCGTGGACGCCCCCTGCTTTCGCGATCTCGCGGACAGCGCCGTGTACCGCGAGACGGTGCGTTCGGTCGAGGCGAAAAAAGCGGCGTTGCGCGCCCGCCTGCCCGGGACGCTCGCGCGACTCGACCGGGCCTGGGCAAACGGCGCGTCGGCGGCGGCGGCGTTCAGAACGAGCGACTGAGCGAGACGCTGATCGCGTACTCGACGTCGTGTATCTGGACGGCACGCAGCATCGTGAACACCGACGTCGACAGGCGATAGCGATCGTTCAGCAACCAGTCGACACCGGCGCCGGCGTTCGTGAAATTGTGTCTCACGAGGCGGTCGTGCTGGTACCACATCTCGTCGGTGCGCTCGGCCGGCGGCGGAAAGTCCACCGGGAAGTCGAGGCCGCTGCCGTCGCGGTACAGCACGAACAGGCGGCCGGACAGCCGGCGCGAGAAGAAATAACCCGCTTCCGCATGCGCGTTCAGGTGATTGATGCTGACGCCCAGCGTTTTTTCCACGAACACGTAGCTCAGGTCCAGTCGATACCAGGCATCGGAGATCGGCGGCCGGTAGATGAACGACGAGCCGATGTCGAGCTGCGCCCGGTTGCGGCCGATGGCGGCATGGCCGAAGAACGGGTAGTCGTTGCTGGGAATACCGGCCACGGCGAACGGCTCGATGATGAGTTGGGGCGATTCCTTCAGCAGGTAGCGGACGCCCAGGTGAAAATCCTGGAAATCCGTGTTCCAGTCACCGAGGTCGACGTTGGGCACATCGGTGCGCGGCGGGTCGAGCGCCAGCGGGTCGTGGTCGAACGGGCCGAGGTAACGTTCCCGCACGAACGGGATGCCGGCGACGAGCGTCAGCCGGTCCGTGAGGTGGTAGTCGACATCGATGTTGACGACCTGTGTTTGCACCTCGCCGAGCGGCACATTACCCAGGCTGCCCTCGAAACCGTCGACGCTGATGTACTGGAGGGTGAGACCGACTTCGCCGTGCCCTGCCCTGGAGTCGTGCGCCTCCGCGCCGAGTACCGGCGCGGCGAACAGCGTGGCGACGAGAAGCAGGAACGATGCCGATGTGACAGGCATGCGGGAACCTGCTGCGATCGGGGCGACCCTGGCTAGCCGCGCGCCTTGAGTGCCCGGTGAATCGTCTTCAGGAAGGTCTTCACGCTGTCGTCACTCGCGAGCGAGCGCTCGTAGCGATCGGCCGCCTCGCGTTCCTCGCCGGTATCGCGCATCGCGACCGGGATGTAGAGGGCGCGGCTCTCGCGGGTCTGTGCGGCAACGACGTCACGCTGGCGGTAGTACGCCAGCACGATGTCGAACTCGTGCTCGCCGAGTTCGTCCCGGATCTGTGACGGCTCGGCCACGACGTGCACGTCGTGTCCCGCCGCAACGAGCTGCTCGATCATCAGGAGCTCGGCTTCGGTCTTTGCGACGGCGAGAATGCTGCCGGGCAAGGGCGCGGTGTATTGCCGGAAGGCGACGCCCTTGCCGACGCGGAACAGGCTTTCGCCGCAGGCGAGCGCGCTGCCGGCAACCAGGCTGAGGATCACTCCGGAGAGGATGGCGGGGGTTTTCAGCTTCACGGTACGCCTCCTTCTTCTCGCCGGCCGGTTGGCCCGCGATGTGTTCTTTGCCAACCAGCTTAGCACGATATCGGGCGACTGCCGCCCGTTGCGCGGACTCGGGACCTCCCGGTCGGGATCGCAAGTACCTGAAACAAATGACAAGCATCACCTTCACGATATCTTCACCCGGGATTCACGCGCGGCAGTCGACTGTCTCCTAGCGTGGGACACGTGCCCGCCCCCGTGCGGGCTGTGTGCCAACTGACCATGCATAAGGAGACAACAATGTCCGCAATTCACCAATCACGGCCCGCGAGGGCCTCGCTGCGGCGGGCGGCCGGCATGACGTGCCTCGGCACGATGGCTGTCCTCATGTCCACGACCGCGTTCGGCTGGGGCTGGGGCTGGGGTTCCCAGCAGACCGAATGGGGACCGAGCGTACCGGTGCTCGACGAAGCCGGCAGCGTGCTCGGCGGTTGCCCGATCGAGTCGCGCGACGGGCTCGCTCATACACGGCATCCAGGCGCGAGGACGTCTCGGACGATCTCGACATCTGGGCCAACCTGCGTGCCGACCTCGATTCGCCCTTCGGCGAGGCTCACAAGCTGCCGGAACCGGTCAACAGCGATGCCAACGACTTCTGTCCCACGCCGCTCGAGGGCCCGTACCTGTTGTTCGTGTCAAACCGTCACGACGGCCATGCCGAAGGCTGCGGCGGCGGCGATATCTACCTGGCGCGCCGCAATCCCTGGGACGGGTTCGGTGAACCGGTCAACCTCGGCTGCGCGGTGGACGGCGACGGCCCGAACGGCCCGGGCGCGGAATTTTCGCCGGGCATCGTCAGGACCTGGCGCGGTACGTTCCTGTATTACTCGTCGGACATCGGCGGCGACCAGGACATCTACGTCAGCAGGATGCGCCACGACGGCTCGTTCGGGCCGGGACATCCCGTGTACGGTCTGAATACCGCGAGCGACGATCGCATGCCGACCGTGAGCAGGAACGGTCTCGAAATCGTGTTCAGCTCGAACCGCACAAGCTGGGGCGGCGGCATGTCGGCCGGCGAGCCGGGCCAGGACGTCTACTACGCATCACGCCGCAGTGTTTACCACCCGTGGTCCGACCCGCTGAACCTGAGCGTCTCGGTGCCCTTCGACACGGAAGCGCAGAACGAAACCCGCGCCTCGTTCTCGGGCGATGTGCAGCGCATCAACTACGGCGCCGACGGTGAAATCTACGTCTCCGAACGCAGCGGCCACAGCAGGCACACCTTCCGCCGCAACCTGTGCCGGAAACTGCCTCTGCCGTTCTGCAACTAGCCGTCCGATTCGGGGGCAGTGAGCGCAATTCCCCGCGATTCGGGGACAGTGACCGCATCCGGAACTCGATGGCGAGTGCGGGTCACCAAGTGCTGGTCACTGTCCCCGAACACCCTGCCCAACGAAAAAGGGCCCCGATTCCGGGGCCCTCCTGGCTGTGAAGACCGGGGTCTTCAGGCCGGTACGATATTTTCCGCCTGCGGACCTTTCTGGCCCTGCGTGACGGTAAATTCGACCTTCTGGCCTTCCGCGAGCGTCTTGAAGCCGTCGCCCTTGATCGCGCTGAAGTGCGCGAATACGTCGGGGCCGGATTCCTGCTCGATGAAACCGAAGCCCTTGGCTTCGTTGAACCATTTTACGGTGCCGTAAGTCGTCGACATAATCTTTTTCCTGTTAAATCAATGCAATAAGCCCCCTCTCCAGGGGCCGGTATGGCTGGAAGTGATGCAATGACTGATGAAAACAGGACGAGGTACTACGGAAGAAACTTCTGCGCGAACATCGACTTGGAGTGCACAGTGACAAGCACACTTGCAGGCTGGCGGACTATATAGCAGCCCGGCCGGAAAGCAAGGACTAAATACGCCTTTGGCGGCGGCACGCATCAGTCGGGAACCGTGACCCGGTCTCGCTGCCGGGTCCGGGATAAGGTCTCTGTCCCCGAAACTTCCGAATTTTTGCGCTGCAGGGTCACGGTCCACGATACGGTTTTGCTACCCTTGCGGTTCGAATACTTGCGGCACTTCGGGAGATGCAAATGGCCGATTCGCGGAAGATCTTCGTTATCCTCGACCCCACGACCATGAACCAGCCGTCGCTGGTGATGGGCGAAACCATTGCCACGGACGCGGTCGCGTCCGGTGCGAAGGATACGGCGTTGTACATTTACGCCTGCATCGCGGAGAGCACCATTCGCAAGCCGACCGGGATGGACGAGAGCGTCGCTCGCAAGGAAGAGCAATCCCGCATCGAGAGCTGGGTGGAACGCCTGGCGGCTCACAGCCGCTCGCTGGGCATCAACGTGGAAACGGAAGTGGAGATTCACGCGAACTGGCGTGAAGCCATCACCGAGGCCGTCGCCCGCCAGTCCTGCATGCTGGCCATCAAGAACATGACCTATCATTCCCGCCTGACGCGCCGGGTTCGCGAGACGTCCGACTGGCGCCTGCTGCGCAACGCCGGGTGCCCGTTGTTACTGGTAAAGTCGTACGCTCGACGCCAGATCAATACGGTACTCGTGGCGATGAAGTACGAGCCGGGCACCGATGCCTACGAAGCCGCGAACGATCGCCTGCTGGAGACGGGGCGGACGATCGCGAACAACGTCGATGCCAAGCTGCATGTCGTCGCCGCGTACCAGGGCGAGCATTACCCCGACCGGCAGAAGTTTGCCGACCGCTGCGGCCTGCCGAGGAACCAGGTGAAAGGCGCCCACGGCAAACCCGTCGACGTCATTGCCGCCAGTGCCCGGGAGCTCGACGCGGATCTCGTGGTCATCGCCAGGGTCAGCCAGCCCGGCAGCGATGCGAAGGTCGGTTCCACCGCGGAGCAGGTCATCGACAACCTGTACTGCAACACCCTGGTGCTGCCGATAACAAGTTGAGGTAACCGTCGCCGCACGGAGCCGGACGACCCGTCGGGCTCCGTGCCTTACGCGCTGTCGGGCAATCGCTGCGCGGATTGGGCTGGCAAATACGTCGCCGGCGGCGGCTATTCGGCGAAATTCCGGAAGTCGCCCCACACGGCGACCGTCAGACCCGGCGTCTGGATATTGAAGAACAGCGTCTTGCCGTCCGGGCTGAACGTGGCGCCGGCGACTTCGGTCTCGTCGTAGCCCTCGAGGATATTCTGCGCGAAATCGGCGATCTTGCCGCCGGGCGTGAGGATGCGCACAAAATTTTCCTCGGTGCCGCCGGCTTCGCGGTAGGCACTGTCCTCGCAAAGGTAGAGATTGGACGATTGCGGATCGAGACAAATATTGTCGGGCATGTCCAGCAGCTGCCGGTCCGGGGATTCGAAAACCATCGTCAGGCGCCCCGTGTCGCGGTCCACCGGCTCGTAGAGCCATACCTGGCCGCCGCCCGCGTCGCCGCCGCTGGACGACACGAACCAGACTCGGCCGTTGGCGTCGGGCCGCCGGCGCAGTTGTTGAGCGTTCCGCTGAGGCTGACGAAGTCGCGCCGGATCAGGCGAGTGCCGGGATCGATGACCAGCGTGGTGGTGCCGCCGCCGGCCTGTTCGTCGTAATGGTTGGCCGGGCCGATGGGCGAGCCGTCCACCGGCACGTCGTCGTTGATCTCGTGATTGCGCACCAGGCGCAATTCCCCGTCGATCTCGAACGCCGCCATGCCGTCGTGGTCCGCGGGCACGCGGCGTCCGTCGGACATCATGTCGCCGGTGCGGCCGAGGACGTTGTAGGAGAACCCGCGTGGCAGTGCCAGCACCGTTTCGCCCGTATTGCGGGCGGCCGTCGGCTGCAGCGGCCCGAAGCCGGGTGCGCGCAGGTCCGCGAGCGAACCCTTTCGTTCCAGGGCCGTGGAAAGCCGCGGGAACCCGCCGAAGGCGAGCGCCATGCTCGCGGCGGTCGAATATTGCAGAAAAGCTCGTCTTTGCATCGTCACGCTGTCCGGTTGTCCGTGGGAATTGCTACCGGCAACGGGGCCGGATTGCAAGTTCCGCATCCTGGCGCCTGATTGTTAAAGAGACATTAAGACCGCGCACAAAAGGGTGACGTCGACGGACGGCGGCAGGAGCCGGGTCGAAGTCGGCCGGCTATGCCCCCGAATTGCGCACCCGGCGGCGGCCTTCCATTCCATCGGGCCCATCGACGCGCTAGGATTTACTGTCGTCGAGATATCCACTACGGCGGAGAATAACAATGACACCAGGGCCGGACGACGATCCGCTGGCAACGGGCGGCGGACTCAGTCTCTTCCAGAGCGTATCCGCCGAAGAGGATGCCCGCTTCATCGGTCGCAACCTGGGCGATTACCGCATCGTCGACCTGATCGGCCAGGGCGGCATGAGCCGCGTATTCCGTGCGGAGCGTGTCGACGGCAGCTTCGAGCGTGACGTCGCCATCAAGGTATCGGCGACCGGCAGCTTCAATGAGCAAACGCGCCGCCAGTTCGCCCTGGAGCAGGAGCTGCTCGCCGGCCTCAATCATCCGAATATCTCGCAGCTTTACGATGCGCACCTGACCGAGGAAGGGTGGCCCTACATCGTCATGGAGCTGGTCGAAGGCCTGTCGGTGACGGAGTTCGTCCGGCAACACGACCTGCCTGCCAGGAAGCGGGTGCAGTTGCTCGTCGATATCGTGGATGCCGTGGCATACGCGCACGGTCGTCTCGTCGTGCACCGCGACATCAAGCCGTCCAACGTCATGGTCAACACGGACGGCCGGCCGAAGCTGCTCGATTTCGGTATCGCTCGCCTGACGGAAGGCGGCGCGACCGAAGCCACCCGGGCCGGTGCGATGACGCTGCGCTACGCGAGCCCCGAGCAACTGCTGGGCCAACCCATCACGGTCGCGTCCGACATCTACCAGCTCGGATTGCTGATCTTCGAGGTTCTTACCGGCGAGACCGTGAATGGCGACGAAACACTGACCGAGGCGATACAACGAGCCGCGCACGGCCGCCCCGTCACGCTGCCGGACCTGGCGGCGGCAAGACTTCCCCGCGAAATCCGGCTGGTCGTCGAGCAATGCCTGCGCCCGGTTGCCGATGAGCGCTACTCGGACGCGAATGCGCTGCGCAACGACCTGCGCGCCTGGTTGACGAATTACCCGGTTGCCGCCGCCGGCCAGAGCGCGGGGTATCGATTCCAGAAGCTGATCGCCCGCAACAAGCCGGCGGCGGCCATTGCTGCCGTCGCCGTACTGTCCCTGGCGACCGGCGTCAGCTGGTATACGTGGCAGTTATCGATTGCGAGAACGGAAGCCAGTCAACAGGCAGTCGCTGCAAGATCCGAGGCGGAAAAAGCCGAGCGGGTGTCGCAGTTCCTCATCGACATACTCGAGGCACCGAATCCCGACAAGGCGCTCGGTGCGGACGTCACTGTCCGCGAAGTCCTCGACAGCGGCGTCGAAAAAGTCAGGCGGGAACTGACCGATGACAAGGACCTGCAGGCGAACCTGTTGTACGTGGTAGGCAACGTCTACAACGAACTCGGGGAATTTGATCGCTCGGGTGAGCTGATAGAGGAGTCAGTCGCAATCCGTCGCACCATGGCGGACGAGGACCCGGTATCGCTCGGCCTGGCACTGTACGAGCAGTCGCGCTTCTACCGCTACCAGGGCGACAGGGAGCGGGCGCGAAAGTTGCTGGTCGAGGCCCTGACCTATGCCGACCGCTCGTCAGACGATCAGGCTCTCGCCGTGCAGGCGTCGATCCACAATACGCTCGGTATCGTGCTCAGTGAACTGAACGAGTTTGAAGGTGCCACGACGCACTACGACCAGGCCATTGCGATCCGCAACGAACTGAACGGGCCACGGCACGTCGAGACATCCGTCCCGATCGCCAACCAGGGTCGCCTGCTCGCCAAGCTGGGCCGGTTCGAGGAGGCACTGCCCGCTGCTCGAATTTGCGTACGACATTGCCGACGAGCAACTGGACAGGAATCACCCGTGGATACCGCCGAGAGCGATCAATCTCGCCAGGGTGTATATGCACTTCGGACGGTTCGACGAAGCGGAGCCCCTGTTGAACCGGGCCCTGCAAATCGACAGGGAGGTCTTCGGTGAACGCCACCACTACGTGGCGTCCAGCCTCCAGAATCTTGCCGCCCTCAAACACGAGTCCGGCGCGGTCGTGGAATCTGCCAGGCTGCTGGAGGACGCCGAATCGATCGAGATTGAGGCGCTGGGCGAAGATCACCCCCATCTCGCGCAGACCCGGATCCGGTTGGCGAACAGCTATACCGAACTCGGCCGGTACGAGGATGCCGACGCAGCCCTGACAGCCGCCCTGCCGGTCCTCGAGCAGGCCTATCCCGGGGATCACTTGCACGTCGCCGAACTGTCGACCGAGTTCGGAGACCTTTACCTCGCTACCGGCCGCGCGGACGCTGCGCTGGAGCAATTCGATGCGGCGCTGGCGATGTATCGCAGGCTGTTCGAAGACGATGTGTCACGTCTTCCGGCGTTGGCGTTCGCCAGGGCAGAGGCACTGGATGCACTGGCGCGGACAGAACAGGCGGCCGTCCAGTTTCGCGAGGGCCTCGCGTATGCAGAAGAAGCAGGGTACGCGTCGCTTGCGCTCGCTGAGCGCTATGAGCAATACGCACGCCTGTTGAGCCGCCTGGACCGGAACGGCGATGCCGCCAGGGCGAAAGCAAGAGCGGCGGGACTGCTTGCCGCGGCTGACTGACGACGGGTCTACTCAGGGATGAGCGAAAGCGTTACGGAATTGCTGGCGGCGTATCGGGCCGGCGACGGACAGGCGCTGGACAACCTGGCGAGCCTGCTCTATCCGGAACTGAAACGCATGGCCGAGCGCCGCGCCCGCTCATCGGCCGGTTCCGGCGCGACCACGCTCGTGCACGAGACGTTTCTCAAGCTGCTGGCAGGCGGTGCCCTGCGGCCCAATGACCGCCGCGAATTCTTCGGTCTTACGGCGACCATCATGCGCCAGGTCATCGTGGACGAGGTCCGCCGGGCCACCGCCGAAAAGCGCGCGCGCAGGGACGTTACGCTCGCGGAGACGATCATCGGCGACGACTCCCACGAGAAAGCGCAATTTCTGCTGCACGTCGACGAAATGATGGCATTGCTCGAACGCGAGGACGAACGCCTCGCCCGCGTGTTCGAGTGTCGTTATTTCGCCGGCTTGTCGACGGCGGAGACGGCCGAGGTCATCGATGCGTCCGAACGCACGGTGGAGCGGCTCTGGCGTGCCTCCCGCTCGCGCATGGCGGAACTGCTCGAGGAACCCGGGGAGCCGGACGGCCGCTGACCGCGGCGATCAGCGGCGGCGCGGCATGTGTCACCGATCAGCGCCCAGGCCCCGCCCGGGACGAGTCGTGTCTCGATATCGGCCTTGTTCGCCATACGTCGCCGCATCAGAACAGGTGTTCGATGCGCAACGCCACCCGGCCCAGACCCTCGAACTGCCCGAACAACCCGCCGGGCTGTCCACGGAATTTTGCCAGTGACGCGACCAGCCGGGTGCCGTTCCGGAAACGATAGCCCAGTTCGAACTGCGTCATCGAGCCGTCGTCGCCTATAGAACGGTACCAGCGCAGTTCCGCGCTCAACCGGTCGTAGTCGAAACTCCGTCCCAGGAACAGGGTCAGGATCCGGTCGCGCCGCGGACGCACCAGGTCCGCCGGCGCGTCGCGCGCGATGTCGACGAGAAACTGCGCGTTGAGAAACAGGTCCCAGGGTCCGCTGGCGTCGACAGCGAGGGCGCCCCGGTAATTGTCCGCGCGGGTCGTCGCCAGTTGCGCGTCGGAGCGAATGTTGAATCGCCGGTCCGGGAAGTACACGTGCTCCGTGCGAAAGACGAACGGGCCCGCGCCGCGTTCCAGGCTGAAGCCGAATGCCTGCTGCCGTTCGTAGTAGCGTTCCAGCACCGGCAACGATGACTGCGACACGACGCGTCCCAGCGGCTCCGGGTCGACACCCGTGTACGCCACGATGCTGGAACCGGTACGGCCGAAACGGCGCGTCAGGCGAATGCCGACGGCGGTGTTGCCGGCCTCGATGCCTGGCGTCGCCGTCGTCACGGTGGGCGAGGCGACGCCTGTTTCGCTGCCGTAACGAAACCGGGGCGCGCGCAGCTCGAACCACGCGCCGCTGTCCGGTATGGCATGCCCGGTCGGGTCCGGTATCACGGCGAGTTCCGCGCGCCAGTTGCCCAGGGCCTGGTCCACGTACAGGCTCCAGAGGCCGATGCGCGACTCGTCGAGATCGGCCAGTATGAATTCGCGGAAATCGCGTGGATTCAGGAGGTCGAGTACCTTGATGCCGTCCAGCCTGCCCCAGGCGATCTGCTGCTTGCCGAGCCGGATCACGCGGTTGTCGCGGACCGTTTCGACGAACAGGTCGCGAATCTCCAGCGTGCCGGCCGTGCCGAGTGCGAGCGGCCGGGACGCCTCGGAGTAAGTATCGAGCGCCGGCTCCCCGGGCATGAGGCGGTCCCTGCCGTCCACGCGGAGGCGCAGGGACGCCGTGACGGAGAGACGCTCGGACCACGACAACGTCAGCGCCGGCAGTAACTCGAGTTCCGCCATCACGGGCTCATCGAACTCCGCCGCGTGCCCGTAGGTCGCCCTGGCGAAGAGCGAGGCGCGCTCGACCTCGACAGCGGTCGAAACAGGCGGGTACGCGAGCAAGGCGAGCACCAGGGCAACAGTGGCTGGCCGGTTTCGCATGTCAGTCGGCTCCCGGTGGCAGGCCCCGGGACAGGCGCTGCGGGTCGAACAGCGCGGCCGGGAGTTCCTGCGGATAGTCGATGTCGTGGAAATCGAACACGGTGCGGTGCCCGGTGCGGTGATTGACGGCACGAACCCTGAGCGGCGTGACGATGCCGTCCACGTCGGCGTGGTCCTCGACCGTGACAGTCTTAAGTTTCCGACCCGCCAGGTCCGAGAATTCGATCTCGAGCGGCAGCCACGACGTTGCATCGACAACCGCGAGAAACCCGCCGTAACCGAGTTCCCGCGCGATGCCGCGATCCCGCGGCGTCCCCGCGATGCGGTGGCGCACGGCCGTCCCTTCGCCGTCCTGGCCCAGGTACTTGACGTGCCAGTCCGCCGTTTCGAACTTGAGGTCCGACTGGATGTCGTCGTAGGTGAAGTCGGTCCCGAAAAAGCTGTCGCCCCGCCCGGACACCGGGATACGGCGCACCTTTCTCTGGAAGGGAATGAACAGCCAGCGGTCGCCGGTCTCGTCGGCTGCCAGCGGGTCGCGGCTCAGGAAGGAAAAGTCGGCGATTCGTTTGGGCTCAAGGAACGTGATCCGCGTCCACTCCGCCTCCGGGTTGCTGACAGAGTGTGCGATTGCAACGCGTTGCTGGCGCCTGCCGCGCCTGTCGGTCAGTGTCATCGCGATGCGGCGCTTGACGACCGGCGCCTCCGCGCGCGCGGCGACCTGCGCGACGATCTCGTCCGCCATCCCGTCGGCCCGGGCCTCGAGCGCCGGCCAGAACGCCCCGCCCGCCAGCAGGAGCGCCGCGAGTGCGCCCGTCGCGAACCCGACACGGCCGCGGGCGGCGCCCGCGTATCGCAACACGAACAGGGCCGGGACAATCGTCAGGGCGGCGACGTAGCTCGCGAAACTCGCGAGTGAGACGAGGCCGCCGAACCGGATCAGCGTCGGCAGGTCGCTCACCGTCAACACCGAGAAACCCAGTCCGAGCGCGGCGGCATTGAAAAAGCAGGCGCGCGCGACGCTCGGCAGGCAGGCGCGAACGGCCTCGCCGACGTCAGTCCCGCTGGCCGACACCGCCTGCTGCAACCGGTCGACGAGGTGGATCGCGAAGTCGACCCCGACACCGAGGGCGATGGCCGCGAACATGGACGTTGCCGGTTCGAGGTGAATGCCGAGCGTTGCCATGCAGGCATAGAGAACCAGCACGGTGATCGCGACGGGCACGACCGAAATAACCCCGAGCGGCACGGAGCGGAACATGACTGACGCGGTGCCCAGCACGAGCAGAAGCGACAGGAATACGCTTTCGAAATGCGAGCGAGACAGATTTTTCATCCAGTGGTAATTGACGTTGACTTCGCCGGCGAGCGTGGCCGAGAGGTCGCCGTCGCGAAAAGAGTCGCCGATCCATGCCTGCATCGACTCGACGACCGGCTGTGTCTCGGTGAAGTACCGCGCGTCCAGGATCGCGCGCACCAGCGCGGCCTGGTTCGCGGGATCGATCTCGTCGTCCAGCTCCCCCGGGTCGCCCGCGATGTCGTAGAGAAACAGGTACTGCGCGATGGCCGTCGCGTCTGCGGGCATTGCCCGCGCCTGCGCCGCGCGGCTGTCCGGGCCGGCCAGCGCCGCGTCCATTTCACGGAGGTAATCGACGATCGACAGTGTCTTCCGGACGTGCGGCTGGCGCTCGAGGCGGGACTGCAGGTTGCCGATAGCCGTCATCGCGTCACCGCTCAGGAGTCCGTCCGGCGCCTCGGACTCGACGAGCACGTGCAGCGAGGCGCTGCCGGCAAAGCGCTCGTTGATCAGCTCGTCGGCGAGCCGGACCGGCTCGTCGGCGGCAAAATTCTCGATGCGGTTACGATCCACCCGGAGCTCCGACGCGGCCAGCGCGGCGACGACGATCCCGAGCGCGACGACGGCGAGGAATCCGCAGGCCGCACGCGGCGAGGTGACCGCGCAGGCCGCGAGTCGTCGGCCCAGCGGGCTGGGCCGCGCATCCGCCCAGGACGCGAACGCCGGGCTGCGGCCCGGGTCGACGACCAGCAGGACGTTGGGCAGGACGAATACCGTGAATGCCCACGCGAGCCCGACACCCACTGCCGCGAAGATCCCGAACCAGGTGATCGGCGGCATGATCGAGGCCACGGCGATGCCGGTGAAACCCGCGATTGTCGTGACCGTCGTCACCGTGATCGGGCGTGCCATGGCCGTCATCGCCTTGACGACGATCGTTCTGTTCGGCAGTGACGGATGCAGCTCGCGCAGCTGGTAGCAGGCGGACAGAACGTGAATGGCGTCGGCCACCGAGATCGCGACAATGATGACGGGAAGCGCGTTGGTAATGGCGAAATAGTCGACACCGGACCAGCCCATGAGACCGAGCGCGCCCGCGGCGGCACCGACCACAACGACGACAGGCCCTGCGAGCGCCCCGAAGCGCCGGAACGCCAGGTACACGAAGCCGAGCACGACGACCAGCACCAGCGGTTGCAAACTGCGCGCATCCTCGTCGATATAGCGGCTCAGGTAACCGCTCACGGCCGCCGGGCCGGCAACGTGGAGCTCGACGTTCGGCAGCCGGTGCGCGGACACCAGCGCGAGTACGCGCTCGTAGGTGTCGGCGGCACGGGATTCGTCGATGAGTTCCGCCAGGATGATCGCGGCGCTTTCGTCCTCGCTGACGAGAGTGCCCTGGTGGGGCTCCATGCCGTGCCAGCGTTCGCGGGCGTCCGCAGCGGTGCGCGCATCGATGGCACCCGGCTCGATGTAGGGATCGATGTAGAGCTCATCGCCGTCACCGTCGATCGACGACTCGGTCGCGAGGCTGGTGATCCGGTCGATGCGGATGTTGTCGAGGGTCGCGAGCTCCGCCGTGAGTTGATCGATCAGCGAGAGCAGCGCCGGCCGAAAGACCGTGTTTCCGTCGCGCGCAACGACGGCAATGGCGATCGGCTTGGAAATGCCGAAGACTTCCTCGATCCGGTCGTCGACGGCAAGCGACCAGTGCCCCGCGGGAATGAAGGCTTCCACCGACGTGTCTTTTTCAATGGCGAGCAGGCCACTCGCACCCGCGGCGATGGCCAGCAGCGCAGCCAGCAGCATCGTGCGCGGATATTCGGTGATGCGCCTGAAGAACGCCTCCGTGCCGGCCGCGCTCATTGCCGCACTCCGTGAGTCCGGGGCGGCCCGTTTTCGGAGTTCGCCGCATTGCTGCCGAAGCGGAACATCTCGTCCTCGAGGCCGAGCCAGCGCGTCAGGAAATCCGGCCACCGCGGGCGACTGCGCCCCCGGGTAGACCGTGGCAACAACGTCGTGCGCCGGCACCCAGTCGCCCTGCGAACGCAGCGCGGCCCGGGTGACGCCGACGGCGACGCAGCGCTCGCGCCGATCGACGAAAGCGTGCTCGTGATAGAACCAGCGATCGTCCCAGCCGAGCAGCCGAGTGCGCACGCAGTATCGCTGCAGCAGGCGCAGCGAGAAGCGAAAACGAATGAAGCCGCCGCCGAGCACCGGCGCCCAGCGATTTTGTCGTATCGCGGACATGACGCCGGTCCGCAGCATCCAGTCGACTCTCGCAACGTCCATGATCTGCAGGTAGCGGCCGTTGTTCATGTGGCCGAAGGCGTCCAGATCATGCGGCAATACCCGGAACCGGCTCTCCGCAGCCTGCTCATGGTGCAGGCGATCGCGCAGCAGGTTGACGAGGCAGGTTAATAACAGTCGTAAGTAAAGATTCATGCGGTCCGATCCCGATTCTTGCGGCGCTTGTGCCCACGCCGTTACCTACAAGATCGGCATCACCCGCCAAAACCCGCCAAATCCACCAGAATTCCCTGGATTCGGTAATTCAGGACGGTAATTCAGGACATCCACTTCAGAGGCAGCGGCGGTAATTCGGGACATCCACTTCCAGCAGTGGTGATTCGGGACATGCGCTTTGGTGGCGGACAAATCCCGCGGTTTCTCGCAGTTTCGGAACGCGGTGGATGTCCTGGAATTGGCGTCCCGGAATTGGCGGGCAAATCCCGCCGTTTCTCGCAGATTCGGAGCGCAGTGGATGTCCCCGAATTGTGGCGGGCAAATCCCGCGGTTTCTTGCAGATTCGAGCTGCGGTGGATGTCCCCGATTGGCAACAGGTATGCTCCGCTTTCGCCTGTTCAATGGATGTGCGCAAGTGGGGGCTGGATGACAGAGACTCGTTCCGATGCTGTTCGCAAATGGATGTACATGGCCAGCCTGATCATGGCGGGCGAGAGCATCTACCTGTTGCCGTACCTGCGGCGCAGCTACCAGACCAGCATGCAGGAGATCTTCGACGTCACCTTCACGCAGCTGGGGTTCATGAACTCGATGTTCGGCATCCTGGCCGTGACGGCCTACTTCGGCGGCGGCTGGCTCTCCGACCGGATCGCGACGCGCACGCTGCTTGCCGTGTCCCTGTTCGCGACCGGGCTCGGCGGCTACTACATGGCGACGATACCGAGCTACCCGATGCTGCTCCTGCTGCACGCGTTCTGGGGCGTCACGACAATACTCACGTTCTGGGCGGCACTGATAAAAGCGGCGCGGCTCTGGGGCGACCGCGACGACCAGGGCAAGACGTTCGGCATCCTGGACGGCGGACGGGGACTCGTCGCCGCGTTGATGGCGTCTCTCTCGGTGTGGGCTTTTTCGCGCTACGCGGCCGTCGAGGACGGGCTGATCGCCGTGATCGTGCTCTTCTCCACCGCCTCGATGCTGGCGGGTCTCTTCGTGCTCGTGTTCGTGCCGCCGGACAAGGCGCACGGTTCGATAACGGGCGCAGGCAGAGACCGAATTCTCGAAGGCCAGCTGCGCATCGTCCTGAAGATGCCGGTCGTCTGGCTGCAGGCACTCATCATCCTGCTCGCCTACTGGCTGTACGTCGGCACTTTCGAATTCGCCGCCTACGGCGAACAGGCGTTCGCCCAGTCCAAGGTGTTCGGGGCCCAGCTCAACGCGTTCCGCGAGTGGCTGCGGCCGATTGCCGCGGTGGCCGCCGGCCTGCTCGCCGATCGCATACGGCCGACACGGGCGATCGGGCTGGCCTTCGGCGTCGCCACCGTCGGCTACGCGATGCTCGCCGCCCTGCCGGGCGAAAGTCGCTGGCTATGGGCGCTCTGGATACAGGTCGGCGCCACGGCGATCGCCGTCTTCGCCTTGCGCGGCATTTACTTCGCGCTGCTCGAGGAGAGCCGGGTGCCGCTGGTACTGACGGGCACGGCCGTCGGCGTGATTTCGACGATCAGCTTCACGCCGGACATCTTCGCCTATCCCCTGGCCGGCTGGTTCGTCGACACCTACGGCGCGGCGATCGGCTACCAGCACTACTTCACTCTGCTGGCCGTGGCCGGGGTCGCCGGCATCGCCGTGACCGTCGCCCTGCGGCGGCTGGACCGGCGCGCGCAACGGGACTGAGCAGCCGGCGTCGGCCGTCAACGCGTGATCCCTCGGCCCAGTTCCACGGTTACCGTCGCTAGCAGGTCGACGTCTTCGCAACGGATACGCCAGTTCGAGAAGGCGGGCCGGAACACGGTTTGCGTGCCGATTTTCGATGTACCGACGAGAAATCGACCGTCGTCGAGGACAAGCTGGCCGAGACGACTGTTCAGGGCATTCAGCTCCTCCTCGCTCATGCCCCCGGGGTTGTAGCGAAAAGCGACAATATTGAGCTGCGGGTCATTCATCAGCTCCAGTTCGGGTGTAGCGCGCACGGTTGCCGCAAAATGCTGCGCGATGTCCAGGCAATGCTCGACGATGCGCCGGTGCCCCTGGCGGCCGTACGCCTTGAGTGTCGCCCAGACCGCGAAGCTGCGCGCGCGCCGGGAGCTTTCAGGGCCGATGGCACCGAAGGTCGGCCGGGCTTCGTCCGCCACCGCGAGGTAGTCGGCCGAGTAACGGAACGCGCGCGCCAGCAGTCCATGATCGCGGACGAAGGCGAATCCGGAGTCGTACGGCACATTGAGCCATTTGTGGCCGTCCACCGTGGCCGAGTCGGCACGCTCGACGCCGCTGACAAAGTGCGCGGTGCGCGGCGACACGGCGGCGAACAGGCCAAATGCACCGTCCACGTGCACCCAGCAGTTGTGTCGCCTGGCGAGATCGATCATTTGCGCGACCGGATCGAATTCGCCCGCATTGACCTCGCCCGCGTTGACGACCATCACCGCCGGCTGGCCGTCGAGCGCGTCCAGCGCATGTTGCATTGCGTCCAGATCGACGCGGCCGAAATCGTCGCGACGAAATTGCCGCAGGTTGCTGCGGCCGACTCCCTGCACGGCAAGCACCTTGAGAGTACTGGCGTGCACGAAGCCGGAAGTCAGCACGGGCATTTGCGGCATCCCGGCAAGGCCGGCCTCGGACACGTCTGCACCGTGCTGTTCTCCCCACCACTGTCGTGCCGCAGCCAGGCAGACGAAATTGGCCATAGTCGCGCCTGTGACGATGATGCCGGGCCAGGCCGCCGGCAGTCCCAGCAACTCCTTGAGCCAGATGAGCGCCCGGCGCTCCATTTCGACGCCCACCGGCGACAACGTCCAGGTGTAAGTAACCGCGTCGTATGCCGTGGCCAGCAGGTCCGCCCCCAGCGCCGCCGGAGTGCTGCCACCGATCACGAAATGGTAACAACGGGGGCCCGCCGTGTTTCCGCCCGCTGCCTCGTTGAGGCGCACCAACTCGTCGATGGCCTGCGCGGCCCCACACCCGGTCTCCGGCAACGGCTCGTCCAGAACATCGAGGGCCGCGGCCGCGCCCGGCGGCAGGGCGATGCGCTCGTCGGTTCCAAGCACGACTCTCGCCAGCGCGTCGCGCAGCTGGTCCGTCAGCGCCCTGGTTTCCTCGCGCAAATCCCCTGCCGATCCGAATGTCGTCATTGATTCGTGATTCCCGGTTGGATCCCGGATCGCAGTCTACCGGCGAAAGCCGGCGGCTTCAGGAGGCATCTGCCAGCGCCGGAATTGTCTTCCGCAAACGCAGGTACATGACAAGGTAGATCGTCATCGCGGCCAGCGACGCCGTCGCACACATGGCGAACACGGCATCGTAGCCCAGGCCGGCGGCGAGGATGGAGGCAGCGATGTTCGGGCCGAGAATCTGGCCCAGCCCCTGTGCGCCGGGCATCAGGGACGCAAAGCGGCCGGAACGATCGACGTTGGCGATGGTTGCCATCTGGTAGACGTCGATGAAGACCCACAGGAAATTGAAACTGAACATGCTGATCACGATGTTCGCATCATTGATACCGCCGATCAGCATGCCAACGATCATGGCCTGGCAAACGAGCGTCACCAGCAGCGGCCGTGCAAGACCGAACCGCCCGCTCAAGAGCGTGGCGAACAGGCAGCCGAATATCGAACAGAACGATGCCCAGACGAGCACCTGCCCCACCCAGTCGGGAGTCGCATTCGAAGCCAGGCTGGCGAGCTCGATGTACGTCCAGTACGCGCCGATATTGATATAGGTAATGACGATTGCCGCCAGGACCAGCCACAGCACGTAGGCGGGCACGTGCCGATGCTCGACACGATGATCGCCGTCGCTCTCCTCGACGTCGAGCTCGACATCCAGGCTTATCTTCTCCGGGCGCGGCGGGATCCAGTGCAGGAACATGAGCCCGAACGTGTAGCATCCGATGAACACGAGATAGATACCGTTCATCGAGAGCTGCGGCAGGATATGCATTTCCAGCGCCTGGGAGAAGGCGAATGCAAACAGCATCATGTTGAAGGCGCGGGCCGGCCGCGCAGTCGCACCGAGCGTGGCGACGGCAACCGCCGTGTAGATGCCGCTGCCGATTCCGGCGGCGAGCCGCAGCCACAGGACCTCGTCGTACCCGACCAGCACCATGCAGAGTGCATTGGCGCCGATCGCGAGCAGGGCCGCGCCGAGGATCAGCAGGCGCCGATTGACCCGGGCAATGACCATCGACGTCAACAGCGCCCCGAGTGACAGGCCGCCGAGATCGGCGCCGGCAACGCGGCCGACCTCGACCTCCGAAAAGCCGAGCAGGTTGACCCACGCGGTGCTGATGACCGGAATGCCGACCAGCACGCCGTAGCCGACCAGCGTCATGTACAGCGAGATCGAGATCGAGCGCCAGCCGTCGAAAACGGTGGCGCGCTTCAGTACGTGGGCATCGGTGGCGCTCATGCCCGGGACGCCGCTCCCGTCACCGGCCGCTCTCCGGCGGCGTTACCCCGCGATGTTCGGGCTGGTAGAAGGGCTTCGTGCGCGGCTCGCAGCGGACCCACGTCGTGTGCCATTTCAACTCGCGCTGGTAGTCGATGCGGGCCCAGAGGCTTTTCGGCAACCGCCCGTTCCGCAGCTCGATGTCGGCGAACGCCAGGTTCGCTTTCAGGATCGGTGACCAGGTCGAGCACTCAACCTCGCCGCACAGCCTGCCGTTCCTGCTGCCGTAGATATACGCGCCCCCGGCGGGCTTGTTGCCCTCGATGACGACCTTCGTCAGGCGCCGCCGCAGCGGCCGCGAACGCTCCGCCCGCAGGGCACTGCGACCCGTGAAGTGCCCCTTGTCCAGTGCGACGATCCAGCCCAGCCCGGCCTCGTACGGTGAACGATCGTAACCGTCCCGGATCGTCGCCTCGGCCGTATCGAAGTCGAAACCCGGCATAAGGAAGCCGGCCTCGATGCGCAACATCTCCAGCGCCGCGAGACCCATGGCACGCACGTCATAGCGTCCGCGCACCGCGAAGATCGCGTCCCAGGCGGACAGCGCGTCCGCCGGATCCATCCAGAGTTCGTAACCGAGATCGCCGGTGTAACCGGTGCGGGACACCGTCACCGGCACATCGCCGCAGCGCAGGTCGACGACGTCGAATGGCTTTAGCGCCGGCAGCCCGTCGATGCCGGCCGCCGTCAGGACAGAGCAGGACGTCGGGCCCTGCACGGCCAGCGCCGCGACGTCGTGCGTCTCGACATCGATCCGCACATCGAAATCCGCCGCCGAGATCAACAGCCAGTCGAGCTGGTGATGCTGCGAACACAGGCGGTAATCGTCCTCTCCCAGCTGGAAGACGGTGCCGTCGTCGAGGATCCGGCCCTCGTCGTTGCACCAGACGACGTAGGTCACGCGCCCCGGGCGCAACTTCGAGAGATCGCGGGTTACCAGCCGGTCCAGGAACGCGCGCGCACCCGCCCCGCGAATCCGGTATTTCTCCATCGGTGTCAGGTCCATCACGGCGCAGCTGCTGCGGACAGCGAAGTACTCCGACGACACCGTATCGACGACACGCGCGACCTTGCACGTGTTCCACGACATCCAGTCCTCGGCGAGCGACAGCGCAGCAAAGCGTTCGTGAAACGGCGTGCGTGTCAGGGCGCGGCGAAAGTGGTCCGGTTCGATCTTCATGTCGCCTTCCCCGGTTCGATGATGCGTCGCGCCGCGTTGCGACCGGGCAGGCCGGTCAGGCCACCGCCCGGATGGCAGCCGGCGCTGCAGAGATAAAGCCCGGCAAGCGGCGTGTCATAGCGGGCCGCGCCGTGCACCGGCCGCAGCATGAATGACTGGTGCATCGACAGCTCACCGTGATGCCAGTGACCCTGCACGGCCCCGTACCGTTGCTCGATGTCGTGCGGCGTCAGCAGTTCATGATCGACGATCATCGATTCGACGTTCGGTGCATGCCGTTCGAGAATCGCGACCACCCGCTGCGCCAGTGCGTCCCGCTCGCCCGCCTGGCTGCCGTCGAGGTCGTACGGGACGGAGGCGACGCTGACCGACATGACGTGATGACCCGCCGGCGCAAGCGACGGGTTGTGCCGGCTCGGCAGCGTGATCTCCAGCACCGGGTGCTCCGGGCATTCTCCGTACTTCGACGGATTGAACGCGTGCTCCATGTATCGCATGGACGGTGCGACGACGAGGCGATGATCGAGCTGGCGAGTCCGGCAACCCGGTGAACCCGGGCATGCCGTCCAGCGCCAGGTGCAGCTTCGCCACCACGCCGCGGCCGCGGATCTGTGTCACGCGGTGCGCGAACATCGCGTCCAGGTAACGCGCGCCGACGAGCCGGCCGAAGGTCGCGCGCGGATCCGCGCCGGAGACGACCCGTCCGGCCCTGATGGTTGCCCCGTCCTCCAGGACGACGCCGGCTGCCCTGCCGTCCTCGACCAGGACGCGCGCCACGGGCGCATTGCAGCGAATCTCGACACCGGTATCCGCCGCCGCGCTTGCCAGGGCGGACACCAGAGTACCCTCGCCGCCCGGCCTGCACCGACAACGGCCCGTGCAACGCACCGTTCAGTCGCTGCAGCCAGGTCAGCACGGTGCCCGGCGTGCGCGGGCCCATGGCGCTGCCGAGGACCGCATCAATGGCGATGCCACTCTTCAACCGGTCGTCCGTAAAGGCATCCTCCAGGACGTCGAACACGTTCATGCCGGCCACTCGCAGCAGCTCGTTCATGCCGGCACGTCCCAGGCCGAACCGGATCTTCAGCCCGAGCCCGGCAAGCGTCGCTTTTTCCGCGAGCGGCAGCCCCTTGAGTCCGGGCGGCCGGTTCTCGAACAGCTTGCGGAGTGCCCGCGCATAGCCGAGGTACTGTTCGCGGAAGGCCGGGCAAGGCCGCCTCGTCCGCGGCCGGCAGTTCAGGCCCGCTCGCGCCGTCGTTGCCCAGTACAAGGTGCCGGCCCTGCTCGTCGAGCACGACCGTGTCGGCCGCCGGTCCCGGCGCGTAACCGTGACGGTCGAGATCGAGGTCGCGGCGGATGGCCGCCGCGACCGGGTGGGCGACATGTGCCAGCCCCGGTGCGCGATAACCGCCGGCAAACTCGTGTGGCGCGGCCATGCCGCCGGGGGCATCCCGGGCCTCGACGCACACGACCCGCATGCCGGCGCGCGCGAGGGTAGCGGCGCACACCAGGCCATTGTGCCCGGCCCCGATCACGACGGCATCGACGCGCTCAGTCATCGCTGAACTCCGCGGGTGTCGTGTCGGGCCGACGCAGGTCGCGCAGGATCTCGCGCGCCGCGTTGGCGCCGGGCGCGCCCATGACGCCGCCGCCCGGGTGCGTGGATGAACCGCACAGGTACATGCCCCGCACCGGGCCGCGGTATTGCGCGTACCCCGGAAACGGCCGGTTGAACAGCAGCTGGTCGAAGGTCAGCTCGCCCTGGAAAATGTTGCCCTCGGTCAGGCCGACCTCGGCTTCGAGTTCCCGCGGCGTGCGGATCTCGACGTGCCGCACCAGGTCCTTGAAGTCCGGGCTGTACTCGCCGATCTGGTCGATGACCGTCTGGCCGAACGCATCGCGTTTTGCGTCGCTCCAGCCGCCTTCCGGCTCGACCGGGCAGTACTGCACGAAGACCGTCATCATGTGCTTGCCCGGCGGCGCGAGGGTCGGATCGTATTGCGACGGGATCAGCGTGTCGCAATACGGGTCGGCCGACCAGCGGTCTTCCTTCCAGTCGTCGTAGGCCCGCTCGAGGCGCGCCAGCGTATCCGTGAAATGCATGTGCCCGAGCGTCAGTGGCGAGCCTTCGGGGAGTGCCGGGAACGTCGGCATGCCGTCCAGGGCGATGTTCAGCTTGCCGGACGAGCCGCGAATCCTGAATCGCCGCGCCGCCTGCAGCACGTCCGGCGGGATATCGTCCTCGTCCATGATGCGCGTGAACGTGCGCCGCGCATCGAGGTTGGATACGACGGTTTGCGCGCGGATCGTCTCGCCGTTCGCCAGCTCCACGCCCGTTGCGCGGTTGCCCGTCACGCGGATTCGCACAACTTCGGCCCCGGTACGAATCTCGCCGCCTGCCGCCCGAAAACTCGATGCCAGCGCACGGGAAACCGAGCCCATGCCGCCGCGGGCAAAACCCCATGCGCCGATATTGCCGTCGACGTCGCCCATTGCGTGGTGCAGCAGCACGTAGGCCGTGCCCGGCGAGTAGACACCGAGGCCCGTGCCGATGATGCTGCCGCCGGAATAGTGCGAGAGGATCGCCTGGTTCTCGAAATAGTTCTCGAGATACTCGGCGATCGGCATCGTGAAGAAGCGAATGAACTCGCAGATCTGCGCTTCACTCAGTTCGTGGAATTTCTTCAGCAGGTACGCGAACTCGAAGGCGTCGCGCGGGCGCAGCGATCCCGGGTCGGGCGGCGTGCGCAGCAGCATGCTGCGAATCAGCCGGCACCAGCGCATGACGTCGGTATCGAAGCGGATGGCCGCATCGGCATCGCGCGGGCTGTGGCGCAGGAGTTCGCGGCGGCGTATGTGCGGGTTCTGGTAACTGCCGAAGAAGTCGCCGTCCTGCTTGAACGTCATGCTGCTGACGAGCGGGATCACCTTGAGGCCGTGGCGGCCGAGATCCAGCGCGTTGTAGATCTCCGGACGAAAGAGGCTGCAGACGTAGGAACAGTTGGAATACTTCCAGCCCTCGTGCAGCTCCCGGCTGACGGTTGCGCCGCCGATGTAGTCGTTCTTCTCGACGACCAGCACGCGCAGCCCGGACCGCGCCAGGAACGCGGCATTGGTCAGGCCGTTGTGCCCGGCCCCGATGACGATGGCATCGTATTCATCCATCGTGCGCTTGCGCTTCGACAGCTCCTCCCCCATCCCGTCGATGCTAGCGCAAGCGGAACGCAAACGCAGTCGCGCGTGTAGGCTCGGTAGTCGCGGTCGTCGCCCAGGGTCGAGAATGCACAGGTAATGGATGGAGACGACCGCAAGCTGGGCATGCACGCGGACATCACGCGCCGTGATTTCCTCAACGGCGCAAGCGTGGCGGTCGGGGCGGCACTGCTGCCCGGCGGGGCGTCCGGCGCCGCGCCCGGCCGGCAGGACCTCCCGGGCTACTATCCGCCGGCGCTGGCCGGGATGCGCGGCTCCCATACGGGGTCCTTCGAGATTGCGCACGCGCTCCGCGACGGCGCCCGCTGGAACGGCGAGGACAGCGGCGAGCACTACGATCTCGTCGTCGTCGGCGGCGGCCTGAGCGGCTTGTCGGCCGCGTACTTCCACCGCCAGGCCGCCGGGCGCGACGCCCGTATTCTCGTGCTGGATAACCACGACGACTTCGGCGGCCATGCCAAGCGCAACGAGTTCGAACTCGACGGCGCCTTCCGGATCGGCTACGGCGGCACGATGCTGCTGGAGCAGCCGGGCGGCTACCCGCCCGTGGCGAAGCGGCTGATCCGCGAACTCGGCATCGACACGGAACGCTTTTACACGGCCTTCGACCGCGACCTCTACGCCTCGCTCGGGCTCACCCGCGGGACGTTCTTCGACCGGCAGACCTTCGGCCGCGATCACCTGGCCGCCGGCGACCTGTCCGACCCGGACGTGCTCAGCCATGCGCCGCTCTCCGCTACAGGCAAGGCCGACATCGCGCGATTGCTGGTCGACGACCGCCACTACCTGGACGGGATGTCGCGCGACGCACAGATCGAGTACCTCTCGCGTACCGATTATCGGACCTACCTTGCGGAGCGCGCCGGCATCGGCGAGGAAGCGCTTGCCGTACTGCAATCACTGCCGAAGGGCGTCTGGGCGGTCGGCATCGACGCCCTGCCCGCGCGCACGGCCTGGAGTAATGCCTACCCGGGCTTCGGCAGCCTGGAGCTCGGCATCTATTCCTACGCGGAACACGAGACCGAGCCGAACATCTTTCATTTCCCGGACGGCAATGCGACGGTCGCCCGGCTGCTCGTCCGCGAGCTCGTGCCGCGCTCGGCGCCGGGCGACAACATGGAAGACATCGTCACGGCACGCTTTGACTACGCGCAGCTCGACGATCCGGCCTCGCGCGTGCGCATCCGCCTGAACAGCACCGCCGTTAGCGTCCGTCACGTCGACGGCACGAACGGCCCGGTACGCGTTACCTACGTGCGCGACGGCAAGGCCACCCGGGTGAGCGCCGGCCGGGTCGTGCTCGCCTGCTACCACGGCATCGTCCCGATGCTGTGCCCGGAGATGCCGGCGCCGCAGCGGGACCAGCTCGGCTTTTCGCTGCGCGCACCGCTCGTCTACACCAATGTCCTGTTGCGCGACTGGAAGAGCTTCGAGCGGCTCGGCGTGCACCGCGTAAGCTGCCCGGGCAGTTACCACCACCGCTTCATGCTGGACTACCCGGTCAGCCTCGGCGACTACCGCTGCCCGAAGCGGCCCGACGAACCGATTGTCCTCCACATGACCCGCGTACCCGGCAAGCCCGGACTGGACGCGGCGGCACAGTTCGCGGCCGGCAAGCGCGACCTGCTCGAGACGCCGTTCGAGGTCTTCGAGCGCAACGTCCGGGACCAGCTCGGCCGGGCCCTCGGCGGTGGCGGCTTCGATCCGGCGCGGGACATCGCCGCGATCACCGTCAACCGCTGGCCGCACGGCTATGCCTACGGTTACGACCCGGCCTCGGGCCGCGTCGCGTTCGAGCCGGGCGAATGGCCCCGGGAGCAACGCCATTGGGAGCGTGCCCGCCGGCGCTTCGGCAACATCGCCATTGCCGCGACCGACTCGGCCTCGAACGCGATGACCGAATCGGCGATCGAGGAGGCGCACCGTGCCGTGACGGAGCTCGAAGGCGACAGCTAGACGGCGACCGGAGATCGCGCACGACCGCCGGGGGCCGGCGGGATATCGGTCAGCGCCGCGACAGCGGCAGCAACGCCACGCCGCACGCGATCAGGACGAGCGGCCCGAACGGCACGATGAGTTCGATCCACGCGCCGGTCGTCGATCCGGAGAGGATTGCCAGCATGGCCGGCGCCCAGGTGGCGCCGAAGACCGCCAGGAACACGCCCGAAGCGATCAATGCGAAGGCAGCGATGCGCAGCAGCCGCGCGCGGTACAACCTGTCATCACCGGGCCCGTCGTTCACGGCGACGCGGAGCCCGTTGTCGGTGCGTCCTCGCTGCCCTTGAGCTCGTCACGCCACTCGCTCAGGTTCATCTCGATTGCGGCGAACCCGCCGATCCAGAGCAGCTCGTCCCAGAAGTAGAGCCAGTGCGACAGCGTCGCCCACCAGATGGCAAAGCCGACGAGCAGCAGGTAAAGGACGAGCTGGGTGCCGTTCAGAAGCCGAATCGTCCGGCCGCTGCCGATGCCTCGGTCCTGGAGCCGGACGATGGCCTCGATCGCCAGCACGATGATCAGCCATGCGACGGCCTCGACCACGTCCACCCAGTACAGCGCCTGCTCCAGTTTGAGTCCGGCCGGGTCGGTGACGACCGTGCCTTCTGTCACCCAGTAGAACTGCGATGCGCCGGACAGGCTCTCGCAGTTCGTCTCGTCGATCGTGGTGTAGCCGAGGTTGTAGACAAAGGACGTCTCGCCATCGGCCAACTCGCAGAGATTGTCCACGCCGCTCACCTCCGGCGCCGACTGGATCTGGAATGCCGCCGCGCCATAGGCAACTACGGTGTGACCGATCATGACGAAACACGCGAGGCGGATCCCGCGTATGAGCGCCGTGGACCAGCGCGTCCACTGCTCGTCCTCGAGCACGTAGGTCTCGAGCTCGAACATGGCGAGCAGCAGGAACCAGCCGAGTTCGTCGATGCTGGTCGCAAACTCCGTCGTCCACTGGAACAGCGTGGCGCCCGCGTCCAGCGAGTGTATGGCGCGATTCCAGTCTTCGACGATGTAAAAACCGAAGTTCACGAGCAGCAGCGTATAGACCGTCCACTTGATCGCCTGCTGGACCCGGTGCATCCGTCCGCCGCTGCTTTCTGTCGCCACCGCCTTCATGCGAAGATCATACGTTCACGGCAAATGGCGGCGAATCCATGCCTGTAGGCATGGACGGCCACGCCCGCGACCGTCCAGTATTGACGAGGATCAGCCCCGATGCAGCGCTCAGCCACACATGTCCTGAAATCGCGCGGCTTGAACGGCTGGCGCCTGTTCGCCATCGTTGCCCTGCCGACGACCGTTACAGTCGCCTACGCGATGTCAACGACCGACCTGTCCGCCCCGCAGGGCGTCTCGACGATGATCCAGTTGTCGGTGCGCCTCAGCGTCCCATGGCTGTTCGTCGCGTTCGCCGCCTCGTCCGTCGCGGTGCTGGCGCCAGGGCCGGTCAGCTTCTGGCTGCTGAGAAACCGGCGCATCTTCGGACTGTGCTTTGCCTGCGCGATGGCGTGGCAGCTCTTTTTCATCCTCTGGCTCGTTACAGGGCACTGGAGCTACTATGCGAGCGAGGTCTACAGTATCTACGACCTCGCGGAACAGTTGCCCGGCTACCTGATCCTCGCAGCGATGACCGTGACATCGTTCGATGCCGGGCGCCGCCGGCTGACACCCCGCCAATGGAAGCTGCTGCACAAGGGCGGCATCTATTTTCTCTGGGGCGTCGTCTGGAGCACGTACTGGTTCGAGCTCTATTACTACGACGATATCCAGGCGCTGGACTACGTGTATTACTGGGCCGGCTTCCTGGCCTGGACGACCCGGGCGGCCGCCTGGAGCAAGCAACGTGCGCCGAAGCCAGCGATGCGAAATGCCCCGCACATCGCGACCTGACGACCGGCTGGCAGCTACCGGCCGGGGTTGCCGGCCATCTGCTTCCGGTATTGCGCCGGTGTCTGCCCGACGCACTTCTTGAACGCCGCGTAGAACGCGGAATTGGAATTGAAACCGACCGTGAAGGCGATGTTCAGGATCGGCATGCGTTGCCCCTCGATGCTCGCCAGCAATTCCCTGGCGTAGGCGATGCGGTAGCGGTTCATGTACTCGAAGAAACTCGTACCGATTCCGGCGTTAATCACCTGGGACAGGTGATTGACGGAGCAATCGACGGCCCTGGCGAGCCTGGGCAGGGTCATGTCCGGCTGCAGGAACAGCCGCTTCGACTGCATGATTTGGTCGAGGCGATCCCGGTATTCGGCGAGTTGCACGTCGTTCAGCCCGGATTTCGCGTACTTGCGCTCACAGATTGCATGGGACGTCATGCGCGCGAGATCGGAAGGCACCTCTCGCGTCGGCAAATCGTAGTAATCGACGATGCTGAGCGCCGCATCGTCGTGCAGCGTTATGAACTCGGCTCCACGGAGTCGCTCGTGTGGGCGCGTGTGTAGCCGCACCGTCAGCCGGCAGCATCTCGTACTGGAACGCGATCGTTTGTTCGCCGGCCAGTACATCGCCGATCAGCCGGTACTGGTGGTGGCTTTCGGAAAAGAACTTGCGCAGATGCGCGACCAGTTCGTCATGCGAATGACGCGAATGCTCCGGTACATCGCAGTAAATACCGTTGGCCGCAAGGTGATCCGCTACCGCCAGCGGATCGCGGTGATTCCAGGCTTCGAAGTAGCTTTCGACGAAGTCAGTAGCGCGCACCGAGATTTCTCTCGGCCCAGGCGGCCGCCAGTATACACTGATGCGCCCGGCGCTCAGGAGCGTCAGAAATCAGGCGGCGGCGTGGCCCTTGCCCTCGCGGGCGTCCAGAACGGTTTGCTCATCGTCCGGCAGCGGACCACGCGCCGGTATTGCCGCAGTTCTTTCGCCTTGTAGATTTCGACCCACAGCTCGCCCTGCAGGTACGCCGACCTGATCATCGCCAGCGCGATATTCGCCTTGGCGGCAGGCGACCACATCGCCGACGTCACGTAGCCAATCTCCCGGCTGCACTTCCTGTTGTTATAGATGATAGCCCCGTCCGCGGGCCAGTTGCCGTCGATGTCGAGCCTCGCCAACGTCCACGTCGGCCCGCGCCGCTTTTCTTCCAGCAGTGCCCGCCGGCCGCTGAAGTGGGCTTTCCTGAAATCCACCAGCCACCCGAGTTGCAGCTCGAACGGCGTCTGGTCGTGCTCGAAATACACGGTCTTCAGCGCCTCGTTGAAGTCCATCGCCGGCATGATGAAGCCGGCTTCGAGGCGCGCCATGTTGGTGGCGGTCTCGCCGTACGGTTGAATACCGAAATCGTCGCCCGCCGCGTAGACGGCATCCCAGAGATCCAGCGCGAGCTCCCGCGGCACCCACAGTTCGTAGCCGAGATCGCCGGTGAACCCGGTACGCGACACGATCAGCGTGTCGCCCTGAAACGGGAAGCGGCGAATGTCGAAGGCCTTCGCCGTGTCGATGCCTTCCAGTCCCATGCGCTTCAGTACGGCACAGGACGTCGGGCCCTGCAGCGACAGAGCCGCAAGCGTGTCGCTGACATCGGTGACCGTCACGTCCGTGAATCCGAACGTGCTTTTCTCGAGCCACGCGATTGACGGGCTGCCGCAGGTGAGCATGAACCGGTCATCCGCGAGCCGGAAGATCGTGCCGTCGTCGATGATGCGCCCCTCGTCGGTGCACCACACGGTGTAGGCGACGCGGTCCCGGGGAAGCTTCGTGACGTCCCGCGTCACCATCCGGTCCAGCATCGCCTCGGCATCGCGGCCGCTGATCTCGTATTTTTGCATCGGGCAGATGTCGTAGGTCGCGCACTGGTTACGAATACAGAAATACTCGTACTCGGCATCGTAATAGTGCTCCGCGAACTTGTAGCCGTTCCACGCGCCCCAGGCGCCGCGGATGTTCAGGGCCTCCTGTCGCGGATGGAATGGCGAGAGTCTCCAGGCGCTCGCCGGCATAGGGATCCGTCGTGTTCATGACCTACTCATCGGAAAAGTCGTCTTCGGGCACGGTATTCGGCCGCCTGAGGTCGCGCAGTATCTCGCGCGCCGCGTTGGCGCCACAGGCAGACGAGACACCGCCGCCGGGGTGTGTCGAGGAGCCGCACATGTAGAGATTCTTCACCGGCATGCGGTATTGCCCGTAGCCGGGAAACGGCCGGTTGAAGAACAGCTGGTCGATCGTTAGCTCGCCCTGGAAGATGTTGCCTTCGGTCAGGCCGATCTCGTTTTCGATCTCGTGCGGCGTGCGTACCTCCATGTGGACGATCAGGTCCCGAAAACCCGGACTGTATCGCTCGATCTTGTCGATGACGGTCGCGCCGAAGGCATCGCGTTTTTCAGGTGTCCACGGCCCGTCGGCCAGCGTCGGCGGACAGTACTGGATGAAATTGGACATCCAGTGCTTACCCGGCGGCGCAACGGTCGGGTCCCACGCGGACGGAATGATGGATTCGATGAACGGGTCGTCGGACCAGCGCCCGCGCTTCCAGCAATCGTACGCCCGCTCCATCGTCTCGAGTGAGCCGCTGAATGTCTGGCCGCCGCGGTTAGCATAGCGATTGTCGGGCAGGCCGGTGAATTTCGGCAGCCCGGACAACGCGATATTGACCTTGCCCGACGAACCGCGAATCTTGAAATTGCACGCCTTCTCGTAGATGCCCTCCGGCAGGTCCTTCCGGTCCACGATGCGGGTGAAGGTACGTTTCGCGTCCAGGTTGGACACGACGATACGCGCGTCGAGCTCGTCGCCGTTCTCGAGGACGACACCCGTCGCCTTGCCGTCGCGAACCCGCACCTGTTCGACGCCGGCGTTGGTGCGGATTTCGCCGCCGTGTGCCTCCAGAGCACTGGCGATGGATTTCGAGATCGCGCCCATGCCGCCGCGCGCCAGGCCCCAGGCACCGATGTTGCCGTCGACGTCGCCCATGACATGATGCAGCAGTATGTAGGCGGAGCCGGGCGAATAGGCGCCAAGTGCGGTACCGATGATCCCGGGGCTGGCCATCGCGGCCTTGATCAGGTCGTTCTCGAAGTAGTCGTCCAGAAAATCCGCCGCGCTGATCGTGAAAAAACGGATGTACTCGTAGATCTCCTTCTCGCCGAGCGCCTTGAATTTCTTCGCCAGCCACAGAAACTCGCCGATGTCGCGGGGCCGAAACGATGCCGGGTCCGGTGGCGTACGCAGCAGCGTTTTGCGTATCAGCTGCGAATAGCGGGTCAGGTCGGCCTGGAAGCGAAACATCGCGTCCGCATCGTGCGGCGAGTGTCGTTTCAGCTCCAGGTACGCGGCCGACTCGTCGTGGTACGCGATCAGCCGTTCGTCGCCGTCGCCGAAATTGACGGTACCGAGATACGGCACGAGGATCAGGCCGTGCCGGGCGAGGTCCAGGTCCCGGTGTATTGCCTGCCGCATCATGCTGCACACGTAGGAACAGTTGGAGTAAGTCCAGCCGTCGTGCAGTTCGCGTGACACCGCAGCGCCGCCTATGTAGTCGTTCTTCTCGACGACCAGGGTCTTCAGGCCGGCCTTGGCGAGGTAGGCGGCGTTGGTCAGCCCGTTGTGGCCGGCGCCGATGACGATGGCGTCGTAGCGGCTCATCGCAACAGCTCCCGCGCGGCGTTGTGTCCGGCGGCACCGGTCAGGTCGCCGCCGGGATGACAGCCGGCGCCGCACAGCATGAGCCCCGGTATCGGTGTCCGGTACTGCGCGGCCTCGTACGTCGGCCGCATCATGAGCATCTGGTCGATCGCGAACTCGGTGTGGTGCCAGTGACCGCCGGTCACGCGATAGTCGCGCTCGAGGTCGGCCGGCGCGAGGAACTCAGCATGGACGACCTGCTCGCGCAGCCGCGGCGCATGCCTCGCGATTGCCTCGATCGCCCGGTCGCGGATCGTCGTCCGCGCGTCGTCCGTCCAGCCGCCTTTCAGGCGATACGGCACGTACATGACGTGCGCCGACAGCACGTGCCTGCCTTCCGGCGCAAGCGACGCGTCGTGCAGGGAAGGTACGACCACCTCCATGACCGGCTCGGCCGGCAGTTCACCGTATTTCGCGTCATCGAACGCGAACTCGATCGCATCCATGTCCGGCGCGATGATCATGCGGCCGTCGGCACTCTCGAATCCGGTGAATTCCGGGGCAGCGTCCAGCGCGAGATGCAACTTGCCGACGTAGCCGTCGCTGCGCAGGCGGCGGATCCGGTTCGCGAAGCCGATGTCCAGGGTTTGCACGCCGACGAGGTCGAGGAACGTCGTCTTCGGATCCGCCGAGGAAACGACGCGCCCGGCGGTGATGACGTCACCGCTCTCGAGCTCCACGCCATTCGCGGCCAGGCCCGCATCGCCGGCCTGTTCCGTCAGCACCCGCCGGACCGGCGTGCCGCAGCGAATCTCGCCGCCCGCCGCCGTGACGGCCGCAGCGAGCGCATCGACCAGCGCGCCGGCGCCGCCCTCCGGCAGGTCGTGCTGGCCCGCCGCGTTCCCGGCGCGACGATAGAGCATGGCGAGCACGGCGCCGTTTGGCGAGCGCGGCGCCATCTTGCTGCCGATGAGGCCGTCCCAGGCCAGGGTCGCCTTCAGCGTGTCGTTGTCGAAGGTCTCATCCATGAGGTCCCGCACGGGCAGCGATGCCATGCGCAGGAACTCGTAGAAGTTCGCCTTGCCCATCCGCCGCAGGTTCAGGCCCAGCTGGCCGAACGTCATGGCCTCGCCAAAACCCGTGTTGCCGAGCCGCGGCATCGTCTTGAGCCAGAACGGCGCCAGCGCGGTGGCGAAGCGGCCCAGGATGCCCGTCAGTTTCTCGCAGGCCGCGGCGTCCGCCTCGCCGACGCCGCCGGCTGAATCGCCGCGCAGGACGACGGGCTCGCCGTCACGCCCGAATCCGACGGTCGGCAGTGACGTCGTGGCGGGCCGGTAGCCGTGTCGTGCGAGTTCGAGATCCCGGCTGATTGGCGCGGGAAAGGGACGCATCGTGTGGGCGATCGGCACTTGAAAGCCGTCGCCGAGGTCGCGATTTGCCGCTAGGCCGCCGGGCCGGTCGGCCGCCTCGAGTACGAGTACCCGCTGCCCGCTCTTCGCGAGGTACGCGGCGCACACGAGCCCGTTATGACCTGCGCCGATGATAATGGAATCGTAGTCGACCAAGAGCAGCTTGCCTTCCAGCAGGGTTGCGGACGTCGCAAGGCTCAAACTAATCAAACCGCCACGGCCCGGCTTCCGTGCCTATACGCCGGGCAGCGCTGCGCTCTGGTAATCTTGCCGGGCGATGATCTCCGGGACCCCATCAGTGAAACCCGCCGCGTGGATGCAGGATACCCTTCGGGAGGGTTTCGCCCATCTCTCGGCCGGGCGGCTCGAGGAGGCCTCGGCGTGCTGCCGCCGGCTGCTCGGCGCCAAGCCCGATCTCGTCGAGGCGCATTTCCTCGTCGGCCTCGTCGCGCTGGAACTCAAGGACCACGGCACGGCCGTCAGTGCCTTTGGCTCCGTCACGAAACTGAAGGAGGATCACGGCGCGGCCTGGGCCAACCTGGCGCGCCTGTTCCTGGTTGCCGGCCAGCCACTGCGGGCGGACGCCGCGCTGACGCGCGCGGTCGAACACCACGACGGCAACCCGGTCGTGCTCGACCTGGTCGGTTCCATCCACGGCCTGCTCGGCGACCAGGACGAGGCGGCGAAATGGATCAACCGGGCCGTTCGCAAGGCGCCCGACAACGTGGCCTTCCTGGTCAACCAGGCCAACAGCCGCATGTTCCTCGGCAAGCTCGACGACGCGGAGGCCGTGCTGCGCAAGGTCCTGCGCCTCAGCCCGGAGAACCCCAACGCCCACTGGATCCTGTCGAATCTCCGCAAGGCGACGGACGACACGCACGTTGCGGAACTGCGGCAATTGCTTCGCCGGGACGACCGCAACCCGCGGGCACTGGCTTTCCTCTACTACGGACTCGGCAAGGAGCTCGAGGATCTCGAGCGCTGGGACGAGGCATTCGACGCCTTTGCGCGCGGTGCGGCAGCGCGCCGCCGCACCGTCGACTACGACGAGCCCGCGGAAATCGAGATGTTCGAGGCGTTCACCCGCGTGTTCACCGCCGAGTGGCTACAACAGGGCGGCGCGGGCCACGCCGACCCGTCGCCGATATTCGTCGTCGGGCAACCGCGCACCGGCACGACGCTGGTCGAACGGATCATCACGAGCCATTCGCAGGTGCACTCGGCAGGCGAACTGAAGCAGTTCGGCCACAGCGTCCGCCGGCTTGCCGACTACCGCGAGCCGAAGCGCCACTCCGCGAAGCTCGCTACGCTCGCCGCCGATGTCGACGGCGACAAGCTGGGGCGCGCTTACATGACGACGACCGCGAAGATGCGTGGCGAGCTGCCGCGGTTCGTCGACAAGCTGCCGCCGAATTATCTCTATATACCGCTGATCCTGAAGGCGCTGCCGCGGGCCAGGATCGTCCACCTGACGCGCAACCCGATGGATGCCTGCTTCGCGAGTTTCAAGCAGCTGTTTGCCGATGCCTACCCGCATTCCTATGACCAGGCCGAGATGGCGCGTCATCACGCGCGCTACTACCACCTGATGGCCACGTGGCGCGAGCGCTTCCCGGGGCGTTTCCTCGATATCTCGTACGAGGACACGGCGCGCGACATCGAGCCGAACGCGCGGGCCCTGATCGAGTTTCTGGGCCTGCCCTGGGAAAACGCATGCCTCGAGTTTCACCGGCAGAGCGCCGCCGTGACGACCGCCAGCGCCGTGCAGGTGCGGCAGCCGGCCCACACGCGATCCATCGATCGCTGGCGTCGTTACGGAGAGCAGCTGGCACCGCTCCGGCGCACGCTGGAAGACCACGGCGTGCCGACCGGACCCGCCTTATAACCGCCGGTTATCAAGTTCGGGGGCGATTTTATTGCCTATAGGCGCGGATTCCCTTGTTACCGGCGCGGCGTAACGTAATCATAGTAGGCAAGACGGTTCCGGCAACCCGCCACCGCTTTTCGGGGGAGAATCATGAGCGTCAGAAAAGCAGCACCACACAAGCCTTTCGTTTCCGGCAACAGGACACCCGGTGCCAGCACCGTCCATCCCGAGCGGAGCGCACTGGCCCAGGCCATATCGATCGCGCTCGTGGCCGGTATCGGCCCGACGGCGGCCGTCGCGCAGGACCAGGAACGCGCGCTGGAAGAAATCACCGTCACCGCCACCAAGCGGGCGGAGTCGGTCATGGACGTGCCGCTGGCCATCACGGCGATGTCCGGCCAGGCCATTCGCGACATCAACCTGAACGACGTCAAGGACCTGATTTCGTTCACGCCGGGTATCACCGGCAACAGCAAGGACAGCTTCCTCGACTTCGTCAGTGTGCGCGGCATCCGCACGATCGATTTCGGCAACGGCGGCGACCCGTCCGTCAGCCTGTACAAGAACGGGTTGTACCAGGGACGTACCGGCTCCGCGGTTTCCAGCCTTTACGACATCCAGCGCTCAGAAGTCCTGCGCGGCCCCCAGGGCTTCCTGTTCGGCAGGAATTCCGTCAGCGGCGCGATGAACATCATCACGAACAAGCCCGACCTCTCGTCCGGTACCGACGGCTACGTCGAGCTCGATGCCGGCGAACGCGGCGTGTTCGTCTTCGAGGGCGCGGTCAATGTCCCGACCAGCGAGAATTTCGGCTTCCGGCTGGCGGGGTATCACTCCGAAGAGGACGGCTACGTCGACAATATTGCCGGCGGCCCAGACCTCATCGCGCACGACAAGCAGGCACTGCGCCTTTCAGCCCGCTACCAGGCGGACCGGCTGCTGGCCGACTTCTTCATGGAATACGAGGATCGTGATCAGACCGGCACGGTCTACCGGGCGACCGGGACGGCTACGAGCAGCCGGACGGCCGCGGCAACGCCTTCGATTTCCATCACACAAACATGAACGGCGGCGTGCCCGTCGAGCTGCCCGAGGACCTGCGCGACGTCAACAACGACAACTCGAACGGGTCATTCGACCGGACCGAGATCCTGGCATTCGGGCTGAATATCGAATACGACTTCGAGTGGGCGACGTTCACGTCCCTGACGGGCTTCAAGGATCACGAATACGAGTACATGGAGGACTTTGACGCGTCGCCGATCATCCTCTTCAACTACGGACAGGACCAGGAAGGCGACTACTTCGAGCAGGAATTCCGGCTGACCTCCAACGATGATGGCCCGCTTTCCTGGTACGCCGGTGCCTCCTACTACGAGGAAGACATCGACACGATCTTTCTGGCCAGCAGGCGGAGGACGCCTATTGCGCGGGCTACTGGTACTACAGCGGCGCCCAGAGTTGCCAGGAAGTATTCGACTACTACAACTATCTCGACTCGTATTACGGGCAGACGTTTTATTGCGACTATTACCTGAGCTACTACTTCGGAACATGCACCTGGAACTCATCGCCGGACGGGCTCATCAACGATCGCAACCGGATCATCGGCAAGTATCGCGGATATTCGGCTTACGTCGACCTGAGTTACGAGTTCAGCAATTCATTCGATGTCAGTTTCGGCGTTCGCTACAGCTACGATGAGAAGGATTTCTCGCAGGAAGTACTGCCCGATCCCGGAAATTCGTTGCTGGCCTACAAGGTACAAACGGGCTTTTCGACGCCGAATGGTCCGTTGCGGGACAAGCAGGATTGGGACGATATTACCTGGCGCGCGGTCGCCAACTGGCGGCCGGACGACTCGAACCTGATATTCGGCAGCATCACGACGGGCTACAAGCCCGGCGGTTTCGGCAGCTTCAATATCGAAGGCAGGGGCGGACCCGGCTGCACACTGCCGTTTGGCCTGTGCGTCGCCGACAACTCGACCGACCGACCGGGTGATTTTGGCCCGGAGACCGTGACGTCGTACGAGGTCGGTTACAAGGGACGGCTGATGGACGGCCGCACGCAACTCGGCGTCAACGCGTTCCTGTACGACTACGAGGATCTCCAGGCGATTTTCAACGTCGGCCCGCGGGTTGTCGTCGACAACGTGGGCCAGGTCGATGGCCGGGGCGTGGAGATCGACGTCAATTCGGCGTTGACCGACAACATCAATCTGCACGTCGGTGGCTCGTGGTTCGACTCCGAGGCGACAAACGTGCAGGCTTTCTGCGGCAACGGCGAGATACTGACCGGCGATATCGACGCCTGCGAAGGGAACTCCATCCCCTGGGCGCCCGAGTGGACGGCCTTCGCGGTACTCAATACCAACTGGCCCGTCGGCGACGGCAACGAGTTCTTCGGCACTCTCGTGGACATGGGAAGACGACTACCGGGGCGACTGGCCCGATGAGGACGTCATCTACCAGAGAATTCGGGCCCTCAACCAGACGGACCTGTCAGTCGGTTACCGGACGGAAGACTGGAGCATCCGGGCGTACGTCGAGAACGTGTTCGACGAGGTCTGGTACGACGGCAACTACTCTAACGACGACCCGGATCCGATCATCATCTATGCCGAGCATACGTTCGGGCCATCCCGACCGCGGACCGTCGGCGTCCGTTTCGGGTACCAGTTCTGAAACGGGCACGAGGCGAGATCAGCCGGCGCGACTTCCTGAACGGCGTAACGCTAAGTCTCGCCGCCGGGACAACGCTGGCGCCATTCGAGATTCTTGCGCAGGCGGCGCGGGACAAGGGCGCCTGGCACCCGCCCGCCCTTACCGGCATGCGCGGCAGCCATCCGGGCTCGTTCGAGGCCGCCCATGCGCTCGCCCGGCACGGCACGGTATTCTCGAAACCGGCTGAGCAGACGGGCCGGTCCACGACCTGGTCGTGGTCGGCGGCGGTATCTCGGGGCTGTCCGCGGCGAAATTTTTCGTGACCGGCGCTCGCGGCAAAGCCGCATCCTGGTACTCGACAATCACGACGATTTCGGCGGCCACGCCAGGCGCAACGAATTCGACGTGGACGGCAAGACGCTGCTTTGTTACGGCGGCAGCCAGACGATCGACAGCCCGGCCCGCTATTCCCGGGTTGCAAAGCAGCTTCTGCTGGATCTCGGGATCCACACGGAACGCTTCTACGATTACTTCGACCAGGGCTACTTCAGGCGCCGCGGGATGAAGCCCGGCATCTTCTTCGATCGCGCCCGGTTCGGCGTCGACCGGCTCGTGGCCAACCCGCTCGGCGGTTTTTACGGCGAACTGGACAGTGACGATGCGGTTCGCGAGGCCGTGGCGGCGATGCCCATCGCCGAGGCGGACCAGGCGGACTTGCTGCGCCTGCTGGCCGGCGGCGTGGATTATCTCGATGGCCACCCGGCAGACGCGAAACGGCGCATCCTGAACGACATCAGTTATCTCGATTTCCTGGAGCGCTACGCGGGCATGCCCGCGTCGGTCCGGGACATCCTGCGGGATACCTTCCTGCCGATGATCGCGGTGGGCTGGGAAGCGGAATCGGCGCTCCAGGCGGCGCATTACTGGTTTCCCGGCACCTGGGAGCTGGGCATCCAGCACGACGAGGGGCGCGAGGAACCCTATATCCATCATTTTCCCGATGGCAACGCGAGCGTGGCGCGCGCGCTGGTGCGCGACCTGTTGCCGGCGGCGATACCCGGTTCCACGATGGAGGACCTGGTGACGGCGCGCGCCGACTACTCGCAGCTGGACCGCGCCGACGCCGACGTGCAGATTCGTCTCGGCAGCACGGCCATCGACGTTGCGCACAGCGCGAATGGCGAGTTCGTGGATGTCAGCTATTTCCGGCATGGCAGGATGTTCCGCGCCCGCGCCCGACACGTCGTGCTTGCCTGCTACAACGGCATGATCCCGCACCTTTGCAGGGAGGTTCCGGACGACCAGGTCGAGGCGATCCGCTACGCGACCAAGATTCCGTTAGTGATCGGCAATATCGCCATCCGCAACTGGCGGGCATTCGCCGACGCCGGGCACCACATGATTTACTCGCCGGGCGACGTCTTCTTCAAGTACATGCCGCTCGACTTTCCCGTCAGCATGGGCGGCTACCGGTACGCGGCGAATCCGGACGATCCGGTCGTCATCTCGGCCTGGTACTCGCCTACGACGCAGGGCCTGCCCGCGAAAGAACAATACCGTCTCGGCCGGGAAAAGCTGCTGGAGATGAGTTACGACGACTTCGAACAGGACATCTACGCGCACCTCGACGGCATGCTCGGCGGCCATGGCTTCGATGCCGAGCGGGAAATCGCCGCCATCACGATCAACCGGTGGCCGCACGGCTATGCCTACGAGTTCGAGGGCGTCGGCGTACCCACCGACTACGGCCGCCATCACGGTCCGCACATCCGCGGACGGGCGCAGATCGGCAGGATCTCGATCGCGAACTCGGACTCGGAGGCCTACGCCTACGTGGACGGCGCCATAGACGCCGCCGACCGCGCGGTCGACGAACAACTCGGCTGAGCGCCGCCGAACTCAAAGAGGGGGTCTTTCATCCACGACGCCGAGTCGGGCCTCGAGCGCACGCCCGACGGCTACCAGCTTGCCTTCCTGGAACAGGTTGCTCCACAGGGACACGGAACGGGGAACGCGATACAACGTCGGGTCGGTGTCGTTCTCGGGGTGGCCGAACAGTGAGCGCGGCGTAAGCTCTTCGAATCCCGCGCGGATCGTGAGGCTCGGTTGCCCGGTAAAGTTGGTCACGGTCAGCATGGGAGTGCCGAAGCTGGGACCGAACACGACATCCACCTGCGAGAAGAATTCCTGCATGTCCTGCATGACGATTCGGCGCAATCTCTCGGCCTGCACGTAATCCACGGCCGAGAAAAACCGTGACTGCCGGAACGCGTTCGGCCACGCGTTCTCCACCTGGCGCCGGAGCAGGTCGTCGCGTCCGGACAGCGTCAGCTCCTCGAACGCGGCGGCGGATTCGACGTTGACGGCCGCCGATATTTCGTCGACCGGAAGGTCGGGGAGTTGCAGCTCCCGGACGGTCGCGCCGAGTTCGCCGATGGCCTCGAGCGCCCGCCTGTCCGTCTCCCTCACGTCCTCCCCCTCGAACCAGCCCGGCACGTAGCCGATCGTCATATCGGCGATGGCGTCCCGGCCGTCGTAGGCAAAACCCATGTCGATCGAGCCGGTATCGCGCGCGTCGAACCCATTGATGGCGCCGAGAACGATTGCCGTGTCCTCCGCATGGCGGCACAGGGGACCGATCTTGTCCAGCGACCAGCAAAGTGCCATCGCACCGTGCCTGGAAACCCGGCCGAACGTGGGTCGCAGTCCCGCGAGCCCGGTCCTGTCGGACGGCGACACGATGGAACCCAGCGTCTCGGTGCCGATGCCGAACGCGCAGAGCCCGGCCGCCGTGGCAGAAGCCGAACCCGCGGAGGAGCCGGAGGACCCTTCCTTCGGGTTCCACGGGTTGCGGGTTTCTCCGCCGAACCATACGTCCCCCCAGGCCAGCGCGCCGAGCGTGGTCTTGCCGAGCAACACCGCGCCCGCCTCTCGCAGCGCATGCACGACGGCGGCATCGCTGTCCGGCACCCGGTCCTTGTAAGGCTCGGCACCCCATGAGGTCCGGATGCCGCGCGTATCCAGCAGGTCCTTGACGCCGTACGGAACGCCGTGCAGCGGACCGCGCAGCCGCCCCGCCGCACGCTCGCGGTCCGCCCGGTCTGCCTCGGCCCGGGCAACGTCCGGCGTCACGGTCACGAAACATTCGAGCAAGTCGCCAAAACGGCCGATGCGCTCGAGATAGATCTCCGTCAGTTGCCGGCTCGAGATCTGGCCGGTGGCCATCCAGTGCGCCTGCTCCCTGACCGGGGCGAACGCGATGCTCTCGGCATCGCCGGGAATCGCCCGTATATCCTGTGGCGCGAGCGCCAGCGAATCCGCCTGCGATCCGTAGTCCACGCCGGGCAAACGCGGGTCGAAAGTCGTCGCCGGCGCCAGCGAGTTCGGCAGGTGATGTTCACGGCGTTTCTCAAGCGATGCTGTCTGCCGGGCGAAGAAGCCGTCCTCGCCCTCTTCGACCGCACCACCCAGGATCTGCCGCCGCTCGGCTGCCGAGAATTCGATGCCGAAGAGCTTCTCGGCCTCGGCAAGCGTACGCTCCGTGATACGGTCGTCGAAACCGGTCCACAAATCCGCGTCGCCGGGCTCCCGGCCGGCGGAACAGGCGGCCACTGCGGCGCTGCCGCCGCCCAGCAGCGCCGCATGGAGGATGCGCCGCCGATCCAGCATTACCGCGTCGTCATTGGACATAGTCTGGGTCCTCGCTTGAATCCCGGGTCGAAACAGCGAAGATTCTCAGCAGCCTGTCGGACTTGGGCGATCGTAGCGAGACGGTGGGAAATTGAGTCCGTTTTGTCGATCGTTTGAGGAGAATGGTGGTTCCATTTGACGAAAACGATCGGCGAAACGGGCCGATTTCCCGCCGTCGCAGTAGATCGGGCCCAAGTCCGACAGGCTGCTAGCCCACGGACGACCGACGGACGACCAGGAGACAGTGCCCTTGATTCGGGCCCCGGACGCGGCTTCCAGGCTGGTAACCGGGACTCAGGGTCCCCGAACCGAGGAGGTTCACGGGCTGGGCTGGCGGTCCACAATGTAGGACGGCATCTGGTGCGAAAAGGAGTTGGACTCTAGACTTCCGCGGTGCCTTCGGCGCGTATGAGCAATTCAGGCCGCCGAACCTTGGTTACAGCGGCAACAACAATGACAACCGATGCTGCCGATCTGCCGGGGCAGAAGCGCAGCTGACAAGGAAAGGTATTCCAGCATGTCACAACCCGAAGAGACTGGCGACGACATCGTCCTGGCCGATCTGCCCGACGAGGAACTTGTCGAACAGATGTTCGACGATCTTTACGACGGCCTGGCCGATGAGATAGTGGAAGGCACGGAAATCCTGTTGTCGCGAGGCTGGTCGGCAACGCGGGTGCTGGACGAGGCGCTCGTCGGCGGCATGAACATCGTCGGCATCGATTTTCGCGACGGCATCCTGTTCGTTCCCGAAGTGCTGCTTGCCGCCAATGCAATGAAGGCCGGCATGCGCATATTACGGCCACTGCTCGCCGAGACCGGAGCCAAGCCCGTCGGCAAGATGGTCATCGGCACGGTCAAGGGCGACATCCACGACATCGGCAAGAACCTGGTCGGCATGATGATGGAAGGCGCCGGTTTCGAGGTCGTGGACCTCGGTATCAATACCGACGCCGATGCCTACATCGCGGCGCTCGAACAGGAACGGCCGGACATCCTCGGCATGTCGGCACTGCTTACGACGACCATGCCGTACATGAAAGTCGTCATCGACAGCCTGAAGGAGAAGGGCATCCGGGACGATTACATCGTCATGGTGGGCGGTGCCCCGCTCAACGACGATTTCGGCAAGGCCATAGGCGCGGACGCCTATTGCCGGGATGCCGCGACGGCGGTCGAGGTTGCCAAGCAGCTCGTCAAAGAGCGCCGCGCCTCCTAGGTAGACCTCATGGCCGCCAACACACTACTCATTGCCTGCGGCGCCCTCGCCAAAGAGCTGGTGCAGCTCACGCGGCGAAACGAGTGGTCGCACGTCCGGGTGCAGTGCCTGCCGCCGGAACTGCACAACACGCCGGAGAAGATTCCGGCCGAGGTCGTCGCGATCATCGAAGAGAACCAGCGGAAATACGATCATATCTTCGTCGGCTACGCGGACTGCGGCACCGGCGGCATGCTCGACAAGGCACTGGCAAAATACGGCATCGAGCGTTTGCCCGGCGCACACTGTTACGAGTTTTTCACCGGCTCGGCACGATTCGCGGCACTGTGCGACGACGAGCCCGGCACGTACTACCTGACGGACTTCCTGGTGCGCCATTTCGACCGGCTGGTCGTGCGCGCGCTGGGGCTCGACCGGTATCCGCAACTGCGGGACGAGTACTTCCGGAATTACAGGCGCGTCGTGTACCTCGCCCAGTCACAGTCGGACGACCTCAGCCGGTTGGCCCGCTCGCACGCGGCGTTTCTCGGCCTCGACTATGAAGAGCAGTTTACCGGCCTCGCACCCGTCAACAACGTTTTGAACGAGCACATTATCCAATGGCAAAACTGATCAGCATCTACTGGCGCGACATCCCGGCCCAGGTCGTGGGCCGCGACGGCCGTCGCAACTGCAAGAAAGAGTTGCCGCCGCGCTTTATCAAGGCAATCGATCGGGCCGCGATGCGGGCGGGCCGGGGTTCCAGCGATGCCTACCTCGCCGACTGGCGGCGCGAGACGGAGCAGGTAACGGGCGACCTCGAGGCGCTGGTCGCCGAGCGCGCCACCGAACTGGAAAACCGCTTTGACGACGCGTACCTGGAGACGGTCATCAAGGCGGGGGGCGTCATCCCCGACTGATCGTCCGCAGCACCGCACGACGCAAGCCGTGGCGCGCAGCCCGCCGGGCCGCGCCACCCAGCCACCCGACCTGCCGAGAATTTCATGACCGATACCGTAATCAGCTCGAAAACAAAAGAGGTCGCCATCGGATTCGAGCGGCCCTTTGTCGTCATCGGCGAACGCATCAACCCGACCGGCCGCAAGCAACTGGCCGAGGAGATGAAAGCCGGCGACTACAGCCGCGTCGAGGCCGATGCGCTCGCCCAGGTTGCGGCCGGTGCGCGCATCCTGGACGTCAACGCCGGAATTCCGCTCGCCGACGAGCCGGCGATTCTCGCGGACTGCATCAGGCTCATCCAGTCGATCACGGACGTGCCGCTGTGCATCGATTCCTCGATCGTCGAAGCGCTCGAGGCGGGCCTCGCGGCCTACGAGGGCAAACCGCTGCTCAACTCGGTGACGGGCGAGGACGAACGGCTCGAGCGGGTGCTGCCGCTGGTCAGGAAATACGGCTGCGCCGTCGTCGCCATTTCCAACGACGACACCGGCATTTCCGAGGACATCAACGTGCGCTTCGACGTGGCGAAGAAAATCGTCGAACGCGCGCTGGATCACGGCATTCCGACCTCCGACATCGTGGTCGACCCGCTCGTGATGCCCGTCGGCGCCATCAACACCGCGGGCCGGCAGGTCATCGAACTGGTCCGGCGCCTGCGCTCGGAACTGAAGGTCAACACCACCTGCGGCGCGTCGAACCTGAGCTTCGGGCTGCCGAACCGCAACGGCCTGAACGCCGCGTTCATCAGCCTGGCCATTGGCGGCGGCATGACGTCCGCCATCACCAATCCGCTGCACGCGGACCTGATGCAGGCAGTCCGCGGTGCCGATGTCATCATGGGCCACGATCCGGAATGTGCCAACTGGATCCGGGCGTATCGCGATCCGGACGCCACCGGCACCGAAACGCGCGGTCGCCGGCGCGGCGGGCGGCGCAGGACGAATCGACCTGAATGACATGCCATCCACGAAAGACACCAACCCGCTGATCGTCTTCTCGCCGTCCGGCCGCCGGGGACGCTTTCCCGCCGGCACATCGGTATTGCAGGCGGCCCGCACGCTGGGCGTCGATCTCGATACCGTCTGTGGCGGCCGGGCAATCTGCGGGCGTTGCCAGGTCACGGTGGCCGAGGGCGAGTTGTCGAAGCACGGCATCGTGTCGCGCGCCACGAACCTGTCGCCGACCGGCGAGGCCGAAGCGCGGTTCAGGGAACGTCGCGGCCTGGCGGCCGGGCGCCGGCTGGGCTGCCAGGCGACACTGCAGGGCGACATCGCGATCGACGTGCCGGCCGAGAGCCAGGTACATCGCCAGGTGGTGCGCAAGGCGCACGAAGCCCGCGACATCGAGATCGATCCCGTCACCCACGCCTGTTACGTCGTCGTCGACGAGCCGGACATGCATCGCCCCAGCGGCGATCTCGAGCGGCTCACCGCCAGTCTCGCGCGCGACTGGCAGATGCATGCACTGCATGCCGGCATGCCCGTCCTGCAGAGGCTGCAGAGCGCGCTCCGCGAGGGCGACTGGAAGGTCACCGCGGCGATCCGCGATAACAGCGAGATCGTCGCCGTGTGGCCCGGTTTCCGGGACCGCCTGCACGGTGTCGCGATCGACGTCGGCTCGACGACCATCGCGGCCAACCTCTGCAACCTCATGACCGGCGAAGTCCTGGCGAGTGCCGGCCGCATGAATCCGCAGATTCGCTTCGGCGAAGACCTGATGAGCCGCGTCTCCTACGTGATGATGAATCCCGGCGGCGACGCCGAGCTGACCGCGGCCGTGCGGCAGGCAATCAACGAACTCATCGCCGAGGTTGCCGCGGCCGGCAATCTCGAGGCCGACGAGATCGTCGAGATCACGGTCGTTGGCAACCCGATTATGATGCACCTGCTGCTCGGCCTGAACCCGGTCGAGCTCGGCACGGCGCCGTTCGCGCTGACCACCGATGCGGCGGTTTCCGTTCCGGCCCGCGAGATCGGCATCGACATCGCGCCCGGCGGATACGCGTATACGCTGCCCTGCATCGCCGGTCACGTGGGCGCGGACACGGCGGGCGTGCTGCTCGCGGAGGCGCCCTACGAACGGGACGAGATCAGCCTGATCGTCGACGTCGGCACGAACGCGGAAATTCTGCTCGGCAACCGCGATCGCCTGCTGGCCGCGTCGAGCCCGACGGGGCCGGCGTTCGAAGGCGCCCAGATCAGCGCCGGCCAGCGCGCGGCGCCGGGCGCGATAGAACGCGTCCGCATCGACCCGGAAACGCTGGAGCCACGGTATCGCATCATCGGCTGCGACCTGTGGTCCGACGACCCGGACTTTGCCGCGCAAATACCGGCCTCCGGCGTCACCGGCATCTGCGGCTCCGGCATCATCGAAGTCGTCGCGGAGCTTTTTCTCGCCGGCGTCATCCGCTCCGACGGCACGATCGACGGCGATTGCGCCGCGCGATCGCCGCGCATCCGGGGCGAGGAGCGTACCTGGTCCTACGTGCTGAGCGACGCCTCGCCGGAAATCACGATCCAGCAGAACGACGTGCGTGCCATACAGCTTGCCAAGGCCGCGTTATACGCGGGCGCCCGACTGCTCATGGAAAAGCTGGGTGTCGACCGGGTCGATCGCATCCGCCTGGCCGGCGCCTTCGGCGCGCATATCGACGTCAAGTACGCGATGGTTCTCGGCATGATTCCCGACTGTAAACTCGAGCAGGTCTCGTCGGCCGGCAATGCCGCCGGCACCGGCGCCCGGATCGCTCTTCTGAACAAGGCGGCGAGACGGCGGATCCAGCAGCAGACGCGTGCCGTCGAAAAGATCGAAACCGCGGTCGAACCGCGGTTCCAGGAACACTTCGTCGCGGCAATGTCAATTCCACACGGCAGCGACCCGTTCACGGAACTGGGCCGTGTCGTCGAACTGCCGCAGCGATCGGCACCGGCGCAACGCCAGCGTCGCCGCGGCCGGGGTCGTCGCCGATGAGCGTACAAGCCGACAATTCCGTCAACGGGACGCTCGCGCATCATCTTCATGAAGCCTACATGGAGATCTTCCCGACGCCGGGTATCGTCGACAAACTGGCGGCACTCGAGGAGAACGCCTACGTTGCCGTCACCTGTTCACCGACCAAGGGCGTCGACGAGACCCTGGCACTGACCGCGGAACTCGTCGGGCGCGGCTACAAGGTCGTCCCGCACATCGCCGCGCGTAACGTGCGCGACCGGGCACACCTGAACGAGATCATGGCCCGGCTCGCCGATCTCGGCATCGAAAGCCTGTTCGTGCCGGGCGGCGACCGGCAGGAGCCGCTCGGCGAATTCCGCACGGCGCTCGAGTTGCTGCAGGCGATCGACCGGTTTGAGCACGCGCTAGCCTGGATCGGTGTCGGGGCGCACCCCGAAGGCCACCCGGCCGTCGACGCCGCCACGCTGCAAAGCGAATTGCTGAAGAAACAGCAGTACGCCAACTACATGGTGACGCAGATGTGCTTCGACGCCGATGTACTCGCGGCGTGGCTGGGCGACATGCGCGCGGCCGGTGTGTCCCTGCCGGCCTGGATCGGCCTGCCGGGGGTGATCGAACGCAACCACCTGCTGAAGACCTCGATGCGCATCGGCGTCGGGGACTCCCTGCGATTCCTGCGCCGCAGCCCGCGAGCCGCAATGCGGATGATGCGTTCGACGATCTACCGGCCGGACGAACTGCTGCAGCAGATCGCCCCCTGTGCCGCCGACCCCGCCAATGACGTGATCGGCTATCATCTGTTTTGCTTTAACCAGGTCGAGGCGACCGAGCGCTGGCGCTGCGACGCCATAGAGGCATTGGCATGACCCGTAGACGGCATCGTGAGAAGCGCGTCGTGGCCGCGGTTCGCCAGCTTCCCTGGCAGCGCGTGCGCAACCCGTACCCGCCAATCGAGGTCCTGAGCGAGGACCAGGTCGAGTCGATCCTGAATGCAGCGTTGTCGATACTGGAAACCAAGGGGTTCCGGTTTCTCGAGAAGGACAGCCTGCGGCGGCTGAAAAATGGCGGCGCGGATGTCCGCGACGGCGACGACATGGTGCGCTTCGATCGCGACCTCGTACTGGAAAAGATAGCGCAGGCGCCTGCGGAATTCACGCTGCGGGCGCGCAACCCGGCGCACGACCTTATTATTGGCGGCAACCACATGGTTTTCGGCTCGGTCGGCGGCCCGGCGTTTGTCAATGACCTCGACCGGGGTCGCCGCCCCGGTACCTTCGAGGACCTGTGCGACTACTTCAAGGTCGTGCAAAGCCTCAACATCATTCACCAGGAAGGCGGCAGTGCATTCGAGGCGATGGACCTGCCGCCGGAATCGCGCCATCTCGACCTGTACCTCGCGCAACTGACGCTCCTCGACAAGAACGCGCAAGGTTATGCCCTCGGGCGGATGCGAACCCTCGATTGCCTGGAAATGACGAGCATTGCGCTCGGCACCGACCGCGCCGGCCTGGAATGCGAGCCGGCGGTACTCGCCATCATTAATACCAACTCGCCGATGCAGCTCGACATACCGATGACGGAAGCGACGATCGAGCTGGCCGAAGCGATGCAGGTGAACTGCATCACGCCGTTCACGCTGGCGGGCTCCATGAGCCCGGCCACGCTGGCCGGCACGCTGGCGCAACAGACGGCAGAGGTACTGGCGGTCGCCACGCTGGCGCAGATTGTGCGGCCGGGCGCGCCGGTCATGTACGGCGCGTTCGCATCGAACGTGGACATGCAGAGCGGTGCGCCGGCGCTCGGCACGCCGGAGTACACGAAGATGGCGTTTGCCAGCGGGCAGATCGCGCGCCGGCTCGGCATCCCGTTCCGCTCCAGCAACACGACCTCGTCGAACTGTGTCGATGCCCAGGCCGCCTATGAAAGCGAGATGTCGCTGTGGGGCGCCATGATGGGCCATGCCAACCTGGTCAACCACGCGGCCGGCTGGCTGGAAGGCGGACTCACCGCATCCTTCGAGAAGCTGATCGTGGATGCAGAGATGCTGCAGATGATGACGGAGTGGATGAAGCCGATCCTCTGCAACGACGACGAGATGGCGCTGGACGCCATTGCGGGCGTGCCGCCCGGCGGGCATCACTTCGGCACCGAACATACGCTGGCAAGATACGAGCACGCTTTCTACGCACCGATACTGTCCGATCGCCAGAATTTCGAAGTCTGGCAGGAAGGCGGCAGCATGGACGCCGCGGTGCGGGCCAACGCCATCTGGAAGAAGTTGCTCGCGGAATACCAGAAGCCGGGTATCGATCCGGCCATCGAGGAAGCGCTGGTCGCTTACGTCGAGAAACGCAAGAAAGAGATCGCGACTTCAGCTTCATAGATGAGCCGATCGACCACGAAACCAGATATCGACCGACGCCGGTCGGGGGAGAAATCCAATGCGTCCCACGCTGAATATTCTTAGCGAAGACATGATGAACAATATCCTCGCCGAGGCAAAACGCCTGATGGCGGAGGTGGGCATGGAGATCCGCGGCGCGGAGATGAAGCAGCGGCTGTTGGACCATGGCCTCAAGACCGATGCCGACGGCAAGCGCATCCTGTTTCCGCCGGACGTCATCGACAAGGCGATCGCCGACGCGCCGTCGTCGTTTACGCTGTTCAATCGCGACGGCGAACCCTACACCGAGATCGGCGGCTACAACGTGCATTACGTGCCGGGGTCCAGCGGCCTCAAGATCCTGGATCACCGCAGCGGCGAGACGCGCCTGGCCGACTCGACCGACTTCATCGAGTACGCCCGCGTGTGCGACGGCCTGGAACACATCGCCTACCTGGCGACGGCTTTTTCCACCAACAAGGACATCGAGTCACAGATGTCGGATGCCTGGCGCCTGTACATGACGCTGACGACATCCAAAAAGCCCGTCGTCACCGGCGCCTTCAGCGAGCATGGCGTGCCGCGGATGGTCCGGATGCTGGAGATGTTCCGCGAGAATCACGAAGACCTCATCGCCAAGCCGATGTCGATCTTCACCATTACCGCGACGGGCAACTTCCGCTACGGCGAGGACTCCTGCCAGAACCTGCTCGATTGCGTCGACGCCGGCATCCCGGTCGAGATCGTGCCGGTGACGTTGATGGGTCTCATCGCGCCGGTAACGCTGGTCGGCGCGCTGGTGTTCCATTGCGTCGACGTACTCACCGGCATCACGATGGCGCAGATCGTGCGGCCGGGCACGCCGGTGCTGTTCGGCGGCGCGCCGGCGACGTTCCACATGAAGGCGGCGAGCTCGCCGATGGCTGCCATCGAGGCGCAGCACCTTAACGTGGCCTACGCCGCGATCGCGAAACACCTCGGCCTGCCGTCGCAGGCGTACATGGCATTGTCCGACGGCAAGCTCCTGGACGCGCAGGCCGGCGGCGAGAGTTTCTCCAGTGCCTTGCTGGCGGCGCTGGCGGGGATCAACTCCGTGTCGGGACCCGGCATGCTCGACTTCGTACTGACCTTCAGCCTGCCGAAGCTCGTCTTCGACAACGAGATCTGCGGCCAGTCGCTGCATTTCGTCCGCCCGATCGAGGTGCTCGACGACCTGCCGGCAACCGATGTCGTCGCCGACCTGCAGCGCGACGACCACCTGATTACGAGCGAACACACGCTCAAACACTGGCCCAAAGAACTCTACCTGACCGGCCAGGTCTTCGATCGCACGAACCGCGAGGACTGGCAGAAGTCGGGCTCGAAGGAGTTGACACAGCGGGCGACGGAAGAAGTCGAGCAGCGCCTGGCGGCGTACCAGCCGATCGAGACCGACGCCGCGATCGATACGGCGATGCGCGAGCTGATCATCGACGGGCTTGACGAACAGGACACGCTGCCGGAGCTGCCGCCCGCGGAGACGCCGGCCAGGGTCGAGCCCAAGGGCCGTCGCGCGCGCAGCGGTCGCCGGCGGCGTCATTGACGGGAACCTGTACGCCAGCGTAGCCGCCATGGCCCATGAACGAAGTGAAGTTTCAAATCGAGCCGGAGATCCCGCGCGTCACGGTGCAGTCCGGCGGCGAGGCGTTTGCATTGCCGGCCTTGTGGTTGCGTGAACGCTGCCAGGATGCGGCGCACGTCGACCCGCAAACCCAACAGCGCCTGTTCAATCCGCACGAACTGCCGGAAGACCTCGCCCTGACCGGCGCCGAAGCGGACGAGGCGGGCGGCCTCTGGCTGACGTTCAGCGACGGATACCGCGGCTGCTACGACACGGACGTGCTGGCGGAGGATTTCGATCCGCTGGATCGCGTGCCGGCGATGCGCCCCTGGAACGCAGAACTCGACCGTGGCGAGGTCACGTTCGACTGGCCGGCACTGGCCAGGGACGAAATGCTGCACGCGGCGCTCGGCGCATTTCTCGAGCGCGGGTTCCTGATCCTGCGCAACGTGCCCACGGACCGGGAGCGTATCCTCGAGGTGGCGGAGACCTTCGGCCACACGCGGCACACGAATTTCGGCCGGTACTTCGAGGTATATTCCCGCCCGGTGGCCAACGACCTCGCCTACGGCAGTGCCGCGCTGGCCCCGCATACCGACAATCCCTACCGGGACCCGGTGCCGGGCATCCAGGTGCTGCATTGCCTGGCCAACGAGACGCGCGGTGGCCTGTCGACACTCGCGGACAGCCTCGCGGCAGGGCAGTTGCTGGCGGCCGAGGACCCCGACGGGTTCGAGCGCCTCGCGACGACGCCGGTGCGTTTCCGTTTCATCGACGCCGACGAGGACATGATCGAGCGGCGGCCCATCATTCGCCGCAACGCGCTGGGCGAGATGACCGGCGTGCATTACAGTCCGCGTCTCGACTACATGCCACTCTTCGACGAGGCCGGGCAACGCGAATTCCACCGCCTGAGGCAGCGGCTGGGCACGCTGCTGGCCGATCCGCGGCTGGAGCTGCGCTTTGCGTTGCAAGCAGGCGAATTACTGCTGTTCGACAACTGCCGCCTGGTGCACGGCCGCACGGCGTTCGACGCCGGCGAAGGCCTGCGGCACCTGCAGGGCTGTTACATCGACATCGACGAACCGCGCAGCCGCTACCGGGCGTTGTCACGGCGGCTCGCCGCCCGCTCACGCAACACGGAGACGTCATGAAAACGGTGTCCTTTCCGGCAGATGAAAGACGGCACGCGCGCCGACTACGAGTTCCTTGAAGGCCTCGAACGCGAGTACATCGCTGCGCTCCCGGCGCGCATCCTGGATGCCCTCCGCGCTCTCGACGACACCCTTGCCGGTTACCGGGTAACCCGGCTGGAGCACTCCCTGCAGACGGCGAGCCGTGCCGAGGCGGACGGCGCGGACGACGAGATGATCCTCGGCGCGCTGCTGCACGATATCGGCGACGTGCTCGCGCCCGCCAATCACGCGGAGTACGCGGCCGCCATCCTGCGGCCCTACGTGCGGAACGAAGTCACCTGGATCGTC